>CAWIZX010000011.1:0-360780 GCA_963840735.1 Terriglobia bacterium
TGCTGCCATCGCACGGCCAATGTCCGCGTATCTCGGTTCGTCTTTGCTGACCAGCCCCATGGCGGTGAGGTTGGCCAGATAGAGCACGCCGACAAGCGCAGTCGCAGCCATGGCCAACAGGCGACGGGTTGTAAGCTGAAGCGTCAATATGAAGATTACCGCCCTCAGAACCGTCGACTGCAATGCCGAGATGCGGAACTCGATCTTCGTCCGGCTTGAAACCGATGAGCCCGGTCCGCGCGCATGACGGAGCGGTTCTCGATTGGTAGCTACGCGGCGCTGAGCCACGAAACGATTCGCTTCAGACCTTCATAGGCGTGCAGCCTGGCCTCGTCCGTTCCCTGCTCTTCCGCTTTCGAAATCAGGTCCTGCATCTGTCGGAAGACGATCGGACCCATCGAGAGCAGAGCTTCGGAGCCTGAAGCCGCGTACTTCACGAGCACGTAGCGGACAAGCGTATCGACCGGGATACCCGTCCCCGCGCTTAGGTTGCGAGGGTGGGCATGGGATCGGCAGCCGTATAGCAGGCAACCTCGGCTTTGAAGTTTGCGTGCGGATCATCCGGCATCTCGGGCTTCGCCTACCAGAAACAACGAACCTGTGACGAATGTGGTCATGGGATTTTCGCGCGCCATTCGGAGAGCCTCCGCAATGTCCGGTGCGGTGCGGACGTTAGGGTGATCGATCATAGGCGCGAGCGATTCAGGGCTAAGAGCGCGCGGCTGATCGGGCGCGGTCACGATCACTTCGGCCGCCAGCGGAAACAGCGTGTTGGTGACTTCCTCGACGGCTTTATCGCGCATGGCTCCATAGATGATGCGCACAGGCTCGTCGCGAAAAGAACTGCCGGATATACGCGGCGAGCGCGCGGGCGCCGGCCGGGTTGTGCGCGCCATCCAGGATCAGGTCTCCGTACGCGTTCGAGCCGGCCGGGCCAGGCGGCCCGTGCGATGCCTTCGCGAATCGCCGCGGCCGGAATTCCGAAGAGACTCAGAGCCGTGACAGCGGTGCGCGCGTTCTCCACCTGATGCTCTCCGGCGAGCGGGCACTCGATCGGGATCTCTTCATCGGCGGCAAGCGTAAAGCGGCTGCCCAATTTGTCCAGCTGCAGGTCTTCGATCCGCCACGCGACGAGTGTTTCACGGGACGTCGAGCTCAAGCGCGCGGTGCTCCAGAATGGTCAGGGCCTCCGGCCGCTGTTCCGCGAAGACCGCCGGGCGCCCGGGCTTCAGAATGCCGGCCTTCTCGGCGGCAATGGATTCGATGCTGGATCCGAGGAACGCTTCGTGATCGAAATCGATGGGCGTGATGACGGCGAGTTCCGGCTCGATGACGTTGGTGGCGTCGAGCCGTCCACCGAGGCCGACTTCAAGGACGACAACGTCGGCGCCGCCTCGCGCAAAGGCGAAGAACGCCATGACCGTGACGGTTTCGAAGAAGCTGGGATGTGACGTCGATGGCCTCGCGCGCGAGCAGGCGCTCCGCCGCGGCGTGGACTGCTTCGAACGCTGCGACCCAGTCGGCATTCGCTGAAGCCATTCGCCGTCGATCTGAATGCGTTCCCGCGGGTCGACCAGATGCGGCGAAGTGTAGAGGCCGGTGCGGTATCCGGCGACCCGCAGCGCGGAGGCAATCATGGCGCAGGTGGAGCCCTTGCCGTTGGTGCCCGCCACATGGATGAAGCGGGTTCCGCGTGTGCGGGTTGCCCAGTTCCGTCAAGAAGCGCGGATACGCGCGCCAGATCCCATTTGACGGTTTTCAGCTCAGGGCCGAGGGAGAAGAGGAACCGGACGGTGTCCGCGAAGGTCATGCGGCGGCGCGTTCGACGGGGCCGCAGAAGAAATCGAGGGCGGTGGCGATCCACGCCTTCATCTCGGCGCGCGGGACCACCGCGTCCAGCATGCCGTGCTTCAGCAGGAACTCGCTGCGCTGGAAGCCTTCCGGCAGCTTCTGGCGGATGGTCTGTTCGATGACGCGCGGTCCGGCGAAGCCGATGAGCGCGCCCGGTTCGGCGATATTGAGGTCGCCCAGCATGGCGAGGCTGGCGGTGACGCCGCCGGTGGTGGGGTCGGTCAGGATGCTGATGTAAGGGACGTGCGATTCGTCGAGGCGCATCAGCGCGGCGGAGATCTTCGCCATCTGCATCAGACTGACCGCGCCTTCCTGCATGCGCGCGCCGCCCGAAGCCGAGACCACGATCAGGGGAATGCGCTCCTCGATGCGAGCGTTCCACGGCGCGGGTGATCTTTTCGCCCATGACGGAGCCCATGCTGCCGCCGATGAACTTCGGTTCCATGGCGCAGATGTTCACGCGCGCGGCCGGCGAGAGTTCCGGTGGCCGGAGATCAGCGCATCTTTGAGCGAAGTGGCAGCCTGCAGCGGCAAGCAGCGGTCTTTGTAGGTCTTCTGGTCGACGAAGTGCAGCGGGTCGGAGGAAGCGAGTTCGGCGTCAAGTTCCGTGTAAAGCCCGTCATCGAAAAGCAGAGCAGGCGGGTGCGGGCGTCGATGCGGAAGTGATAGCCGCACTTGCCGCATACGTTGATGGTGGTTTCCAGATCCTTCTTCCAGATGATCTCTTTGCAGCCTTCGCACTTCAGCCAGAGGCCTTCGGTCTTGACGGTGCGCTCGGCGGCGGTCGGCAGGCGGCTTGCCGGAGTCGGAATCTCGTTTGAACCAGGACATGATTCGGAGTCCACCGTCAGCGGGGATACGGGTGCCCACGCAATATTGTAAACGCCCGGTAGATCTGCTCGGCGAGTACGGCGCGGGCGAGTTCGTGCGGCATCGTCATGGCGGAGAGAGAAAGCAGCAGATCGGCCGTTCGGCCGCCACGCGGCGGGAAGGCCGTCATGGCCGCCGATGACGAAGACCAGGTCGTGCCCGGCCATCTCGGCCTTGGCGACAGATCGGCCATAGCGCCGGAGTCGAGCGACTTGCCGGCCGGATCGAGCAGGATCTTTTTCGCCGTCGGATGTTTGGTCCAGAAGTCGGAGCGGTCAGGCCGGATTTCCGCCATTACGCAGGGAGTGTAGCGGTTCGCGCGGCCGATGTACTCGGCGGCGAGGGCGTTGGCGTTCGGGTCTTTGGGCTTGCCGATGTAGTAAAGGAAGACCTTCACTCAGCGGGGACATCGACCACGGTGCCGTTCTTCCAGAGGCGGTCGAGGTCGTAGAACTCGCGCGAGCGCTCATTGAAGACATGGACGATGATGTCCGAGTAGTCGGTGAGAATCCACTCGCCCTGCTCATAGCCTTCGATGCTGTTGGCGGGCTCTCCCCGCTTCTTCATCTGGATGGCAATCTCGTCCGTGATGGTCTGCATCTGGCGGCTGTTGGCCGCGGTGCAGATGATGAAGTAGTCACAGAACGTGGTGACTGCTGTGAGGTCTAACACCCTGATGTTTGTAGCCTGTTTCGATTCGGCGGCTCGTACCGCGGTTAACCAGCCTGTGTCAATTGCGGTAGGGTTCAGAAACGCTTCTCCGTTTATCATCGTACTATAAGATAGACGTGTTCCACCGAATAGCGGCACTCGCCGCGCTCCTGATTTCCAGCCTGTTTGCGCAGGAACTCAAGCCCGACATGGCCGATCCGGACGTAATACGTGCGCAGCAGGACATCGGCCGCATCCAGACCCTGATCAATGAGGGGGCGCTGCCCCTCATCCGGATGCGCAAGGCTCAGGAAGATCTCGAGAACGCGAAGGACATGTCGATCCTGAAGCAGAGCGTCTACTCGAAGGACCTGCTGCCCGAACAGGCTGACGAGATGGTGATCATCGCGCAGCGCATCGTACTGCGGAAGCAGCATTCGATGATCGAGATGCAGCAACTGGTCAACTCAGGGGTCATCTCGCGGGCCGAAGCGGAGTCGAGCGGCGCCGACTTCGACCGCGCGAACACTGAGCTACACCTTGCACAGTCGAGGGCGCAACTGATCCAGCAGATGGCCGAGTCACTGCGGATCCAGAAGGGCATCGCAACGATCGAGAGCCAGGTGGAGTCGCATCCCGACTGGGCCGGCAAGGTCTATACCCGTTACGTCGGCAAGGGCATCTTCACGCCGTCCGATCTGACGAAGGTGGAGGCGGCTTACTCCTCCCACTTCTTCAGGCCGCTGCCGATCAGCGCCGAGGGTGAGACGGCACTGCACCGGTCACTCGGTTTCGACCACCGGGGGCGTGTCGATGTGGCGGTAAACCCGAGGCAGCCTGAAGGGCAATGGCTGATGCATTACCTCGAGGCGAACCGTATCCCCTACTTCGCGTTCCGGATGGCGGTGGCGGGTCAGGCGACCGGCGCTCACATCCACCTTGGACCTCCGAGCACGCGTCTCACGTCCGCCGACTAGGCAAGCCTTCATAGGGCTCGACGTGTACCAGAACGTCGGCGACCCAGGGGATCTCATCGCGGATCTTCTCACGCACACGCTGCGCGATCTCATGTGAGCTTCGGACAGTGATGAGCGGATCGACCTCGAGGTGCAGGTCCACGTGGTACTGGAGGCCGGTCTTGCGGGCGAAGCACTTCTCAACACCCTTCACTTCTTCGACGGACATGGCGACGTTACGGACCTGATCCATGGCGGCGTCTTCAGGCATGGTGTCCATGAGGTGCATGGAGGACTGCTGCATGACGCGCATAGCGGTGACGATGACGATGATGCCGACGGCGAAGGCGCCATAGTGATCGGCATGGGCGAAGCCGACGGGCCGCCACAAGGTGAGCGACAGGGCCGCGAGGGCGACAAGTCCGGAGACGATGTCGATGGCGTCGTTGGCGGCATCGGCTATGAGGGACGAACTCCCAATGCTCTTGCCGTGACGGTACTTGACGAAGACGAGCCCGGCTTTGGCGAAGATCGAGACGACGAGCGGGATCACGGTCCAGGATGAGGGGACGAGCGCGTCCCCAACCCCCGCGATGCCGTGCCAGGCGATGAGGGCTCCGGCGGCAAGGAGGAAGAACCCCAGCAGGAGACCGGTGAGGGTCTCGAAGCGCCCGTGGCCGTAAGGATGGTTCTCGTCGGCGGGCCGGGCGGCGAGGATGAGACCTATGAGGACCAGGCCTGAGGCGAAGACGTCGGCCGCGGACTCGAAGCCATCGGCTACGACGGACGCGGAGTGGCCCCTGAGTCCGGCCATGATTTTCATCGCGGCCAGGAGGCCGCTGACGATCATGCCGAGGACGGCTATTTGCCGGGCTTTACGCATTTCAGCACGAACTGGCGGCTGGATTCGACGAGATCCCAGGCGCCGGGCCAGAAGGCGAGATCGACGGTCCACCAGTTGACGTTGGGGACGGCGAGGAGCCTGGGGATGAGACGGCTGAAGTCAAGGCGCCCTTCGCCAAAGGGCCGGTGAGTGCTGGACTCTTCGTGATAGAGCGTGCCGTCACTGTCAACAATGTGGATTGCGCCGATGCGGCCGTGGAGCTTATCGAGGAATGCCTCGACGCCCCCTTTGACGTGCTCGGGCTCGCCGTGCTGGCGGGCGGCGGCGACAGCGGACATGTAGGCGTGCGAGGTATCGAAAACCAGAGAGAAGTTGGGGTGCCGGACTTCCTGATGCATGCGGACGACTTCGCTGGGCTTGTTGAAAGCGAAGCCGGGCTCGAACTCCCAAACGAGGCGTACGCCCGCCGACTGGGCAAGCTCAGCACCTTTCGCCCACAGACCGGCGACACGGTGGAAGGCCTTGTCGTAATCGTCATCGGGTATAGAACCGGGGGCGGCTCCGGTGTCGATGCGGAGCGAAGGGCTGTGAATGTCGGCGCACATCTGCACGTTGCGCTTCAGCAGGTCGAGCCAGGCGGTCTCGTTGCCGGGGATGACGGGGTTGATGTCTGTGAAGTCTGCCGAGTAGCCGGAGACGCCGAGCTTATGGTCTTCGATCAGGCTGACGAGATCGCGGCGGGACAGGCGCGTCGGATAGAGGTCGAGCGAGACGTGAGGCTGGAAGCCGCAGATATCGATGCCTTCGTAGCCCGCGGCGGAAGCACGTTCGACGACGGTCCTGAAGGGAACCGGGGAAGCTGCGTACGGTCCGAAAGAGAACGCCCAGCTGCCCAGGGAGAGTTTCATGTTACCGCTGGATGCGAGCGGAGCCACCCTTAGCGAAGGCGCGCACCTGTTCGAGAGTCGCCATGGTGGTGTCACCCGGGAAGGTGGTGAGGAGCGCACCGTGGGCCCAGCCGAGCTTGACGGCATCGTCCGGAGTTTCGCCGGAGAGCAGCCCGTAGAAGAACCCTGCCGCGAACCCGTCACCGCCGCCGACGCGATCGACAACATCGAGTTCGCATTGGGGAGCGGAGTGGAGTTTGCCGCCCATCCAGGCGACGGCGCTCCAGGTGTGGCGCGAAGTGGAGTGGACTTCGCGGAGCGTGGTGGCAACGACTTTCACGTTGGGGAACTTCTTCACCACGCTGTCCATCATGCCGCCGAAGGCACTGGTGTCGAGCTTCGAAGTGGCTTCGACTTTGGGACCGGGGACGCCGAGACCCTTCTGAAGGTCTTCTTCGTTGCCGACGAGGACGTCAACGTTCTCGACGATGCGGGCGAGGGTGGAGACGGCGCGGTGCTCGCCGCCCGAGATCTTCCAGAGCTTCTCGCGGAAGTTGAGGTCGAGCGAGGTGATGGCTCCGGCGGCTTTGGCGGCCTTCATGCCTTCGATGATGAGCTCGCCGGTGGTCTCAGACAGAGCGGCGAAGATGCCGCCCGAGTGGAACCAGCGAACGCCGCCCGCGAAGATCTCACTCCAGTTGAAATCGCCCGGTTTGAGAAGAGCGCCGGCTTCGTTGCACCTGTTATAGAAGACGACAGGGGCGCGAATGCCGTAGCCGCGATCGCTATAGACGGTGGCCATGTTGGGACCGTTGACGCCGTTGTGTTCAAAGCGCTTATAGAAAGGTTTTACGCCCATGGCGCGGACGCGTTCGGCGATGAGGTCGCCGATGGGGTAATCGACCATGGCGGAGGCGACGCCGGTGTTGAGGCGGAAGCAATCGGAAAGGTTGGCCGCGCAGTTGAATTCACCGCCACTCACGTGGATATCGCAATGGGTCGCTTTCCGGAACGGGATGATGCCGGGATCGAGGCGATGGACGAGAGCGCCAAGCGCAACGAAGTCGAGAGCGCCTTGTTTGGCGGGGGAAATGTTCAGACCGTGACTCATAATTCGTTCTCCTTAGGCGTTGTAAGTGCTGGATGAGACGCGGCCACCGCGGCCGGTCCAGTTGGTGTGGAAGAACTGGCCGCGCGGTTTATCGACGCGCTCATAGGTGTGGGCGCCGAAGAAATCGCGCTGGGCCTGGAGGAGATTAGCGGGCAGGCGCGCGGTGCGGAAGCCATCGTAAAAGGCAAGCGCGGTGGAAAAGGCCGGGGTCGGGACACCGTACTGAATGGCGCGGATGATGCCGCTGCGCCAGCCCGCCTGGTAGTCGTTCAGGAGCTTGCTGAAGAAGTCATCGAGCAGGAGATTGCTGAGGTTCGCATTCTTATCGAAGGCTTCTTTGATCTTGCCGAGGAAGCGGCTGCGGATGATGCAGCCGCCGCGCCACATGAGGGCGATGCCGCCGAAATTGAGATGCCAGCCCTGTTCCTTCGCGGCGGCTTCGAGCAGCATGTAGCCCTGCGCGTACGAGATGATTTTCGAGCAGTAGAGGGCGCGGCGCACGTCTTCGATGAACTGCGCGCGGTCGGTGGCGCTGGCGACTTTGGGTCCGGTGAGAACTTTGGAGGCTTCGACGCGGGCGTCTTTAAGAGATGAAAGGCAACGGGCGAAGACGGCTTCTCCGATGAGGGTGACGGGCATGCCGGTATCGAGAGCGCTGATGCAGGTCCACTTGCCTGTGCCCTTCTGACCGGCGGCATCGAGAATGTGGTCGACGAGGGGCTGGCCGTCGTCATCCTTCTTAGCGAAGATTTCGGCGCTGATTTCGATGAGATAGCTGTCGAGCTCGCCTTTGTTCCATTCGGTGAAGATGTCGTGGAGTTCGTCGGCAGAGACGCCGAGGCCGTCCTTCAGCAACTGGTAGGCTTCGCAGATCAGCTGCATGTCGCCGTACTCGATGCCGTTGTGGACCATTTTGACGTAATGACCGGCGCCCTGTTCGCCGACCCAGTCGCAGCAAGGGGTTCCATCCTCAACTTTGGCGGCGATGGACTGGAAGATTTCTTTGACGTGGGGCCACGCTTCAGGATTGCCGCCGGGCATGATGGAGGGGCCTTTGCGGGCGCCCTCTTCCCCGCCCGAGACGCCGGTGCCGATGAAGAGAATGCCTTTGTCGGCGAGGTCTTTGGTGCGGCGATTGGAGTCGGTGAAGAGCGAGTTGCCGCCATCGATAATGATGTCGCCTTTATCGAGGTGGGGCAGGACGGCATCGATCATGTGGTCGACGGTGTCGCCGGCTTTGACCATGAGCATGACGCGGCGGGGGGACTTGAGGAGCGAGACGAATTCCTCAATGGAATGGGCTCCGACGACCTGAGTGCCTTTGGCTTCCTGATTGATGAAGTCATCTACTTTAGATACGGTTCGGTTGAAGACGGCGACTTTGTAGCCATGGTCGTTCATGTTCAGAACCAGGTTCTGACCCATGACGGCGAGGCCGATCAAGCCGATGTCACACGTGGGGTTTGGCATTAGAAGCTCCTGGTGAATGGTGGCGAATTTTCTATTCTATCCATGAGTGAGTACGGACGCTGCGAGTCAGTACGGGCGCTGCGTTCGGGGCGTCAGGTTCGCCGGGTTAGGATTGGGACCGCCGTTTGGAATCAACGGGTTGTTGGGTTGGTTTTCCTTTAAAATCCATTCGCGGCGCAGTTTTTCGAGGTGTTCGCGGGCGGAATCGAGTGCGCGGAGGGTGATGCCTTCGTATTCCCCGCATCGCTCCATGATGCGACTGTGACCAGTGAGTGAGGCGCAGGCCGACAGATTCGTGTGTTTAGAGAAACGTCCGCGAAGCCGGGATCGGCTTTGGCGAGGCGCGCGATTTCGTCATTCAGGGAAGATGCTTCGAGAGCCTGAATGGGCTTGAGGCGCGAGATGCTCCCGCGTAGTAGCGGGCGACTATCGCGTCGCTGTCGGTGGAGACCCGGTAATGAATGCGGACCCGCCTGAGGTGGCTTCGAAGGCCGGATCGAATTCGTGGTCAGTGTCGAGGGTTTTGGATTTCGATCCGTGCTTGACGGAATTGCGGGAAGACAGGCTTTGCCCTGATCTGAGACGGGGCCGCGGGATTTTTTGCCGTTGGCGCGGGAGGCTTCGATTTGTTTTTGAGTTCTCATGGCTTTCGCGGCTTCAGTATGAACCTGGGAAGTAAAGGGAGTTTTGGGGAAATGGGTGGGATTTCAGGGAGGATTTTGTTTTCAGTTAGTTAGGGGATGAAAATAAATTTTTGGAATTTGTGAAAAAACCTTCCGGGTTCCTTCGGCACCCGCAGTGGCATGGTGGAAAAGGGGGCATCAGGTACGGCAAAATGGATTCAGCCGCACCGCGAACAACAGGCCTGTCGGTCGTGAGCTGGCGAGATAAAGCCAGTGCGTGAATCTGGGATAAGCGCGGATATACTTCATGATCTTGCGTGAAAGGTCAGTCACGGATGTGAACACACCGCGAGCGAGGACATCGCGCTCGATTTTGGCGAACCAGATTTCCACCTGATTGAGCCAGGACGAGTAAGTCGGCGTAAAGTGAAACCGCACGCGCGGGTTCTGTTCGAGAAACTCTTTCACTGCGTTCGTTTTGTGCGCCGAGAGGTTGTCCAGCACGATATGAATCTCTTCCGGTTCCGGGTTGCACTTTATGACCTCGGTCAGGAAGTGTATGAACTCGGCACTGGTGTGGCGGCTGGCCGTTTTCCCCTGAACTTTCCCAGTCCTGATATCCAGCGCCGCATACAACGAAAGCGTGCCGTGCCGATAGTATTCGAACCCATGTTTCTCGGCTCGGCCGGGAGACAACGGCAGGACCGGATCAAGACGGTCGAGGGCCTGAATTGCAGTCTTCTCATCCACGCAGAACACGGCGGCATTCTGAGGCGGATTCATGTAGAGCGCGATGACGTCGGCGGCCTTTTGTTCAAACGCCGGATCGTTACTGGCCATGTATCGATCCAGCCGATGCGGCTTGAGTCTGGCCTTCGACCAGATCCGGTATACGGTGGCCGGACTCAGGCCGACGGCCGCGGCCATCTTTCGGCAGGACCAGTGAGTACTGCCATCAGCGGGCTTCTGTTGGGTCTTCCTGAGTCGGTGCGCGGGGCACCCGCCTTGTGAGACGCCCTGTATATGCGCTTCGTATGGATCGAGAAACGGTTGCTCTGTCCCTGGTGAGTGCCATTTACGACGCCGGGGAAACTTCAGAGTTTTGGCCTGCGGCGATGGAAACACTCGCAGGGGCGATGCACGGCACCAGGGCTTGCTTCACGATCCATCAACGAGGCACCGCCGAAATCTCAGCAGCGGCTCGAACGGATACCTGATACCAGCAGAGTTATGCCGCGCATTATGATTCGGTGAACATCCATGGGAGATTCATCGTGCGGTCGGGGTTACCCAAAAACGGCGCTGGTTCATGCCGAGTCGCTGGTGCCGCTGACGTCCATCCCCCAAACGCTACACCTGTCGGCAGTTTGGCGCGTGAGGACGGCCCTTGCAGGAGACTTATACCGCAATGGTATGGAGCCCACCCGATAAGTCTTGGACAATCCGCCGTTAACTGGATATTCTTCTTCTGGCTGCAGCGCAACAAGCGTATGGAAACACGGCTTTTAGTCGACAACAAGGCCGATACAGAGGGCCGGAGTTGAGAGTCGGCGAGTATAAATCCGGGTTTCATATGCCGGTTCGACACAGTGGTATAAATGGTATAGCACTGGCCGTCGGCGTGCAAAGCGCGGTTGATTTTTCGCTCGCAGTGGAACGGCAGAGGCAGGTTTCGCAGGTGGAAACGACTAACGAGGCTATAGGCAGTTCCGCGTCAGGCAGCAGATGCCGGGAACTAAAGAAAAGGCTTTGGTTAAGAAACTTTTCATTACACCCCCTTGGCGCTTCTGGAGTGCTGTCCTCGTTGCAATGCGGACATTACCGGTTTTAACGATGGCGCTTACGAGCAGGGAGGATTGGTTGAAATGAAAAAACTATTGAGTTCATGTGTTGTGGCCGCGGGCCTGTTGCTGCTTTCGGCTTCTCTGTGGGCGCACCACGGCCAGGCGGGATACGACACCACCCAGGTCACCACGGTGACCGGCACGGTCACTGACTTTCAGTTCGTGAATCCCCACACCATTGTGAGTCTCGACGTGAAAGACGACAAGGGTGGGACGCAAGCCTGGCAGGGCGAACTCACGAGCCCGAATCATCTGATACGGGCCGGCTGGACCTCGACAACGCTGAAGCCGGGCGACAAGGTCACGATGGGCGGCTCGCAAGCCAAGAGCGGGGCTTACTCTATGTGGATTCTCAAGATCTCTGTCAACGGCGAAGAGTTGAAGATGGGTGCGGGGAACTAAGTGCGTATCTGCAAAGTGCAAGTCTGGAGCCTGCTGGCTGCCGCACTCGCTCTTTCCTCTTTGACGTTCGCGCAAACGGCGACTGTCGCGGCGTCTTCCGGTTCGTCCCCCGACTTGTCAGGCGTCTGGAACGTCAAAAAAACTGCCGATACCGCTTATCTGGGTTGGACGTTCAGCAAAGACGTGCCGCCCATGACCGCCTGGGCTGAAGAACGGTTCAAGCTTACGCGGCCTTCCTTCGGTCCGCGCGCCATGGCTGATTCGAACGATCCGGTCAATCCGACGACACTGGGCACCGCAGGCTGCTTTCCTCCGGGAATGCCCCGTCTCTATCTGCAGCCTTTTCCCATGGAGATCATCCAACTGCCTGGCCGGGTGCTCGAGTTTTTCGAGTATTCACACTTCGTCCGGCAAATCTTCACCGACGGCCGAAAGCACAACACGGATGCTGGTCCCACATGGCTGGGCGATGCGATCGGGAACTGGGAAGGCGACACTTTAGTCGTCGATACGATCGGATTCAACGATAAAACCTGGTTAGACCGTGCGGGACATCCGCACAGTACCGACCTGCACCTCACCGAGCGCCTCCGGCGCGTGGATCAGAACACCTTGACGATCGATGTCAAAATCGAAGATCCCAAAGCTTATACCAAACCTTGGGGCGGACGGATTACCTTAGGCGCGCATCCCAAGTGGAATATCATGGAAATGGATTGCGAAGACAACGCCAACTACGATCAGGTACTGAAGAAGGAAGCCGCTCCTAGTCCTAAGAAGTAGGGCGGGACCTTTGGTAGAATTCGATGTCTTCAGCGCGTTAAAAACGAACCTCGAAGCGTGGATGACAAGGCTTTAGATTGACGAAAAAGAGACGATGATCAATAGGCGGCGGGTCGTTGAGACTCGCATAATTACAATCGCAGGGGTTCTCGCATTGGCGAGTGTGAGCATGTTCGGGCAAAGCGCCCCGCAGGATGGAAAAGCCCGCGCACCCGAAGTTCCGCCCACCGCGAAGAAACTGGCTCCCACCGATTTTACGGGATATTGGGAGGCCATCGTGATTGAAGACTGGCGCTACCGGATACTTCCGCAGCAGAAGTTTGAATTGAAGCCGCCTCTCGGTGCGCGGATAGGTATTCCGATGAATGACGAGGCTCGTAAGATCGCTTTGGCCTGGGACCCGGCGAAGGACGAAGCGGCGGGTGAACAGTGCCGGGGCTACGGCGCACCGAATGTCATGCGAATCCCGGAGCGGATTCATATCACGTGGCAAAACGACCAGACCCTGAAGCTGGAAACCGACGCGGGGCAGCAGACGCGATTGTTCGAATTTGGCGCGCCCAGGAATCCCGGTGGCGGCTGGCAGGGCGTTTCGGCAGCCTCCTGGGAGACCCTCCCTGTAATAAAGGGAGCACCGATGCTCAGCGGTTCGTTACAGATCGTTACCACCAAAATCAAGCCTGGCTACCTGCAGAAGAATGGCATTCCCTACAGCGCGAAGGCAACGGTAACCGAATACTTCGACCGCGTAGATGAGCCCGACGCATCGTACATCGTCATAACCACTACCGTGGACGATCCCACATACCTCACCGAACCTTTTCTGACTTCCACGCATTTCAAGAAACAAGCCGATGCCGCTGGCTGGAAACCTTCGCCTTGCTCGGCTCGATAGCCGGGACTGGGCACTCTAAGGAGAGATGAATATGAAAATCCGCCGGATTGCCGGAGTTCTTTACCTTTCCGCCGCCGCAAGCGTTGTGGCATTCGGGCAGACGACGTCCCCCACGCCCCTGACAGGTTCGGGAGTCGATATCTCAGGGGCCTGGCATTGGGTTGGCCATCAGGACTCCGCCTATGAGACGGCGTTCGGCGCGCTGGTTGATTACGGCGGCTTTCCATTGAACGAGGCCGGGCGATTGTACGCGCTGGCGTGGCCCGCGTCACGGATGACGATACGGCAGCAGCAGTGCGCCGGCTATGGAATCCCGTATGCGTATTTTTCCCCTGGGAATTATCGTTATTGGGAGGAGCGGGATCCGTATACGCAGCAACTGGTCGCCATCCACATGTGGTTTCAGACATCTGAGACGCGCCGGACGATCTGGATGGATGGACGCCCGCACCCTCCCGCGTACGCAGCGCACACATTCCCCGGATTTTCGACCGGCGAATGGAAGGGCGGGGTTTTGACGATCACGACCACGCACCTGAAGAGAGCGTGGATGCGCGGCAACGGTGTCCCTTCGAGCGATGAATCCACGGTCATTGAACGCCTGATACGTCATGGCGATCGCCTCACCGTGTTCACGACGACTATCGACCCCGTCTTCTACTCCGAACCGTACACCAAGACCGTTATTAATGTCCGCAGCGTCAAAGACCCCGACGCGTGGCTCTATCCGTGCGAAGATGGCGAGCAAATCCTGTCCCGGCCCGAGGCGCAGATCCCGTATTTTCCGTGGGGCAACCATCCTTTCCTGCGCGAGTTCGCGGATAAAAACGGGATTCCTTTGCTGGCAGTGCTGGGCGGCGCCGATACTATGCACCCCGGATTCGATCTGAAGCTGCGAGACAAGGCTGCGGCGGACACGGCCGCCATCGCAGAGACCGTCCCGACCCCTGGCCGGCAGCAGAACAGCAAGGCCGTGAACCCCGATCCCAACGACGGAGAGATTCACGTTCTCCCGGTGCAGGGCAACGTCTACATGCTTGTGGGAGATGGAGGAAATATCGCCGTTCAGGTGGGCGATCAGGGTGCTTTTCTGGTAGACGCCGGCACCGGAAACATATCCGACAAAGTGGTAGCCGCGATCCAGAAGCTCAGCCGCAATCCGATTCAATTCATCGTCAATACCAGTTTTCACCCCGACCACACCGGAGGCAACGCGAAACTGGCATCCAAAGGCCTGGATCCCAGCCTTCTCGGATCGTTCTTCGCCACGCTGGCTCCCAGAGGCGCGACAGGTTTCTTCGCCGATCCGGCACACCACGCGACGTTGATTGGACAGAATAACATCCTGGTCCGGATGGAGGAAGCCAAGCTTCCCAGCGAAACGATCCCGCCCGACACTTACCTCGATAAGCGGCGGCGCAAGTTCCACAACGGCGAGCTGGTGGAGATTTTCTACGAGCCCAACGCCAGCACCGACGGCGACAGTATTGTGCACTTCAGGAAGTCCGACGTGATTGCCACGGGCGATATCTACGACACGACGCGGTACCCGTTCATTGACGTGAAAAACGGCGGCACCATTCAGGGGGAGATCGACGCCCTCAACAACATTCTCGACAAAACGGGCTACGAACATGACGAGGATGGCGGCACGATGATCATTCCTGGCCACGGACGCCTGTCGGATGAATACGATGTCTCCGAATATCGAGACATGGTCAGCATCATTCGCGAACGCGTTCAAACCATGATGAAAGCGGGCGCTACTCTCGATCAGGTAAAGACCGCAAGGCTCACCGCCGATTACGATACCCGTTACGGCGCGACGTCGGGTCCCTGGACAACGGATATGTTCATCGAGGCTGTCTACAAAACCCTCGCGCAGAAAAAACCCGCGAAATAAGAACGAGGCCGGTTGGAGCACTTACTTTGTGCCTTATCGGCCTCGTTCTACCCGCGCTCATTTCATTCGCTTAGCCGTAAACTGCACCAGCCTGCCCAGCGTTAAATCTTCCGGCCGGCGTCCAAACTCGATGCGGTCGCCATCCAGTTTGCCGATGTACATAAACATGGCGCTTGTCTCAAAGTACGGAAATTTCATCCTGAACACGATCAGGTCGCCCTTGATGAAGCCCCATTCAATGGGGTATTCCCCGGCACCGTCGACGAGGATCGAGCCGGTTACCCTGCCCTCTTTGGTGTTCAGCGTCATGGCGAGGATCTGAGCTGCGGCGGGCGCGGGTCTGGGAATGTCGGCGCTCCACTTCCCGTCGAAGGAGCTGTCCGCCTTACCGAGGGACGTAAACCCGAACATCGATAAAATCAGCAGCCCAAGTGTGAGTTTGTTCATACGAATTTCTCCTGGAATCAGATTAAGGCCAGCTCTTAATAGAACGCGCTGACAAGAAAAGGGGATCGGTGACAGCCTCGGCATGAGGATGGGGAACGCCCTGAGCGGTCAGCGCCTGATGACGGCATGCACTCTGATTCGAACGCCTGGCCATCTCTGTCTGTATGATTATGGGCTAATTCCCCGGGGAAGGCAACGTTACAGCGAAACACTTACAATGAAGCACTGTTGCTCCCGGTCCTGATTTCGCTCTTGATTGCATGCCGGCAACGCTGACATCCATTGTCGCCGGAAGAGGATGCACATTTGGGCTTAGAGTCTCTGCCTATCGAGCGTTATGTACTGGCTAACGGTCAACAGTATCTTAACTGTTTGTCTCAGCCCGGGGACAACTAAAACCCGAGTATCGAAGTTGAACTGGAAGTCAATCGATAGTAAGCTGAAGTGTCCAAGAGGAACACGCGTTGGAGTTAAGGAGGAGTTTTGCGTCTTTGCCGGTTCGAAGATAGCCGTTTGGGATTGGTCGAAGGTCTGGCCGTCCGCGATGTTTCCGATGCACTGGATGCGTTGCCCGCGTATCACTATCCGTTTCCTAAGGGAGACCTTCTTATCGCGCATCTGGACAGCGTGCTCGAGCGTGTGCGGGCGCTGGCAGCTCATGCGCCGAGCATCCCTCTCGCGCAATTGAAATTACAGAGCCCGGTGGCCAATCCCGGGAAAATCGTTGCGGCCCCCGTGAACTATCAGAAGCACCTGGATGAGGTAAAAGGGGACGCCCGGTTGCATCAAAATACGCAGGGCAATACCATCACCATTCAGCAGGCGGGCCTGTTTCTCAAAGCCACCAGTTCTCTGGTCGGGCCGGGCGAAGGTATCGCTTTAGGCCACCTGGACCGGCGGAACGATCACGAGGTGGAACTCGCGCTCGTCATCGGCAAGCAGGCAACCAACGTGTCTCGCGAGCATGCCCTCGAATATGTCGCGGGTTATTCCATTGGCCTTGACATAACAATTCGTGGGTCGGAAGACCGCAGCTTCCGCAAATCTCCCGACACTTATACCGTGCTGGGTCCCTGGCTCGTAACGGCGGACGAAATCAGCGATCCCGGGTCTCTCGACCTGAGCATCTCCGTCAACGGCAACATACGGCAGCAATCCAACACCCGGTACCTGATTCTCGGGGTTCCGGAACTGATTGAACTGGCATCTTCGTTTTACACTCTCTATCCCGGAGACATCATCATCACCGGGACGCCGGAAGGCGTGAGCCCGATCGTTCCCGGCGACAGGATCGAGGCCTTCGTGGAGAAGGTCGGCTCAATGCAGGTCGAAGTGCGCGCGGCGGATGGCCGCGAAGATCACATACAAGCCATGTCTAACATGGCGGTTTAAGGGTTATTTCCATGAAGGTACGTATAGGCCAGATCGTTCCCAGTTCGAACACGACCATGGAAACGGAAGTCCCCGCCATCTTCGCGGCGCGGCAGCGAATCCTCCCCGGGGACGCGTTCACTTTTCATTCCAGCCGCATGCGGATGAAGAAGGTAGTCAAGGAAGAGCTGGAGGCCATGGATCGCGATAGCCTCCGCTGTGCCGTGGAACTCGCCGACGCCGAGGTCGATGTGGTGGGCTACGCGTGTCTGGTCGCCATCATGTCGATGGGTCCGGGCTACCACCTGGTCTCGGAAGAGCGCCTTGCCGCCAAGATGCAGGAAGCGGGATCGCCCACCCCCGTGATCACTTCCGCGGGCGCGCTGGTCAATGAATTGAAGCTGGCCGGGGTCGGCTCTGTGTCGCTCGTCACCCCGTACGTGCAGCCGCTCACCGACCTTGTGGTCGCCTACATTGTGAGCGAGGGAATTCAGGTAATCGACTCAATAGCCCTGTGCATCTCCGACAACCTTGCCGTAGGAAGACGTGAACCCTCAGACCTGCTGGTCGATATCGAACGCCTCAATACAAAGGGCGCGGATGCCGTCGTGATTTCCGCCTGTGTGCAAATGCCGTCGCTCTCCGCGATTCCACGCGCGGAAGACCGGCTCGGTCTTCCGGTTACCTCTGCCGCCGTTTGCACCGCACGATCGATGATGCGGGCGCTTGAACTGGAACCACTGGCGCCGGAAGCGGGATTTTTTCTTTCCGCCGCCAATACAGCGGGTTGCCTTCTAGCCAAGAGCGTTTAAACTCTTGGTATTTTCAGGCAACCCCTGAGGTTTCCGCTTCAGTAAGCGGGGCTTCTCACTCTTCGCGCCACAGGCGAAGCGCCTTCTGCACAGGACGGTCAGAGGCGCTGAACAGCACAGCCTCACCGTGTGCGCGGTGGGCTACAGGGTACCAGGACGGCACCACAAACGTGTCGTGCGGACCCCATGAGAAAACCTGATCGCCGACACTGGTTTCTCCGTGCCCTTCCACGACGAAGAAGATCGTCGCGTCCGTAGAGCGGTATGTGCCGCCCGAAAATCCCGCAGGCAGAAGCTGCATGAACGTGCCGATGGTTGTCATCGCGTATCCGCCAGTGATCGGATTGACGAACTGCATCTTGATTCCGTGACACGCATGCACGGGTCCGGTGCGATACAGATGCTCGAGCGTCTCGCGGCTGCGGGAATAGGGATAAATAAACAGGGGCGACGGACGCGCGGCGGGGTCGTATTCAATCGGCGCCATATTGGCTCCGTAGCGTGCGAGGGAATCGCCATCGGGGCGCGTGACCGGTTGCACCTCGAGGGCGTGATGCTCGGCGAAGCTGGTACACAACTGGTTGACGAGCGGAATGTCCAGCACGTCCAGCCAGATGACCGGGGCGCCGCCGTTGTTGCCGTGGTCGTGATATGTCCAATTTGCGGTAATGAGGAAATCGCCCGGGCGCATGATGGTCTGCTCCCCGTTTATGGACGTATATCCGCCCTGGCTTTCGATGACGAAACGCAGGGCCGAAGCGGTGTGCCGGTGGGTAGGCGCAGTCTCGCCGGGCAGAACCAACTGCAGGCCCGCGTACAGGGTCTGCGTAATCTGTGCCAGCGCCGGGGTGCCTGGATTCTGCAGGATCAGCACGCGCCGCTCAGCTTCGCGGGCGGTGATCAGCTCGCCAGCCTCCATCAGGAGCGGGCGCAGCTCATCGTAGCGCCAAAGCACGGGAACCACGCTGGGCTTCGGCTCAGGCGTCACAATATCGGCGAGCACGTCCCAGAGCGGCGCGGCGTTCTTGCGGCCTAACCTTTGATAATATTCCTGGCGTTCAGGGGTGAGCTTCGGTTTCGCATTCAGCGCGGAGGCGGTCATTCAAAGTCCTTTCATTTCTCTAGCTTGCCTATTTTGGCACGTCATCGTGGCCCGCTGTTAGCGGATTACCGGGATGCAGTCGCATTTTCGCATGCCCATCGGACGGACGGGGCATGGTTCGACACTGGTGCATGGTCCGACGACCGCGGCCGGAAGTTTATTCCTTCATTACTTCACGCCGAAATTGCCGAAGCTCCTGGTTCCGCGCGACGCGATGCGCATCGATGCGGAGCTTCCAGTGTATTTCGTAGTGCTTGTATTACAATGTCAGTGGCCATTGGCGCCATAATGAGTAAGATTAATATCAAAAGCTACCGAAGGCTGCCACGGATAAGACCCCGGATGGGGATTTCGTGGATGCGGCTCCCCTCGACGCGGATCGCATGGATACTGGCGGCGTTAGCCGCTTCGAGCTGGCTGCCGTGGGCGAAGGCCTACGCGCAAAAGGCACCGGTTGGAGCGAATGAGGTGGAGCTGCTCCAGCTTCGACCCAATTTTTTCATGATCGCCGGCGCCGGCGCCAACATCGGAGTGCAGTTGGGAGAACTCGGGGCTGTCGTCGTCGATACCGGCTCCGCAAAGATGAGCGATCAAGTGCTCGCGGCGATGAGCAAGATCACCAGCCGGCCCATTCGATACATCATCAACACTACCGCCGAAGCAGATCATGTGGGCGGCAACGAGAAGCTCTCCAAAGTTGGCGAGTCCCTGATTCCGACAGATACCACGGGTCTCGCGGATGGCGTGAAGAAAAGCGGACCCGCCTCGATTCTCGCGACGGAAAACGCCCGGAGCCGGATGAGCACGCCAGGCAAACAGACTTCCGCTTTCCCGCCCGAGGGGTGGCCGACAGATACTTTTGACGAGGAAGAGAAGGACACGTACCTGAACGGTGAAGGCATTCAGATATTCGCGCTGCCAGCCGCGCACTCGGACGGCGACGCGATCGTGTTTTTCCGGCGCTCCGATGTCGTCGTCGCGGGCGAGGTGCTCGATATGAATCGGTTTCCTGTCATCGATCTGGAAAAAGGCGGCAGCATTCAGGGCGAGATCGCGGCGCTGAATCGCATCCTCGACATCACGATTCCGGAAATTCCTTTAGTGTGGCAGGAGGGTGGAACGCTTGTCATCCCAAGCCGCGGCCGTATATGCGACGAGGCGGACGTTGTGGAGTATCGCGACATGATCACGATCATCCGCGACGTTGTACAGGACATGATAAAGAAAGGCATGACGTTGAGTCAGATCCAGGCAGCCGATCCTACCAAGGAATACCGGACTCGCTATGGCGCGGAATCCGGCCCATGGACAACGAATATGTTTGTCGAAGCCGTCTACCGGAGCCTCACCGAAAAAGTAAGGAAAAAGGCTTGACACGAAAATCGCTATGCACGGCTGCGGTTTTCGTGTTGAGTGTAACCTGCATCCGCGCGCAACAACCCGGGCCTGCGGCTGCCTCGCAACCGCCGAAAACCGCGAAAGCTTCAGCGCCGATCGACCTTACGGGGTACTGGGTCTCGTACATTACCGAAGACTGGCGCTGGCGCATGGTCACACCGCCAAAAGGGGACTACGCGAGCATTCCGATTACGCAGGCGGCGAAGGCACTGGCGGACACCTGGGATCCCGCCAGGGATGAGGCCGCGGGCGAGCAATGCAAATCCTACGGGGCGCCTGGCCTGATGCGCCTTCCGGGGCGCGTACGGATCAGTTGGGAGAACGACAATACACTCAAGGTTGAGTCCGATGCGGGCATGCAGACCAGGCTGTTCCACTTCGGCGACTGGAAGGCGCCCGGCGGAATGCCCACCTGGCAAGGCAATTCCATCGCAAAGTGGGAAACACCGCGTCCGCCGGTCGGCGTAAAGACGCCGCCAAACAAATTCGGAACCTTGAAGGTGGTTACCGATCACCTGCGGCCCGGATATTTGCGGAAGAACGGCGTCCCCTATGGTGAGAAAGCTGTCCTGACCGAGTATTGGGATTTACTAAATGAGCAAAACGGGGACCAGTGGCTGGTGATCACGGCGCTGGTCGAAGATCCCACTTACCTGCAGGGTCCGTGGGTGACGGGCCTGCATTTCAAGCGAGAGGCCAGCGGCGCGAAGTGGGATCCTACCCCATGTTCCTCAAAGTGGTAGCCCGAATCCTGCGGAATGACAATGGGAGTCTGGATATGATCAAACGATTATGCACGTCGGGCGCCGCCGTTATGGCGTTGATGTTGATGACTCAAATTCCTGCCGCCGCCGAGGTGGACCTGTCCGGCCAATGGGCGGGCCTGTATCATTCGGACTGGCAGGAACGGTTCGGCGCCGGTCCTGACGTGGCCGATTATCTCGGCCTGCCCCTCAGCGACGCGGGACGCGCCAAGGCCGACGCCTGGGAAGCCCTGGTTCAGACGCTGCCGGAGCGCCAGTGCATCCCCCATCCGTTTCCTTACAGCCTGCGCGGCCCTGCGACTCTCAGGATTTGGGCGGAAATGGATCCGGTTTCGGGCCACCCCATTGACTTGAAAATTTACGGGACTTACGGACGCGCCACTCACACTGTGTGGATGGACAACCGGCCCCATCCTTCCGAAAACGCCCTTCACACGTGGGAAGGCTTCACCACCGGCCATTGGGAAGGCGACGTACTATCGACGAAGACGACCCACATCAAAATGGGTTATATTCGCCGCAACGGAATCGCCAGCAGCGATCTGACGACCGTGAGCGAGTACTGGAGGCGGCACGGCGATATCCTGACCGCCACGACGATCGTTTACGATCCGATTTACCTGACCGAACCGGATATCCATACCAGCAGTTGGCGGCTCGACCCGACGCAACAAATTCTTCCCACGCCCTGTGAGCCCGCTATCGAGGTGTCGCGCGCCAAAGGAACTGTGCCGCATTATTTGCCCGGGCAGAATCCGTTTCTGGGAGAAGTCTCGAAGGCCTATCATATTCCGCTGGAAGCCGTGCGCGGCGGGGCGGAGACTTTGTACCCGGAATATCGCAAGAAGCTCAAAGACGTGTACGTTGCACCCGAAAAGTGTACCCGTAATTGCTGCGGCTGGGGCGGCGGAGGAGTGGTTCCAAACTGCGTTCCCGCGAATCGCGGGCAGACGCCTAGTCCATAACGGGTTGTTGCTTCCCTCATAGCCGCTGGAAAGCGTCTCGCGTTTCGCGGCCCTTCGGCTCCTGTGGGAAGCTGTTCTCGTTCGAGACCAGAGCCGGTCTCGCTGTAGAGGAAACCGCGGTTGAAAACCGTCTGCTCCACATAGCTCCCGAGATCATCGAAGCCCGTGGCCGCGCGTCGTTTTCCGATACCGCCGCGTTTTCCCGTCGGTTGACGGGCCGACGCTTTCAAATGTCCCTGAGCCCGGCTCGGTTTCGCTGCTGGTTCGGCCGCCGCCGCGGGCGAAACGAATTTGGTTGCCTGACAGGGGATTCTGCTGACACGCTTGCCCGCGAGTCATTGCTTCTGTCGGACGACTACAGAGATCGCATGTGGAAGCCGCCGTCGGCATGGATGACCTGGCCGGCGCAATAGTCGAGGTTCCCGTTCGCGATGGCACGGACCACCTGCGCGACGTCGCGGGGCTCGCCCATGCGGAGTTGCGGAAGCAGGCCGGCGGCGATCCTGTCGTCATACGCCTTTTCGACGGCTGCGATCATGTCGGTCCGGATGATGCCGGGCTGGACTTCGAAGACCTGAATGCCTTCGCCCGCGAGGCGCTGCGCGTAAACGAGGCGGGACATGCTTTGGCCCGCCTTCGAGATGCAGTATTCGGCCCGATTGACGGACGCGGTGAAGGCTGAGATGGACGAGATGAAGACGACGCGGCCGGACCGGCGTTCGAGCATCCAGCGAGCGGCGAGCTGCGTGAGGAAATGGGGGCCTTTGAGATTGGTTTGGATAAGTTCGTCGAAGCTCTCTTCGGTGGCTTCGAGAACGTCGCGGCGTTCGCGCGGAGCGATTCCCGCGTTGTTGACCAGCAGGTGGAGGCCTTCGGGGAAGAGCGCGCGGGCGTGGGCGATCAGGGCGTGCCGGTCCTCCGGTTTTGAGATGTCGCAGCGGAAGATATCGCAGCCGGTTTCGGCCCGCAGGGATTCAGCCTTTTCGAGGCTGCCAAGATAGGTTGCGAGAACACGGTGCGTGGCCGAGAGTTCCTGAGCGATGGCGCGGCCGATGCCGCGGCTCGCTCCGGTAACGATGGCGGTCATCGGGAGTTCAGAGCGGGGTCGGCGCCGATGGTTCCGACGAGTTGCTCGAGGTACGCGGACGACGACACCTGTTGGAGCCGGGCGCGCGCGAGGCCGGAACCCCCGGCGGCGACGTGCCGCTGGTAGAGGGCGATGTCCCGCTGCTGCTTCGTCCGGAGGCGTTCGAGGTACCAGCCGCTTTGGAGCAGAGCGGTTCTCGAGAACATGTCGCGGACCCCGTCAACGCCCTTGCCTTCATAGCTTCCGTAGGCCATGATGTGCAGGAGCGCGCGGATGGGGGGGCAGGCGTCGGCGACGCTGCCGTCTTCGAAATAGTTCAGCGCCACTTTGCGCTGAGCCTCGCAGATGGCGTCGACGCCGGCAACGTAGACATCGAGCCCCTGTTTCTCGGGGCACAGCAACTCGTCGAGGGAACACGGCGTCAGGCATTTCGAAGATGCGGCCGAGGAAGCGGTCCACAAATTTGACGGTGATGCGGTAGCCGAGGCGGCTGGCCAGAACGGTGCGTCCGTCATGCTCGAAATCTTCTATCTTTTCGAGAAAGCCGTGCTCGATCAGAAACCGGGGTTCACGCTCATGGACGCGCATACGGCACCAGATCTCAGGGACAAGCATGCTGTTGTCGTGATCCACGCGGTAGTTGGGACCGATGTGTCCGGCGGCAGTGGTGAACCCGCCGTAGCCGGTGAGAATGGCGGAGACGAGAGCGTTGTTGACGTCCACAACCGGGGATAGCGCGTTGAAGGGGCCTTTGGTGAGCGCGCCTTCGCTGCCGAATCCGGTGGTGGAGGGCGACTTGCCGGTGAGGCTGCAGATGAAATCCATGAAGAGCTCGGGAAGCTCCTGGTAATGGATGGGGCTGTAGACGGCGAGCGGCGGGATGCCGGCTTTCAGGTCGGGCGGATTGTTGCGGCGGCCACCGAGCACGGCGTTGACAGGGAAATGAACCTCGTTGCCGTCAGGGATCTCGCGGGCCAGACGCGTGCCGATTTCAGCGAGATAACGGTCGCGGGGACGTGCGAGATCAGGGCGCTTCTGCAGATAGCGCGGATTCTTCGAAGGGCTTCCGTCAACGATGCGCGGGTGGGCCGATGAGACGACATAGCCCGGCTTTCCGGCGGCGACGAAGTCTGCGATCAGGTTCTTCATGGGCGCGGTATAGCGGTCGAATTCGACAACGTTATCGACGAGTTCGCGCGCCTGTTGGAGCGTGAGAGGTTCGAAGTTGGAGATAAAGGTATCGGGCGAGGCGAGGTCGGCCTCGGCGTCTTTGTCGAAGCCGCGGTGGATGGCATCGTCGGGGCGCTGGAATAAGAGGGCTTCGCAATTGGTCAGCAGCTTGACGCTTGGGTTGGAATATTCGGGGTCGAGGTTGTTGAGCTGTTCGCGGGGCAGGACGGCGGACGCGCTGATGTCGTCTTCCACCTGAACTTTGTCGGCGGCGTTGAAGTCGGGGCGTAACTTGTAGATGCGCCAGGAACCGTTGGGGTCGTAACCGACGCGAAGATAATTGCCTACAAGCTTCTGGTTGTCGAATTTGAGCTCATGGCCGAGATAGCCGTTGATGCGGTCGACGGTGAACCAGGGCTGCCAGTTGTCTTTCCAGGCGGGCCGGTAATAGCGTTTGACGGTGACGAGGAGCTGGCGAACGGTTTGGGGAAGACCGCGCAGCCACTCATTGTGGGCGTCGGTGTATTCCGGAGAAGGGGTCAGCAGCTTAATGACGGAACCGAGGGAGCGCTCATGACTCAGGACGGGACGCTTTGGCCGGCTCTTTTCTTTGGGAGTCTTATAGATATCGGAGAAGTCTTTGTTGAGGATTGCGGCGACCTGACGGATGTCGGCGTCGTAATCGCCGACGAAGACGGGTCCTTTGAGAATGATGCTGCTGAGGGATTTCGAAATTTCGGATTTGCCGCCGCCCGAAACTGTGCAGGGCTTATGGCAGAGGATGCCATCGGCGCGTGAGGCGATGAGCCGCCAGGCGGTGCCGCCGGATTGTTTTTCGAGCCGGATTTTGGTGCCCCAGGGAAGCACCCAGGTGTGGCCGGCGCGGAGTACGAGGCTGTGCGTGCCGCCTTTGTAAGGCCAGCGGACGCAGCCTTCGCGCACGATGAAGTCGGCATTCTCGGGAACGTAGAAGATATCGGGATAAGCGGTATCGACCGCATAGCGTTCGGGCTTCAGTTCGACGCGGGCGCCGAGCAGACGCATGGCGTCTTCATAGAAGACTTCTTTGGTGAGAACGGTGCGCCCGGCATAGAACTCCTCGCCGAGCACATAAGCGGGAAATGCGATGGCGCCGCCCGCGTGTTCCTCTTCGCAAAGTCCGAACAGGTTGGCGGCGTAGCTGATCTGCGTTTTGACTTCTTTCTTGCAATAGCCGTAATAGTTGTCGGCAATGATGGTGACGATGACACCGCGCTTTGGTCGCGGCAGGTGAGTTTGAAAGCTTCGCCGCCGTTGTAAGCTTCGTCTTCGCTGCTGTAAGGGAGTCCAAGGTCTTTCTTTTTGAAGCCCATCAGATGCGGAGCGAGGATCACGCAGCCGGTGTGACCGCTCCAGTGCTCAACGTCGAGCGCGGCGTCGTTTTCGGGCAGATAGGGGTCGCCCGCGTTGCCGAAGATGCCTTCGACGAAATCGAGATTGCTGACCAGACTGGCGGGCGCGAAGAAGCGGGTCTCCATGGTCTTCGCAGGCTCGCTGCCGGTTGCAGGGCAAATCACCGGACGCAGCAGCAGACGAGACGAAGAGGCGGACCTGTTCGGGCTGATTGGCGGTGAACGGAAGCGTGAGAACGTCGTCCGGGCGGTTGAAATGCGGCGGCGAGGAGTTTGGAGAATACGCTGCTTCGGCACCGCGATCTTGTCGGCCGGGATGGGGAGCCCGCCTTCGACGATGTGGAAGATGCCCTGGGTGGTGCGGCGATCGCTTTTGGGGTTGTGCAGAACGCCCTGTTGCACGCGATAGGACTTCAGGTAGGGCGATGAATACGAGTCTTCGCCGGCGGGCAGCGACATGACGCGCGCGAGGCCGGGGCGGTCGAGCACGAAGGTATCGGCGGGCAGGCGGGGCGCGCCTTGCGGGTTCACGTCGCTGAGGTACGAGTCGAGAAAATCCTGGATGCGCGTATCGGCGGGACAAAGCATTCCGCCAAGCAGCAGGTCCTTCTGATGGTAGTTGCGGAGCAGGGGGCCGGCGAGTTCCTGAAAACGTGGATCGACGGTGGCGGCGCTGGTGGGTTTGCCGAGCGCCGCGAGTTTCAGATTGATGTACCGCAGCTCGTCGTTCGTCTGTGAAGGATTGCTTTGTGAAGGCGTACGCTTATCTCCGGTTTCGAAAAAGCCCGGGAATTGACGGGATTCTCAGGCGAAATATGAGGGTAGCAGAGGCGTGGCGGGCCGTCGATGTTGCTCGACTTCGGATGGGGTGGGCGAGGGTGTGGCTCTATAGCCTGAAGCCCGCTCGGAACGATTGAAACGGGTGCTCAACAAGGCGCGCGAAGGGATGGTCGCTGGCATGTAGGGAGTGTTCGAACCGGGAAGGTTGCTCTCGGGCGGCGATTCCGCCGGGCTTGAGCACACTGTGGCTCGGCTGCGTGTTACAGTACGATGTTATCCATTAAGGAGAACCACTATGCTCCCTCTGCAAACCGTAATTGCCGAACTTCAGCTTGCCCTTGCGCTGGCTGCTCAACTGGAATCTGTGAAGGGGAAAGATAAGGATCTTTCGAAACAACTGAGCGACCTGTTAGTTAAGGCTCAGAATGACTTATCCAGTGCGGCGGCTGCGATTCTGGCGTCTGGCGATATTATCGTCGACTAAGGGCGGACCGGACAATCCGCGTCGTGGTCACGGAAGCCGCGTTACCTAACGGCAATTGTGGCGCCGATTGTCGGTTGGTAGCGGTCCGAAGCAGTTCCGTTCTGCATCTGAATTACGGGCAGGAAAGAGAATGTTCCTGGCGCGATGTTCATCGGTACCTGAAAATTTATCTGCACCACTCCGCACGGCAGGGTTGGCGCGCTGCCGGCATATTGCACCGATGTGAGCGGACCAGCGCTGCCGACGATAAGCGCATTTATTCCGGAACTCAGCGGCGCGGCATAAGGAAGGTTCAGTCCGCCAAGTTGGCACGGCGGAGCGGTCTGCCCAAAGCCTGTTCCCCAAACCGCCACAACAGAGCCTCGTAGCGCAGGATTTGTTGGTCCGTTCAGTGTTCCGTCCTGGTTGATTGCGACGGCTTGCGCCGACTGCCCGGTCTGTAGCCGGAAAATTCCGGGGTTGCCGAATATCGTTTTCGCGACCGCGAAGTCCGAACTGCCGATGGTTGTATGTCACCGTGACTCGCGTGGGGCCGTTTATGGCAAATGCGCCAGGCGCAATTGCGTTGATTTGCCGGACTGCGCGTAAAGTATGGGTACTGGAACACCGTCAAAAAGCACCTGGACTCCGGCGAGCTGGGTGGGAATGTTACCCCTGGCGTCAGGCTGATAAGCAACGGCGATGTCGGGCCCGATTCCAAAGCCGGTCAGCGTAATCAGTTCCGCCGGGTGAGATCCCATCCGTGCCGACTTGCGTCGCGGCGTTGAGTACGTTGTTCGAAAGGCAGGCGGGCGCCGTCCAGGCTCCGCTGCCAAATTGGACCCTTGAGACAACGCCGACAGAGGAGTCAGCCCACGCGATCAGGACGGTACCGTCGGGAAGGGCGGTCAATGCGCTAACAGCGATATCGCCGCCGGAGCTCTCTCCGACGTAGGTTGCGTCCATGAGCGCACCGCTCGGGTTCAGGTGAGCCAGAAAGCCATTGGTCCGGTTGGCAGTGCCCTGGAAACAGATCTCGGGCGCCGAAGACGTCACCGGAAATCCAGGGCCTGTGCGCCCTGCGATGTAGATCTCGCCGGCCGGACCGATCGTAAGCGCGCTCACGCCGACATCAAAACCAGCACCAGTGGAGAAATCGGAACTCATTACATAACTCGCCCATTTCAGGGAAATGCCGTTGGGACCGAACTGCGCCACGAAACCAGCCGGTGACGCATTGTTCCAGGAAGGCACAATCGGGGTAGGCTGCATAGTCCCGGGCGTCGTTGGGAGATCGAGCGAACTGGTCGATCCCGCTATATCGATGTTGCCGGCGCTGTCGACGGCCACGGATGATGGGCTCTCGGACCCGCTTCCACCGAAGTATGTGCTGGTCAGAATCTTACCGGCAGCATCCAGTCTGACGAGAAAGGAATTCTGGATTCCTTTTAGATGTTCCTGGAACGCGCCGGGGGTTACGGGAAAGTCGGACGAAGTGGTTCGCCCCGCGACGATAGCTATGCCGGCGGAGTTAACCACGAGGCACGTTATTACGACAGTGCCGGCGCCGCCCAGAATCACGTTGTAGTCGATTGTGGAGCCATCCGCGCTCAACTTCAGGACCAGAGCACGACCTGTGGATGTCTTACCGGCGACATAGGCATTTCCAGCGGCATCGACCGCGATAAGGGAAGTAGCTGCCAGCGAATCGGGGAGGTAGGTGGAGTAAAGAACTCTGGCTCCATCGGAGCTGATCCTGGCGGCGAAGGCGGTGGCGCTGGTGCTGGACTGGATAGCCGCACCCAGAGTCGTGGGAAACTGACCAGCTGTCCTGCCTGTAAGTAAGACGTTTCCTATCGCATCGACCGCGAGTGCGGTTCCAACGTCTGCGGCGGGGCCACCTAGTAACGTGCCCCAAACCCGATTTCCGGAAGGATCGAATTTCGTAACTGCGGCATCGGGACAGGGCGCCGTATACGGGATGCCGCGACTGGTGGTGCCGGCACACGTGCCTCCTCCGGGCTGCGTTTGCGCGGAGCCAGCGGTTGGCGCTCCCAACAGGTAGTAGGTGTTTCCGGACGCATCGAACTGCGGGAGATCGTACGGATAGGTATGCGTGCTTATGTTCGCGGGAACGGATTGCGCGATCATGCAGGTCCCAAACACAAAAACCAGGGTAGTGAGTCGGAGCGCCGCAAGCCCGAGGCGCTCCGACCCGGCACTTCGTCTATGATCCGAAGGTTTCATTGGTTTTCCATCTGGTTTTCAACCGAGATGACAATGGATGGGGCACGGAGGGTTCCATTTGGGCTCGGGTAAAGCTGAGAACAACAGCAGAAGCAGCAGTAAGATGATAACCGAGGAACAAATTCAGCGGAATCTGCGGGCGGTCGCCCGCGCGATCGCGCAGCAGGAACTTGAAGGTTTAAGCGTACCCGATGAAACGATTGCTGACCTGCACCGCGTCGCCTGCGGCGAGATCGACACGGCGGAAGTGATCCGCAACATCCACTCCCGCATTTCGAATGTCGCGCTACTCCGAAAGTGATCCCTATCTCGATCCAGCGACCGGCGTTCTAAAGAACCGCCTCGGAATAACGGATCAAGCCACGCTCGAAGAAACGGAAGCAGCTCTTGTAGCGACACGTTCGCTTGAGCTTTCGGAAGCGCCGCTCAAAGGAAATTTCGATCTTGTGCATCTGCAGGCGATTCACCGGCTTCTTTTCGGCGACGTGTATGAGTGGGCCGGAGAGCTGCGGACTATTGACATTAGTAAGGGCGGGAGCATGTTCGCTCATCATCGCTACCTCGAAAGCGCCGCTGCGCCGATTTTCACAGAATTGGCGAAGGAAACGGGAGAACGCAACGCGAATTCATCGGCCAAGTGGCGCAGGCGAACGGCTACATCGTCGCAGGGGAAAACGTCAGCCAACAGAAATTGCTGGAAGCCGCGATTGAATCCTTCCAAGGGGATCTATCTAAGTTGACCCAGCTAATCCGCGAGAACCTATTCTTTGTGGAGGTGAGTTAGAACGATGAGATGTATTCGGCAAACAAACTTTAGCGAAGGTTGATCGACATTGAGCAGCAGGCCATTTGCGTTCGTCAGGAAAAACACGGGGTTTGCGGCACTGGCGATCCGTCCCACTGTTTCCGATGTTCGCGTGAGGCCGTGATCCTTGCCGGACCGGATTCGCCTATTCTCAGGCGGCGGAGATTTGAACTGACCCACCGCCAGTTTCAGCGCTTCAACTTCAGCTTTCGGACGGTTGACTCGACGGGAGCGGTGCCCGTTTTTTTGAGCCCTTTGTCGTCGTAGTCGCCCCAGCCGCTGTTCGCGATGAAATAAAAATCGTTCCCGACAATGACTCCGTGTGTCGGCTCGCCGAGACCTGGAGTGTTTGCCTCGAGCACCTGCATCGATTTCAGATCGCGCGAGAAGCGAACGATGCGCGGGGGAGTGGTCCCGTTCTGCACGGCGTAAAATGCATTGCCATAAACGTACAATCCGTCGATCCCGCTGAGCGCGATTCCGTCGGCAGGCTGTAGCCATTCGACGTGGCGATCCAGCAACCGAATGGCGGCGATGCCGCGCACGTAATCGGGCACGTACAGGATCTTCTCGTCCGCGGACAGAGCGGGTGTCTGCGGGGACGGGAACTCTCCCTCAATGTCGAGCCGTTCGAGGGTTGTCCCGCCCGGCTTCAGATGCATCAGGGCGCCATGGATCCCTTCGGAGACATAGATATCGCCCTTCTTTCCGAGTGTCATATCGCCGAGAAGTCCGGGCAGGGGTGAAGCCACGCGCTGCCGCAGCTTGCCTGTATCCAGATCGAACGCGAGCAGAGCGGTCTTGTCGCGATCGGCTTCTTTGCAGGCGCTGCAGTGCGGTAGCCAGCCCGTCGACGCCCATAAGATGCGATGTTTGGGATCGGCTCTTAGGGCGAGGACACTCCACTCCGCAGAAGCAAATGGCCGGCCGTCCCCGGTCAGAATGCGCGAGTCGCGGACGCTGCTTAGAAAGAAACGGCGGGTTGCGGGATCCCAGGCAATATCTTCGGGCAGGATATCGCGCCCGGGAATCGCGAAGGCCGGCTTGCTGCCGCTTACCGGTTTTCGATTAGCTTCGACCTTCGCCAGCGCGGCGCGATATTGCGGCGAATCGCGCAGTGAAGTGAAATCGGTATCTGCGGCGAGATCGGAGGTCAGTCCCATGTCGGCCCAGTTCAGCAGCGCTGCAAGCGCGGCGCCGCGATTGCCCAACATTGCTTCAGAGGCTGCCAGATTGTATGCGTTCCGCGGGTTGCCCGGCATGAGCGTTTTCGCCTGGACTAATGCAATTCGCAATTTGGCGTAATCGTTGGCGCGAATCGCGTCGCGGGCAGCGCGATTTACCGCAAGCCATGCGGGTTCCTGAGCAGGAAGCGTTGCGCCTGCTATGCAAATAAATGCCAGAAGTGTGCTTATGCGCGGCCGTCGTTGAGTGAACATCGATAATCGCGGTGCTTACCTGTGCGCGACTGCCAGCCTGAACTCTTTTGAATTCGAGAGCGCTGACAGATCGGGGTCGTCTTTGATCCGCGTCAGGCTTGCGGAGTCCTTGAGATTCGATGCGATCAGAGCGACGGCTTCCGCGCGGTGACCGATGAATTCATAGGCAATTGCAAGCTGAGAAGCGCGCGCACGTCTGGCGGCTTCGGGGATGAGCGCGATCTCCGCAAGCGTGCCCGGCGTGTCGCCCGAACGGGCGCGGTATTCGGCGAGGTCCGCGCGCGCATCGTAGTTATCGGGTGTGACCTCAAGCAGCTTCGAACAAAGTTGCAGGGCAGTATTGAGAGCCGCCGCCGACTTGGCGGAATAGCCCGCCCACTTGTAGTAAATGGCGGCATTGCCGAAGAAGACATAACGGGTCGAGTCGAGCTTAAGAGCGGCTTCGCTGGCGGAGGCCGCCTGCTGAAAGCGGTGCTCATAAAAGTAGACGCTCGCCAGTGCGGCATACGTGCGTGCCGAGGGTTTGCTGTTCAGAACGGACCCAAGTTCCTGCTCCGCCTCTTTGTAGCGTCCCTGATGCAGATAGATGTTGCCGAGGTCGGTTGAGACGGCGTCGTTATCCGGAGTCAGCCTTTTCGCGATGGATAGAGTTGAGATGGCGTCCTGGTAGCGTTCCTGACGGCTATAGAAAATTCCAAGCAGCAAATATCCATACCAGTCGGTGGGCCGGGTTCGGATGGAGTTCAGGTATGATGTCTCCGCCTCAGAAAACATTCCGAGGTTGGTGTAGACCCGGGCCAGTTCGCGCGCGGCATCGGCGTTAGCGGGGGCCTCAGCAAGCGCCTTCTTCAACTCAGTAACGGCTTCCTGCTGTCTTCCGAACGCACCATAGACCTGGCCGAGAACGGTGTGGGCCTGAGAGAGTTCAGGATCGAGCTGCACGGCGCGCTGGGCGTTTTCGACCGCAAGCGCGGCCGCCTGTTTGTCGCCGCTGAGGCGTCCGTTGCGCCAGTACGCCTCAGCGAGGCCTGTGTAGGCGAGGGCATAACCCGGGTCCAGCCGGGTAGCGGACTGGAAAGCTGTCACGGCCTTCTCGATATTGCCGGGAAGATCGTAACGGCTGAGAAGACCGCGGCCTTCGAGGTACGCGTTGAAGGCCGCGGGAGTTTTAGTGTCGCCGGCCGCGATGGCTATCTTCGAGGCTTTACTCAGACGGACGCGCAGAAGCTGAACCACATTTGCGACGGCTTCGTCACGCGATGCGATAGCGTTGCCGGGGTCATACTCGAAATGTTTGCCGTTGATGGTGCGCTTACTGGCGGTATCGACCAGATTGGCCGTGAACTCGACCTTTTGCGCGAGCGGCTGCGCGCTTCCGGTAATTGCAAAATCGACGCCATAGACTCGCCTCGCTTCTTCGGCGCTGTCGATGTGACGGCGGCGAACCTCGCTCGCGGGCACGGTGACGAAATTCCCCTGAGTCTGTTCAACTTCGGAAAGGGCGGTGGTAAGAACCTCCACAAAGCCGTCCGAAATATTTCTGGTGCTTTCGGCCGATCCAATCACATTGAAAGGCACGACGGCCACCTGAACAATGTGCGCGGGCCACATGCGGTAAGCGGCGAAAGCGCCTCCGAGCAGCAGCAGGGCAAGGGCGGCGACGATGTATGACCTTCTGCCGGAGGCGCGGCGACGCACGGCGGGCAGCAGCATGGTCTGCGTGCGCTCGGGGGCGCCGGGCACATCGGCGCGTTCCAGAGCGAGGCTCATTTCAGACGCCGTCTGCCAGCGGTCGCGAGGGTCTTTGGCAAGGGCTTTGCGGACGACCGCCGCCAGCTCTTCAGGGACGCCCGGCATGGGAGGCACATCGGCCGTGAGGATGGCGTGCGCGACTGCCCCGCCGTGCTGCCTGCGGAAGGGCATTTCGCCGGTGAGCATCTCGAACAGGACCACGCCTGTGGACCAGATGTCGGACCGAGGGTCAACGCCCGAATCGAGCATTTGTTCGGGCGACATGTAACCGGGGGTTCCGACGGTCTGGCCCGCCCTTGTGACGCGGGTGGAGCCCGCCCAGACGGCGAGACCGAAATCGAGAATGCAGACGTGACCGTCGCGGCCGAGCAGGATGTTGGGACTTTTGATATCGCGGTGCACCACCCCGGCTTCATGCGCCATGGCAAGACCGGCGAGAATCTGCAGGGTGATATGAACGGCAGCCGCGGGATCGAGCGGCCCCCGGTCGATACGGCGGGACAGTGTCTCGCCTTCGAGGCACGCCATCGCGATGAAGATCTGGCCATCGGCTTCTTCGATGTCGTAGATGGGGCAGATGTTCGGATGGCGCACACGCGCGGCGGTCTGAGCCTCATTCAGGAACCGGATCCTGTCGTCATCGGCAAGCGATTCAGAGGGGAGAAACTTTAGAGCAACGGGGCGATTCAGCCGCGTGTCTTCGGCGCGGTACACGACACCCATGCCGCCTTTGCCGAGCGGGCCGACAATTCTGTAACGCGAGATGGTGTCGCCGGGGTTCAAGAGCCTGCCGCGGATGCGATCCGGGAAGCCAGAGTATTGCGGGCGAACGCGATGAGGTCGGCGCTGTCGATCAGATCGCGCACGGTTAGGTTGATAGTGCAGATCGGCGTTCACACCCACATCCTCTACGGGTTGACCCGCCTGTTTATTGACCCGTAAACAGCGCCGAATCGCCAGGGTCATAGTGGAATCGCCGGGAAGAGATGGAACCTTAACGTTCGGCGTCTCGGGAATGTGATTGAGAAAGTCTTCGTAATGCCAGACCTGCCCGCCACCGCCGCCGGTGTTGGGCGCCGCGCCAATAACGGCCCCGATTTCGTGATCCTGGAACCCCGCCGCGAAGATATCGGCGGCGCTATAGGTGAGGGCATCGATCAGCAATACGACACGCCCTTTGTAAACGCGGCCCGTATCGTTGGCGAGCGCGGAAGGCGTGACGGTGCGCCCGGAGGTCAGGGGGTTCGTTTCCGGTGACGGCATTGGATCGTTTAGCCAGTCCTTGAATGCCTGGCGGGCATTGATGAGGCGAACAGGCTCCCCGGGCTTCTGGGGATTGTCCGTCAGAAACTGAATAATCTCGCGGATTGCGGGCGTGTTGGCGAAGTGGAAAGTCGTGGGGCTGATGGTGGCCGAGGTGAGCATTTGAAGCATCCGCTCGGCTGCATGGACGTCACCGCCGGGATTGCCGCGAATATCCAGGATGAGACCGTCGGGCGCCACATCGTTCATACGGGTCAGCACGCGCTTGAACTCGGCCACAAGGGCCTGTGCGGCCAGAATGGGGGGCTGATCGCAGCTAAATCTTTTGATCTGGAGGTACCCGAAGCGGGCGGCGGGGTTGGCGGGGTCAGAGAGGAGTGCGGGATCGATGAGGTCTTCCTGACGAGGTCCGCCGGTGTAAGCGAAACCGATGGCTTCGGGGAGTTTCGGCACATCCTGTTCGTCGGCGGATTCCATGCCTGAACCTGCGGTAACGCTCCAGACCATTTTCTGCGCGAGCGATGTCGCCGACATCGTCTGGCTGACGCTGAAGGTGCCGGGCGGAAGCTTTCCCTGACTTGTCAGACCCGTGACGATGCGCCACGGGAGGCTGATCGAGAGGGGCCCGCCGCCTGTGGCCGGAACGTACTCGACCGTAGTGAGTTCTTCGGTGAGGAAGGGGAGCCTCATCCATGTCAGCGGCCGGACGGTGGCGGCGATCGAGGCCCGGATCATGATGGCGGCTGGGTTTCCGCCCGGTTGGTCGACGGCAAGGTCGAGAATATATGTGCCGATGGGACGGCCTCCCCATCCGGTGATTTCGACTCCGACTCCGAAAACCGGGTGTCCGAGGCCGGCATCGCCGCCCGCGTCCATAGTCTTAGTGACGATGTACCTGGGGTGTCCTTCGGCGTCAACGGCAGGCCGCATCTCGAAAGGGAGCATGGCGATGGCGTTCCGGAAGGGTCCCGGCATGGCGTAGAGACTGTGAGCGTCACGCACGCAATCGAAGATCCGGAGAATGCTGGTGTGGAAGTCCACTTCGGAAAGCGAGGCGGCCTGTGCGGCAATGGCCTCGAGCGCCTCGACCGGATTGGCGTCGATGTAGAGTTTTTGCTTGAAGCTGAGGTGCGGGTAGAAGTTCCGGAACAGCAGTTTACCGGCATTCAGGATTGCGAGCCGATCCTCGAGAGGGGTTTGATGCGCTTCGACCCTGGCGATGAACTCCGGAACAGTTTCGATCAGGATTGCCGGATTCGTCGATTTCAGGTTCGTCCAGGCCTGCAAAGTCAGCGCTGTAGCGTCATCGGCAACGGCGGCCTGAGGAGACATGGGGTTGACCAATTTTATAACAACCACGGCGCCGAACAGGTCGGGGGGCGGCGATGTGGCGGTGAAGCGCTGGTTATGCCTCGACGCGAAACGGATTGAAGTTCGTGTTGCGGTCGAAGTAATCGACACCTTCGGTTCGCTTCAGGAAGTTGACAACCAGGTAAGTCAGCGGGGTGGCCAGGACTTCGTAAGTGACTTTGAACAGATAACCCGAGACGATCAGGCGCACCATTACGCCTGCGGATTCTCCCCAGAAAATAAAGATGACGACGATTGTAGTGTCCACCAACTGGCCTACGATGGTCGAGCCAACTGTCCGGGTCCAGAGATAGCGGCCTCCGGTCCAGACTTTCATCTTGGCGACGGTCAGCGAGTTTACGAACTCGCCGGCCCAGTAAGCGAGCAGACTTCCGGCGACGATGCGGGGGACCGCGCCGAAGATGCTCTCGAAGGCGGCCTGATTTTTGAACTCGGGGGCGGATGGCAACCAGATGGCGAAGAGCCCGAATGAAGTCATGATGATGCTGCCCATGAAGCCGGTCCAGATCGCCTTGCGGGATGCGCTGTAGCCGTAGACCTCGGTAAAGACATCGCCAAAGATGTAGGTCAGCGGAAAGAGTAGCTGAGCAGCGCTGAAGCGGAACCATCCCACCGCGACGAATTTTGCGGCAATCAGGTTCGAGACAATCAGCACGACAACGAAGATGTTAATGAGCAGATCGAGAAATCGATATTGTTTGTTCACGTATTTGAGGGTCCGTCCCAGGGAATGGAATGATCGCCAAGGACGGCGAGCGTCTGGCGCGGAGAATCGATTCGGAAGTAAGACCAGGGCCCGGGGATCCACGGGTATTTCTCGATTACGGCTTCATCGATGCCGATTCCGAGGCCGGGCTCGCGCGGCACGACCAGGTCGCCCTTGTCGATATGCAGGGGCTCCCGAAGAATTTCAGAGGCCGGGGGGAACGGGTAAATACCGGGCTTTCCGTGGTGCGTGTAGCAGGGATATTCGAGCCACTCGACGACGTCGTCCTGCCAGCAGACGCCAAGCTGCGCGGCTGCGAGAACTTCGAGATCGGTTCCCCAGCTATGGAATGCGAAGCGCAGGTGGCGGCGGGCAATGGCGGCAAACAGACGGCGAGCCATGGCGAAGCCGCCCTGGCAGCAGACATCCATCTGGACGTAATCGACGGCGTCGGAATCGATGAGGTCAGTGAAGGCCTCCTCGTCGGGTTCGTGTTCGCCGCTCGCGAGCGGAATCAGACCTTTGGCATGCAAGGCGGCATATGCTTCGTGATCCGCTGGTGGAAGCGGCTCTTCGAGCCACAGGGGGTCGAATTCCGCCATGCGTTCGGCAAGGCGTTCGACGGTTTCAGCCGAATAACTGCGGTCGCCCATGCGCCACCAGGTGTGTCCGTCGAGCATCAGATCGACAGCGGGGCCGACGGCGTCACGCATGAGGCGCACGGTGCGCACATCTTCATCGGGACCGAGCGCGGGGCGCATTTTGTAAGCACGAAAGCCGAGGGCGGCCACACCGGCGGCTTCCTGTGCGTAGCCCTCGGGACTCTGATACATGCCGGCGCTGCCATAAAGGCCGATGCGGTCGCGAACGCGGCCACCCACCACTTCAGACATGGGCACGCCGCGCGATTTCGCAAGCAGATCCCAGAGGGCGACTTCAACGGCGCAGTAGGCTTTTACCAGTTCCGGATTGCGCGCGCCGGGACCTTCCTGAAACCTGATGCGAAGCGCGTCGGGATCGACGAGCAGATGGCCTTCAAGAAACGGCGCGACGGTGTCGCGGATGAAATCGTGAACACGCTCGCTGCCCGGACCGGGCGCATACCCCACCAGCCCGACAGAAGTTTCGACGCGAATGAGCATGGCATCGCGCTTCACAATGGTCCGCTCGCCTCCGTAAAAGGCAAGCCGGAGGGGTTCCGGGAACGGATAACTAAGTAAGAACGCCTGGATCTTCGTGAGTTTCATGCCACTGCAACGCTATGTTACCTTCTGGTGCATGAGAATGCGTTTGCCCGCGGTGTTTGCGGTGGGTCTGAGCCTCTTCGCCACGGAACCGAATGCAGCGACGCGACGCTGGTGGTCACATGTGAAAGCACTCTCGGGCGACGACCTGCAGGGCCGCGACACAGGGAGCGAAGGATACCGCACAGCGGCGCGGTATGTGGTGACGCAGTTCGAACGGGCGGGAGTCAAGCCGGCCGGCGAGTCCGGGTATTATCAGTCGGTCGCACTGCATGAGATCCGTCTGGTTCCGGCGGATTCGAAGGCAGAACTGGTGCGGGGCGGGGTTGCGACACCGCTCCGGTGGCTGCATCAACTGACGCTTCGGATGCAGGACGGCCTGCCTGACCGCATTGAGGCGCCGCTCGCTTTCGCGGGGAGCGGAGATGCGCCGGCGGGCTTCGACGGTTCGGGCAAGCTACTTGTGACGCTGAACGGGCATGCGCCTGCGCACCCGGTGAACGGCGCGCGCGGGACGGTATCGATCGACAATCCGAAGGCTCTCGAGCCGCCTCGATGGCCGCTGCAGTATGCGGTGGCGATGAGGCTTGCGGAAACACCCGCCGGCGCCGGCGGCGCACTGGCGATCCGCTTCAATCCGGCGGACGCAGAACTGCTGCTCGAGGGCTCCGGCCACACTTACAAAGAACTGTCCGAACTGGCCGATGCGGGCAAACCGCTGCCGTGGTTCAGTCTGCCCTCGGCGTTTCACGCCACGCTTCGGATGAAGACCAGCGACTTGAAATCGGATAACGTGCTGGGGGTTTTGAAGGGCTCGGACCCGGTGCTTTCGAAAGAATACGTGGTGGTTTCGGCTCATCTGGATGGCTACGGGGTGGGCGAACCCTGGGGCACCGACAGCATCTATAACGGCGCTTTTGACGATGCCGCTTATGTGGCGACATTGATCGATCTGGCGGAGCGCCTGCACGATGCGCACAACACGCTGCGGAGGTCGATTCTGTTCTGCGTGGTCACCGCCGAAGAGAAGGGCCTGTTCGGTTCTAAATACTTTGCGGCACATCCGACGGTGCCGAAGGAGCAAATGGTGGCGGACATCAACCTCGATCAGCTTCGGCCGATCTTTCCGCTGCGCACACTGACGACGCTGGCGCTGGATCGATCTACGCTGGGCGACACGGTGACCGCCGTCGCAAACTCAATGAACATCCGAATCCAGGCGGACCCCGAGCCGGAGCGCAATTTGCTGCGGCGGTCAGACCACTGGAACTTCATGCAGATTGGAGTGCCGGCGGTGGGGTTCATTTTCGGGTACGAGAAAGGCTCGCCCGACGAAGCTGTCTATCGCGAGTGGTATGCGAAGCGTTATCACAGTCCGCTGGACGATCTGAATCAGCCGTGGGTACCGGAAGCGGCCGCGAAGTTCAACGACTTTTTCGATCAGCTTGTGGAAACTGTGGCGAATGCCGATTCGAAGCCGGCCTGGACGTCGAAATGAGCTCTGCGTTCCCGCTGGACTGGCACCTGCTGCTTGCGACATTCGGTAAAATCTTGTTCGCTTACGTGCTTTCGATGCCGACCGCCTGGTGGCGGGAACGGCAGGGTCATGCGATAGGAATCCGCACGTTTCCGATCGTCGCAATGGCGAGCTGCGGCTACCTGTTGATCCTGAACCGAATGCCGGGCGCTGAGGCTTTTACGGCCAGTTCGCGGGTGCTGCAGGGACTGGTAGCCGGCATCGGCTTTATCGGCGGCGGCGCGATCGTGAGAGACGGAATGAGCGTTCAGGGAACGGCGACGGCGGCGAGCATCTGGAACACGGGCGCGATCGGAGCCGCGGTGGCGCTGGGCAACAATGAAGTCGCAATCGTATTGGGGCTGCTGAATATCTTTACTTTGCGGGCACTGATCCCGCTGAAAAACCGGCTCGACCGGGAAGCGGGCGGCGACGGCGGTTAAGCGTTTTAAGAGCTATCGCTCGTGCAGAGCTATTCGCCGTGATGCGAAAGCCTGCGCTTTACGTCGGGCCAGAATTCCTTCAGTACCTGTGAAATGGCGTCGGTGCCGATTTGCGTGAACATGCGCTGCATGGTGGGGCTGAAGCCAACCGCATCGGGATAATACGCGTTGCCGATGGAGGCGACCATTCCGTTGCCGAGAAACTCCGAGGCGTTGAAGCCCCACGCGCCGCTATCGTTGCGGGCGATGAGAACCCGCGAGGCCGCGTAAAGGATGCGCCCTTTGATGGAGCCATGGCCCTTGCGGAAATAACGCGGGTCCTGATGGAGCAGACTGGGCATGATCGCTTCTGTGAGGAAATTCCCGATGTCCTGATCGGCGACTGAAGAGAGGTAGCGGCGGGCATAACCTTTGGCGCCCTGGCCGAACGAAGGGTTGCTGTTGCCGAGTTGCGAGATTCCGGCGAAAGCCCCGGCGAGGATATAAGAGGGCCAGTCGAGCGTATCTTTGCGGGCGATAGTGAATTTCTGTTTGGTGGTGATGGCGACGAAGGGTCCGTCAGCTTCGGCGGTCCGATAGTTCGGAAGAACGCCATAAGCCCGCTTGTCTTCGATGACGCCAGGTTGTCCGGGAACTTGCTGCTCTCCTTTCGGAGCATCGGCCGGTTTTTGCGGCTGCGCGGGTTCCTGAGCAGTGGCGCAAGTTGCAAGCGCTGCGAAGGCGGCAAACAATGCCAGTGTGGGGCGGATGCGTTTCATTATTGTTTTTGTTTTTTTGGGACAACTTCGCGCGCCGAAGCAAAGGGCACAAGAAACTGCTTCTATGTGCGATGGAAAAACGCGGCTGAAAGTTACAGATATTTTCGCCTTAAATGTGCTTCGGCAGGGACCGATCCACGAGACTCACCAGTTCGGACATTCGGTAAGGCTTCTGCAGAAATCCCGTAACCTGGAGGCCGCTGAAGTGGGCTTCTGCATCGGATTGCGCGACACCGCTTGAAACTATCACCCGCACGTCCGACCGGATCGCGCGGAGTTTAGCCAGGGTTTGCGATCCGTCCATAACGGGCATTTTCCAATCGAGCAGAACCAATTCCACATCCTCTCGATGTTTCGCGAAGGTATCGACAGCAGTTTCGCCGGAATCCGCAAGCAAGACCCTGCGCCCGGCGCGCTCAAGCGCGACTTTGACGATCTGCCGAACTACCGGTTCGTCATCGACGACCAGAACATGAGGTCCGCTGTCGGATGCGTCGCCGCAATGCTCAGGCTCGGCGGAAACGGGGAAGCACACGCGTAACGCGGTTCCCTGCCCCGGTACCGTGTTGACACGCAGCAAGGCCCGGTGAGCTCGTACGATACCGGCGACGGCGGCGAGGCCGAGTCCCCGGCCCAAAAATCGGGTGGTGAAAAACGGCTCGAACATCTTGGACACGGTCTCGGCGGTCATGCCCGAGCCGCTGTCGCGAACCTCGAACCATGCATAACGCCCGCCGGTCATCTCATCGGGCATGACGTCGAACCTTGCATCCGCGGAAATCTTTTCGATGCCTGTCTCGATCCAGATCGAACCTGAAACGTCGGCGCCGATCGCTTCGGCGGCATTCAGCACTAAATTCAGAATCACTTGCTGAAGCTGACTCTCATCGGCGATGACCGGAGGCACGGGGGCAAGGTTCAACTGAAGACGAACCTTTCTGGGCACACATGAATGAATGAGGCCCTCCGTTGCATGGATCGCGGCAACCAGATCAACCGGCTTCATCTGGAACATGCCCTTGCCGGAATATGCAAGGAGCTGCCGGGTAAGTTCGGCCGCACGTTCGCCCGCGGACACGATGGATTCGAGCATCTGCACATCGTCAGGCTCAGTGAGTGCCTGTTCGAGCAACTGCGCGTGCCCGATAATTCCGGTCAGCAGATTGTTGAAGTCGTGAGCAATGCCGGACGCAAGCAATCCGATACTCTCGAGCCGCTGCTTGCGCTGCATACTCTCTTCGGCCCGCTGCTTATCGAGCGTCGATTTGATGCGGGCACGCAGCAAGGTCGGATTTACCGGCTTGAAAAGATAATCCTCGGCGCCGGCTTCGATGCTGCGGACAACACTGTCCATTTCGTCGAGCGCGGAGATCAGGATCACGGCGACGCGGGCAAAAGCGGGATCGCGCCTGATGCACTCGAGAACTTCGAAGCCATTCATGCCCGGCATCATGAGATCGAGCAGCACAACATCGAAGTGACGTGCGCGAAGCATGTCGAGGGCAGTGGCTCCATCGGCCGCCATGCCGACTTCGTGACGCTGCCGCTCAAGCTGACGCCGCAGCACGTCGCGGTTCATCTCATCGTCATCGACAACGAGGATGTGACCGGCGCCACTGAACGTGACTGGCCTCGGCTCTACGGGCGTTTCCATCGGGTGCGGCTGGATGGCAACGGGAGCGGCGCCGTCAGCGAGCGTGCGGGCCAGAGTTTCAGCCGACAAAGCAATCCGGTTCAGATCTTCGGCGGCCTGGGCGGGCAATGCCGTGGATGCGTTCGCGACAAGCCCACGCACCCGGGCAATCCGGGGGTTCAGATATTCGCGCAGCTGAGCGAGGGCAGTGGGAGGCAAATGCTGATGATCGCCGCCCGCAACCTGATGCACCGAGTTGACCATCTCATTGGCTTCAAGCAGCACGGATTTGATGATGCCGGCGTGAATGCCCGAGGGATACTCTTCGAGAAGAATCTCACTGTAGCCGATGATATGGTTCAGGGGAGTGCGGAGCTGGTGCCGCAATTCCGACGCGGCAATTGCGGGGACTGGAACCGGTTGAGAACTCATCTAAGCGTGCTGCGCCCGATACCTACAAGGATTGCGCTTTTCCTTTGCCAGTTGCAAGCCATTATGTGCTTTCGGATACCTGATTCGCCCTGGCCATTATCGCGCACCCTGTACAGTGAAGGTAATATCACGCCCGAAATATTTGACTCAAACGCCTGACCGAAAGATGCCCAAAATTCTTCTCGTGGAAGATAACGAATTCAACCGCGATATGCTCTCCCGCCGGCTACAACGGAGAAGCTTCGATGTCGTCCTTGCAGAAGACGGTGCGCAGGGAATAGAAGTTGCCCAACAAAGCCATCCTGACCTGATTTTAATGGACATGGATCTGCCTGTACTCGATGGCTGGGAAGCAACAAGGCGCCTGAAGGCCGATCCAGCGACCAAAGCGATTCCGGTGATCGCGCTCACCGCCCATGCGCTGCAGACCGATTGCGATCGCGCGTACCAGTCGGGATGCGACGACTTTGCGACGAAACCGATCGACTTCAATAATTTGCTGGACAAAATCACACGGGCGCTCGCGGCTACTTCGCCGGAGCCGGGTACGTGAAGCGGCCGCTGAACCCCGACGCGGCCGACGACCTCAAATATCACCCCTTCAAAGACCCTACAGTCCTGTTCGGAATCGCCGCCATGACGGTGGTCTGCCTGCTTTCGTGGTGGAACTGGGATGCGCAGCGCCGAAACCAGGAGACGGTTTTTGAAACGCTGGCCGAACTCAAACAGATCGACGATGTTCTCTCCACAGTCAAGGATGCGGAGACCGGCCAGCGTGGATATCTGCTGACGGGGGTTGAGGCATATCTGGACCCTTACAGGAGCGCGGTCCGGGACATTCGGGGACAAATGAACGATCTCGGCCGGCGAACAGCGCCGCAATGGGAACTAAGGGCCGATTTTAAAAGGCTGGAAGCCGCGGTAAACACGAAGATGTCGGAGTTGGCCGACACAGTCGCGTTGAAACGCGAGGGAAACGGGCAAGCTGCGATCGACCGGGTTCTAACCAACGTCGGCAAACTGCAGATGGACCGAATTCGTGACATCTGCGAACAAATGAGCACCATTGTCCGCGCGCGGCTGGCGACCGATTCGAAGTTCAGCCGGACCGAAGCCATGCGCACGCAACTGTTGACCGTGGGAGCCAGTCTGCTGCTGTTCGCACTGCTGGCTTTCACGAATGTCCGGTATCGGAGGCAGAAGGAAGGGGCGATGGCGGCGAGCCAGGCAAAGAGCGCATTTCTCGCCAGCATGAGCCACGAACTGCGGACTCCGCTGAACGCAATCATCGGGTACAGCGAGATGCTGGCGGAGGAAGCCGCGGAGACTCCCGGGTTGACCATTCTTCCGGACCTTGACAAGATCCGCACGGCCGGCAAACACCTGCTCGAACTGATCAACTCGGTGCTGGATCTTTCGAAGATCGAAGCCGGGAAGATGGAGTTGTACCTTGAAACGTTCAGCGTCGAGCGCATGGTGGCCGACGTGGCGGATGTAGCCGGCCCTCTCGCGGCGAAGAATGAAAACGCGTTTACGGTGACCGTGGAGCCAGACACGGGTGAGATGTGCGCCGACCAGACGAAAGTGCGTCAGAGCCTGTTCAACCTGGTCGGCAATTCCTGCAAATTTACTTCGCACGGCAAAGTTTCGCTCCAGGTGCGGCGCGAAGCTTCGGGATTCATTGCTTTCGAGGTGACCGACACGGGCGTCGGGATGACGCCCGCTCAGGTATCGAAGCTGTTCGATTCCTTCATACAGGTGGACGCGTCGCTCTCCCGAAAGTTTGGCGGGACGGGTCTGGGGCTGGCGATCAGCAGGCGTTTTGCGCGCATGATGGGCGGCGATATCACGGTCGCGAGCGAACTCGGAAAAGGCTCGACGTTCACGTTGAGAATACCGTCGAATGTGGTGCAGCCCGAGGCTACGGTTGTTGCTGCGAAGGCGACGCCGGAGTCGGACCGGGTGATCCTGGCGATCGACGACGACCCGGATATCCATGAGATGCTGCGGCGGAACATGAGCCGCTACGGGTATAGGGTGCAGGCTGCGACCAGCGGAGAAGAAGGCCTGCGTCTGGCCCGCGCCATTCATCCGCTTGCGATCACGCTCGATGTGATGATGCCTGGCATGGATGGGTGGACGGTGCTGGGGCGGCTGAAATCGGATCCCGAGACTGCGGATATTCCCGTCGTAATGTTGACGATTGTGGATAACAAGAATCTGGGATACGCGCTGGGGGCTGCTGATTACCTAACCAAGCCGGTGAATCGGGAAAGGCTGGGCGCGGTTCTGAGCCGATACCGGAAAGACAGCGGCAATACGGCCCTGCTGCTGGAAGACGACCCGGCTTCGAGCGACGTAGTCCGGCGAATGCTGGAGAGCGATGGCTGGCGGGTGCTGGCCGCAAGCAACGGCGTGGAGGGCCTGGCGCAACTGGCGCACACGCGTCCGGACGTGATTCTGCTGGATCTGATGATGCCCGAGATGGACGGCTTCCAGTTCCTTGACGAGTTGCACAGACATCCGGAATGGAAGAACGTGCCGGTGCTGGTGGTAACGGCCAAGGAACTGACGAGCGACGAGCGAAACCGGCTGAACGGGAACGTGTGGCGTGTGCTTAAGAAGGGCGCCTTCCACAAATCGGAACTCGTGGATCAGGTCAGTCAGATGCTGGCTTCGCGGGTAGCGGATCGGTAAGGGGGAGTTCAGCCAGGAAGTCTCCTCCCGCAATTTGTTCGTACCCCTTGAGGTCTGAGCAATAGACATAGACGTTGGCTATAACGGATGTTCCGTCGTCGAGTTCGACAGGGACGCAGGCGCGCTCGAATTCGTGCGGAGCAGGATCGGCCACGCCGCAGCCTTCGTACGCGTCGAGGATGGGCAAAAGATCGGCTGGGTTGTGGAGGCGGCAAACATCGCCATGCACGCGGTCTCCGGTTTCGGCGGACAGTATCAGCCCCGGATAGCTGCCGATCCGGTAGAGGCGGCCGCTGACCGTCGCGTGAGCTACGATATCGGCGTTCAGGCGGAGTGTACGGGCAAGCGGGTTGTCCAGAGACGGCCGGAGGGTCCCGTAGACGAAGAGATAGGGCGTGTCTTGCAAGGTGCGTTCACTACAGTAACGGTTCACAGTCGCTGATCATGTGAGTTGATGCTGCCGCGTTCGTTCCTGTCGATGACGGCAAGCACACTGGCAACGCGAGACAGAGAGGGAGGAGCCAACGCACGCGCATAGTCGTACCGCCGAAATCGGGTCAACGGATGACGTTAATGGTCACCATCTCATCGGAGGTCAACGCACCGTCGTCGGCGCGCGCGCAGAGGACGTACGTACCCGGTTCGGCAAAGGTCACGGTGGTCAAGTATCTGCCATCGGCCGGCACGGGAGGCGCAACCCAGACCGGAGCCCAGGGCGAGTTTGCGCCGGGCCTGGTGTCTTCCCACGTCTTGATCTGACGCGGTTCAAACGTTACGGCGCCCGCCCCACGATAGACAAACCATGACAAATGCAGGCCGAGGCTCTTGCCGACGGTGGGCCGCGCAAAAGGACGGCTGGCCATCTGCCGAACCCGTTCCGGCGCTGCCGGACGGACCTTCGGGATGCCGTCGTCAGTCACGAGCGCGATCAGGGCCGTCGGTTGCCCGACTTTGGCCTGGAGCATTTTCGCGCCCTCAAGCCTGATCTCAGGAGGCTTATCGGCGCGCAGTTCCGGGCTGCTCGAGCCTGCCCCAAGAGCGCCATTTTCAGACATGATGTCCACGTTTTCGAGAACGAGATCGGGGCGCAGCGTCGCAAATGCCTTCTGGGTTTTGCCGCGGGTCGTGAGGGCCCAGACGACCTCTTTATTCCCGAAATCGGCCGGGACGCGGACACGGAAGATGAAACGGTTGCGCCTCGGGAGGAAGTGCGTGGGCTGCCCCTGGTCAGGGCCGCCCGGCTGAATGTTGTTATCGGGCCCGACAGGGACATCGGGTTCCTCCGCCCAGTTGTCGTTCATGTAGCCGAAGACCAGGTTGAACGATCCGTCCGGGTTTTTCTCCCAGCCTTCGTAAGCGGGCCAGACCGGCTGTCCACTCGAATAGGTCTGAGCGGCCGCGCACAAGGCCAGCAGCAGTACTGCCGTGAGGGCTGAGGCGAATCCCTTCCGGCTACTTCGCACTTCTGGTGGTCTCCGGGAGGCGGACAGTATTACAGAGCGGACATCCGATGATGACGTCTTCGGTGCTGTGCTGCCGGCGTTCGAGCATCTCCTGCCGGAACTGCTCGTCACTCAGCGCGACACCCTGGCCCAGGTCGATAAACATGTTGGCGACGGAACGGTTGCCGGACCCCTGCCAATTGCGGGAATCGGGTACGTTCCTGTTGCCGGGGGAGTTATCCATATAGCCTATGATGTGCAGGATGGTTCCCTTAGGCAGCAGCGGCGCGGAATCGTCGGCGTAATCGTAGCCGCGCACCCAGTTGTGGTCGTAGCCGGAACAGGTCAGAGTTTCGATACTCGAACCCCAAATGGCTTCGAGGCACATGCGGGCCCCGGGCGCGTGCAGATGCGGTTCGAAGGAAGTGACCTTCGTGTTTTCCGCGAGGACGGTGTAGGCATGCAGCTCCTGATTGGCTTCGTTGGGCCGGATTGAGATATCGAGGCCGTTGCCGAGGAGACGGCTGGTGGAAGGTTTCAGCGTGGGGACATAGCCTTCGGGGTGGAATTTGAATCCGATCTCCAGATGGGCTTTGGTGTCGCGCCCGTTCGAGTGGAGATGAACTGAATTAGAAACGATATTTTCTCCCGCTTTGAGAAGGCGGCCGGCTTCAGGGGGGAAGAAATCGGCGCTGCGCCCGACTTCATGCACGGGCCAGGGGGTAGCGGTTCCACCGCCGCCACCCTGATCGGTATTCCAGATCATGTGGTGGAATACGAAGCGTCCCCCGACGGTAGCGCGGGCACCGCCGCCGCTCGGAACGTCGTTCACTTCCCGAACCTGCAGGGCGGAGACGTAGCGGTTGGTGGTGAGGCCGGTCGGGACAGTTTCGATTTCGCCCCACCAGTCCGGCGCATCTCCTTTGACGAGAATCTCCTTCGTCCTGACGATCAGATCGGGGGTTCCGATGATCCAGGAGCTGCCGTCATCGAACTTCCGAGCGGGCGGCAGGTCGGCCGGATTGCCTTCGGGCGCGCCCGTGTCGGCCCACTTAGCAATTTTGGCGATTTCGAGATCGTTCAGCGAAATATCGTTCTTGTAATGCTGGATGCCAATGTTTTTTTCGATATACCAGGGCGGCATGGCGCCCCGTTTATCGCGGATCAACACTCGCTCCCTGATGGATTTAGCCCACGGGCGCACTTCCTTGTAGCTGATGAGGGACATCGGCGCAACGGAATTCGGCTGGTGACAGTTTTGGCAGCTTCGCTGCAAAATCGGGGCGATGTCTTTGGAAAAGGTCACAGGCCCGGAGACGGATGCCGTTGGGGTTGCGGCCACAGAGGAGAGGGCGGTGAGGGCGACGACGAGGATGAAGCGCACGGTACCGATCATTATCTCGTCATCTCGTCGGAAAACGGGGCGGCGTTTTGGCCGACATGTAATGTGATGTTCTTCACAAATCGTGGGCTGGAGCGGGTCTTGGCACAACCCAAGCTGAATCCCATAAAAGAAGTTGACAATCCAACACTCATATTTCATAATTGGACTGAGCTAATACCGGGTGACGCTAACCGCAACCCCGGCGCTCAAAAGTTTCGAACACACATACATCAAGGAGCCTTAAGAAAACATCATGGGCAAAATTATCGGAATCGATCTCGGCACAACGAACTCCGTCGTTGCCGTCATGGAGGGCGGACAGCCGACCGTGATCGCCAACCAGGAAGGCGCCCGCACGACGCCGTCGGTTGTAGCGTTCACGAAGGCCGGTGACCGGCTCGTCGGCCAGGTAGCCAAGCGCCAGTCGATCACCAACCCGGAGAACACGATTTTCTCGATCAAGCGTTTCATGGGCCGCAAGATCGACGAAGTGAACGAAGAGCAGAAGATGGTGCCCTATCGCGTTGTGCCGGGTGAGAACGGCGACGCGCGGGTCGAGATTCAGGGCAAGCGCAACTCGCCGCCCGAGATCTCGGCCATGATCCTGACGAAGCTGAAGGAAGCCGCTGAAGCGTACCTCGGCCAGAAAGTGACGGAAGCCGTCATCACCGTTCCCGCTTACTTCAACGACGCTCAGCGTCAGGCGACCAAAGACGCCGGCCGGATTGCCGGTCTGGACGTCAAACGCATTATCAACGAACCGACAGCCGCGGCGCTCGCCTACGGACTGGACAAGAAGAAGAACGAAACCATTGCCGTGTACGATTTCGGCGGCGGTACGTTCGACGTGTCCATTCTCGAAGTGGGCGATGGCGTGGTCGAGGTGAAATCGACTAATGGCGACACTCACCTGGGCGGCGACAACATTGACCAGCGGATTATGGACTGGATCATCGCCGAATTCAAGAAGGAACAGGGGATCGATCTTTCGAGAGACCAGATGGCGCTTCAGCGTCTGAAGGAAGCGGCCGAAAAGGCCAAGATGGAACTCTCGACGCTGCTTGAAACCGAGATCAATCTGCCGTTCATCACGGCGGACGCGACCGGTCCGAAGCACCTGCTGCTGAAGATTACCCGCGCACGTTTCGAACAGATGTGCGAGGACATTTTCCAGAAGACCGTCGGCCCGTGCAAGCAGGCCATGGCGGATGCGAGCGTAACACCCGACAAGATCGACGAAGTGGTTCTGGTCGGCGGCAGCACCCGAATCCCGCGCATCCAGAGCATCGTCCAGCAGCTCTTTAATAAAGAGCCGAATAAGACGGTGAATCCTGATGAAGTGGTGGCGCTCGGCGCGGCGGTGCAGGGCGGCGTGCTCGGCGGCGAAGTGAAAGACGTTCTGCTGCTGGACGTGACCCCGCTGTCGCTCGGAATCGAAACCCTGGGCGGCGTCTTTACGAAGCTGATCGACCGCAATACGACGATCCCGACACGTAAGAGCGAAACCTTCTCTACCGCCGCGGACAGTCAGACATCGGTCGAAATCAAAGTCTTCCAGGGCGAACGCGCCATGGCGAAAGACAACCGGATGCTGGGGGTATTCCAACTGGTAGGCATTCCCCCTGCTCCCCGCGGTGTCCCGCAGGTCGAGGTCACGTTCGACATCGATGCGAACGGCATCATGAACGTGGTCGCGAAAGACAAGGCCACCAACAACGAGCAGAAGATCACTATCACATCTTCGTCCGGTCTCTCGAAAGAAGAGGTCGAGAAGATGGCGAGGGATGCGGAATCGCACTCGGCCGACGACCGTAAGGAGCGGGATCAGATTGAAGCCCGCAACCGCGCGGATTCGATGGTCTACAACGTGGAAAAAACGTTGAAAGAGCATCGCGACAAGATCGGCGATGCGGACGCGAAGAATATCGAAGCCTCGATCGAAGACGTAAAGAAAGCGATCAACGACGGGGACGCCGAGAAACTGAACGCCGCCACAGACAAACTGACGCAGGCCAGCCACAAGCTGGCGGAAGCAATGTACAAGGCTTCATCGACACCGCCGCAGGGCGCGCCCAACGGTACACAGGGCGCTCCGCCGCCGCCCAATGAGCCGAACAAAGAAGATGTTGTCGACGCCGAATTTGTAGACGTGGACGACAAGAAGTAAGTGAACGAGGTGGGACAGGCCTGCGGGCCTGTCCTTTTCTCCTATGGCGTCCAATCCTAAACACGACTATTACGAAACACTCAGCATCCCTAAGAACGCCAGTGCGGACGATATCCGCAAGGCGTACAGGAAACTTGCGCGCAAATACCATCCGGATCTCAACCCCGGCGATAAGTCCGCTGAAGACCGTTTCAAGAACGTACAGGAAGCGTATGACGTGCTGAGCGACACGAAGAAGCGCACGATGTACGATCAGGTCGGCTTCTATTCGGATAACGGATTTGCGGCGGGCGGTCCTCCGCCGGGTGGCGGGGGCGGAACACGTCATCCCAACATGGATTTCAGCGGCTTCGATTTTTCAGATGCGATGAACCGTGCCCGGCAGGGGTCGGAAACGCATCGGGAAACAGGCGGCGCAGGTTCTTTTAAAGATATTTTCAGCCAGTTTTTCCGGGGAGCCGGGGCCGGTGGACAGGAAGTAGACGAGCAGCCTGAAAAAGGCGCCGACCTGGAATACGGCCTCAATATCACCTTCTGGCAGGCGATTAAAGGCTTCCAGACCAAGATCGATATCACCCGTTATGAGCAGTGCCCGCAGTGCCACGGCAACGGCGGTAACGAAGCCGGGTCGATGGCGTGCCCGCAGTGCAACGGGACCGGCAATGTGAGCCAGATGGCGGGCAACATGAAGTTCAATCTCACCTGCCCGCGGTGCAATGGCAAAGGCCGCCTGAAGAGCGCCTGCGCTACCTGCCATGGGGAAGGGCGCGTCGCTCACGTGGAATCGGTGGATGTTCGCATTCCCGCGGGTGCGAAGAACGGCTCTCGTCTGCGGGTTGCGGGCAAAGGCAACGCCGGCACGATGGGCGCGCCTCCGGGAGATCTTTACATCACGACCAATGTGCAGGAGCATCCTCTGTTCTCGCGGGAAGGGGATAACATTCACCTGAAGGTTCCCGTCACCGTGCCTGAGGCCGGACTGGGAGCCAAGATCGAAGTCCCGACGGTGGATGGCAAGACGCTGCTGAAGATTCCGCCGGGCACACAGAACAACCAGAAGTTCCGGCTCCGCGAGCGCGGCGTGATGAACAGCCGTAAAGGCACACGCGGAGATCAGATCGTACAGGTTGTCCTGCAGGCTCCGGACATCCATGACGAACGTACAAGGGAACTGTTGCGTGAACTCGCTCAGGTGCAGACCGAGGATCCGCGTAAAGACATGTGGGAGGCAGAGCCCGATGCGTGAGAAATCGAAGGCCGCTTACATGATTTCGTCGGTGGCGGAGCAGTACGGCGTGCATCCGCAAACGCTGCGGCTCTATGAACGCGAAGGGCTGCTGAAGCCCAGCCGCAGCGATGGCAATACGCGTCTTTACACGGATGAAGATCTCGACAGGCTCGAAGTGATCCTTCACCTGACTCGGGATCTTGGCGTAAACCTGGCGGGCGTCGAGATCATTCTGAATATGCGCGCCAAGATGGAAGCGATGCAACAGCAGATCGAAGAGTTCGTGCAAAGCCTCAATCACGAACTCGCTAACCGGTCACCGTCTGAGCACCCGGTCGACCGCCATTCTTTGATACCGGTTATACGAGCGGTTGTCCGCAGATCCTGAGATACTGCCCCCAAATCTCAGGACCGGGGACAGATATGAGAGGTATTATCGTGAGCGCACTTGCGCTCGCAGCCGCCTGCTCGCTGTCACTGAGCGCACAGGCACTCGGAGAAATCACGGGCCGAGTCATTGACGCCAGTTCCGCCGCCGTACGGCGTAATTGCGGGCACGGCTGTTGCCATCCGGCAGGTGCAGTTGAGCATCAGGTATTCGTTCTAAAGTAAACTGTTGGTTCGCGAATGACTCCAACAGAAGTTCTGCAGTATGCCAAAGAGAACGGCGCCCGTCAGGTGGATATCCGGTTCTGCGATATCCCAGGGCTCCAGCACCACATTTCGTATCCGATCGGTGAACTGAGCGAGGGCTCGTTCACCGACGGGTTCGGCATTGACGGCTCGAGCATCCGGGGGTGGACAGCCATCAACGAGAGCGACATGCTCCTTATCCCGGATTCCACGACAGCGTTCATGGACCCGTTCATGGAGACTCCGACCGTGGTCATGATCGGGGATGTGCGCGATCCGCTCACGAGGCAGAACTACGAACGCGATCCGCGCTGGATTGCCCGCAAGGCCGAACTCTACCTCAAGAACTCAGGGGTGGGCGACACCGCGTTCTTCGGAGCCGAGGGCGAGTTCTTCATCTTCGACAACGTGCGTTTCGATCAGAATGCGCACTCCGGCTTCTACTTCATCGACGCCGAGGAAGGGCGGTGGAACTCAGGGCGCGAGACCAACAATCTGGGCTATCGGCCGCGTTACAAGGAAGGCTACTTCCCTGTCCCGCCCACCGATCATTACCAGGATCTGCGCTCGGAAATGGTCAACACCATGGAGCGCTGCGGCCTGGTGGTCGAGTGCCATCACCATGAAGTCGCAACCGCGGGCCAGTGCGAGATCGACCAGCGTTTCAACACGCTGGTCAAATCCGCCGACAACATGACGCTGTATAAGTACATCGTCCGCAATACGGCGCATCAGTACGGGAAGACGGTCACCTTCATGCCCAAGCCGATCTTCGGCGATAACGGCAGCGGCATGCACGTGCATCAATCGATCTGGAAAGACGGCAATCCTCTGTTCGCAGGCGACGGCTATGCGGGCGTCAGCACCATGGCGCTAAACTATATCGGCGGGTTGCTGAAACACGCGCGCGCACTGTCGGCGATCATCGCCCCCACAACCAACAGCTATAAGCGCCTGGTGCCGGGCTATGAAGCGCCCGTCAATCTTGCGTATTCGAGGCGCAACCGTTCCGCGGCAATACGAATTCCCATGTACTCCGCGAGCCCGAAAGCGAAGCGCGTGGAATTCCGCCCGCCAGACCCTTCGGCGAATCCGTACCTGGCATTCGCGGCCATGCTGATGGCAGGGCTCGACGGCGTGCTGAACAAAATCGATCCCGGCGAACCGCTCGACAAAGACATTTACGATCTCACTCCGGAAGAGATGAAGTCTGTGCCGTCTATGCCTTCGTCTCTCGATGAAGCGCTTGCCTGCCTTGAAGACGACCATCAGTTTTTACTAAAAGGCGACGTCTTTACCGAAGAACTGCTCGAGACTTTTATCGAATACAAACGGCGTCATGAAGCAGAAGCCGTCCGGCTTCGCCCGCATCCTTACGAGTTCTCGCTTTACTACGACATATAGCCAATCGAAAAAATCTATTTCCATAGGCTGTTCACACACCCGTAAACTGAATCTTTCATACCAGCCAGGAGAAAGACTCAATGCGAATACCCCTCTGTATTCTTACGCTTGCGGTGACCGGGTGGGCCGCCGATACCCCGGAACAGGCGCCCGCCCAGACACCGCCCGCGGCTGCCACCGATTCGAAGCAGCCGGACCCCAATGCTCCGCCTCCCGCACCCCCGGCAAAATACGGCGGATGGGTATTCAGCGGACTCGCCGACGCTTACGCGACCTACAACAGCGATCATCCGGAGAGCGGCCTCAATGCCCTGCAGAATTTTAATCTGCACAGCACCAGCCCCCGCCTGAGCCTGGTCAAGGCAACCATCGACAAGTCCGACAAGGTGCTTGGACTCCATCTCGATGTCGGCGCGGGCGAAACCATGCGCCTGATCCACGCGGGAGATGTGGCCGCTATCGATCACCAGTCTCTGCGCTATGTGGAACAGATGTACCTTATCGCAAAACCCAACCACACGCATGGAACAGAGATCGACTTCGGCCAGTTCGTAACGTCGGCCGGCGCGGAAGTGATCGAGAGCAGTTCGAACTGGAACTATACGCGGTCGCTGCTGTTCGCCTGGGCGATTCCCTATTACCACTTCGGCGTGAAGGTAGTTACACCGGTCACCAAAGAACTCAGCGTCGGGTTTCAGGTCACTAACGCATGGAACACGGTCTGGGGCAATAACAATTTCAGGAACGTCGCGGCAACGCTGGCTCTTACCAAAACCAAGTACACCTGGACACTGAATTATCTGGAAGGTCCCAATCACCTGGGCACCACGGCGGGAAAACGGAACCTGGTCGATACCACGATCCTGCTGACTCCAACCAGCAAAGTAAGCATGTACATCAACGGCGATTACGGACGCGACAATCAGATCGGCGGCGGATACAACCAGTGGTATGGTGTTGCAGGCGCGGCGCGGGTACAGATCACGAAGATGTTCGCAGCTGCGGGCCGCGTTGAGTTCTTCAACGATCCGACGGGGTTTTCGACAGGCACCAAACAGGTCCTGAAGGAAGGTACGATCACTGGTGAAGCCAAGATCACCGACCACTTCGTGGGCCGGCTGGAGTTCCGCCATGACGGGTCGAACGCGAATTTCTTTCAGTTCCGGAACAACGTGGCAGGGGTGAAGACGATGAACACTCTTACTGTCGGACTGGTCGCTTTGCTCGGGCCGCTGAAGTAACGGCCGTTTTCTTTTGAAGGTGTTCGTCCGGCGGGAAATAGAGCCTTCCGGATCCGGATCGATGAGCGGCCCCGTGGTATTCCACGCGGGCCGCTTTTTCTTTCGGATGAGACCGCAACCAGTTCAGCGAAAACGCCTGAGCATGCCCGGCACTCAGCGCTACCAGCCATCCGGCGATCACAACTTGTCTCATTCGGTCAATCCTTCGATGATGTTATGACGCAATTTTGGGGCAAATGCAAGGGGGAGTGTGGCACCGGAATCACATGCGTGCCGGCACTGCTGTGTCCTGTGTCACATCGGTCCTTATTTCCAACACTTTGCCGGTGGCCGGGCGATTGCACAACCGTCCTGCAATGCGCATTTTCGCAATCACCCGGCCAGGCTTTATCGCCATCACCGTCTGCGTAGCGGCGCTTTGGGGATGTGTCGGAGCCGAGAAGATCATGATCCGCCGCGCCGAGGCCGATGCACGCAGCGTCCTCATACCCGTACACCACACGGCGCCTGCGCGAACCTCTTCTTTACCTTTACTTACTTCGATCTGACCGCCGACCTGGATCGACCGGGGGTACGATAAGGACATGAGAATCGTTGTCGCTTCGGCGCTGCTGAGTCTGCTTGGCGCCGCTGCGTTCGCACAGGATGCGGCGCAGTCTGCCGCTAAGTCTCCCTACATGAGTGTCATCGGAACCGTTGAGTCGGTCGATACCTCGGGCAAGGTTGTGACCGTCAAGCCGGATAAGGGCGATAACACAACCGTAAAATTCGACGATAAGACCGCCGTAATGAGGGTCGCTGCGGGCGAGACAGACATGAAAAAAGCCGTCGCAGCCACTGCTGCCGACATCGCGGCCGGGGACCGGATTATCGCTCGCGTCTTCACCGCCGATCCGACCGGCAAACCCGCCCGAACGTTTTATGTCACCAAGCAGGCGGAAGTCGCGCAACGGCTTCAGGCCTCAGCGGAAGAATGGAAGAACGCCACCACCGGTCTTGTCACCGCAATTGACTCGGGATCTCATCAGATCAAAATGAATTCGAAGGTGCCGGGGAGCCAGGCGCCCAAAGAAATTGCGGTGGATATTTCAGGCAAAATCGATTACCGGCACTACAATCCCGATTCGGGCGCCTACGAGGCCAGCACTCTGACAGCGATTGCCGTCGGGGACCAACTGCGGGTTCTCGGTGAAAAGAATGCCGACTCGACGGAAATCAAAGCCCAGAGAATCGGCTCGGGCTCGTTCAAGACCATCGGGGTGCAGGTCAAATCGATTGACCCCGCGACCAGGACGATTCTGGGAACGGAGACCGCATCTAAGAAGCCGGTCACCATTGTGCTGCGGACCGATACATCGCTTAAGAAGTTCAACGACATGGCGGCGATGATGGTGGCGCGCCAGCTTAATCCCTCGTATCAGGGGATGGGCGGCGGCCGTGGAGGCAGAGGCGGGGGCGGAGCGCCTGGAGCAGGGGGCGAAGCGCCTGCAAGTGCCGGACGGGATGCACAGGCCGGACCCGGTGGCCGCGGACCTGGAGGCGGCGGACGCGGCGGACGCGGAATGGACATGAACCGGATCATCGAACAGCAACCTTCGATCGAACTGGCCGATCTCAGGCCGGGCGACGCGGTAATTGTTACGGGTGCAACGGGCAACGACCCGGCAAAAATCACTGCGACGGCACTGATCGCCGGCGTCGAACAGATTCTTCGCGCCGCTCCAGCGAGCGGAGCCGATCCGCTGGCGGGAAGCTGGAATATGGATGTCGGTGGCGGCGGTGGCGGCCAATAACACGGCTCCCCCAGGCAAGTTGCGATTGCGAAAACAAATTTCGTACGAAACCTTGCATTTTCCACGAATTACACATATAGTTCCCTTATAACTCCGGGTGGGGATCCGGAGTGTGAGGGTGAACTGATGTGCGGAATCGCCGGGTTCACGCATGCGGGACGACGTATCGACGAAACCGTCATCGCGCGAATGACGGCTTCGCTGACGCATCGCGGGCCGGACCAGCAGGCGTGCTACTCGTCGCGCGGACGTTGCGCTCGGCGCGGTGCGCCTGCAGGTCATCGACGCTGCAGGCGGCGACCAGCCGATGCTCAGCGACGACGGACACACGGCCATCGTCTATAACGGCGAAATCTACAACTTCAGGGAACTGCGGCGCGAACTCGAAAGCCTTGGGCACCGGTTTCGTTCCCATTGCGATACCGAAGTTGCGCTGCGCGCTTTCCTTGAGTGGGACACCGATTGTTTCCGGCGCTTCCGCGGGATGTTCGCGCATCGCCATCTGGTCGCGGACTCGACAGACGCCTGGTGCTGGCGCGCGACCGGATGGGAATCAAGCCGCTCTACATCCGGCGTATGGGGCGGGATATTGTGTTCGGGTCGGAGCTGAAGGCGCTGTTTGCGCACCCGGGAGTCACACGCCGGCTGGACCATCGCGGCACTGCAGGATTTCCTTTCGCTCAACTACGTACCTGCGCCGCGAACCCTGGTTGAGGGCATTGAGAAACTCCCGTCCGGTCACTTTCTCGAATGGCGGAACGGAATAGAAAGGACGTACCGACGTGGTGGCGCCTCGAGTTCCGGCCCGACGCCACGCATTACGGCGGACGATGCGGCGTGCGAACTTGACCGGCTGCTTCGCGATTCAGTCCGTGAGCATCTGGTGAGCGATGTCCCGCTCGGAATCTGGGCCAGCGGCGGCCTCGATTCGTCCACCCTGCTGCATTATGCGGCGGAGGCGGCGCGCGCCCTTTGAAAACCTTTTCGATCGCCTTCGAATCGCAATCGTGCGATGAACGGCAATGGTTCCGGCGATGGCGCGAAACGCTACGGGACCGAGCACCACGAATTCGAGCTGAACCGCGCCTCGGACGTCGCTTCCGCATTGAGAGAGTTCGCCTACGTTTTCCGACGAGCCGGGGGCGGATGCCGGCGCGCTGCCCGTTTGGTTTCTCTCGAAGATGAGCGCGGCGGCATGTTACGGTCGCGTTGTCCGGGAGAAGGCGGAGACGAGTTATTCGGCGGGTACATGACGTATCGTGCCGACCGGCTCGCCCGCTCGCTTCGGCGCGTGCCCCGGCTGCTGCGGCAGGGCGCGCTTGGCGCCGCGCGTTCCCTGCTGCCGGTTTCGGACGCGAAGATCGGGTTCGAGTACAAGCTGAAGCGCTGGCTCGAAGGTTCCTGCTTCGTCCGGACGAAGCGCATCTGTTCTGGAACGGCGCTTTTTCGCGTGAGCAGAAACAGTCGTTGTTACCGGCGCACCGAACGGCCACGGATCTAAGCCAGCTTGTACTCAGACGTGCCCTGCGTCCGCTGACATCGGGTTTCTGAACCGCTTCCTGCTGCTCGATCAGCAGTATTATCTGCAGGACAACCTGCTCTACAAAGTCGACCGAATGAGTATGGCGCATTCGCTCGAAGTGCGGCCGCCGCTGCTCGATCACCGGATTGTGGAGTTCGCCGCCCGCCTTCCCGAGCATCTTAAAGTAAGCCGGTTCGCATCAGAAAGCGATTCTGAAGAAGACCATGCGGGGCAAACTGCCGGATGCGATTCTGAACCGCAGGAAGGCCGGTCTCGATATCCCCGCGCACGAGTGGTTCCGCGGTCCGCTGCTACCCTTTGCTGCGGGATACGCTGACCCCGGAAGCGATCCGGAGTACATTCCTGTTCGATGCGGATGTGACGCGAATCGCTCATCCGCGATCATAGAGATAAGCGCATCAATGCCGGTTATCATCTATGGGGTCTGATGACTCTCTTTCTCTGGCTGAAGAGATGGAATATCGAAGTAGCTCCGTCGCGAGGAGCAGCCGCTCAGAGAGGCCGCCAGTCTCGCCGCGGCGAACTGATCGTCCTCTTATTCGCCGCCATCATCTATCTGACTTCGCTCGTGAGCCCTCCGCGGCTGATGGACGACGTGGATGCGGTGCAGGCGCAGATTGCCCGCAATATGCTGCAATCGGGCGACTGGGTCACCGCGCACCTGGACGGCGTCAAGTACCTCGAGAAATCGCCGCTCAAGTATTGGATGATCGCGGTGAGCTTCCGTATTTTCGGAGTGCATGACTGGGCCGCGCGCATCCCCATTTCCCTCTCCGCCATTCTGCTGTGCTGGCTGGTCGCGCGCATGGCAGGGTGGGCGCTGGGTGCGAGAGCGGGCCTCTATGCCGGTCTCAGCCTTGCCACCTGCATGGGTCTGTGGCTGTTTACCCGCGTCCTGATTCCCGATGTGGTGCTGACGCTGGCCATTGCCTGCGCCATGTGGTGTTTCTTCCGGGCACTCGAGCCGGGCGAAGCGCGTTGGCGAGCGGTGGGCGCTCGGGTCGTGGGCGGCCATCGGCGTGCGGCATGCTGCTGAAAGGTCTGATCGCGGCGGTGTTTCCGTTCGGCGCGGCGTTTCTGTATCTGATCTTCAGCGGACTTTGGCGGCAGCGCGAAACATGGCGGCGGCTGCAATCTGCCCTTCGGTGTCGGCTTTGATGCTGCTGATTGCCGCGCCGTGGCATGTGCTTGCCACACTGCGAAATCCGCCTTATTTCGACTTCACGATGCACAGCGAATCGGGATCGTACCGCGGGCTTCTTCTGGTTCTACTTCTTCAACGAGCACATTCTTCGTTTCCTGAATCTGCGTTATCCGCGCGATTACGATACGGTCCCGCGGGGGCTCTTCTGGCTGCTGCATCTGGCCTGGTTCTTTCCGTGGAGCGCGTTCCTGCTGCGGGCCGTTCGGTTACCCTTCCGGGGCAGTGACCGCGGCGTCGCGCATGCGGCTGCTTGCGCTCTGCTGGATCGGGATGGTGATGGGGTTCTTCGCTCTTTCGACCACCCAGGAATACTATTCGATGCCTGCGTATCCGGCGTTCGCAATATTGATTGGGAGCGCGATGGCGGAATCGGGCGAGCGCGGCCTGGCGCATCTCGACGCGGCTGGCGGGCACGATCGCGGCTGCGGGCCTCTGCGCGATTGCTGGCTTTGTTGTGGGCCAGCCGCGGGTTTACAGCTCCTGGCGACATCTCGCAGGCACTGGCGCACAATCCCGGCGCTTACACGCTGTCACTCGGTCATATGGGCGATCTGACGCTACAGTCTTTCGCGTATCTCCGGCTGCCTCTGGTGATAGCGGCGGTGGCTACGCTGATCGGGGCGGCGGGTGCGTGGTTATGCGCGCGACCGGCGTGCGGCTATGGCGCTGGCAATCATGATGGTGCTCTTCTTCCAGGCCGCGCGGCTGGCGCTGATTGCGTTCGATCCTTATCTTGGGTCGTACGCGCTGGCCCAGGCGCTGAATTCCGCGCCGCCTGGACGACTGATTGTGGACGATCCGTACTATGAGATGTCCTCGGTTTTTTTCTATACGAACCGGACCGGCGCTGATCCTGAACGGTCGCCGCAATAACCTCGAATACGGATCTTACGCTCCCGATGCGCCGCATGTTTTCATCGGCGACGGCGAGTTCGTTGACCGGTGGAGGAGCAACGACCGGTGGTACGTCGCGTCGGAAGACGAGAAGGTGGCGCATCTTCGCGCATTGGTTGGGGAAGACCAATTGCATCCGATCGGCGCTTCGGGCGGCAAAACGATTTACGTGAACCGCTTATTTCCAGCCAAATAGCCGGATCGCGTTGCGGCCCCTTATTTTTTCACGGTCTTCTTCGCTTGCGAACGCGAACATCGTGCCGAGCAGCGCCAGTTCTTTTTGGAAGCCCGCGCGATCGTGTCCGAAGTAGCCCCAGAGCATCCTGTCCGGCCCGAAGGCATCGTAACAACGGCGGACGATGGGCTTCACGTCAGCGAACGGATACTGCTGTTTTGAGGAGTACTCGGCGCCCGAATATTTCATGTACACGCGAGGCAGCCGTGCGAGCTTCAGAACACCGGCGAATTCCTCGGGCGACCCCTGCCCGGCTCTTCCCAAGTGATCGAGGATCACGGGAATTTGCGGATACCGCGAGGCAAGTTCCCCAATCTGCGGCGCGTAATACGGCAGGAAATGCATCTGGATTGCGAGCCCAAGCTGCCCGGCCCTTTGCCACGTTGCACGCATGGCTGGGGAGCGCAAATCGCGATCCTTGATAGGACCGGTGCTCAGGGGCGGCGTGCCTGGCTTGCGCGTCTCATGAATGCGCAGCGCGACGATGCGGTTGGGATTGTTGCCGACCAGAGATGACAGCCGGTCGGGCGTATCGTGCGCGATCGGATCGAAGAGGCAGGTCCCTTTGAAAAAACCTGGCGAGGGCTCATGCGCAAAGCAGTACTCGAGATACCGGTAATCGTCCTGATACGGTTCCGGATGGACAATGACGGCGTGCTCGATTCCAACCGAGACCGCAAAGCGGCTGTACTCTTCGACGGTCAGCGGGGTGGGTTTGTACGGGCCGTTCGGGGAAAGCGGGAAGCGCTTCGGATCGTCCGAGAATAAGTGAACGTGGGTGTCGACGATGGGTCCTTTGACTCGCGCAGCCAGCGCCGGCACTGTGGAGAGCGCGCCCGCAAGAATGTCGCGCCGGGTCACTAACGCCCGAGCTCGGTGTCGAGCAGGCGGGCGAGATCTTCGTACATAATCGTCTCGACCAGCGACTGATTCCCTACATATACGGTGGGCGCATGGGAGATCCCGCGGCCGACGCCGCCGAGGTAATCCTGATCGACCAGCGCCGCCAGTTTGGCGTCGGTCAGGGCTGCCACGATCCCTTCTTCGTCGAGCTTGTTGCGGCGCGCGAACTCAACCAGCCAGGGCTTCAGCGTGGAAGGCGTAACGTGATCCTGTTCGGCCATGATCTCCCGACGGTAGGTGACGCCCAATTGCGGGTTGCGTTCGGAGATCCAGCGGCCCGCAATCGCCGCTGCCCGCGCCCACTCATGCTTGCCGAGCGGAAAATCGCGATGCACGAAGGCCACACGAGTTCCGTAGCGCGGCAGGATCTTCTGGTCGAGCAGTGCGCGAAACTGCCGACAATCGGGGCACTGCAGGTCTTCGTAGATCAAGACCCGCACCGGACTGGCGGGGTTTCCTTCCACAATGTCGCCGCGCGATGCGCGTAAGCTCATTGCGAGTGCGCACAACAGGATCGCAAGCGCGATCCTCATAGTTGAACGGGAGCCTGTAACCGGAAGGTCAGCCGCGTTTCAGACGGGATATTGACCTTTTGGCCGTTCGTCAGGACCTCAGCGCCGCCGCCAAGGGCCGCGCCGGACGCGGCTCCGATGGCCGCGCCTTTGCCGCCGCCGGCGAGCGCGCCGACGATTGCGCCAAGAGCCGTACCGCCGCCGACCGCGGTTGCTGTCCGGCCGCCGCGGGAACTACTGGCCGTCCGCACATCGGTGCTGGTGACATCGACCGGCTGGCCGTTGATGTTGATCGAAACCAGCGCCAAAGTCAGAACGGTGCGCCCGGTTAGCTTACCGGATTGCTGATCGTCGACCAGTTTGGTCAGGACGTCGGCCCCGCGCGGGATGATCTGCTGGCCGTCCACAGTGACAGGCTCATCGATACTCGCGCGGAAGGTTTGTCCGAGCCGAGCGCTTTGCGAGTTGACGGATTCAATCATGCGGACCGTGATGGCAGTGTCCGCCGGGATGGTGACACCCTGAACACGGGTGCGCTCAGGGCTTCGGTCACGGTCGGGAATGCGGTCCCGGTCGGTCCGATAGGCTGCCTGCGGAGGCGGAGGCTGGGGTGAACCGGAATCGCTGAAAGAAATCGCCTGGACCTGTGCGATATCGAAATTCTGAATGTTGCCGTTCACGTCCATACGGACCTGTCGGGCGTTGCCGCCGAGATAGGTTCCCTGAATCACCTCTCCGTTTCTGAGAGCAATGGTGTCAGCGCTCGCCAATCCCGCAGCGCCTACAAGCAGGGTTAAGGTAGCTGTTAGCCGCATAGTGTTCATTCGATTCTATCGTTTGGAACGTCCGCGGCGGATTTCGGTTTCAAAAAGTGCGCGTTACACGGCTGGCCGGGCTGAAGTCTCGCGAAGTGTGGGCGCAAGATCGCGGGCGATGTCTTTGCCTTTGGCGAATGCGTCGGCGTAAGCATCGCGTTTTTCCTGGTTCGTCAGGCCCGATCCCGTACGGTTGAGCTTTTCGAGTCCCAGCCCTACTACGTAGGTGCCCGCGAATGAGACTGCGGCCTTCGGAATCAGGCCGCCGCCCAGAGGAATTTTGCCGATCAGTTCGCGGGCTATCGCTCTCCAGCCGAAAGCACCGGCGGCGATCGCCGCGATCTGGGCTTTCTGCTCGGTATAGCCGACGGTGTGACCGTGAGCCGCCGCCAGGCTCAGAGCCATCCTTATTTGATTCATGGTGAGGAACGCGGTGTCGGTGGCGAACTCACCCACGGCCCAGGGCAGTTCGAACAGGTTCGGAACCACGTTGGGCAGCGCGGTCACGAGGGAAAACAGGGCGTTTTCGCGCGAAACACGGGCAACGATGTGTTGGGTAATGCCGCTCCGGAGCAAGGGAAAGGTGCGGGCGAGCGCCAGTTCGAGCTTCGGGTATTTGGTCAGGATTGCGTTGAGTGACGGCCCGCTGAGATCCGAAGAAAAAACAAAGCCATTTTCGGGGACGGGAAGCCCGGGTTCGCAAAACACCAGATCGTACGCCGCGGGCGAACCGTCGACCCGGTGGACAGAGTTCATGGCCTGGCTGTGCTCGAGGGAGCCTGGGGCGCCGGGAGCGAAGAACCGCTCCATGCGCGCATAGGATTCCGGGCTCGATGCCATCAGTCCTATGTTCAGCTTCTGCCATGCGGAGGCGCGGATCGCCTCGGCATTCAAACCTGCATAGATCTTGCGTATGTCTTTCAAAACACTGATCGGCACGGGTGTTCTCCCCGCTTCATCTTAGCGCCCCCGGCTGGGTTCCGGCTGAATCGTGTGTGGCGAAACGAACGCGCAACTAAAGTTTTGCCCGGTCAGCGCCGATAAACATATGGAGCGTAATGAACTACTTACCTCAGGAGAAGCAGGGTTTGACACTTCGCACAAAATTTATCGGCGGCTTTGCCGCGTTGCTGTTCATGATTGCGGCGTTGACGTTTACGTCGATGCGCGCTATGAGTTCTCTCAACGCCGGTCTGGACCGCGTTGTCCACCGCATGTCGATTCGCGCGGACAGGACCAGCCAACTGGTTGAGAGTCTGACGGAAATCAGCGGCCGCCAGCAGGCGCTGCTGCTCCATTCGATTCTGAGCGACGCCGCCGGAGTCGAGCAGAACCGGCGGGCTGTCGCGGAAGCGGAGCGCCGGATTGACGCACTGTTTGGCGAACTGGGTCCCCTGATGGATTCGAGATCCGATAAGAAGCTCGCCCAGGATCTCCAGGCCAAGATGCTGTCGGTGCGGCCGATCAGCGAAGAGGTCATGCAGTTCATCCAGAAACAGCAGATGAACGACGCGCTCAAGCTGGTGAGCGAAAAGCTTCTGCCCGCGTACGAAGATCTGCAGCGCAATGCGCGCGATTTCCTTGCGAATCAGCGGGAGCGCATGAACGCCGAGACGCTGGACGTGCAGGCGAGCGCCGATTCGACTCGGATGCTGGCGTTTGTCTTCGTCGCTCTGACGATTTTCTGTTCCGTTCTCATCAGCATCGTGGTTCGCCAGATGAACAGCGCGCTGAGCGGTATGGGCTCGCAGGTTTCAGAAGGCGCCCAGCAGGTGGCGCGTGCGGCTTCGCAGATGGGCGCGATCAGTCAGTCGCTCGCGCAGGGGGCTTCCGAACAGGCAGTATCGCTTGAACAGACATCCGCCTCTTCCGAGCAGGTGAACCACATGGTGCAGCGCAACGCCCGCAGTTCCCGCGAGGCGGCCGAGCACACGAACGACGCGAACCGGCTGCTTACGGAAGCCAACCAAAAGCTCAGCCAAATGCTTGACTCGATGCGTGATATTTCGTCTTCGAGCGAGCGGATTTCAAAGATTATCCGGGTTATTGACGAGATCGCCTTCCAGACCAATATTCTTTCGCTGAACGCGGCTGTGGAAGCGGCCCGTGCAGGTGAAGCCGGAATGGGTTTTGCGGTGGTCGCGGATGAAGTCCGGAATCTGGCCCAACGCTGCTCGCAGGCTGCCAAGGACACCTCAGGGCTCATTGAGGAATCGATCCAGCACTCAAAAACCGGCAAAGTCCGGCTGGATGAAGTTGCCGCGGCAATGCGGCAGGTGACCGACAGTGCGGTTCAGGTGCAGCGGCTTTCGAACGAAGTGAATGCCGGAAGCGAAGAACAGGCTCGGGCTATCGAACAGATCTCAAAGGCGATCCTGCAGATCCAGCAGGTGACCCAGCAGACCGCGGCCAGTGCGGAAGAGGGCGCCAGTGCGGGCTCTCAAATGAGTGCCGAGGCGGAACTTCTGCAATCGGCTGTAAACCGGATGCGGGCCATGCTCGGCATGACTTCCGGTGCGGATTCAGTCAGAAACAACAACGGCCGCAGGCATTCCGAAGCGCAGGAGCGGCCCGAACTTAACAACTCAGATCAACTTGCATGGAGATAAAAAAATGAACAACTTACGAGTACACAAAGCAGTCATGACCGTTGCCATGCTGGCGCTCCTCACCGGCGGCAACATGCGGGCCGAGGATGTGGTGCACGTCACCCAGTCCGACGCGATCAAAGCAGCCAAAGAAAAGGTTCAGCCCGAGTACCCGATCATGGCGCGCCAGCTTCATCTTGAAGGCGCGGTACAGGTTGAGGCGCACATCACGGAGAGCGGCGCCGTGGATGAAGTAAAACCGCTGACTGGAAACGCGGTCCTCATGAATGCGGCGCTGGCGGCGATGAAACGGTGGAAATTTACTCCGTTCGTTACTGACGGCAAGCCGACCCGGGCAGTAGCCGACGTGAGCTTCAACTTTCACTTGTAGTCGGCGGTTTCAAGTCTGACGAGGGACTGGCCTCCATACCTCCTCAAAATGAGGGGAGGTATGGAGGTCTTTTCGTCAAAGTGGTATCCCAGAAGAATGAAGCGAACCTTTCTGGTTTTGCTCGCACTCTCGTCTCTGCTTGAGGCGGGTGGCACCGGCAGCCGGGTCCAGTACGTGGGCGGGACCGTCGCCGGAGTACCAATGAAATCTTCGGTTCTGATCGATCTGCTGACAGAAGATGCACTGACTCTGAACAGCAGAATTTCCTCTGTACATATCCCTTACAGCGACATCAACACCATCGAATACGGAATGCGGGTCAGCCGCCGGTATATGGAAGCGGTGCTGATTTCCCCGATTTTTCTGGTCGCGAAAAAACGAACCCATTTTTTGACCATCGGATACTCGGATTCCGAAGGCAGGCAGCAGGCAATGGTGCTGCAGGTGAACAAAGAAGAGATCAGGCCGCTGCTGGTGTCTCTCGAAGCGCGGACCGGCCGGAAGGTTGAATTTCAGGACGAAGAGGCGCGTAAGGCAGGTAAGGGGTGACCCCCGGTTTACCGGTTCTGCTGACAATTGGCTTTGTTTTTTCGGCTGCGGCGTCCGAGCTGACCGCCGCTGAACTGAAAGACACGCGCCCGCCGCTCGCTAAAATCCACCGGATCTATGTGGATCAGCTGGGCGGCGGCCCGACTTCCGACCAGATGCGCGATATGGTCATCACGGCGCTCCAGAACTCGGGCCTGTTCCTGATTACTGAGAACCCGGAACGCGCGGACGCTTCGCTCAAAGGCTCGTCGGACGACAAAATCTACGTGGAAGAACATCACACGTCGGACTCGATCGGGCTGCACGCGAGTGAGGGAAGCGGGTCCAGCGCTGGCGCGACCCTCGGGACCAACAGTTCCTCGCGGCAAAACATGGGGCTCGGAATCTCCGAAAACGAGACCAGCCACATGCAGGACCGACGTCATGAGGCGGGCGCGTCCGTGCGCCTGGTCAATGCGGATGGCGATGTGATCTGGTCCACCACTCAGGAAAGCAATGGCGGAAAGTTCCGCGGGGCGATGGCCGATGTCGCCGATAAAATTGCACGCAAGCTGATGGACGAAACCCGGAAAGCCAGAGCCGTCCCCCAGTGAACAAGGCAGCAAAATACGCGCGAATGAGAGAATGCGGGTAACGCTTCCTCACCGAAATGCCCGGCGAATCCACACCATGGCGTCCCAAGTACAACCCGTGGATTATTGCGCTTACAGTTACGCTCGCAACGTTCATGGAAGTGCTGGACACGTCGATCGCGAACGTCGCGCTGCCTCATATTGCCGGCGGACTTTCCGCGAGCCAGGATGAATCGACCTGGGTCCTGACCAGCTACCTGGTCGCGAACGCGATCGTCCTGCCGATCAGCGCCTGGCTCTCGGTTCTGGTGGGACGCAAGCGGTTTTACATGACCTGCGTCCTGCTGTTCACGATCAGTTCGTTCCTGTGCGGACTGGCGCCATCGCTCGGAATGCTGGTGCTTTTCCGAATCATGCAGGGTCTGGGCGGCGGCGGCCTGGCGACCAGCGAGCAATCCATTCTGGCCGATACGTTCACGCCTGAAAAGCGCGGCATGGCTTTTGCGGTGTATGGAATGGCGGTGGTGCTTGCGCCCGCGATCGGCCCCACGCTCGGGCGGCTGGATTACCGACAACTACAGCTGGCGCTGGATTTTCTACATCAACGTGCCGGTTGGGGCGATCTCTCTTTTTCTCACGCACAGGATTGTGGAAGACCCGCCATACATCAGGAACGAACGCCAAAAGATGCTGAAGAATCCCATCGACTATATGGGGCTTGGGCTGATCACCGTCGGAATCGCGTGCCTGCAGATTGTGCTCGATAAAGGCCAGGAAGTGGACTGGTTTGCTTCCCGCTTCATTCTGACGATGTCGATCATCTCGGCGGCGACGCTGATCTGGTTCGTGGTCACATGAATGGAACCACCGGAATCCGATCGTCGACGTTCAACTGCTGCGGCAGCGCAACTTCGCGACGGCTGTATTCATGATGTTCGTCCTCGGGATGGTTCTGTTCGGAACCACGGTGCTGATTCCGCAATTCCTGCAGGTGCTGATGGGCTACACGGCGCAATCGGCGGGCGAAGCGCTTTCAGCCGGAGCGGTGGTGCTTGATCTTCATGATGCCCATCGTCGGGCAACTGGTCTCGCGCGTCGATCCCAGATATCTGGTTGCGACCGGGTTCATCGCAACGTCGGTAGCCCTGTATCACATGACGAGCATCAACCTGGAGATCGACTTCCGCACCGCCGCGATGATGCGCATCTATCAGACCATCGGACTGGCGTTCATCTTTATCCCGATCAACACGCTGTCGTATGTGGACATGCCGCCGAACAAGAGCAACCAGGTTTCGGGGATTACCAATCTGGCCCGCAATCTGGGCGGCAGCATCGGGATCTCGATGCTGAGTACATTCCTGCTCCGCCTTGCCCAAAAGCACCAGGTTTACCTGAGCGCGAACACGACCGCGACAAACCCCGCTTTCCAGCAACGGATACAGGGCATGACGCAGACGCTGACCCGTCAGGGAATCCCGCCGGACGTGGCGACTGCGCGGGCCTACTCGATGGTGGCCCGCATCGTCTCAGGTCAGGCAACTACGCTCGCCTACATCGATATCATTTCAGCCATGGCGCTTGGAGTCATCTGTCTGGTCCCGATGGTGTTCATCATGAAGCGGCCGAGGCGCGGGATGAAAGCGGCTGCCGCGCATTGACAGCCATAGCCATAAAAGATAGCCAATAACGGGGAACACGGCCGCGATGCGGAACGCCGTCTGATAGCTGCTGTGGTCGAACAGTCGTCCGAAGCCTGGACTGGTCAGAGCAACCACGGCGCTCCACGACCCGGCCCCGACTCCGGCGAGCAACCCCGCGTGGTCGGATGAGAATGCGCGGGTCGCATAACCGATCGACAGCACCACAAAGCCCGCGAGCGCAAAGGTCGCCAGAAACATGCCGAACAGAACAGCGGGTCCGCTGGGCAGAGAATGCATCCACGCGAGAGGCAGGCTCAGCAGCATCGAGATTAGTAACAGGCTCCGGAAGCGCGGGCCGAAGCGGTCGAACAACCGCGCCCCACACGAAATAGCCGACCTCCCAACCGAGGGGAGGCAGCCAGAGTACCTTGCCGAGCGTGGCCTGATTCCAGCCGAAGCGCGCATGCAGGTAGAGCGACGAATCGTAGAGGATGAACCCCAGAGGCATCGCCCCGAGGGCGTAGGCCGCCATGAAGGCCCAGAGCGCCGGGTGCTTCCAGTCAAGGGATGCGCTGGTGAACTCGGTGCGCCGGTCCACGCCTTTGCCGGCAAAGGCCCAGAAGATCAGCCATGCGAGCCCGAAAGATCCGGTGGCGAAGAAGGCCCCGTGCCAGCCGAAACGCAATGCAATGGGTGTCACGATGAGCGGCGTAATCATGGCGCCGAGGGAGCCGCCGCTGTAGGCGATGGCCAGTCCCCTGCCCCGCTTCCGGGGCGGCAGAGTCTGGGTTACGGTGCGGAGTCCGCCGGGGAACGTGGCGCCCTCGCCCGCTCCCAGCACCGCGCGCGCAATGCCGAAGGTCAGGAAACTGCCGGCCCAGGCGTGAGCCGCGGCGGCAACGCTCCAGATTCCGACGGCGGCAGTCATGCCGCGACGAACGCCCCATCGGTCCAGAATCCGGCCCCAAACCGGATTGCCGATCATGTAGGCCACGGAGAAGCAGGAAATGATAAACCCGTATTGCTCACCGTTCAGGTGTGTGTCACGAAGGATTGTGGGGGCCAGAATGGCGAGGGTATTCCGGTCGATGTAGCTGATGAGCGACACCAGCAGCATTGAGACGGAAGGGAGCCAGCGATCCTGGTGGGCGGGGGCGGTTGAGGCTTGAGGAATAACTCTCGATGATACACTGACGGAGATTCTTCCAGGATGCTTCTTCCCCGAGATTTTGTTACTTATCTGTCACGCCAGATCGTACGGCGTCTTACGCCCAATACGATCGAAACTCAGGCGCCCGAAAGGGTGGTCGAACTCATCAACGGAATCATCGCGGATGAACTGGACGCGGAAGACAAGCTGAACGACGAAGTACGCGATCTGCTCGAGCAATACAGCGATTACATGCGGCGCGAAGGTGTCAGCTATCAGGACATGTTCCGCAAGATCAAGAACACGATGGTTCAGCAGCGCAAGATTGTGAGGGCGTCCGGGCGCGATACGGGCGACAACATGAAGCTTTCGCGCGATAAGATCACGGACATTTCCCATAAGCTGATCGCGACGATGCGGAAGTCGCGTGAACTGCGCATGAAGATGGATCAGAACGATGCGCGGCTTGAGATTGTCAAAGCCTTTACCGATATCCTGCAGGTGGAAGAGAAGGCAGACCGCGCCTCACGCGAGAAGGTTCGTTCCATGAAGCGCGATATTCCGGAAGGCAGCGAAGAGTGGGATATTCTGCAGAAGCGTTATTACGCTGAAGAACTGAAGAAGTTCGGCATCGACCCCAATAAATAGCCGCGGACGCACCAGGCTGCGCAGTCCGTTCGCCCGGCGGCGTATGCTACGGTAGTCTTTTCCGCCCGAAAAGATGAATTTCGACCGCCACATCGCGCGCCTGATCGACCACACCATTCTAAAGCCGGAAGCCACCCGCGCTGAAGTCCGGCGAATGTGCGCTGAGGCCCTGCAATACGAATTCGCCAGCGTTTGCGTGAATTCCTTCTGGGTGCCTCTGGTGGCCTCGGAACTCACCGGTTCCAACGTGAAGGTCTGCACTGTCGCGGGATTTCCATTGGGCGCCAGCGCCACTGCATCGAAAGTTGCGGAAACGCGTGTCGCTCTCGACAGCGGCGCACAGGAAATCGACATGGTGATCAACATCGGCGCGCTGCTGGGCGGCGAAAACGAGCGTTGTGGAAGCGGATATCCGTGCGGTTGTGGAAGCAAGCCATGAACGCGGCGCGATCGTGAAGGTGATTATCGAGACCGCGCTGCTGGACGAAGCGCAGAAGGTGCTCGCCTGCAGCTGGCTGTTAGCGCCGGCGCCGATTTCGTAAAGACCTCCACGGGCTTCAGCAAATCGGGCGCGACGTGCGGAAGACATCGCGCTGATGCGCCGGACGGTCGGGCCGGCGATGGGCGTCAAAGCGTCGGGCGGCATCCGCACGCTGGCGGATCTGAAAGCCATGGTGGCGGCGGGCGCAACGCGCGTCGGCGCCAGCGCCAGCGTGAAAATCATGGAGGAGACCCAGGCGGGCAAGCCCCATTCCGTGGCGCCCGTGCCGGTTCCATGAGCATGGCCAACCGCGCTAAACCGCCGGTACGGTTCCGCGAACGCAGCGATCTGCTCGACTTCCTGCTGGAAGTCTCCGCCGTCACCTCCGAAACTCTCGATCTCGACGAACTGCTCTCGAGCGTTGCGGCAATCGTGCGCCGCGTCATCCCGTACGATCTCTTCGCCATTCTGCTCTTCAATGAGAAGCGCAAAGATCTGCGCATCCGCTACGCGGTGGGGCACCGGGAAGAGGTGGTACGCAATCTTTCGATCCCGCTGGGAGAAGGCATTGTAGGGGCCGCTGCCGCGCACCGCGAGCCGATTCTGGTGCCGGACGTTCAGGCGGACGAGCGGTACCTGAACACTTCGGACATCGTGCGCAGCGAACTCAGCGTGCCCATGATTGCGCGCAAGCGGCTGGTGGGCGTGATCGACGTGCAGTCGACGCGGGCGGGGGCTTTCAAAGATTATGACCGCGCCATGCTGCGCCTGATCGGCGGGCGCGTGGCAGCGGCAATCGACAACGCGCAGCTGTACCGGCGCGCCGAACGGCAGTACCGGACGATCCGTACGCTGTCGCGGATTTCGCAGGAGTTTTCGTCCATTCTCGATATCGACGAACTGCTGTGCAAGATCGCGTCCAGCGTGCGCGGGCTGATCAATTACGACGCGTTCAGCATTCTGCTGGTGGATGCCGAGCAGCCAGTCGCTGCGGCACCGCTTCAGCATCCGGTACGACCAGCGCGTCAACATCGACAACATTCCGCTGGGCAAAGGAATCACCGGGCGCCGCGGCGACGTCGCGCGAAATTGTGCGCGTGCACGATACCGGGACCGACCCGCGCTACATCGCCTCGCATCCCGATATTCGGTCGGAGATTGCGGTGCCGCTGATGGTGCAGCACCGCGTGATCGGCGTGATGGATCTGGAAAGCGAGCGCATCGGCTACTTCACCGACGACCATTCGCGCACGCTGAGCCTGCTGGCGCCTTCGGTGGCGATCGCCGTCGAAAACGCGCGGCTGTATGAGGAGATCGGCGAGCGCGAGCGCCTGATGCAGGACGATCTGAAGGCCGCGTTCGAACTGCAGACGATTCTGCTGCCGCCGGAAGCGCCCGCCATCGAGGGGCTGGAAATCGCGATCGGACTGCGGCCCGCGCGCCAGATCAGCGGCGACCTTTACGACTTCTTCGAGCACGGCGATTCGCACGTGCCGATCGCGTTCGGCGATTCGAGCGGCAAGGGAGCGGCGGCGGCTCTTTACGGCGCGATGGTGAACGGTCTGATGCGGACGCTGGCGCCGCGCCGCCGCAGCCCCGCCGAACTGATGAAGGCCCTCAACGACGCGCTGGTGCAGCGCAAGGTGGAAGGCCGTTACGTGACGCTGCTGCTGGTGCTGTGGCATCCGCATTCGCAGTCGTTCACGATGGCGAACGCGGGCGGTTCGCCGCCCATGGTCTGCCGGGACGGCGACATACTGAAGCTGCAGGTGGAAGGCGTTCCGCTGGGGCTGCTGCCCGACCGCGAGTACGACGAGAAGAACTTTCAGGCGCCAGCCCGGCGATCTGGTCGTGCTGTTTTCCGACGGCGTTTCCGACCATCTGAGTCCGGCGGGCGAAGAGTACGGGCGCGCGCGTCTGGCGCACGTTCTGCGGCAAATGCTGCGGGCTGCCGCCGCAGGAAATCGTGAACAAGATTTTTGCGGATCTGGACCGCTTCAACACCGAACGCTTCGACGACCAGACGCTGATCGTGATGAGGGTGAAGTAGATGTTTCACTACGAAATCAGAGGCTGTTTTGCGAAGAGGTCGATCTGGAGGCATCGCGCGCGAAGCGGGGACGCCCTGTTACGTCTACTCGTCGCGATCGATTCTGGACGCCTATCGCGACTACGACGCGCGCTTTCGGCGAACTGCCGCACATGGTCTGTTACGCGGTGAAGGCGAACTCCACGCTGGCGGTGCTGTCTCTGCTGGCCGGGGCGGGCTGCGGCTTCGACATCGTCTCGGGCGGCGAATTGTTCCGGGTTCTGCAGGCGGGCGGCGACCCGGCGCGGGTGGTGTTTTCCGGCGTGGGCAAGACGGCGGAGGAGATCGGATTCGCGCTGCGCAGCGGCATCAGCAATTTCAACTGCGAATCGGAAGGCGAACTGGCGCAGATCGATGCGCATGCGGCCGGCTGGGCGTGGAACGGCGCGGTTTTCGCTGCGCGTGAATCCGGATGTGGATGCGGCGACGCATCCTTACATCAGCACCGGCCTGCGCGATCATAAGTTCGGCATCGATATCGCGGACGCTGCCGGCTATTTACGCGCGCTCGCGGGCTTTCCGCAATCTGCGCGCAGGCGGGGTGAGTTGCCATATCGGCTCGCAGATTCTGGATTACTCACCCATTCTGGAAGCCGCCGGCAAGGTGCTGGCGCTGATCGAGAACCCTGCAGGCCGAAGGGGCTCCGATCGATCATGTCGATCTGGGCGGCGGACTCGGCATCGCATACCAGACCGGCAGACCGCGCGCCGGCGATTCACGAATTTATCGGCGCGCTGCGGGAACGCATCGGCCGCGACGGGCTGACGGTGATGATCGAGCCGGGGCGGTCGATTGTGGGTCCGGCGGGCGTGCTGCTGACGCAGGTGCTCCACCGGAAGAAGAGCCCTGCGAAGGAGTTCGTGATTGTGGATGCGGCGATGAACGATCTGATCCGGCCCTCGCTTTACAAGGCGCATCACGAGATCCTGCCGCTGCGTCAGTGCCCGACGGCGGGGACCATCGTGGCGGACGTGGTGGGTCCGGTCTGCGAGACCGGGCGATTTTCTGGCGCGCGACCGGGAGATGGCGGACGCGCAGCCGGGCGAGTATCTGGCGGTCGCGTCGGCCGGCGCATATGGGTTCGCGCAGTCGTCGAATTACAATTCGCGGCCGCGCGCGGCTGAGGTGCTGGTGGAGGGAGACCGCTGGCGTGTGGTTCGGGAGCGGGAAACCTACGACGATCTGATCAGAGGAGAAAGCATGTGTGACGCGACGACCTTCGTTTCCCGATCGGACAGTTTTCGTGGCCTGAGACCGTGAGCCCGGAAGACCGCGCCCGCTATATGGACACGCATCGCATCGCTACCGTCGCGCATGCGCGATGCGGTTAACGGGCTTTCCGAGGAGCAACTCGAATACGCCCTACCGGGACGGCGGCTGGACGCGTGCGCCAGGTGGTACACCATGTTCCCGAGAGCCACATGAACAGCTACATCCGTTTTAAGCTGGCGCTGACGGAAGATGACCCCGTGATCAAGCCATATGACGAAGCGGCCTGGGCGAACTGCACGACGGATGGCGAAACTCCGGATCGATGTCGTCTCTGCGGCTGCTGGAAGCTCTGCATCAGCGCTGGGTGACTGCTGCTGCGCGGAATGATCGGAAGCGGACTGGAAGCGGTCGTTCCGTCATCCGGAGACGCGGCTCGATGGCACTGGATAAGAACTCTCGCGCTCTATGCCTGGCACTGGCGATCATCACATGGCGCATGTCACATCGCTGCGGCAGCGGATGAAGCTGGTAAGCGGCTAGCTCTTCTTCCGCCTCTTCCTGCTGCTCCTGCTCGTTCTCGGTCTGCGTGTAGTAATACGTGTATTTGCTGTAAAGTTCGCCGGCGCGCGCGCCGTTAGCGACAATGCCGAGCACGTTGTTCTCGCACAAGCGACTGCATGGCGCGGATCACGTTGTCGTAGGTGGTCGAACCGATCCGGACCACAATCAGCGTGCCGTCGGTAAGGGTCGCGAGCAGATTCGCATCGGCTGAGAACAGCAGCGGCGGAGTATCGAGAATCACCCAGTTGAAAACCTTGCGGAACGCGTCGATGCGTGTATTTCACCTGCCGCATGTTCAGGAGTTCCAGCGGGTTCTTCACCTGCGTGCCGGCAGGCATGAAGTAGAGATTGGTGCCTTCGATGCGGCGGATGCACTCTTCGAGCGGCTTTTCGGCCAGCATGAAGTCGGAAAAGCCGGGACTACGTCTCGCACTGGAACATGTTGTGGATCACAGGGCGGCGAAGATCGAGATCGGCAATCAGCACTGGCGAGTTCGAGTTGCGCCTGGGCCAGCGCCAGGTTGATCGCGGTAAAGGTTTTGCCTTCGGCCGGTGACGCGCTGGTGACGACGATCGACATGCAGATCCTGCTGGCTCTGCATGTGATTCAGGCGCGTGCGCAGGCTGCGGAATTCCTCGCCCGGTACTTCATGCGGCCGCTCGATATCGATCAGATGGGCTTCGGGCGCGGGATGAAACGGGATGGACTTGCAGCGCGAAAGGAAGTTGCGCCAGTCGACATGAATTTCCTTCGATTCCGGGCGCAGCATCCCGTTGTAGGAAACCAATTCCGGCGAGGTGCCGAACGTGTCAGTGCCAGGAACGAAGTGCTCTTTCTCGGCGGGCCCCGCAGGCGGCGGCATCACCACAACAGGGATATCCTCAACGATTGTCTGAGTGCCTGTGAGATCGCTAACTGTCGCGGTATGCGTACCCGCGGCATGTCGACCGGAGCCGTGACATCCAGCAACTGTTCAGCCCTGCGGAGGGCATCATGCACTCGGCTCATTGAACGCTTTCCTCAATCATGAATTTGCCGTGACCGTTAAGTAGTAAAAAAGCGCAGAGCCGATTGCGATGAGCCCAACCGCAACGGCTGCAGACCAGACCAGAAGCGTGATTCGTTTCTTGCGCTTCACGAGCAACTGTGTTCTCGAGCAGCGGAATGCTGCACAGCACCGGCAGATTGGTATACGCGCGGACGTCCTTCAGATTCTTCAGCGAGGTGTCTTTCGCTTCCTGAACGCCGGCGAGGGCAAGACCTACTAACAATTGAAATGGAGAAGCCGATGCCCACGATCATGCAACCGGTTGGGGCTTGTCTGTGTTGTCGGCACCGAAGCGGGATCGAGCACTTCCAGATTTTCCGTTGCCCGGCGCTGGATCAGATCGCCGTTCTGCATTGGTCAGTTCCTTCTTCTTCAGCATGTCTGATACTTTTGAGCGGCATTGGTCTGGTCGCGCTGCAGATCCACGTAGTGCGCTTCGATGCTGGAAGTGGCCGCCAGTTTTCCCTGGTAGTCCTCGATTTCCCTGGTTGATCCGCTCCTGCTTCCTTCACCTTGTTGGCGCGGTCGGAATCGTTGTTCTTCAGCAGAGCTGTTGGTCTGATCGATCTGCGTCTGAACGTTCAGCTCATTCTGGACGGCCTGCACGTTCGTGTTCTTTCTGACCGGTTCCTTCGGTTTCGAGGCGTCATCGACCTGCTGCTTATCCTGCTGTGCCTGCAGATCGTCGCGTCTCTGCTTCAGCACCTCCAGATGATTTTGCAGGTTCCGCACATCGGGATAGGTTTCTTTGTACTGCTGCAGAAACTGCTGCAGAGTCATCTGGCCGGCGTCGATCTGCCTGTTCAAAGCCTCCAGCTCCTCGTTCTGTTTGGAGGCGGGGCCGATGAAAAAACCACCCGACGAGGTGTCCTGCGAAAGACTCTGCGCAAACGAAAGCTGGCCTTCAGGGTGGAAAGCTGGGCCTCGAGCCGAACGCGGTCAGTGGTCAGCCTGTTCAGCTGATCGTTGATCCCGTTGTACTGCGTCTGCAGGGATGCGAGCATCTGCATGTTCATCTGGCTCTGCTCCGGCAAACGCCCCTGATTGGCGTTACGGAACTTTGTCAGTTCTTCGTTGCGCTTTTCGAGATCGGCCTTGGCCTGCTGGAGTTCATCCCCGAAGAAGTTTCCAAGCAGAGCCTGCTGGTCACGCTGCTGTAACTGGTTCTCGTCTTCAAATTTGGTGACCAGCAACTGCACAGTATCGTGCGCCTGCATCCGTTTGGGATAAGAGAAGCTGATCGAAAACGTGGAGGCGCCGCTGCGGCGGAGGGCCGCGTCGTTGGGGTTGATGCTGATGACAACATCGTGCCGCATCTTTTCGATCACGTCTTCGAGAGGCATGCTCGCCCGTTCCGCGGGATACAAATTCAGCTTCGGGTCCTGCATGATGGCCGAGAGGCTGGTGCGGCTCATGATGGCGGTCTGCATCTGCATCACGCGCTCATAGAGCTGCTGAATTGACCGTGTTCTTGACCAGTTCTTCCGAAATCTGGGCTGGCGTGATCTGCATCCGCGCTTCGGACTGATAGACGTTGGGCTGAAAGAAGGCAAAGCAGATGGACAACACCATCCCCGCGAACGCAGGACCCGCGATCCATCCGGCATGACGCCGCGCGACGTCGATATAGTCCTCAAGGTCGAGGGCCCGCCGCGAAACCGCAATGTAATTGATTTTGCGTTGCTGTCATTCTGCCGTCTACCAAGCTCCATACTCACCCGGTATAAAAATCTGATCGCCGCTCTCAAGCAGGATGTTTTGCTCCATGTGCTTGCCTTTGCTGACGTCGTTGTAATTGAAATTGAATTTCTTCGAGCCGCGAAGAACGTAGATTTTGGAGGGTTTGGCAAAATCGCGGAACCCGCCGCAGTTCGAAATGGCGTCGAGGATTCGTCATTTCACCGGTCAGGGGCACCTCACCCTGCTTGTTGACTGCACCGTGAACGAAGATTCGCTGGCTGTTGATGCGGGTCGGCTGGATGTTCACATCCGGGGCATCGTTCGTCACGGACTCGGCGAGTTTCTCCTTGATGACCTTCGTCAGTTCGGGAATGGTGAGCCCTTCCGCCTTCAGTTCCCCGATCAGGGGCATCGAGATAACGCCGTCCGGCCTGACAGGAAACATCCCGCTGATCTTGGTGTCGTTCCAGACCCGTATGTCGAGCACGTCGAGCGGTCCGATAATATAAGGTCGCGATGCGGGTTTAGGCGGGTCCGGGCTCTCAGCCGCGGATGCCTTTGGAGGCGCCGCAAGGCTGCTCTTGCCGGTCTGCGCGAAGCATACCAGTCCACTACTGATCAGGGCGAGCAAAATGCCGAGCTTCGACGTCATGGCGCTTCCCCAATCGTAACAAGATAATAGGGATGTGAACAGTACACTTCTTCCCTGTTCAGGAGCCGAATGAGCACCGACACTATTACCTCGCCAAGACTGACCCCGAAACGTACTCTGCCCAACAACTTGAAAGTGACGGCAGGACGGTTTGGGATGGGGTGCGTAACCCGCAGGCGGTCCGCGCCATCCTCGACATGCGCGCGGGAGACCGCGTGTTCATTTATCACAGCATGGGCAACGCCGCTGTGGTTGCGCTCGCCGATGTCGTAGCGGACGGACGGCTCGATCCGGCAAACCCAAAGCTGGCCGTGGCCGATTTCAGCTTCATTTCGATGATCGACCCGCCGGTTACTCTCAAAGAGATCAAGGACTCGGGCGAATTTGCTGAGTGGGCGCTGGTGCGGCAAAGCAGGCTTTCGACCATGGCCGCTCCGGCTTCTTTCGTCGCGTGGATGCGAGCCCGGCGCCCGGCGCTGAAGCTCTGAATCCGGTTCTCAGCACAATCCCAACGGCACGAATTCCATAAATGGAATTACCCGGTCATTTGCGGTCACTTAAGATCCTTTAAAGCTCAACTACTTAGTGACGGAGAGCGTGGCACTGAACTGCACCTATACTGAAACGTACAGGTGTGCTTCAGGAACTAAAATTCCAGCTCTCCACCGCCCTGTTGACGGTTCTGACGATCGCCGCTGCGATTGCGGCGGCAGTGAACTATCAGCAGATCACCAATTTCCGCTGCCCGATGACGGCGTCATCTGGCGCGACAGGGCGGGCGGGTAGTTGCGTCCAAAGTGATTCCGAACGGACCGGCCGACCGCGCGGGCATCCGTGCGGACGACATCCTGAAGAGCATCCAGGGCGTCGCCGATGCACTCGACCGAAGACGTCCCGAAGCGGCTGGCCTATTTTGGCGCCTGGGCGAAGGCTCTGTACATTGTCCGGCGCGCCGGCGTGGACGACGTCAAGGCGACTGTGATCATCGGCGAAGCGGCGCGCGGCGTGGCTTTTTCGTACCAGTACCTGGTGGGAATCTGCTACCTCGCGATCGGTCTGTTTATTTATTTCCGGCGGGGCAGCGCCAGCGCAGGCGCGGCATTTTTATATTTTCTGCCTCGTTTCGTTCATCTTCTGCTGTTTCCACTCCACCGGGAAACTGAACCCGTTCGATCAGGTGATCGATTGGGGCAACCTGATTGCCGGATGGCTGGCGCCGGTTCTGTTTCTGCACTTCAGCCTGACCTTCCCGGAACCGCGCTCCTGGTACCGGAAGTGGATGGGCCTGCGCGATTTACCTGCCCGGCGCGATTCTTATGCTGGTGGCGGCCGGTTTTGCGACAGGGGTTCTGTTCTCGCCCGGCAATTCGCTGCTTGAAGTCCGCTACGCGCTCGACCGCATCTGGATGGGCCTGCTGACGGCTGCCTATATCGCTGAGTGGCTTCGTTTTGCAAAACGGATACCGGCACGCCGAAGACCCGATCATCCGGCAGCAGCTGAAGTGGCTCCGCAACGGCATGCTGTTCGGCTTCGCGCCCGTTCGGGGTCCTCTATGCCGTGCCGTTCGTGTTCGATGTGCAGTTCAGCCCTTATCTGAACTATGCGGTCATCACGCTGCCGCTGATTCCGCTCACGATCGCGTACGCGATCATCGATACCGGCTGATGGACGTGGACGTGATCTTCCGCCGCGGCTATGCGTATACCCTCGCGACGCTTTGCATTCTGACGCGCGTTCTACGGGATCGTTTTTTCGGTCGGCGAATTTCGTGAAAGCGAAGTTCACCGAGCTTCACACGGCCTACATCATCATGGTGATGCTGGTCGCGACGTTCCTGTTCCAGCCCATCCGGAACTGGATTCAGGAAAAGCTCGACCGCTATTTCTATCGCGACCATTACGACTATCGCCGCACGCTGATCGAATTCGCGCGCGAGCTGAATTCCGAGACGGAACTCGACCAGATGCTGCAGTCGGTTGCAGACCGGCTGATGCAGACGCTGTCCATCCGGCATGTGGCGTTTTTCATTGCGGAAGGTGGCCGAGCGGTTCGTGGAAGCACGCGGTGGCGTTTGCGCATGTCAATGGGTTCAAGCGCGCGCCCGCTGCATTCGGAAACGCCGCTCGATCTGAGCTTTCTCGACTGGCCGCCGGATGAGACGCCTTACCTCTTCTTTGAGCGGACCCGGTATCACCTGGACGCGGTGGCGCGCAGCTGGCCCCATCGGTCCGGCAGACGATCACCGATCTGGATCTGAATTACTACCTGCCGTGCACGGTTCGCGGCAGAACCATCGCTTATCTGGGCGTAAGCCGCACGGAAACCGGGCGAATTTCTTTCGAGCGATGACGTGGAACTGCTGCTCACGCTCGCCAACTACGTTGGGATCGCGATTGAAAACGCGAACCTGTACCAGTCGCTTAAACAGAAGGTCGGTGAGTACGAGAAGCTGAAAGAGTTCAGCGAAAACATTGTCGAGTCGATCAACGTCGGTATTCTGGCGGCCGGGCTCGACGACCGCGTCGAAAGCTGGAATACGCAGATGGAACGGCTGAGCGGCATTGGCCGCGAAGACGCGCGTCGGGCCGCACTCTGTCGGAACTCTTTCCCGCCGCTCTCGTCGAACAATTTGAGCGGACCCGGGGCGAAATGCGCATCCATCATCTGGATAAATTCGCGCTTGACAGCCTCGCGCGGCGAAGCCACTTACAACATTGCCATCGCGCCGCTGATCTCGCGCGAGATGGAGCAGATCGGCCGCCTGGTGATTTTCGACGACGTGACAGATCGCGCGGAACTCGAACGCCGCCTGGTGCAGGCGGACAAGCTGTCGAGCATCGGTTTGCTTGCGGCCGGGGTTGCGCATGAAGTCAACACGCCGCTCGCCGTGATCTCAACCTACGCGCAGATGCTGGGCAAGCAGGTTGCGGACGATGAACAGAAGTCGCGCATGCTTGAAAAGATTTCGCGGCAGACTTTCCGCGCGAGCGAGATCGTGAATTCGCTGCTGAACTTCTCCCGGACTTCCACGACGGAGCTTTCCGAAGTGCAGTTGAATCAGCGTGATTCAGGAAACTCTGTCGCTGCTTGAGCATCAGATGAAGAAATCCGCGATTGAAGTGAAGATCGACCTCGATCCCGCGATCTGGAGCCGGTGAAAGGAAACGCGGGCAAACTGCAGCAGGTCTTCCTGAATCTGTTTCCTGAATGCGCGCGATGCGATGGAGCCGCGCGGCGTGCTGGAGTGTCAGCACGCGAAGCGGACCGAATGGAGTCGAAGTGGATATGCTCGACACGGGCCACGGCATCGCGCCTGAACACCTGAGCCGCATTTACGACCCGTTTTTCACCACCAAGAGCGCTAAGAAAGGCACCGGCCTGGGCCTGTCCGTTACCTACGGAATTATTCAGGAGCACGGGGGCGCTATCGAAGCGCTGTCGAAACCTGGCGAAGGTACATGTTTCCATCTGGAATTTCCGGCAATACGCAAGGAGGTTCACGCATGATGATGCCGGCGCGCGAGTACGTGGCGGCGAACGACCGCGGGCCGCATTCTGGTCATCGACGACGAGATCGAAATTCGCGAAAGCCTCGAAGCACTGCTGAGTCTCGAAGGCTATGAGGTAGACCTCGCGCAGAGTGCCGCCGAAGGCGAGCGCCGGCTGGAACAGCGCGCCTACGATCTGGTGCTGCTCGACCTGATGATGCCGGAAAAATCGGGCATGGAAGTGCTGCGCGACGTGCGGGAGCGCGACCGCCACACGCCGATCTTCATGATCACGGCGTATGGCACGGTGGAAGCGGCCGTGCAGGCAGTGAAGCTCGGCGCCAACGATTACCTTTCGAAGCCGTGGGATAACGAAAAGCTGCTGATCGAAGATCGATCGGATCATCTCCGGCCAGCGGCTGCTCGACGAAAACACGCAGCTAAAGCGCGCGCTCAAACAGCGCTACAGCTTTCCGAATATCGTGGGCAAGAGCGAGCGCATGCTGCGCGTGCTCGATCTGGTGATGCAGGTGGCGACCAGCCGTTCCACCATTCTGGTCACGGGCGAAACCGGCACCGGCAAGGAACTGATCGCGAAGGCGATTCATGCGAACTCCCCGCGCGTGGACCACGCGTTCGTGCCGTCAACAGCGGTTCGCTGCCGACCGAACTGCTGGAATCCACGCTCTTCGGGCACGTAAAAGGCGCGTTCACCAGCGCCGATTTACAACAAGAAAGGCGCGTTCGAAGTTGCCAACAAGGGCACGATCTTTTTCGACGAGGTCGGGACCATCGGCGCGGAGACTCAGGCGAAACTGCTGCGCGTGATTCAGGAAAAGGAATTCACGCCGCTTGGCTCCAACGAAGTGGTCAAAGTGGACGTCCGCATCCTCGCCGCCACCAATGCGGATCTTCGCAAGATGGTGGAAGAAAAGAAATTCCGCGAAGACCTTTATTACAGGCTGAACGTCATCAACATCAACCTGCCGCCTCTGCGCGACCGCCGCGAGGATATTCCTCTGCTGATTCAGCACTTCCTGGAAAAGTTCAGCAAAGAAAACGAAAAATTCCTCGACGATACGGGCCGGACGATTCTGCGCTTCGATCCGGAAGCCATGCAGCTTCTGATGGACCACAACTGGCCCGGCAACGTACGCGAACTTGAAAACGTGGTGGAGCGCGCCGTCGTTCTGGCAGCGACCCAGGTGATTCCGCTCGATGTGCTGCCGGACTACCTGCTGCACGCGGGCGGCATTCGCATTCGCCGCAGCGAAAACGGCGCCCTGCCGGCCGATGCATCGCTGTTTGAAATTGTGGCGGACTTCGAGCGCCGCACCATCATCGAACACCTCGACCGGTTCAACTGGAGCCAGACAGATGCATCCGAAGCGCTGCGTGTTCCGCTCTCGACGCTCAACCAGAAAATCAAGCGCCTCAATATCGACGTGAAACGCCGCGGCGAAAAGGGCGGCGCGTAGCTCACTCGCGAGATGGCGTCTTCCGCGAGGGACTTCGGTCCCGCTTTTCTGGGCCGTCATTGGCGCCACTTTTCTCGGCTTCCTTGGCATGGGAACCGTGCTGCCCGGCCTTGCGCCACATATCCGGCACGATCTCGGCGGGTCAGATCAGGTGGTCGGGTTCGTGATCGGTTCGTTTTCTTTCGTCGCACTCGGCAGCCGCTTTTTTTCGGGTCCGCTCGCCGATAACCGTGGACGAAAAACCGCCTTTCTGGTCGGCCTGTTCAGTTGTGGACTGGCGGGCGGAGCCTACCTGCTTCCGCTCGGCATCGCGGGCGCTTACCTTGGGCGCATTCTGCAAGGCTTTGGCGAAGCCTGCCTGTACACGGGCGCGGCGGCGTGGGCGGTGGAACTTGCAGGCGTGGAGCGCAGCAGCCAGGCGCTTGGGTACGTGAGCAGCGGCATCTGGGGAGGAATCTCCGCCGGCCCGGTGGTCGGTCACTGGCTCGGCAGCTTCGAACGAGCCGCGCTGATGCAGCTGATCACCGCCGCCGCTTCGTTTCTTCTGCTCTCCCGCGTGCCCGAGACGTACAGGCCCGGCATAGATCGCGTGAAGCGGCACTGGCTTCCCAAATCGCTGATCAAGCCAGGCATTGCGATCGGGTTTGTGAATGTTCATTACCCGGTGATCGCGGGCTTTCTGATTCTGCATCTGGCACGATACGGCAACGCCGGTCCTATCGCGTTTTCCGCTTATGCGGGTTTCATTCTGATGTCGCGGTTCTTTCTGGGCGGGCTTCCCGACCGTATGCACCCGCGTATCACGTTCTATTTCGGCCTCGCGGCGATGGCAACGGGCTTAGTGATCCTCGCAGGCGGACCCCCGCCGTATCTGGCCGTCGCCGCGGCGGCGCTGCTCGGCTTCGGATTTTCGTTTCCGTTCTCGTCGGTCGCATCGACCGTGCTCAAACAGACGCCGCCGGCCGATCACGGCACGGCAGTTGGCGTCCTCAGCGCTTTTTACGATCTTTTCGTGGGTATAAGTTCGTTCGGGGCGGGCGCGATCTCTAACCGCTACGGCTATTCGGCTGCCTTCTACATGGCCGCCATTTCGCTGGTTGCAGCGGCTGCCATGGGCCTTTTGGTCTTCCCGTCGGCCGAGAGAATCGCCGCCCGCGCGCCGTCCCTGTGATCTACTGTCTACATGCACAAGCTGCTGTCTTTGGCCGTGCTTGCGGCGCTGCCGCTCGCCTCGCAGGTCAAAATCACTCAGGGCAATAATCGAATCACCGTCGATATCGATGGCAAGCCGTACTCGACCTTCTTCTATGGGCCCGATGTCGCTAAACCCTACCTATATCCCCTGCGCGCGGCGTCCGGGATTGCGGTGACCCGCTCTTTCCCCATGGAAAAGGTTGCGGGCGAATCCACTGACCATCCGCACCAGCGCTCGATGTGGTTCGCTCACCAGTCGGTGAACGGCCTGGATTTCTGGAATAACGAATTCTCGTACGAGGAAACCAATCCGAAGATGAAGGGCAAGATGGGCCACATCTTCGTTTCGAAAATCAATAAAATCGCGAGCGGCGCGAAGACCGGCGAGATCGACGAAACCTCTGAGTGGAAGCAGCCTGACGGAACGGTGCTCCTGAATGAAGACCGCAAGATGATCTTTCATGCCGGCGGCCCGAACCGTATTGTCGACTTCGATTTCCTGCTCACCGCGAAGCAGTCTGTCACGTTTGGCGATGCCAAAGATGGCGTGTTCGGGATTCGGGTGGCTTCGGGACTGGAAGAGCCGTCGCCAAAATCCCCCGCCGAGCCTAAGCGCACGGGCGTGATGACGAACGCGCAGGGCGCTAAAGGCGAACCGGACATCTGGGGCAAGCGGTCCGAATGGGTGGATTACTCGGGGGTCGTCGAAGGTCAGCCCGTGGGCATCGCGATCTTCGACACGCCCGGCAACAACGGTTACCCGACTTACTGGCACGCCCGGGGCTATGGCCTGTTTGCGAACAACATCTTCGCGGTGCATGAATTTACGAAGGGCAAGGAACCGGATGGCAGCGTCACGCTGAAGCCCGGCGAGACACTGCATTTCCGGTACCGGGTCATCATTCACCCTGGAGACGCCGCGTCCGCCCACATCGCGGATCTATACAAGGATTACGCAAAGAAGTAGTTTCACCAGTATGGGACAGCGTACGGGAGACGACATTTGACAACTGTCCTGTTGCATCTTTAAACTTGGATCAGAGGTTTTGAAGCGAGGTGCGCTTTCTCGAGTAGCAGTTTGGCGAGAACGGCTGCGTTAACTTTCAAAGCGATCCCTCACGGCGTTTTTTCGTTGTTTTTCCCCGACGATTGCCGCCTCTGCGAACGGACGCTTCACCGCTGGACGCGCGTGCCCGTATGTGCAGAGTGTCTTGAATCCCCTTCTCCGCTGGACGCCGAGCACTTCTGTTCGTCGTGTAACACTCCTTTCGCCAACGAATTTCCGCTCGACGATTTCGGGGTTTGCGCCGCCTGCCGTTCCGGTCTGCGCGGGTTTGACACTGCTTCGAGCTTCGGCTTCTACGAAGGTAAGCTTCGCAGCCTGATTCATTTGTTCAAGTATTCCGGCATGAAGCCGCTCGCGACACCGCTGGCCGGGTTGATGGAGCGTGCCATTGCGATCGACGACAATTTCGATGCCGTGGTGGCCGTCCCGCTGCACTGGAGAAAGAAGTGGGCAAGAGGCTTCAATCAGGCCGAACTGCTCGCCCGGCATGTGGCGAAAAAGCGGCGTATTCCGCTGGTCAACGCGCTTCGCAGGAAGCGGACCACCGCCGTTCAGGCGAGTCTCGCGATGGCCGGGCGACGCCGCAACGTGGCCGGTGCGTTCAGCATTCGGCCCAACGCCGCAGTTGGCGGCAAACGAATTTTACTGGTAGATGACGTGATGACAACCGGCGCCACGGCGACGGCGTGCGCCACGGCTCTGAAGCGCGCGGGAGCGAAATCCGTTTCGCTCGTAACTTTGGCGAGAGTAGATCGACGATGGAAAACCTGAGGGGACCGATGCCGACCTATAGCAGACTGCAGAAACCCGTGCTCGTGCTGAATGCGAGCTATGAGCCAATCAACATTTGCGCCGCCCGCCGCGCGCTGGTGCTGGTGCTGAAGGGAATTGCCTCAGCCGAAGAGCTATCCTCGAACGCGGTGCATTCCTCGCGCCGCACGGTTAACGTACCGTCTGTCATTCGCTTGCTTGAGTACCGAAGGATTCCCCACCAGACCCGGGCGCTCTCGCGCAAGAACATCCTGATGCGTGACCGCTACACGTGTCAGTACTGTCTCAAGGTGATGCCCGCCGGAGAACTTACGCTCGATCACGTAATTCCCCGCTCGCGGGCCGGCGAGTCAGCCTGGGAAAATCTGGTCGCCTGCTGCCATCCCTGCAATAACCGCAAAGGCTGCCGGACGCCGGAAGAAGCCGGGCTGAAACTCTTCCGCCAGCCCAAGCCGTTCAGTCTGCATACCAGCCGTCACCTGATGCGCCTGCTTGGGAAGAGCGATGAACAGTGGCGCAAGTATTTGTTCTACTGATCGGTCCGGTTGCTCAGGCAGTAAAACGTTTTACGCAAGAAACCTGGCTGCGGGTTTGGCGAAGTACGTCAGAATAAAATCCGCGCCTGCGCGCTGGATCGAGGTCAGGCTTTCGATCATGGCCCGGTCGTGGTCAATCCAGCCGTTCGCGGCTGCGGCCATAATCATCGAATATTCACCGCTCACCTGATAGGCGGAAATGGGCACGTCGAACCGCCTGCGCGCCTCATGAATGACGTCGAGATAGGGCATGGCCGGCTTGACCATAATCATGTCCGCGCCCTCTTCGAGATCGAGCTCAATCTCGCGCATCGCTTCGCGCGCATTCGCCGGGTCCATCTGGTAGCTTCGGCGGTCCCCGAACTGCGGAGTGGCTTCCGCCGCTTCACGAAAGGGCCCGTAAAAGACGGATGCGAACTTCGCCGCGTACGAAAGAATGGGCGTGTTCGAAAACCCTGCCTTGTCGAGTGCGGCCCGAATGGCGCCAACACGGCCATCCATCATGTCGGACGGAGCGACAATGTCCGCCCCGGCACGCGCGTGAGACACAGCAGATTTCGCAAGCCATTCGAGCGTCGTGTCATTCTCGACATCCCCGTTGACGACCAGTCCGCAATGCCCGTGGCTCGTGTACTCGCAGTTGCAAACGTCGGTCATGACGAGCAGGCCTGGAAGCTCGCGCTTGATCGCCCGGATGGCACGCTGCACAATGCCGCTGTCGTCGTAGGCGCCGGAGGCAAGCTCGTCCTTGGTTTCAGGCAGCCCAAACAGGATCACGCCGCCGATCCCAAGCGCGGCGATCTCTTTGCATTCTTCCACCACCGCATCGACCGACAACTGACATTGCGGGGGCATCGATCCGATGGGACGCCGGATGCCTTCGCCGGGACAAACGAACAGCGGCAGGATAAAGTTCGCAGGGTGAAGACGGGTCTCGCGAACCAGTCCGCGAATGGATTCGGTGGAGCGTAAACGGCGTGGCCGGTGAACGGGAAAAGGCATTTGGAAGTCTCCATTATCGGACATTTACCCCCTTGACACGGACGCGTGGAAGTTTAGAATAATCGTATTCAGATTTTGGTATGTCTACAGTCTGCGATCATCAAAAAACCACCCTTCTTGCCCGCCGGGACGGGGTCGATTATGTGGAGTGCCTCGACTGCAGGCAGATCTTCGAAGCGGAAGATCTGGAACCGGTAGCCGTCGAAATGGACGACGACTAATCGGCCGCGGCTGTTAGCATCGTCTATACATGCACGATCTTGGGACGTTTCGCGCCAATCTGGACGCGATCGCCGAACGCCTTGCCACGCGTGGACTGACGCTTCCACTCGAAGAATTCCGAGACCTTGACCGGCGCCGCCGCTCTGCCATTACTGAGACAGAGCAATTGCGCGCGGAACAGAACTCGCATTCACGCGAGATCGCGAAATTGCGAAAAGAAGGCGTGGACACCACGGTTCAACAGCAGCGTTCCCGCGAGATGGGCGACCGCATCGCGGAACTCGGCAAAACAGGTCGAGGAAACCGACGCCCGCTTCCGCGACATGCTGGCGGGCGTTCCGAATGTGCCGCACGAATCGGTCCCGGTGGGCAAGTCCGCCGATGACAACGTTGTCGTGCGCACCTTCGGCGAGCCCGCCGTATTCGATTTCGAAGCCAAAGCCGCACTGGGACATCGGACCGGATCTGGGAATTCTCGATTTCGATCGCGCGGCGAAAATCACGGGCGCTCGCTTTGCCGTTTATTGGGGCATGGGCGCGAAACTCGAGCGCGCGCTGATTAATTTCATGCTCGATACTCACACGCGTGAGCACGGCTACACGGAAGTACTGCCGCCGTTTGTCGTGAACTCCGACAGTCTCTACGGCACGGGCCAGCTACCGAAATTCGCGGAAGATCTTTTCAAGCTCGAGAACACGGATTACTGGCTGATTCCGACGGCGGAAGTTCCTGTTACGAATCTCTACCGCAACGAGACGCTTGAGGGCGATAAGCTGCCGGTGAGTCTTTGCGCGTATACGCCGTGTTTCCGAAGCGAGGCCGGCTCCTATGGGCGCGACGTGCGCGGCATCATTCGGCAGCACCAGTTTCAGAAAGTCGAACTGGTCAGGTTTTCGCATCCCGATCGGAGCTACGAGCAACTGGAGCAACTGACGTCCGATGCGGAAGACATTCTTCGCCGGCTCGGTTTGCCCTTCCGCACGATGCTGCTGTGCACCGGAGATATGGGGTTCAGTTCCGCGAAGACGTATGACATCGAGGTCTGGCTGCCGGGGCAGAATGGCTACAAAGAGATTTCGTCCTGCTCGAATTTCGAAGCCTTTCAGGCACGCCGCGCGAATATCCGGTTCAAGGGCGGGAAGAAGGCCGAACTTCTCCACACGCTGAATGGCAGCGGGTTGGCGGTGGGGCGCACCTGGGTTGCGATCGTGGAAAATTATCAGCAGAAAGATGGCAGCGTCGTGATCCCTGACGCGCTGCGCCCTTATCTGAACGCGGAGCGCATCACACGGTCGGCGGAGTTGAAATAGCTTTCAGCAGATCCTCCGCCCAGATGGCGCCATGCGGGTCGTCTTCGTGCTTAAAGTAGACGTAGACATCGCGCCCTCCCGCAAGCAGGTCGCGAACCTGCTGCTGGATTAAAACCAGAGCCTCGGGGCTGTAGTCGCCTTTTCGCAGGCGGAAGTACCCGAAATCCGCCGTGAAAACTTTAGGGATCTCGAGCTTCTGCGATTCGGCGAGGCAAAGCGCAATATTCCGCGCGGCGAGTTTGCTGAAAACTTCGTCGGTCAGCCAGGACGTGTGCCGGAATTCGAAGGCGAACCGCATGTCAGCCGGGAGCAGCGGAAGGTAGGCATCGAGCCTCTCCAGGTCGCACTGAAACGCGGGCCCGAACTGATAAAGGATCGGCCCGAGCCTGCGTGCCGCACGCAGCGGTTCGAGGGCTTTCAGAAATACTTCGGTGAAGCTCTCCGCGTCTTTCATCTTCATGATGTGCGTGAGTCGCATGTGCGCCTTGCAGGCGAAGGCAAACCCGGCTGGTGTTGTCGCGAGCCAGCCCTCGAGCGTTTTGGAAGACGGCAGTTGCCGGAAGGTATAGTTCACCTCCACACTGTTCAGACGCCCCGCGTAATGGCTCAGAAACTTCTTTGCGGGAAGCTCCTGAGGATAGAATTCCGGCTTCCACGCGGGATAGGCGAAACCGGAGGTACCTGCGAAAAGTCGGGACATTTCGGAATTGGTATCATCGCAGATTAGTGCTCAATTCCAAATTCATGTGCGCGCTCCTGCTTGCCGGCAGCGTTGCCAACGCCCAGCAGTACGTCATTTCCACAGTTGCGGGAACGGGTGGATCGCCCGGCTGGTCAGGCGATGGAGGACCCGCGTCAAGCGCGCAGTTCGTGAATCCGATCCGGGTGGCGCTCGATGCACAGGGCAACATCTACATCACCGATTATTCCAACCAGTCGATCCGGGTAGTCAACCACACCACCGGCGTGGTGAATTCAATTGCGGGCAACGGCGCGTTCGGCTTCTCGAACGACGGCGCTTCTTCCAACGGCGCTCAACTGGCCGACCCGCACGACGTGGTCATCGACCCCGCGGGAAATATCTATATCGCGGATACGCTGAACAGCCGCGTGCGGGTCATCAATACGTCAGGAACCATCAATACGTTTGCGGGGACCGGGCAGCGCGGGTTCTCGGGCGACAACGGGCCCGCAACAGGCGCGCAGCTTTCGATGCCGGCCGGGCTGGCGCTCGATAAGAACGGAAACCTCTACATTGCCGATTACGGTAACGGAACGGTGCGGCGCGTGGATAAGAACGGCACCATCACCACGGTGGCTGGCGTGGGATTCGTCGAGTTCGGCGCGGCGCCCGGCGATGGCGGCCCTGCCACTCAGGCTTACCTTGAAATGCCTTACTCGGTAGCAGCCGATGCGGCGGGAAATATCTTTATCGGGGACATCGGCACCAGCAGCATCCGGAAGGTGGGAACAGATGGCAAAATCGCGACCTACGTGCAGAACTTCGAGGCGCAGAACTTCGCGATGGACGCCGGCGGCAATATCTACTTCGCCGATTACCGGAAGCACACGGTGGGCAAGATTCTGCCCGGGGGAACACAATTGTGGATCGCGGGAGACGGCATTTCCGGGTATGCGGGGGACGGCGGTTTCGCGACGGCCGCTCAGTTGTCGGAGCCGTATGGGGTAGCCGTAGACGCGTCGGGCAACGTGTATGTGGCCGATACCGGCAACGCCGTGATCCGCAAGCTCTCACCGATTGCTTTCTCTATCGGAGCGGTCGCGAACGCGGCCAGCATTAAGGCATTCGCACCGCCGCTCGCCGGTCAGGGTGACGCTTCGACAGCCATTTCTCCGGGCGAAATAGTGGTGTTGTTTGGGTCAGGCCTTGGGCCCGCGGCGCTCACCGTTGCTTCGCCGACGGGAGGCTTCTTCCCGACGTCGGTCGCGGGAACCACGGTCTCGTTCAACGGAACACCCGCACCGCTCGTCTACACGTCGGCCGGGGTGGTCGCTGCCATCGTTCCTTATAGTCTCGACGGGCAGACTTCGGCGCAAGTCTCGATCACATATCAGGGCAAGGTCTCAGCTACACGAACAGTTCCGGTTGCGCTGACCGCGCCCGGCGTTTTCACGGCCGATGCTTCAGGTTCGGGCCAGGCCGCTGCTGTGAATCAGGACGGAACGCTAAACGGTCTGGCGCACCCTGCCCCGATCGGCAGCATCGTGGCGTTATATGCGACGGGCGAAGGACAGACGAATCCTGCCGGAGTCAACGGCAAACTCGCCAACATTGCGCCGTACCCTGCGCCGAACCAGTTTGTGAGCGTCACGGTCGGTGGTCTGCCAGCTTCCGTGGCGTATGCGGGCGCGGCTCCGACGCTGGTGGCGGGCGTGATGCAACTCAACGTTCAGATTCCGTCCGGGATTGTCCCGAGTGCGTCAGTGCCGGTTGTGGTCCAGATTGGCGGCGCTCCGAGCCCGCCGGTTTCAATCGTAGTATCGGCCCAGTAGACTAATCACCGCTAACTTGATAGACTTAGTGGCGTATGAAGCCACTAGCCGCCCTGACCATGCTTGCAGCTTTTGGACTGGCTGGCTGTGGGCATCAGGAGAGCACCTCCATTCACCTGCTGAACGTCTCCTACGACCCGACTCGCGAGTTGTATCAGGACTTCAACCAGGCCTTCGCAAACCACTGGAAACAAGCGGCAAATCAGGATGTGCAGATCGAACAATCGCACGGCGGTTCGGGCAAACAGGCGCGGTCGGTAATCGATGGGCTCCAGGCGGACGTGGTCACTCTGGGCCTTGCATACGACATAGACGCGATCGCCGAGAAAGGCCACCTTCTCGATAGGGATTGGCAGAAGCGCCTTCCGAACAACAGTACGCCCTACACCTCAACCATTGTTTTTCTGGTCCGAAAGGGCAATCCGAAAGGCATTCACGACTGGCCCGACGTTGTAAGGAAGGGCGTCAGCGTGATTACGCCGAACCCGAAGACATCGGGCGGCGCGCGCTGGAATTATCTGGCGGCCTGGGGCTATGAATGGAACACATCCGGTCATGACGAAGCGAAGACCCGGCAGTTCATCGCCGATCTGTTCCGGAACGTGCCGGTTCTCGATTCGGGCGCCCGCGGCGCCACCACAACGTTTGTATCGCGCAACATGGGCGACGTGCTCCTGTCCTGGGAGAACGAAGCCGATCTCGCCGTGAAGGAATTCGGCGCGGATAAATTCGAGATCGTGAACCCGGCAACCAGCATCCTGGCCGAACCGCCGGTTGCGCTGGTCGATGTAAACGCGGACCGGCACGGCACGCGCAAGCTCGCGCAGGCGTACCTTGAATATCTTTACAGCGACGAGGGACAGGAGATTGCGGCGCGCAATTTCTATCGCCCCAGGTCGGCCGCAATTCTGGCGAAGTACAAAGGTCGGTTTGCGGACATCAAGCTCTTCACGATTAACGATGTCGCCGGAAGCTGGAAAGAAGCTCAGGCGAAACACTTCGCCGAACACGGCCTGTTCGACCAGCTCTACAACCCTGCCATAGCGAAGCAGTGATGGCGCGATTGCGAAAACACACCGTGGTTCCGGGCTTCGGTCTGTCTCTCGGGTACACGGTGTCGTATCTCAGCCTGATTGTGCTGATCCCACTGGCCGCGCTTGTGGTTCGGGGCCTGAGCCAGCCGTGGCATGACATTCAGGCCGCGGTCTTCGATCCACGCACTCTGGCATCGTGGAGGCTGACTTTCGGCGCCGCGTTTGCCGCAGCTTTGGTGGACGCGTTCTTCGGGCTGATCGTCGCCTGGACGCTCGTCCGTTATAGTTTCCCGGGGCGCCGGCTTCTCGACGCGCTGATTGACATTCCTTTTGCGTTGCCGACTGCCGTTTCGGGCATAGCGCTGACGGCGGTTTACGCGCCGAACGGCTGGGTGGGGCGCTGGCTACAGCCGCTCGGGATCAAAGCTGTATTCTCCCCGCTCGGTATTGTCATTGCGTTCGCGTTCATCGGGCTGCCGTTCATTGTTCGAACCGTGCAGCCCACCATCGAAGATCTGGATCCCGCGGTGGAAGAAGCTGCCGCGCTGCTCGGGGCTCGGCCGTTCACGACTTTTCGCCGCGTGATTCTGCCTGCGCTGCGGCCGGCTTTGATCGCAGGGTTTTTAACGGCGTTTGCGCGCTGCCTTGGAGAATACGGGTCGGTCATTTTTATTTCGGGCAACATGCCGATGAAGACCGAGATTGCTTCGCTCCTCATCGTGACCCGGCTTGAGCAATACGATTACCCCGGGGCTTCGGCTATAGCGCTGCTGATGCTGGTCAGTTCTTTCATTCTGTTCTTCGCCGTGAACCTGGCGCAGTGGTGGTCATTGCGAGGGACCACACGATGACGCGGCGGTTGCTGATTGCCGTTTCGGCCGGCTTTGTCGCGCTGCTGATCCTTTTGCCCGTGGCCGCTGTTTTCGCGGAAGCATTCCGGAAAGGCATCGGCTTTTATTTCGCCAGCATCACGGACCCGCTGGCGCTCGCGGCACTGCGCCTGACGCTGGTTACGGCAGCCGCCGCGGTGAGTGCGAATCTGGTCTTCGGGATCGCGGCGTCATGGCTGATCGCGAAATTCGATTTCCCGGGCCGAAGCCTGCTGCTGTCCCTGATCGATCTGCCATTCGCCGTCTCGCCGGTGATTGCCGGTCTGATTTTCATTCTGCTGTTCGGCGCACAGGGGTGGTTCGGCGCGTCCCTTATGGCGCACGGGATTCAGGTTGTGTTCGCAACGCCCGGCGTCATTCTCGCGACCGTGTTTGTCACGTTCCCATTCATTGCGCGGGAATTGATTCCACTCATGGAGGAACAGGGGACGCAGGAAGAAGAGGCCGCGGTGCTGCTGGGCGCGAGCGGGTGGCAGACGTTTGTGCGGGTGACGCTGCCCAATATCCGCTGGGCTCTGATCTACGGGATCGTGCTCGCGAACGCGCGGGCCATGGGCGAATTCGGGGCGGTCTCGGTTGTCTCCGGCCATATTCGCGGCCGTACGAATACGCTGCCGCTGCATATCGAGATTCTCTACAACGAATACAACTTCTCTGCCGCGTTCGCCGTCGCGAGCCTGCTGACCCTGCTGGCTCTGGTGACACTCGGAATCAAGGCGCTGCTCGAATCCCGCCTGAGGACCAGCGATGCGGATTGAGGTGCTCCATGCGAACAAGACGTTCGGAAAATACCAAGCTCTTCGCGACGTCAGCCTGACGGTAAACCCGGGCGAACTCGTGGCGCTGCTCGGCCCATCCGGGTCCGGTAAAACCACGCTGCTGCGCATCGTCGCGGGTCTCGATTCACCTGACCCGGACCCTGCTACACGAATCACGATTGACGGGGCGGTCGGCTTCGTCTTTCAGCATTACGCGCTGTTTCGGCACATGACTGTGTTCGAGAACATCGCGTTCGGTCTGCGCGTGCGGCCACGCAAGGTCCGCGTCAGCGATAAAGAGATACGCAGGCGGGTCAACGAACTGCTCGAACTGATTCAGCTTGGCCGCTGGGCCCATCATTATCCGGCACAACTTTCGGGTGGGCAGCGGCAACGGGTGGCGCTTGCCCGGGCGCTCGCGATCGAGCCCGGCGTGCTGCTGCTCGATGAGCCGTTCGGCGCCCTCGATGCCAAGGTTCGTCAGGAACTTCGGCGATGGCTGCGCGCTCTGCATAAGCGCATCCCGGTTACGAGCGTTCTGGTCACCCACGATCAGGAAGAAGCGCTCGAAGTAGCCGACCGGATCGTGATCATGAACGAAGGGCAAATCGAACAGGCGGGCACGCCGGACGAAGTGTTTCATCGCCCCGCGTCAGAGTTCGTGGCGACGTTCCTCGGCAGCGTGAACCTGTTCCACGGGCGGTCGGAATCGGGCAAAGCCGCGAAAGTCTTCGTAAGACCCCATCAGATGGCGATCGAACGGGAGAGATCGAGCAGCGATTCGAGGCCCGCGTCGGTTACCCGGATCCAGTCGGCCGGCCCGGTGGTAAGGGTCGAGCTTGGGGAGATTGCGGTCGAGATGTCGCACGACCGCTACAAAGAACTCGATCTCCGGTTGGGAGACCCGGTTTACGTGACCGCGAAGCATTCGCGAATTTTCGAAACGGAAATGGATTACCAGATATGAAGCTAAACATCGCAGCCACCGCTTTTCTTTTCGCAGGCGCCGCGTCGCTCCTGGCCCAGGACGACGTCACGACCCGCAACGCTTCAAGCGCTTACGATGGCGCCTGGATTACCGGCCCAGCCTCGAATCCACTGAGCTTCCTGAACGGAACGGCTTATCGAACGTTCAGCAAAACATCGCCATACCTATTGCCCGATTTCGCGCCTGCCAGCCTGCTGAATGAGCATCTGCCGGGATGGATCCAGTTCGGATTCGAAGAGCGGCTTCGCTTCGAGGGCTATCACAACAGCGGCTTTAAGCTGAACAACAACGACTCGTATCAACTCAACCGGTTTCGCCTGCAGATGACGCTGCAGTTCAAGCCGTGGCTCAAGGTGGTTTCGCAGGTGCAGGACGCGAGGCCTTTTCTGCAGAAGCCGCCGTACGGTCCTCCGAACCAGAACCGGTGGGACCTGAAGCTGGCGTACGCGGAATTCGGCGACCCTGAAAAGCAGTGGATCAGCGTTCGGGTGGGACGGCAACTGATCAATTACAACAACACCATCATTGCCAATTCGGAATGGCGCAACCAGGGCCGATCCTATGACGCGGCAGTGGTCAATCTGCACTACCAGCGTTATCGGCTGGGCATTTTCGCGGCGTCAGTGGTGAACCCGCTCACTGCCGGGATCAGCCACCACCAGGAAGGAAATAACATTTACGGACTCTACGGAGGCATCGACAAGCTGCTTCCCAATTCAGTGCTGGAGCCTTTCGTCCTTTGGCGCGTGAAGCCGGGGCATATCGACGAGAAGGCGTACGGGGCGCGGTTTAAGGGTTTGGCGTGGAACAGCCTCGATTATTCCTACCAGGCGGTACTCGAACGCGGGTCGGGCAATCTCAGCGCGTGGGGGCAGACGTTCGGAGCCGGGTACCGGTTCAACAACATCGCCTGGCATCCAAGAGCGTTTACGCAGTACGATTATGCTTCGGGAACCTTCGACACCATGTATCCGACGGCGCATGACCGGTTCGGCATCGCGGATCAGTTCGGATGGCAGAACATTCAGGCGGCGCGTGGCGGCGTGACAGTGGAACCGCATCGGCGCTGGACGGCCACGGCGCAGTTTGTGGATCTGTGGCTCGCGAACGCCGCCGATCCGGCGTACAACACTTCGGGCGGCGCAATCGTGCGGGATGCGAAGGGGAAATCGGGCAAGCACCTGGGCGAAGAGGTGGACGCTTATACGTGGCTGGAGCTGAACCGCCACCTGAATATCGGGGTCGGGGTGGGGCATCTGATGCCAGGCAGTTTTCTGGCAAAAACGACGAAGGGACCGACCTATAACTATCCGTATTTCGCAATCAACTTCAAGGATGACGGAAAGTCGAAGCGGCAGTAAGGCTGAAAACGCATGTTATTCTGAAGTCGTTCCCACGCTGTTGAATGCGGCTTAAAACACTACTTCCGGTAGCTTTGCTGGGGTTGGCGGCCGGGACTCTAGTCGTCGCGCAAAACCCTTTTAAAGAATATCCAGCCATCGAGTACAACAAATTTCCGGTGCCACCCGACTGGTCGCACAAGGGGGAGTGGACGCGTGCGCGGCTGCGTTATCCGGACATTTACGGATACCCGTTCCGCTCTTTGATGCAGCGGGACGGGAGCGAATTCCCGGGCTACTGGACGATGGATTATCCGCGTTCCGACCGGCACCTGCTCGAAGGGGTGCGGCGGCTGACGCGAATCGACAGCCGGTCGGTCGAGCAGGTGGTCAATCTCGACGGCACGAACGACATCTACAACTGGCCGGTTCTGTACGGCGTGGAAGTGGGGCACTGGCAGTTGCCGGACGATCAGGCGAAGCAACTGGGAGAGTATTTACTACGCGGCGGCTTCCTGATGGTGGATGATTTTCACGGTGACCGGGAATGGGCTATTTTTACCGCCAGCATGAGTAAGGCTTTGCCAGGACGGCCAGTGGTTGACATCGACAACAAGGATCAGATTTTTCACACGATTTACGACCTGTCCGACCGTTTCCAGGTGCCAGGCGCGCAGTATTTCGACAGCGGGCTGACGTACGAATCGGGCGACAAGGAACTTGGCAGCACGATGGAGGGCGGGAAAATCCCTCACTGGCGCGGGATCTACGATGACAAGGGCCGGATCATGGTTGCCATTTGCCACAACATGGATCTGGGGGATGCGTGGGAGCACTCAGACGAGGCCGAGTACAAAGAGAAGTGGGCTTCGCTCGCCTATCGGCTGGCAATGAATTACTTTATCTACGACTTGTCCCGCTAGCACATTGGACCTGGGATTGCTTTTAGTAGCAGCAGTTGAAGTGGCGCGAACCGGCGGTTGACCCTCATCAGGCAATCGCCGGTTCTTTTTTGTGCGGTTCTTAGCGAGGAGGACCGAAGCGGCCATGCATCATGCTGCCTGGACCGGGGCCCTGCCCGGCTATTCCGAGTCCCGTCTTGACCGTATATCCGGCGGGCACGATGAAGAGCGACGCTGCAGGCTCTGAGGTTGAGATGTTCGTGAGTTCCATGTCGGTGGTGCCGAAGCGCGGGTCCGAACTCTTGATCTGGACCGGAATTTTGAGGTCGTTCGAGATCCAGGTAATGCGCACAATCTGAATCGGCTGGGCATTGCCAATTGCACCCGCTGCGATGGTTTCAGTGATCTGGGTTCCGGTGGCGGCTACGCCGTTAACGGACTGCGTGCCCAGATTGGTGGTGACGACAGTGGCGCCGTCGCGCGGAGTCGGGGGCGTGCGGGTCTGCGATCCGGCGGGCCGCGTTCGCGGGCCGGGCGTCTGATACGCGGTCATGGTTGACGAATCGAGTACGTAGCGGGTTCCCGCCACGGGATCGACAATGGTGACGGTGGTCTGCCCATTGACCGTTTCCTCAGTGCGCATCCGGCCCTGCGTGTCGCGGAAGACGTTGGTCTGCCTCTTGTGGGTGATCTTGTTGCCATCGGCCAGAGTTTCCTGACTCTGAACCGTTTCGATGCCGGAATAGGGAGCGCCCGTCACAACGACGTGTGATCCGGGACCGCCCATGGGGCGAAAGCCGCCACCACGCCGCCTCTCGGCCCCTGGGCCAAAGCTACGGAAGCGGCAACAGACAGAGAAAGCAAGCCATACAACACGGTCGTTTTTTTCATATGATCCTCTCGGTTATATCTGCGATGCGCACGGCGCGCGGGAAACCGTCCTGGCCTACAAGCAAGTCGGCCGATACGGCAGCGGTCCATGCGGGGTCAACACTGATACCAAGGCTCGCCAAAGCCGCCGGATAAAGCTCGGTGTGAACAATGCGCTCCTGTTCGCCGGGGGCGAGGGGCGGGACGTAAGGAACCGGAATGAAACCATCATCCTGACTCTCGGCGGTCGCGAGCAACGTGGAATCGGCGGTACCTGGGATGACGGGCGCCGTATGCCGGGGAAGGCGTTGTAACAGCACGATTGCGAAAACGAAGATTGCTGCAGTTGCCAGCGCCCAAAACCAGCGGTTTTGCTTCGAACCACGATGCGTGGCATCGAAACGCGCCATCAGCATCCGTTGCGAACGGGGTGAAGACCGCCGGTGCGCGGACTCAGCCCTGAGAGCCGACAACCCGCGCCGAAGTTGAGAATCGTGTTCGTCTAGCATTTGAGCGACATCTCCGGAAGCGGATTGAGCCGCTTCAGTTTGCCGGCCAGCAAAGCCCTGGCGCGGTGCAGTCTCGACCGGACGGTTCCGATCGGGCAGCCCATCAGGAGAGCCGCCTCGTCGTAATTTCTCTCTTCGAGGTCGCATAAGATCACGGTTTCCCTGTAACCGTCAGGCAGTTGCCGGATTGCTTCGCGCAAGGCGGCAAGGGTTTCATCGTGAATCAGCCCCCCGACGATATCGTGCTCGACCGCCTGATCGACCGGTTCTTCCACCGCGCCACCGCGCCGATGGACGCGAACCAGATTACGCGCGACCCCGTACATCCACGCTTCGAGGCACCCGCGCTTTTCGTCGAAGCGGGTGGCGGGGGCCATCAACTGGATGAATACCTCCTGGGCAATCTCCTCGGCCGCGGAGGGACTGCCGCACATGTGCATCGCATAGCGGTAGAGCGCGGGTTCGCGGCGCTCATACAGCTCAGCGAACGCCTCGCGATCGCCGGCTTTCATCAGCCGAAAGAGTTCCTCGTCGGTCCCTGGCATCCTCGCGTTCATTAGGTATTGCCGCTTAGGTGAAGAAAGTTCCCGACCCAGGCTTCAGAGCTGCGGACGCGGCAGTTTGACGGGCTGCCAGGGGAAGGCTCCGGTACGCCGCATGGCACGCCTGTACAGCTTGTCACCGTCGGTCGCGTAGAGCGTCTGCAGAGCCGGGTCTCCGAAGATGACGGAGGTCAGCGCGCCGGGCCCCGGTTTGCGAATGATTCCGACTACGCGTCCGGGCGGGTCGCTAATCTGAATTCCGAGGTTAGTGGCGACGTAGACGTGGCCGGTATTGTCATGAGTCAGGCCCGCCGATTCGGTGACAGAGGAAGTATCCGGGATTTCAAGATGGTGAAACGCCATGCCGTAGCGGAGGGTGTCATCGGGCGCGATTTCGAAGGACCAGACCCAGCGGCTGTCGTGGTCCGTGACATCGATCAGGTGTTCGTCGGGCTGCAGGCGGAGGGAGGCGGGAGTGAGGGACGCGTCATGAAAGAGGATGTGCGGCTTGCCCTGAGCATCGAGCATCGAGATGCTTTTCGCCGCTGGGTCCGTAAAGTAGATGCGGCTTTTACTTGTTACTGCGAGCGAGCGGGCGTTGATATTCGAAGCAACGGTGCGCGGCGCGCCGGTTGCGGAATATGCCACGATGCGGCTGCGCGCGGGTTCGGCGGCATAGAGCAGGCCATCGGGTCCGAACATGAGGTCGGTTGCGCTGACGTTGTCTTTGAAGACAGCCGGGGCTGCTCCGGCGGAGACCCGGTAGATTTTGGCGGCTTTGGGATCGGCAAAGAAGACGGTACCGGATTGATCGACGGCGAGCGCGGTGGCGGCCGAGTAGCCTGAACCGATTGCCTCCCAGCCGGAAGAGGGGTCGAGGAAGTCGGTGATGTAATGGCGCAGGCCGGGCCCGCCTTTCGACGCTTCGATAGGTTTGGGGTAATCGCGCCAGAGCCACCGAAGGGCTTCGGGCAGGATGGAGTTCCCCTGGCGGCCGCTGTGACCTTCGGTTCCGATGACGAATTTGACGTCGTAGCCGGCGTATTCGAGAGAAGCGGCTACGGCCTGGTTGGCCTGAAACCAGGAGCCTCCGTAGATGCTTTGATCGTTGGCGCCGTCCTGCATGAAGATCCTGAGAGGTTTGGGTTCGACTTTGCGGATCATATCGGCCAGGGTGTCGCCGCCGCGCAGGTTGGTGAAGCTGCCGATGTAGCTGATGACGCGGTGGAAGGAATCGGGCCGTTCCCAGGCGGCCACGAAGCTGGCGATGCCGCCGGAACTGCCGCCGGCGAGGCCGCGATCATCCGGGTTGGTGGAGATTTTAACGTTGTAGCGGCGCTCGACTTCGGGGATGATTTCCTCGATCAGGAAGCGGGCATGTTTGTCGCCGAGGCCATCGTATTCGAGGCTGCGGTGATAACGGGCCATCTGCTCTGAGGTGGCGCCGGGCGTGATGCCAGGGTCGACGAAGATTGCGATGGTGACGGGCATGGAGCCATCGGCAATCAGGTTGTCGAAAACGATGGGAGCGTGGGCGCCGTTGCCGGTGACGGCGGCATAACCGGAGCCATCCTGAAAGATCATCAGGCAGGCCGGTTTCGAACCGTCGTACTGAGCGGGCACGTAGACGGAGACGCTGCGCGAGGTGCCGGGAAAGATACGGCTCTGGTCCCAGGTGAACTTGCTGACCTTGCCTGCGGGAACGCCGGGTTTCGGCTGCGAGTCGGGTCCGAGAACGTAGGCGGGGTTGGGCGGGATGGCCTGGGCGAACAGCATGGCGCCGCTAAAGAGGAATAATTTCAGGAACATATTGAGTGAGACCGGATTCGTTGAGGATTGTAATACACAGGGAAGCCGCTGTTAAAATCGCACTTGGCGATGGACTGCGACTTTCTGGTAATTGGCGCCGGCGTCGCCGGCTTGCGGGCAGCGATTGAACTGGCTTCGTCGGGAAGCGTGCTGGTGATCGCGAAAGACTCGCTGCGAGAGTCGTCTTCGGAGTATGCGCAGGGCGGGATCGCGGTCGCTCTGAGCGATGACGATGAGGTGGCGCTGCATGAACAGGACACGCTTTACGCGGGCGACGGTTTATGCGATGTGAGGGCGGTCCACACGCTGGTGGAAGAGGGGCCCGCCGCTATACAGGACTTGATCGAATGGGGCGCGGCATTCGACCGTGAAGGGGCGAAGCTGTCATTTACGCGCGAGGGCGCGCACAGCCGGAACCGCATCCTGCACGCATACGGCGATTCGACGGGCCGCGAGATTGCGCGCACGCTGTATCTGAAGGCGTCTTCCCTGCCCTCGGTCCGGTTCGAGAGTTACTCGGCCATTACGGATCTGCTGACGAGCGGCGGGCGGGTGACCGGCGCGGTGGCGTTCAACGAGAAGGCGCGGTCGATGCGCGATCTTCATGCGCGCGCGGTGTTGCTCGCGACGGGCGGACTGGGCCGGGTTTTTAAGGAGACCACCAATCCGGACGTGGCGACGGGCGACGGCGTCGCGATGGCATGGAGGGCAGGGGCGGAGATCGAGAACATCGAGTTTGTCCAGTTTCATCCGACAGCCCTGCATGTGGAGGGCGCGCCGCGGTTCCTGCTTTCGGAGGCGCTGCGGGGCGAAGGCGCAGTGCTCAGGAATAAAGATGGAGAAGCGTTCATGGAACGCTATCACCCGATGAAGGATCTGGCTCCCCGGGACGTCGTATCGCGGTCGATTGTGGCGGAGATGAGGCGCACGGGCTCGAGTCATGTGTGGCTGGATCTGACGTCGCGGGATGCGGATTTTATCCGGCAGCGCTTTCCGCGAATTTACGAAACGTGCCTTGCGTATGGCGTGGATATAGCGAAGGATGCGGCTCCGGTGCATCCGGCGGCGCATTATGCGATGGGCGGCGTGCGCACGGATCTGGACGGGCGCAGTAATGTGCCTGGGTTGTATGCCGCGGGCGAGGTTGCATGCACGGGCGTACACGGGGCCAACCGGCTGGCAAGCAATTCGCTGCTGGAGGCGGTGGTTTTTGGCGCTCGGGCCGGGCGGGCGATGAGAGCGGAGACAGTGGACACGGCGGGCGGAGTTTCGGCGCGGCCCGCGATGATCGCTCCGCAGTGGACGGAGACGGAACTGCGCGAGCTGACCTGGGAGTATTGCGGAATCGCGCGCACCCGGAACGGGTTGCTTTCGGCGATCAATGCGCTGGACCGCGTGATTTGGGAGCCGGTGGGCGAGCCTTCGCTGCAGGTGCTGGAGTTGCGGAATCTGCACGAAGTGGCGGCGCTGATTGCGCGGTGCGCGCTGTGGCGCGAGGAAAGCCGCGGGGCACATTACAGGACGGATTATCCGGAGAAGCGGGAAGAGTTTTTGCGTGCTTCCTTGTTGCTGGCTTCGTCGAGTGTGCAGCCCCGGGCCGTTCACGCGGGGTGAGCCGGGCTTTGTTTTCGTTGGTTGAAAAAACAAAGCCATTTTTGTGGCGGCTCCGGGCGGTGGACCGGTCGATTTTATATTCAGTTGGCACCCTGCCTTGGCCGGGCGGCGACCACCCCACTGCATGATTCGCGATGCGCATAATCTGGCGCATCTGAACCGCCACGGTCTGCTCAGAGGCAGCTTTCTTCCTGTGCGAAGGATTGTCGAATCGAATTACGCGACCTGACGCGAAGAAGGAAAAAGGTACAGGGGCATCTGACTGCCGAAAAGAAACGGATTCAGAAGATTCCGGAAACTGCCAACGTCAAGATCGGCAACATTGTCAGCGATGTGTTCGGCGTGTCGGGTCAGGCGGGTCAGGTTCTGATATCCGGTGACGAAGTTGCTCCGGAGCAGATTGCCGAGTTAACCAAGCGTCGTCTTCGCCAGCGAATACCGGAACCGGTCGAAACGCTGAAAAGGGCACCGGATCAACGAGCATCAACGCCGGCTGATTCCGCAAAGCGTGGAACATGCGGTGCTGCTGGATCGTCAGATGGAGGAACTGGAGTCCAGAATTACTGAGCAGCTCCAGCCCCGGCAAAAAGAGCATGAGTGGCTGCAGACGATTCCGGGAGTGAAGGAGATGACTGCAGCTTGTATTCTCGCCGAGATTGGCGGCGATATGAGTCAGTTCCCGTCCGCAAAGCACCTGTGCAGCCGCGCCGGTATCTGTCCGGGCAACAATCGGTCCACAGGCAAGACGAAGAGCAGCCGGATGCGCAAGACGAACGGCTTTCTGCTGGCGGCGCTGGTGCAGGCAGGGTGGGCTGCAGCCCGGACGAGAGACTCAATCTGCCACCGGAGAGCTCCAGGCCAGCGAGTCCTTTGACAGCGGGTACATGGGAAATCCCGGCCCATCCACCGCTTCCGCCGACGATCCCGACGCCGAGGAACGCTTTGTGTTTCATGAGCATTGGATCTTTGCGCGGGGATTCGGTTCGCGTGTACAAAAGCTTCTGCCGTGGAGGCTGAAAACGTATATAATCGGCGTTAACAGTAACTTAGGGTGCTCGAACTGCGCCCTCTTGAGAGAGCAACTCCAGGTGAATTTGACGTCCTCCAGCAAAACCTTACTATCGATCGGGACCGCAGCCCTGCTTGGGATAGGGATTAGCCTTCATGCGGCGCCGGCAGTACCTCCGAAAGCGGCAGCGGCGCAGAAATTGAAGGCGGTTGCAGTCGATGCGGCCGGGTTCGACGCGAACGTCAAGCCGATCCTGAAAAACACCTGTTCGGGGTGTCACAACGCGGCCGTGACATCGGGCGGGGTGAACCTGCGTTCCCTACCTCGATCCAACGACGGTGACGGAAGATCGCCAGTCGTGGGACAAAATTGTTCAGAAGATCGAATCGGGCGAGATGCCGCCAAAGGGGATGCCGCGTCCGCCGCAGGACAAAGTTACCGCGCTCATTACCTTTATTAAAGGTGAGTTTGAGAAGGCGGATGCCGCCGTGAAGCCCGATCCGGGCCGCGTGACTGCGCAGCCGCTGAATCGCAACGAATACCGCAACACCATCCGCGATCTGCTGGCGGTGGATTTCCGGGCGGACAAAGATTTCCCGACCGACGATTCCGGCTATGGATTCGACAATATTGGCGACATCCTGACGATGTCCCCGGTGTTGATGGAGAAGTATCTGAATGCGGCGGAGGCCATCGCTTCCCGCGCGATGGGCGCCGACCCGCTGCCGAAAAAGCCGCTTGAAATCACGTACGAACTGAAGACGAAGAACCTGCCGCCGGCTGGATTTCAGCACGGTGGAAGCATCTCACCGCGTGGATTTCGACGGCGAGTACACGGTCCGGTTTGGATTCCCCGGCGAACGCGGCGCGGACGCCAAACCCGTCAAGATGGGCTTCTGGATGGATGGCCAGCTGCTCGACACCATCGACGGTGGAGACCAAACCTTCGAAGCTTGTGTATTTCAATCCGTTTTCGGACGGCGAGATTCGAAGCTGTATCTGCCTGAAGGCGACCATGTCTTCCGCGCTGCAGTTCCAGGACGACGAGTTCATCAAGACGATCACGCGACCCTAAGGACGCGTACAGCGATAAGAAGAACAAGTTCATCGGGTCGATCACTTTTGTGGGCCCGTTCCCGTCAAAGGTGGAAAAGGCCAGCCGTAAGAAGATTCTGATCTGCGATCCGAAGACGGGCGGGCAGGCTTGCGTCGAGAAGATTGTTACCAACCTGGCGCATCATGCTTATCGCCGGCCGGTGACGAAGACCGAAGTCGCGGGGCTGATGAAGTTTGTGGCGATGGCGAAGGCGCAGGGGCAATCGACCGAGCAGGGCATTCAGCTTGCGCTCGAAGCGATGCTGGTTTCCCCTGAGTTCCTGTTCCGTACGGAGACGCGACCCGAACCCGACCGATCCCGGAAAAGGTTCACCGGCTGTCGGATATGGAACTTGCGACCGCGGCTGAGCTATTTCCTGTGGAGCTCGATGCCGGATGACGAACTGCTCGGCCTGGCCGAAGCGGGCAAGCTGAAGGACCCCGCGGTGCTCGATGCCCAGGTGAAGCGGATGATGACGGATAAAAAAGCCGCCGCGTTCGCCGACAATTTTGCGGGGCAGTGGCTGGAAATCCGCAATCTCGATTCGATCAAGCCCGATCCGCAGAAGTTCCCCGCCTGGACGCCTGAACTGAAAGAAGCGATGCGGACGGAAACCAGCATGTTCTTCCAGCATGTGCTGAGCGAGAACCGGCCGATTTCGGATTTCATCAATGCGCGGTACACGTTCCTGAACGAAGAACCTGGCGAAGTATTACGGGATCGATAGACGTGAAAGGCCCGGACTTCCGCCGGGTGGAACTGACGACGGATCAGCGCGGCGGCGTGCTTTCGCAGGGGAGCGTGCTGGCGGTTTCGAGCTACCCGAGCCGTACGTCTCCGACGATTCGCGGCAAATACGTGCTGAACAATATTCTGGGCACGCCGCCTCCTCCGCCTCCGCCGGATGTTCCGGCGCTGGACGATTCGAAAGTCGGCAGCGGAAGTCTCGCTGCGCAAACAGCTTGAGGCGCACCGCAGTCAATCCTGTGTGCGCGTCGTGCCACAGCAAGATGGACGTGCTCGGTTTCGGTCTCGAGAATTATGACGCGATCGGAAAGTGGCGCACGGTGGACGGCAAGTTCCCGATCAGATGTCGGCGGCACGATGCCCAACGGCAAGTCGTTCCAGACTGCCGCCGAAATGCGCACCATTCTGATGGACAGCCTGCCGCAGGTTTCGCGCTGCCTGATCGAGAAAGATCATGACCTACGCGCTTGGCCGCGGCATGCAGACTTACGACAACCGACGCATCGACCAGATCAATCAAGACGCTGCAGCCGCGGATGGATTACCGTTTCCAGACTCTGATTTATGAAGTGGTCCGGAGCCTGCCGTTCCAGTCGCGGCGCGGCGAACTGGTTACGACCCAAAGCAAACGCACCCAGCAAACCGAAGGAGATCGCTCAGAAATGATCACGCCGCAAAGCACTTGCCAGACGCACGTTCCTGCGGGGATTGGGCACCGCCGCCATCGGCCTGCCGTTCCTCGACGCGATGGCGCCTGCGCTGACGGCCAGCACCATCCGGGGAAAGCGCCGGTGCGCATGGCGTTCTTTTACGTGCCGAACGGCATGATCATGGATGCGTGGAACCCGACGTATGAAGGCAAGTTCCAGGAACTGCCCCGGTCGCTGAAGTCGCTGGAGCCGTTCAAAGACGACATCATTCAGCTTGGCAATCTGACCCACAACACGGGGCGCGCGCTGCTCGATGGCGCGGGCGATCACGGACGCTGCTCGGGCTCTTACCTGACCGGCATGCAGGTCAAGAAGTCGCTGGTTGAAATCAAGAGCGGCGTTTCGTTCGATCAGATTGTCGCGAACCAGATCGGCAAGTCAGACGCGCTTCCCTTCGCTTGAACTCGGGATGGAAGACGCGCGGCAGGCGGGCGATTGCGATTCCGGTTACTCCTGCGCGTATACGAACAATCTGGCATGGCGCAGCGAGACACAGCCGCTGCCGCCGATGCTCGATCCGCGGGCGTTGTTCGAGCGGCTGTTCGGCAGCGGTCAGCCGATGACGCCTGAAGAACGGATGCGGCAGAGCGAAGTACCGCCGCAGCATTCTGGATTTCGTTACCGACGATACGCACAAGCTTGAAAGCCACGCTGGGGCCGACGGATCGGCGCAAGCTGGACGAATACCTTTCGTCGATTCGGGAAGTGGAACGGCAGATCGAACGCGCGGAGAAAGACAACGACAGCAGATCGACCCGCACATGGACAAGCCGTATGGAATTCCGGCCGATTTCGCCGAGCATTTCAGCTGATGTCCAACATGATGGCGATCGCTTTCCAGGCGGACCAGACCCGCATCGTCACGTTCCTGATGACGCGCGAAGGCAGTTCGCGCCCGTATCGCGAACTGGGTATTCCGGACGGCCACCATCCGCTGACGCACCATCGCAATCAGCCGGAGCTGATGGAAAAGGTGCGGCAGATCAACGAATATCACGTGCAGCAGTTCGCCAGCTTCGTCGAGAAGATGAAGTCCACGAAGGAAGGCGACGGCACGCTGCTCGACAACTGCATGCTGGTGTACGGCGCGGGCCTGTCCGGATGGGAATGCGCATCTGCATGAGGATCTGCCGACGATCATCGCGGGCAAGGGCGGCAATTATCTTCAAGACGGGTCGGCGGATTGTGGTGCGGCGCGAAACGCCGATGTGCAATCTGTTCCTGACGATGATGGACCGGATGGGCGTTCCGGTGGATAATTTCGGCGATTCGACCGGTCGGCTCGAAGGTTTGGATCTGGCGTAAAATTATGCAGTTCGGAGAGGTGGAAAACCTTCGGCCGGAGTCTTTTACGACTCCGACTTCACGACGATGGACAGTGTTCTGACCATCGCGCTGCATTTACGGGCTGCAGGGGAAGAACGATTGCGTGATGTCTGTGATGACATGCAGCCGTCCCGATCTTGCGACCGTGGGCTATGTGGATCTGGTGGAGCGTTTCTATCATGGACCGCCCGCCGATTTTCGCGCAGTTGATGGCCGTCGGCATGGCGACGACGGGCGAGAAGGGGGAAACGCCGAAAGCGTTTGTGGCGCCGTTCGAGCGGAAGAAGGCCGACGGGACTCCGGTTTACAAGAATGAGATCAAGCGCGTGATCGAGACCGGCGACCCGAACACGCTGATCCGCAATTACCTGGAAGCTCAGTACGATCAGAACGCCGTTTTTGTGCTGGCCGGACCGGCGACGAATCTGGCGTCGGCGCTGGATTTCCGGGGCATGAAAGAGCTGATCGTTTCTAAGATTAAATACCTGGTGGCGACGGGCGATTTCAAGTCGGATCTGCCGGCGGCGAAGAAGCTGTTTGCGGAGTGGCCGACGCCGGTTTATCTGGTGCCGAGGGAGATCGGGGATGCGCTGCCCTTCCCCGGTGCGAGCATTGATAAGGAATTCGCGGCGGCGAATCCGGATCATCCGGTGGCCGATGCGTACAAAGCGTGGAAGCCGATGCCGTATGACACTCCGGCGCCGGGGATGGCTGCGGCGCTTTACGCTGCGCGGCCTAAAGAAGGATACTTCAAAGTTTCCGAACCCGGCATGATCACGGTGCAGCCGGACGGGAAAGCTGCGTTTGCGGCGTCACCGCAGGGCAAGCATCAGCAGTTGATCTTCGACCCCGATCAGAAAGAAAAAGTTCTGAAGGCGTACGTCGAACTGGCGAGCGCGAAGCCTGTAGTGAGACAGCGGTTCAAACCTCCGGCTAAAGCCGATGACAAGAAGCCGGAAGATCCGGCGGATAAAGTTATCGTTCCGCCGAAGCCCTGAGAAATTCCCGCATCGCGGGGTCATCGCAAAGCCCAATTGCGCGGTTGCAGGCAGAAATGGCCTCGTCGTGGCGACCCATACGCTTGAGCAGGTGCGCCGCGACTGCCCAATAGGGCTGGTAATTTTCGCATTCAATCTGGCGGAGTAAGGCCCACCCGGCGTCGGGTCCCTGCGCTTCTCCGACGGCGGCGGCGCGCGCGATGAGCGCGCCAACGGTGGGAGCCATCCTGACGAGAGCCTCATAGAGCAGAGCGATGGCGTGCCAATCCGTTTTGCCGGTGACTGCGCGGCGGGCGTGGATTGACTGAATCGCGGCCTCAAGCTGAAAACGTCCTATGGCGGCGCGAGCGGCGGCCGTTGAAAGCAGCGCCTCGGCTTCGGCGGACATGGCGGCGTTCCACAGGCGCACGTCCTGATCGGATAAAGGGACGTAGGCGCCGTTCACGCGGCGGGCATCTTTGCGGGATTCATGGTGGAGCATCAGGGATAACAGCCCTAGTACTTCGGGCTCGCCAGGCATGAGCTTCAGGATCAGGCGGCCAAGATCGATATCCTGGGCGGCGTAGATTGCCTCGAGCACGGAATCGAGGCGGTCGGGCAACTGGCCCGGCTCAGGCACCTCGAACGGGATTCCGGCGTCGCGAATCTTGGTTTTGGCGCGCGAGAGCCGCTGACCCATGGCGGACGGGCTCACGAGAAACTTCGACGCGATCCAGGCGGCATCGCGCCCGAGGACCGTCTGGAGCATGAGAGGCGTGCGGATTTTCGGGTCGATAGCCGGGTGAGCGCATACGAACATGAGCTTGAGCCGCTCATCGGGGAACGGGGTTTGGGTTTCGGCGTTGCTGCGACGCTCTTTCGAGGTCGGGAATGGCGTCATTGTGGACGCGGGCGTGGCGGGCTTCGTCGATGAGGCGGCGCCTGGCTGCAGTGAGCAGCCAGGCTTCCGGCTTATCGGGGATCCCGGTTCGGGGCCAGGCTTCGAGGGCGGAACGGAAGGCGTCGCCGAGGGCGTCTTCCGCCGCGGCAACATCGTGCGATGTTGCCGCGAGGTAAGCCACGAGGCGGCTGTAGGAATCGCGCGCCGCAGCTTCGACTACTCGTTGGGCCGTGGATTCAGGCATGGCCGGACCTCCACCGCGCCCTTGAGGGGATAACGAGCAGCCCATTCGAGTGCGACATCGAGATTCGGTACGTCGATGACGAAGAGTCCCCCGAGTTGCTCTTTGGCTTCGGAAAACGGGCCGTCCTGAACCAGCCGTTCGCCGTTTTGCATTCGGATGGTGGTGGCGGTTTCGGGCGCCTCGAGGCCGGCCCCGGTAACGAAGATGCCGGCGTCTTTAACGGCCTGCATGTAGGGCATGAAAGCGGCCCAAAGAGCGGGTTTCGCGCGTTCGGCAAATTCTTCCTGACTGCTGTGAAACAAGAGTGTGTAGTGCATAAGTAAAGCTCCTTTCTATGACCATGACGGACGAGCCGGGGCTGTTTCGACAGGCTTCGGGCAGAAAATTGCACATTCGCCAGGGTGCGATTTTTGGTTATTTCAGTTTTGTGTGCAGGCGCGGCGTTGGCGCAGGACTCTCGGGACACGATCTATTATCCCGGCGACACGGAGAACGTCAAGCCACTTGGCCGCAAGTTGCTGAGCAATATCTGGCTGGATCAAAAGGCGATCTGGACGAGTCCTTTCCACCTGGATAAAGAAGATGCGGAGTGGTGGGCGGGGCTTGGAGCTGTGACGGCCGGCCTGGTGGTGACCGACCGGCGCACGACGCACATCTTCGAAAACAGCAGCGGCCAGGTGCGGTATGGAAACAACATTTCCAAGATCGGCGCCACTTACACGGTTATCCCGGAGGTCGCAGGCTTTTACCTTTATGGGGTGCTGGCCGATAACCAGAAGGCGCGGGAAACGGGGGTGCTCGGAGGTGAAGCGCTCATCGATGGCCTGATAGTAGTGGAGGTTCTCAAGACTGTTGCGGGCCGAAATCGCCCAAATGCCGCTAAAGAGCCGGGCTACTTCTTCGATGGGGGCGCGAGTTTCCCATCGGGGCACACGATTGCGACGTTCGCGCTGGCGTCTGTGATTTCGCACGAGTACGGTAACCATAAATGGGTGCCGTTTGTGGCGTACGGTCTGGCTTCGGTGGTGGGCGCGGCGCGGTATACCGCCCGTCAACACTACGCTTCGGACATCTTTGTCGGCGGTGCGATGGGATATTTTATTGGGCGGTATGTGGTGAATACGCATGAAGCGCACGCGGGTCATCATCATGCTTCGATTATGCCGATCGCGCAGCCTTCGACCAGCACGTTCGGGCTTCAGGTGGATCTCAGATAGTTTTGGTCTGGCCCGCCGTCGGCATCGATGAGCGAGCCGTGCAGCAGCCGGCCGCCGGGGGACAGGATGAAGGCGACGAGCGCGGCGATGTCTTCGGGTTCGCCAATCTTCATGATCTTCTCGGCGCGGATGAAGTCTTCTTCGGTGGTCTCGCGCAGGCGTGCTTCGAGCCGCGCGGTTCGGACCGGCCCGGGGTTGATGGCGTTGACCTGAATTCCGTCTTTGAGGCCCTGATCGGCGAGGGCTTTGGTGAAGGAAAGCAGGGCGGCGTTGACAGAGCCTCCGATGGTGAACTGAGGGCCGGGAGTGCGTCCACCGACTCCCGCGATGTTGATGACGGCTCCGTTTTGTTGCCTGAGGTGAGGCCAGGCGGTGCGGGTGAGGCGAACGGCTCCGAACATTTTCAGCGCAAAGCCGTCCAGCCAGTCCTCTTCGGTGAGGGCTTCGAAGTCGCCGCGTTTGGTGGCTCCGGCGTTATTAACGACGACATCGATTTGTCCGTATCGGTTCAGTGCGGCAGCTGCGAGTTTTTGGCCGGAATCGGGTTCGCGCAGATCGAGAGAAATGGCGTGCGCGTGCGGCCCGATTGCGTGTACGGTTTCGTCGAGAAGCGCCTGATTGCGGGCGCAGATGACGACGTTCATGCCGTCGGCGGCAAGCCTGGCGGCGATGGCGCGTCCGATGCCGCGATTGGCTCCGGTCACGATGGCGACTTTCATTTGTAAATGGCCCGAGGGCAGCGCGGTCGGCATCTGAGATCCCCGAGTATTTCCGGATATCGTCACGTGTCTTCAGCAAACGCCGATAACGTCCGAAGTATTCGGTGATGTCGCCGCCGTTCGAGAACGTGTACATGATGTCGGCGAAAGCGTCGGTGTGGCGGAGCCCGAGCGCGTGCCCGCTTTCGTGCAGGCAGGTCAGGTAGACGATGGCGTCGCGAAGGAGCTTGTCATCAACCTGGCGCGTTTCGGGAAGCACGTAAATGTCGCCGCCGACGGTTTCGCCGTAAAGCCCCGGGTTGCCGCTCACCCAGTGAACTTTGAACTTCGCTTTCGCTTCGGAATCGCTTTGCGTGAACGCGATGGCGCCGTTGCGATTCCCGCTGCCAGGCTTCGAATGCCCACTTCGCGAGATCGGCGTCGGGAGATGGCTGAATCCAATAGGTCAGAAGCAGCGCGAGAACTTTCATAGCGCGAGAATTTTCATAACATCGCCCTCGCCTCGCGGACTGCCTTTTCGGCTTTGGCAGCGGTGGCCGCGGTGGCGGTGAGATGGCCCATTTTGCGTCCGTGGCGCGGTTCGGACTTGCCGTAAAGGTGCAGTTTTACGTCGGGCAAGTTCAGGGCCGCTGTCCAGTTCGGTTCGCCGTTGTTCCAGACGTCGCCGAGCAGGTTTGCCATGGCGGCGGGACGCAGCATTTCCGTGCTGCCGAGGGGCAAGCCGCAGACAGCCCGAAGCTGCTGTTCGAACTGGCTGGTGATGCAGGCGTCGATAGTCAGGTGTCCGGAATTGTGGGGGCGCGGCGCGAGTTCGTTGACGAGGAGTTTGCCCGCGCGGGTCAGGAAGAACTCGACACAGAGGACTCCGGTGACATTCAACTGCTCCATAATTCCGCGGGCGATTTCGAGGGCTTCTCCGGTGAAGGGCGCGGGACAGACGGAGACATCGAGGATGCCTTTGACATGGGCGTTGGCAATGGGCTGGAAGAAGGCGCACTGGCCGTCGTGCGCGCGGACTCCGACGACGGAGATCTCGGATTCGAAATCGACGACGGCTTCGAGAACGGCTTCGTGGCCGTCCCAAACGCGTTCGATGTCGGCGCGGGAGGATGACGCGGTACTGGCCTTTGCCGTCGTATCCGAAGCCGGCGGTCTTGAGGATGGCGGGACCGAAATCGTCGGGAATGTCGGCGCTGGTTCGGATGGGCAGATAGCGGGTCAGCGGGAAGCCGTGTTTGCTGAGGAAGGTCTTTTCGCGGAGGCGGTGCTGGGTGGTGTGCAGGACGTCGCCCGCCGGCCGGACGAGGGCGTACTGAGCGGCGGTTTCAGCGGTTGCCGCGGGCACGTTCTCAAACTCGAAGGTGACTACGTCCACAGCGCGAAGCGAACTCGCGGACGCGGTCGAGGTCTTCGTACGGGGCGTCGATCTCGACGTCGGCGATCTGGCCGGTGGGCGAATCGCGGTCGGGCGAAAAGGTGTGGACGCGATAGCCCAGGCGGCGCGCGGAAATGGCGAACATGCGGCCGAGCTGGCCGCTGCCGAGCACCCCGATGGTGGAGCCGGGAAGGACAGGTTTCACGGGAGGGAGTCTTCGAGGACTTTGCGCGTTTGCTGTTCGCGGAAAGCCTTGAGTTTGTCGCGCAACGGTTTGCGTTTGTTGGCGAGAATTGCGATGGCGTACAGCGCGGCGTTCTTCGCGCCCGCGGCGCCGATGGCGAGGGTGGCGACGGGGATGCCGGCCGGCATCTGGACGATGGAGAGCAGCGAATCGATGCCCTTCAGGATCTTGCTTTCGACGGGGACGCCGAGCACCGGGATGGTGGTCTGGGCGGCGGTCATGCCGGGCAGGTGAGCGGCGCCGCCCGCGCCTGCGATGATGACTTCAATTCCCCGCCCTTCGGCGCCCGCCGCGAACTCGGACATGAGTTCGGGCGTGCGGTGGGCGGAGATGATGCGGCATTCGTGCGGGACGGCGAAATCCGTAAGGATCTCGTGGGCGGCGCGCATGGTTTCCCAATCCGACTTGCTGCCCATGATGATGGACACAAGCGGCGGGAGAACCGGCTTATTGACCCTGGGCGAGGGTGAAACCCGCTTTGCCATCGAAGTTCCGCAGGCTTTCCGTCTTAACGACGTCGTATCCGGCAGCCGTCACCTTCTGGTAAAGGCCTGCAATCTGGTTGTGAGTGACCGGTTTGCCGCCGGCTTCGAAGCGGCAGCGATAGTTGTCGATACAGAAGGTCTCAGCCATGCCGCCGGGGTAGACGATAGTGCCGCGGCTGTCGATCATCTTCAGTTCAAGACCTTCGTGCGTGTAGGCCTTGAGGGCGTCGCCGAAAGCCTGGGGGGCCTGCTTGCGCGAGCCGATATACAGGTCAACGCCGACGACGTCGATCTTACTTTCGGGACGCGCGGTGGGTGTCCACTCTTTGCGCTGGGCACGGGCGCCGGCGTAGGAGATGACCTTCAGTTTGTCGGGCTTCTGGCCGATGCGCTTGACCACGGCCGCGGCGAATTCTTTCGTACCGACCTTTTCTTTGCTGACGCCTTCTTCGAAAATGTCGTAGGTGTGGATGCCGTCTTCGAGCGTCTTGAGCCAGGCGTTGTGAACCCGTTCAGCGGCTTCCCACTGGCCGATGTGCACCAACATCATGACGCCGCCGAGGAGGAGGCCTGACGGGTTCGCGAGGTTCTGTCCGGCGCGGCGCGGGGCCGAACCGTGGATGGCTTCGAACATGGACGCGGCGGTGCCGACGTTGGCGGAGCCTGCGAGACCGACGGAGCCTGCAATCTGGGCCGCGACGTCCGACAGGATATCGCCGTAGAGATTCGGCATCACGATGACGTCAAAGGCTTCGGGCGTGTCGGCAAGTTTAGCGGCGCCGATATCGACGATCCAGTGTTCCTGTTCGATGCCGGGGTATTCGGCGCCGATTTCGTCGAAGACTTTGTGGAAGAGACCGTCGGTCATCTTCATGATGTTGTCTTTCGAGAAGCAGGTGACCTTTTTACGGCCGTTTTGTTTGGCGTATTCGAAGGCGAAGCGAACGATCTTCTCGCTGCCGGGGCGGGAGATGAGCTTGATGCACTCCATTACGTCGGGGCTGAGCTGGTATTCGATGCCCGCGTAGAGATCTTCCTCGTTTTCGCGAACGATGACCACGTCCATTTTGTGGTGCTTGGTATCGACGTAGGGGTGATAGGAAACGCAGGGGCGGACGTTGGCGTAAAGGCCGAGGCGTTTGCGCGTGGTGACGTTGAGACTCTTGTAGCCGCCGCCCTGAGGAGTGGTGATGGGCGCTTTGTAGAAGACTTTGGTGCGGCGCAGCGACTCCCAGGAACTGGGGTCGATACCGGCGGTGTTGCCGCGAAGGTAAACCTTCTCGCCGACGTCGATGGTCTCTATTTCAAGCTGCGCACCGGCTTCCTGAATCATGTGGAGCGAGGCCTCCATAATTTCGGGGCCAATGCCGTCGCCGTGGGCGACCGTAACGGGAGTTTTCTGGCTCATTGATAATGTGAACGTTCATCATATCAACGGGTGGGTTTCCGGGTCTTGAAAGAGCAAGGTAACCACGTCAGGAAGCCCGGCGAGGAGAGCAATCGGGGGAGCAAGCACGCGGCGCGGGCGATTCGATAAACTTTTTATTGCCGACCCCGGCATTTACGAAGGACACTAAAAGTTGGAAAAAAACGGACGTAAAGGCTCCCTGGTTCTGGAGCCGACAGAGCGCTGGAGTACCCAGGATGCGAGCGAGCTTTTCGATGTCGCGAGCTGGGGCAAAGGCTATTTCTCAGTCAGCGACGCGGGGCACGTTCTGGTGCATCCCGAGAAGGACCCGGCTCGCTCCATCGATCTGAAACAACTGATCGATACGCTGGTGCTGCGCGGGATCTCGCTGCCGATTCTGATCCGGTTCGCGGAGATTCTGAAACACCGGCTGCGGCGAACTGCACGACGCGTTCGACGTCGCGATTCGCGAGCACAAATACAACGGCGGGTACTGCTGCGTTTATCCGATCAAGGTGAATCAGCAGCGGCAGGTGGTGGAAGAAGTTCTGGAGTTCGGCAAGCCGTATAAGTTCGGGCTGGAAGCGGGCTCGAAGCCGGAACTGCTGGCGGTGATGGCGCTGGCCGATAACGATACGCCGATCATCTGCAACGGCTTCAAGGACGACGAATACATCGAGATGGCGATGCTGGCCCAGAAGATCGGGCGCAAGATCATTCCGGTGGTGGAGAAATATACGGAGCTGGCGCTGATTGCGAAGTACTGCGGAGAAGGTCGGCGTGCGGCCGACGATCGGGATTCGGGCGAAGCTGGCGAGCCGCGGTTCGGGCCGGTGGAAGTCGTCGGGCGGCTACCGGTCGAAGTTCGGACTGAGCACGACCGAAGTGATGCGGGCGCTCGAAGAACTGAAACTGTGGGGCATGGCGGATTGCCTGAAGCTGCTGCACTTCCATCTGGGCAGCCAGATCACGAATATCCGGCAGGTGAAGGGCGCGGTGAACGAGGCCGCGCGGCTTTACGCGGAGCTGTGGCGTGCCGGGGCGACGGGGCTGCAGTTTCTGGATGTGGGCGGCGGGCTCGGCATCGACTACGACGGGTCGCAGACCGATTTCGAATCGAGCGTGAACTATACGCTGCAGGAATACGCGAACGACGTGGTGTATCACGCGCAGAACGTGTGCGACGAAACGAACGTGCCGCATCCGACGATCATTACGGAGAGCGGGCGGGCGATCGCGGCGTATCACAGCGTGCTGGTGTTCAACGTTCTGGGCGTGTCAGGGCTGGGCGAGGAAGAGGCGCCGCAGGAATTGCCGAGCGATCCGGAACAGCCGCTGATCGATCTGCAGGAGACGTTCCGGTCTGTCAATTCGCGGAATCTGCTGGAGGCTTATCACGATGCGCAGCAGGCGCTCGATTCGGCGCTGAATCTTTTCAGCCTGGGGTATCTGCCGCTGGAGCAGCGGTGCATGGCGGAGAATCTTTTCTGGGCGATCTGCCGGAAGATCCAGAAAATGGCGCGAGCGAACTGGATTACATCCCGGAGGAACTCGAAGGTCTGGACGCGATGCTGTCGGATACGTATTTCTGCAATTTTTCGCTGTTTCAGAGCATGCCGGACAGCTGGGCGATCAAGCAGCTGTTCCCGATCATGCCGATTCACCGGCTGGACGAGAAGCCGACGCGGCATGCCGTGCTGGGCGACATCACGTGCGATTCCGACGGCAAGGTGGATCAGTTCATCGACCGGCGCGACGTGAAACGCACGCTGCCGCTGCACGAATACAACGGCGAGGATTATTACCTGGGCGCGTTCCTGGTGGGCGCGTATCAGGAGATTCTGGGCGATCTGCACAATCTGTTCGGAGACACGAACGCGGTGCACGTGCGGCTGAGCCCTTCAGGCGAAGTGATGCTCGATGAGGTGATCAAGGGCGACACGGTTCGCGAGGTGCTGGATTACGTGCAGTTCAAGACGGATTCGCTGGTGGCGCATCTGCGGCGGAGCGTGGAAGCGGCGGTTCGCGAGGGCAGGCTGGGCTATGAGGAATCAGGGCGACTGCTGCGGTTTTACGAAGAGGGGCTGCACGGGTATACGTACCTGGAAGATCCGCACGAGCGGTAGGGCGGTCAGCCGAGCGAGATGCGGACGGCCATGGTGTGAGACTGGCCGGGGGCGAGCGTGATCCTGTTCTCGGCCACGTTGGCGGATTCGATGCAGACGAAGCCGGGCCATTCGCCGGGCGCGAGGTCGGCGAAGGTTTTGGATTTTTCGACCCACGGGTTCCAGACTACGGTGCTTCGGGAGCCGCATTTTTCGATGACGATGCGGCGGTTCCAGGCGGGGTCTTCGATGGTGCAGGCGGCTTCTGTGTTGAGGTAGACGCGATCGGTTTCCTGCTCAATGCGAACCGGGGCAGAAGGCTGGACTTTCCGTTGCGCGTTGTCCGTTTTGTCGAGGTATTCAGTGCCTTCGAGTCCGCCGATTGAGATTTGACGCACGTCTCCCACGGCGAAGTAGGTGTGGAAAGCCTCTTCGTAAATGAGCGGGTCCTCGGACGTGTTTGAGACCTGGAGCTCCATCGAGAGAGTGGCGCCGACGGTTACTTTGAACCGGAGGCGGCTGGCGTCCGGGCGAAGCGTGAACCAGAGTGACGCGTCACCGTTGTCGAGCAGGCCGGTGGATTCGACATCCCACAGCGAGGTGCGGGCGAAGCCGTGGGCGGGACCGGGCCGGCTGTCGGTGCGGGGTCCGAACCAGGGAAAGATGAGGGGCACGCCGCCGCGAATGGGTTTGCCTGGCGCGAAGGCGCTGTTCGAACTTAGAAACAGGACAGGCTTTTGTCCGGTGGGGACCCATTTTGTGATGTGGGCGCCCTGAAGATGAATTTCCGCGCGGGCGAGGGGCGTGGCGATTGCCACGCGGCCCGCCAGCCATGTCGATAGGGATCAAAACTCAGCTCTCAGTTTCAGGCCAAAGCTGCGGGGCGGCGCGATAGCGGTGCCGGACAGAAAGCCTGCGAAGTTGATGACGTTCAGGCGGTCAGTCATGTTGAGGACGTTGGCCTGAAGGGTGACGGAGCGCTTTTCGCGCTGCCAGACGTCGAAGCCGGCGGCGGCATCGAGCGAGAACGAAGGGTTGACGCGGCCACGATCGAAATTAACGTGGTTGACGACGGCTTGTCCGTATTGGGCTACAAGGAAGTCATAGGGCTGGGTGGCTTCGGAGGGGAGGCCACTGTTGTAGGACGCGTTCGAGGAGATCCAGACGCGCTTTATGACCTGGTAGCGGAGCATGGCGCGGGCGGTGTTGCGTTGATCCTGGCTGATGGGAAAACGGTCGGCTGAATTGAGCAGGGCGGTGTCGCCATCGTCGAGAAAGAGTCCACCGGCGATGGGGAATTCGGCGATGCCACGGGAATTTGAGTAGCTGAGGAAGCCGGAGAAACGTCCCCAATTCGGAACCTGGAGTTTGGCTTCAATGCCGCGGACACGGCCGCGCGCAAAGGTAATAGGGAAACTGACGCCGGTGTTTTCGAGCAGGTTGTCATCCTGAAAATTGCGGATGTCGCGAAGAAAGTAGTTGCTGTCGAGCCGGACGTGCCGGCCGAGAGCCTGGGTGAAGCCAGCTTCGTAGTAGTTGCCCCTGGAAGGCCGGACGGGCAGGTAAAAGCCGGCGTTATTGAGCGCACGTGCCTGAGGCGAGGCGGATACGAGGATGTTTTCGCGGGGCGGCGTGCCGAACGTTCGGTCGTAGGTCAGGTGGAGTACGGTGCCGGTTGAGGGGAAGCTCCAGGAGACGCCGACACGGGGGCTGAAGCCCGATTCGCTGACGAGCAATGAATAGTGGTCGAAGCGGAGGCCGGCGCTCACGGTGAGGCGGCCGAGGTGGAGTACGTCCTGCACGTAAGCGGAGGTTTCGCGGTCGAGGCCGTGGCCTTTGAAGGCGAAGTCGGCGGGAGTGTCGGGGTCGAAGAGATTGTAGCCGTTCACGTCGTAGGCGGCGATGTGAAAGCCGAAGGCCTCGCTGAGAGAGGCGTAGCGGAAATCGCCGCCTGCTTTCCATTCGTTGTGGCGGTAGCTTCCGGCCGCGCTGACAGCCGCGTAGCCTTCACGAAAGCCGCGGCTCTGGCTGGGCGCGATGGGAGTGGAGAGAGGGTTCGACCAGAGGTCGGCTGAGACGTCGCGGACCATGCCTCGGGCGGTGCCGAGCACGGAGGGGGAGAAGACGTGTTGCCAGGAGAACTGGCCGGCGGTTTCCTGAGTAGTGCGGTCTTCGCGCTGACCGGCGGCGTACTGGAGGAATTCGTCAGGTACGAGGAAGCGGGTGGCGCGGCGGCTGGCTGAGACGCGGATGCGGTCGGCATCGGTGAGATCGCTTTCGACGGTGGCGGTGAAGGAAGAATTGGAGGCGTGATTGGTGTAGTTATTGATGACCGGGGGGTCGAGAAAACGGTCGGTGAGGAAGCCTTCGGCGGTGAGAGTTCCGGTGATGCGGCCGGAGACGTACTGGCCGGACAGATAACCGCCTGAAGTGTTGAAGCTGCCTCCCTGTAACACTGCCGTGCCGTGGAAACCGGGGGAGGTATTGCGGTCTGTGGTCAATTCGATGACGCCGCCGACCTTCTGACCGTATTCGGCTGGGATGCCGCTGGTGTAGACCTTCATGGACTCGACATCTTCTGCATCGACACCGGGGGCGAAGGCGGGCGAGCGGTTGTCCTGGACGGGGAAGCCGTTGATGACGTATTGGGTTTCGTATTCGGATTCGCGGGGGTGAAGGACGCCGTTGGCTTCGAAGGTCCAGCCGGGCTGCATTACGACGAGGTCCACGAGTCCGCGGCCGGGGAGGCCGGTGGTGCGTTCTTTGATTTCCTGGGCCCCGACATAATAAGCGGCGGAGGTGCGGGAGGGGTCGATGAGGGTCTCGGATTCCTTGACTTCGACGGCGGTTGAGAGCGCTTCAACAGTGAGGGTGACGGGGTGTTCGAGAGGGATGGCGGAGCGCACATCGACCAGTTCAGAAACGGGGGCGAAACTGGTGCGGGTCACGTGCAGCCGATAGGTTCCGAAGGGCAGGTTGCGGAAAGAATAGCGGCCATCGGGCGGGAGGTCGACGGCCAGGCGGGTGTGGGTGGACTGGTTCAGCAGCTCGGCGGATGCGGGCACGGGAGCGCCGGTCTGGTCTTTGACAATGAGCCGCAGTTCACCGGTGCCGCTTTGGGCGTGCAGGAAGGCGGCGGATAAGAGGGCGAGCCACAGAAGCTTCATTGCGTGCCTTAAGTATATGGGCTTTGCAGGCCGGTGCGCGATCAGTCTTCGACGGTGGTATGGGTGGAGAGTTCGGCGCTGCGGACGACATAACTTTTTTCAAGCTGGCGGCACAGTTCAGCTCCGATTCTCTCCGGCTTCTCTTTGGGATCGTGTTCGATGAGGACTTTGATAAACAGATTGGTTCGCATGTTCCACTTCCTATACTAAGAGCGTGAATTGCGCCATTTGCGGGCAGCGAAAGCCGAGGCGATTTTGTCCGGGTGTTTCGGGGGAGATTTGTACGATTTGCTGCGGTACGGGGCGGGAAGAGACGGTGGATTGTCCGATGGAATGCGAATACCTGCATCTGGCGCATATGCACGAAGCGCCGCCGGAGATCGATCAAAGGGCGGTGCCGAATTCGGACATCGAGATGACCGAGGAATTTTTTCTGCGGAACCATGAACTTTACCGGTCAATTGTTGCAGGGCTGGTGGAAGGGGCGAGGCAGAAGCCGGGGGCGACGGATTACGATTTTCGGGAAGCGCTGGATTCGCTGACGCGGTCGGCGAGGGGACTGGAAGGTGCGAAGCCTTCGGCCATCTTCGATGCGGTGGAGGCTAGTGTCGCGGAGAAGAGTTTGAAGCTGACGGATACGCCCGTGGTGACGCTGCTGGCGTTTGTGCAGGGGCTGGAATACGAGTACAACAATCAGCGGAGACTTAGCCGGGCGTTTTACGATTTTCTGCTTTCGTTCCGGGTGAACGCGATGCGAGAGGCTGTTTAAGATGCCTACGGGGATCGTGGTGTTCGGACATGGCTCGAGCGTGGCTTCGGCCAACGAGGCCGTGCGGGTAGTGGCTGCTGAGGCGGGGCGGCGGGGCGGCTGGACGCTGTATGAGACGGCGTTTCTCGAATGCGCTCCACGGCTGGAGGATGCGGTGGCGCGGCTGGTGGGGGAAGGCGCAACGGAGGTGATGGTGCTGCCTTACTTCCTTACGCTGGGAATTCATCTGCAGCGGGATCTGCCGAAGATTGTGACGGAACTGGAGGCGCGGCACGGGATTCGGATCGAGGTGAGGCCGCCGCTCGACGGACATCCGGAACTGAGCGGGATTTTGGTAGATCGTGCGATGGAAGCGGGCCGGTGAAGGCGAGGCTGAAGGGTTGGCGCGAGCTGTCGCCGAATACGCGGCATTTCGAATTCGAGACACCGGACTGGAACGCGGCGTTTGTTCCCGGGCAATTTTTGTCGCTGACGCGGCAGATTGGCGAGGATGAAATTACACGGGCTTATTCGATCGCGTCAGAGCCCGGCGGGAACGGGTTTGCACTGTGCGCGAACCTGGTGACGGACGGGCGATTTTCTCCGTTTCTGTTCGGGATGAACGTTGGGGATGAGGTGGACTTTAAGGGTCCGTATGGGGCGTTCATTTTGCGGCGTCCGGTATCGGATTCGATTCTGGTGGCGACGGGGACGGGGGTCGCTCCGTTCCGGTCTATGCTGCGGGCGAAGCTCAGTGAGCACAGGGACCGGAGATTCACACTGATCTTCGGAGTGCGGCATGAGCATGGCTTGCTGTATCACGACGAATGGCTGCGGATGGCGGGGGACACTCCGCATTTCGTTTACAGGCCGACTCTGACGCAACCGCGGGAGAGTTGGGAAGGATTGTCGGGCAGGGTGCAGCGGCATGTGCTGAGCGAGGTCGGGGAGCGGCGCGATGTGGATGTCTACATCTGCGGGCTGCGCGAGATGGTGGACGGGCTGCGGGCGGCGCTGAAAGAAGCGGGGCTCGACCGGAAGCGCATCATCTATGAGAAATACGACTGAGGTCGCGAGCTTCGCCGCCGCCTAGCTGCGCTGGCGGGCGGCGACGGCGACGGCGAGACCTGCGACGAGGGCGGTGATTGCCCAGCCGGGGTGCTTCGCGATGGTGTTGTTGAGACTGCTTTCGCGGATGGTGCGGTCGGGGTAATCGCCGCGCTCCTTGAGGTTGCCAGAAGGGCGTTCGAGGGCCTGATGGTGGCCGGGCTTCGGGGAGCGGTCGGACTGCTGTCCGGTGAAGCCCATGGCGCCCATCAGCTTGTCGTTGAGCGTGGGCGCAAAGCGGCCGATGGCGGAATTCAGGACTGCGGAATCGCCGACCAGGAAGTCGCGGGTAGGGGTGGCGGCGCAGTGCAGGATGGCTTCGGCGACGAGTTCGGGGGCGTAGACCGGGGCGGGAGCGAGCGGCTCCTTATCCATGTAATTTTTGGCGTGCTCGAAGAAGGGCGTGGCGATGCCGGTGGGCTTGATGAGGCTTACGGAGATCGGGACGTTCTCTTTCTCAAGCTCGATTCTGAGGGCGTCGGTATAGGCGCGGATGGCGTGCTTGGACGCGGAGTAGGCGCCCTGCAGCGGGACGGGGTGATCCGAGGCTTCGCTGCCGACGTTGATGAGAGCGCCGCCTTTGGTGCGCAGGTGGGCGACGGCTTCCTTCATGCCGTAAATCATGCCCCAGACGTTGACATCGAAAACGGCACGCTCGTCTTCGACGGGGACTTTCGTGATGAGGCCGTAGACGGAAGTACCGGCATCGTTGACCCAGGTATCGAAGCCGCCGAATTTGGCGATGGCGGTTTCGGCAATGCGTTTGACATCTTCGGGCCGGGTGACGTCGGCGGCGACATGAACGGCGCGGAGTCCGCCGGAGTTCAGTTCGTCTTCGAGCTTCTGGAGCGACTCCTGGTTGCGGGCGGCAATCACGACACGGGCGCCCATTTTAACCGCCATGCGGGCGGTACACAGGCCGATACCGCTGCTGGCTCCGGTGATGACGATGACTTGTTCCTGGATAGGTTTGAGTTTGATTTTCATGGGAGTCTGCGGAAGAGGCAGCAGATGGTTTTCCAACGTGCGGATTCGGAGGTTTCAGGCGCAACAGGCGCGGGTATCGCGGGCGATGAGGAGTTCTTCCTGGGTGGGGATGACCCAGACCTTTTCGCCGATGGAGCGGTCGGCGGTGCTTTGGGCTTCATTGGCCGGAGTATTCAGGTTGATGCCGATGTATTCGAGACCCTGGCAGATGCGGCGGCGAACTTCGGGCGAGTGCTCTCCGATGCCGGCGGTGAAGATGAGGGCGTCGAGGCCTCCCATCGCCGCTATGTAGGAGCCGATGTATTTGGTGACCCGATAGCAGAAAGTATCGACCGCGAGTGCGAGCTCTTTCATTGCCCTGTTCGGCGGCGGCGAGCACGTCGCGCATGTCGTTTGAAACGCCGGAGAGACCTTTAAGGCCGCTATTGGAGTTGAGCATGGTGGCGACGGCGGACGGGTCCTGCTTTTCATGTGAGATGAGGTGCAGGACTGGCGCCGGCATCGACATCGCCGCTGCGAGTCCCCATGACCAGGCCTTCGAGCGGGGTGAAGCCCATGGACGTGTCGATGGACTGGCCGCCGTCGAATGGCGCAGACGGAGCAGCCGTTGCCCAGGTGGCAGACTGATCATGCGGAAGTCTGGCGACAAGGTGCCGTGAAACTTCGGCGAAGCGCCCGGAGACGTAGCGGTGGGAGATGCCGTGGAAGCCGTAGCGGCGAATTTTCTTCTCGGTCAGATATTCATAGGGGAGCGCATAGGCGTACGCGTGAGGCGGCAGGGTGTGATGAAAGGCAGTATCGAAGACGGCGACGTGCGGGACATCGGGAAGGTGGCGGCGGGCGGCGCGGATGGCTTCGAGGTTATGGGGGTTGTGCAGCGGCGCGAGGGCGGAGAGTTCATCGATGCCGTGTTCGACTTCGGCGTCGATGATGACGGAGGCGAGAAAGCGGTCGCCGCCATGGACGACGCGGTGGCCGACGGCATCGATTTTGGCCGCTCCAATTTTGTTGAAGGCTTCGTTAAGGGCAGTGGCCATGCTGTCGACGCGCTCGACCTCGCCCTTGAGGATCAGGGTTTCGGGATCGGTGTCCCAGAGGTCGAACTTGAGGGAGGAACTGCCGGCGTTCAGGACCAGAATTTTCATTCAGCGGGCCAGCGCCAGTTGGCCACTTCCGGCATGTCTTCGCCGTGCGCACGGATATAGCGGGTGTGATCGCTCAGCTTGTCGCGCAACTGCTGGCGAAGGTGAGCTGAGACGGCGGCGAGCTTCGGCACGCGGTCGATGACATCGATAGCGAGATGGAAGCGGTCGATTTCGTTGAGCACGCACATGTCGAACGGCGTGGTGGTGGTGCCTTCTTCCTTGTAGCCGCGGACGTGCAGCTGCTGATTGGTGCGGCGATAGGTGAGGCGGTGAATCAGCCAGGGATAGCCGTGATAGTTGAAGATGATCGGCTTGTCTTTGGTGAAGAGGGAGTCGTATTCCTTGTCGGGAAGGCCGTGGGGATGTTCGGAACGCGGCTGCAGCGTCATGAGATCGACGACGTTGACGACGCGGATTTTCAGGTCGGGGATGTTCTGCCGGAGCCAGTCGACGGCGGCGAGGGTTTCGAGCGTGGGGACGTCGCCCGCACAGGCCATGACGACGTCGGGCTCGCTGCCGCGATCGTTGCTGGCGAATTCCCAGATGCCGAGACCGGCGGTGCAGTGCCGGACGGCCTGATCCATGGTGAGCCACTGCGGCGCGGGCTGCTTGCCGGCGACGATCACGTTGACGTAGTTGCGGCTGCGCAGGCAGTGGTCGGTGACGGAGAGCAGCGTGTTGGCATCGGGCGGAAGATAGACGCGGACGACCTCGGCTTTCTTGTTGATGACGTGATCGATGAAGCCGGGGTCCTGATGGCTGAAGCCGTTGTGATCCTGCCGCCAGACATGCGAGGTGAGCAGGTAGTTCAGCGACGCGATGGGGCGGCGCCAGGGAATGGCGCGGCAGACCTTGAGCCATTTGGCGTGCTGGTTGAACATGGAATCGATGATGTGGACGAAGGCTTCGTAGCAGGAGAAGAAGCCGTGGCGGCCGGTGAGCAGATAGCCTTCGAGCCAGCCCTCGCACATGTGTTCGCTGAGCACTTCCATGACGCGGCCGTCGGTGGCGACGTGGTCGTCATTCGGGAGGATCTCGGCGGTGGATTCGCGGTTGGTGACGTCGAAGACGGCGTTCCAGCGGTTGGAGCTGGTTTCGTCCGGCGAGAAGACCGGAAGTTCTTCGATTCGAGATTGAGCCTTCATGACGTCGCGCAGAAAGATGCCCATGACGCGGGTGGCTTCGGCATTCGACGCCGCCGGGTTTGGGGACATCGACTGCGTAGGCGCGGAAATCGGGCAGCGAGAGGTCTTTGAGCAGCAGGCCGCCGTTGGCGTGCGGATTGGCGCCCATGCGGGCATTGCCCTGGGGGGCGAGGGCGGCGTATTCGGGCGCTGAGCTTGCCTTTTTCGTCGAAGAGCTCTTCGGGCTTGTAGCTGCGCATCCAGTCTTCGAGCATGCGCAATTCATCGGGCCGTTTGCGCGGGACAGTCGAGCGGCACCTGATGGGCGCGGAAGGTGCCTTCGATCTGCTTGCCGTCGAGATCTTTCGGGCCGGTCCAGCCTTTGGGAGAGCGCAGGATGATCATGGGCCAGTCGGCGCGTTCGGGCGGAGCCGTCGGCGCGCGCGTCTTCCTGGATGCGGCGGATATCGGCAATGCGCGGCATCGAGGGTGGCGGCCATCTGCTGGTGCATGAGGTCCGGCTCATGGCCTTCGACGAAGTAGCACTTGTAGCCGTAGCCCTCGAAAAGCGAGACGAGTTCGGCGTGCGGGATGCGGGCGAGCACGGTGGGTCCGGCGATCTTGTAGCCGTTGAGATGCAGGATGGGGAGCACGGCGCCGTCGCGCGCGGGGTTGAGGAATTTGTTGGAATGCCAACTGGTGGCGCAGGGCTCCGGTTTCGGCTTCGCCATCGCCGACCACGCAGCAGGCGAGCAGGTCGGGGTTATCGAAGACGGCGCCATAGGCATGGAGCAGGGAGTAGCCGAGTTCGCCGCCCTCATGGATGGAGCCGGGGGTTTCGGGCGCGGCGTGGCTGGGGATGCCGCCGGGGAAGGAGAACTGCCGGAAGAGCCGGCTGATGCCTTCTTCGGTTTCGGGAATGTCGGGATAGAGTTCGGAGTAGGTGCCTTCGAGATAGGTGTTGGCGACCATGCCCGGCCCGCCGTGGCCGGGGCCGCAGATGTAAATTGCATTCAGATCATAGAGCTTGATGGCCCGGTTCATGTGGGCGTAGATGAAGTTGAGGCCGGGCGTGGTGCCCCAGTGGCCGAGGAGGCGGGGTTTGATGTGCTCTTTGCGCAGCGGCTCGCGCAGGAGCGGGTTCGCCATCAGATAAATCTGGCCGACGGAGAGGTAGTTCGCCGCGCGCCAGTAAGCGTTGATGTTGTGGAGTTCAGTGGCGGTGAGCGGTCCGGCAGGGGTGGGTTGCATCTTTGCCGATTGTCACACGCGGAGGCGGGTCAGGGATGGTTAAAAGTGTTCAGCTTTGCGAGTTCCGCGGGCGATAACAGACGCCATTCACCGACTTGTAACTGCCCTGTGGAGATGGGGCCGATGCGAGTGCGTACCAGTTCCAATACTTTGGAACCGACAGCTTCGATCATGCGGCGCACCTGACGATTGCGGCCTTCCGTGATGGTGATTTCAATTTGCGCACCGGGCAGGCGTTTGACAGTGGCAGGGCGCGTGGGACCGTCGTTCAATTCGACGCCGCGGCGGAGTGCGACAAGCGCTTCGTCGGGGAGCGGGCCGGGGCAGGTGACGACGTAAGTCTTGGGGACTTTGCGCTCGGGATTGGTGAGCCGCTCCGCGAGCTGGGTGTCATTGGTGAGGAGGAGAAGGCCACTGGTTTCGAGGTCGAGACGGCCGACGGGTGAGACGAACCGCTGGATGTCGCGGATGAGATCGTAGACGGTCGGGCGGCCTTCGGGATCTTTGAAGGTGGTGATGTATCCGGCGGGTTTGTTGAGGAGGATGTAGATCCTTTCGAGCACCTGCAGGGGTCTGCCGTCGAACTCGACTTTGTCGGTGTTGAAGTCGATCCAGTGGTCGGGATTTTCGACGACGCGTCCGTTGACCGTGACGCGGCCTGAGTGAATCCAACTGCGGGCCTGGGTTCTGGAGCCAAGGCCGGCTTTGGAGATGACGCGTTCGAGGGTCTTCTGAGGCGCGGTTTTCAATGCGGTTTTCAATGGAGAACGATCTTGGCGAGAGCGGTGTTGTTGCCGCTGTCCGTGACGCGCAAGGCGAGCATGTGTTCTCCGGGAGGGATGCTGTCGGGCGTGAATCTGAACTGTTCCGACTGGGAATCGAGAATGCCGTCGACGGGCGCTATCGGGGTCCAGGGGCCGGCATCGAGACTCCATTCGGCACGGCGGAGAAGTGAGGCTGCGTCTTCGGCTTCGAAGACAACCTCGGTTCGGCTGGCGGTGCGAATCCGAATGGCGGGGGGTGTGTTGTCGATCAGGACAGGGGAACTGACGAGATCGGCCTCTTTGGCGGCGCCGGCGGGATTGGCTTCGCGATCGGATGCGATGACGTGGAAGAGATAGCGGCCATCGGGGAGCGCGTCGGCGTCGAGGGCGTAGGTGTTTTCGTGCAGACCCGATTTGAGGGTCTTCCAGTCACGCTGGCCGTCACCGCGGAAATCGAGTTGATAGACGAGCTTGTCGTTGTCGGGATCGTCGGCCTGCCAGGAGATGAGAAGTTGCTGGGAGCTGGTGCGGGAGATGGTCTGGGTCGCTGTGCCGGTTGAGGAGGTGGGGGCGGCATCGCCCGTGTCAGTCACGGTGACGCTGAAGGCGGTGCTCGCACTGGCTGGGGCGGCGGCTGCGGGAGTCTTGCCGGGCTGCGTGATGACGGAAACAGAGCGGACGACGGGAGGATTGTTTTGCGGGAGGTAGGCGGCGGCGACGTTGTCGAGCGTGGCGTCCGGACCTTTGAATTCAGCGCTGAACTGAAGGTAGCGCGCGTTGGGAGGGGTGGCGGACCAGTCGCTCCAGGTGCGGTCGGGCCGAATGCTGTTGCCGGCGCGGGTACGGATGACAACGGAACCAGAGGTCTGGGAGCGGAGCTTGCCCCAGCGCGCGACGCCACCGGCATCGAAGACCGGGGATTCGTAAGTGCCCTGAACGCCGGGCCCGCCGAGACGGTAGAGCTTGCCGAGGTTGGCGGTGGCGGCGAGAATGCCTCCGTTCCAGGCCATGAGACGGACGACTTCGGCTTCGTTGGTTTGCGCCACGAGGGTCAGCTTGCGGTCCGGGGCAAGCCGGTAAATGCGGCCGTTCTGGTCTGTGCCGAACCAGAGCTGGCCATCGGGCGCAGGCAGAATGTCGTAGACGTTTTCTTCTTTGGAACTCCAGAGGGTGTCTACAGTGTTGTCGGCATTGATGCGATAGATGGCGCTCTTTTCGATGTTGCTGAGATCGACGGCGGTGGTGGTGGAGGCGGTGACGGCGGGCGTGGTGGCGGCAGGGGCGGCTTGTTGCGGCTTGATGGGCTCGGCGGGGGTTGGCTTGAGATCGGACCCGGCGTCGGCAGTGACGGTGATGCTGGTGGTGACCTGGGTTCCGGCGTCCGGCTGGGCATTTTGATTTGCCTGTTGGGCGGCCTGCACTTTGCGGGCGAGGGCGCCGCCGAGCGCGACGGCATAGACGCTGCCATCGGGGTTGGGCGCGATGGCGCGGAGTTCGGGAAGCGTGGAATCGTATAAGGCGAAAGCTTTGTCTTTGGCGGTGATGCGGTAGAGGATGCCGTTCGGTTCGGTGCCGGCAAGCAGGCGGCCCTGGCGGTCAAGCATGAGGCCGGTGACGTTGCCCTGTCCGGTATCGTAATATTCTTCGCCTGCGCCCCGGCCGGTGATGCGGAAGACCTTGCCGCCGTCGCCGGTTCCGGCGTAGAGAACTCCGTCCGGCGCGAGGGCGAGGGCCCAGATGTATTTTGCTTTCGGGTCGAAGTATTCAGTGGCCTGGCCTTTTTCAATGCGATAAATTTTGCCGTCGGGGGAACTGGCTGCGTAGAGGACGCCCTGCGGGGTGGAGGCTATGGCGAAGACTTCAGGGCGATCGGCGGTCCAGATGAGTTTCGAGGCGCCGGTTTTATCGAGCTGGAAAACGCGGCCGCGATGGCCGGTGGCAACGTAGAGAGAGGCGTCGGGTCCGGCGGCCATGGCCCAGATGGCGGGCTGGCCGGAGGTGAAGAAGGTGTCGAGTTTGGGGGCGAGGGTGAGGCGGCCGTCGCGGCCGAGGGAGACGCCATCGAACTTGCCCTTGATGAAATCTGTGAAGCTGGACATTTCCCAGAGCGAGGGGCTCGAGGCAAAGGCGGGCGTCAGAGTGAGCGCGAGCAGCAGCAGCGGTCTGAAGGTCATTCTTTGATCTCAAGCTGGACTGTTTTCGAGCCGGTGACCATCATGTTGTTCGAGTCGATGACAATTTCGGAGAGTTTGGAGTTTCGGTTCTGGGTGAAGCTTTGGGAGGTGCCGAGCACGAGAGCGAGCGAAGGGGGAGCGCCGGGGAGTTCTTCGCCCTGAACTTCGTAGGCGGGGTCGGCGCGCCAGATGCGGACGTAGGCTTTGTTCGAGGGCTTGAGGCGGTTCACGGTCGAGATGAGTTGTTCGGGGGAGTGCGGGGTATCGGCCACGATTTGCCGGAGCTCGGCGATGCTGGTCTGATTGCCATCGGCCACCGTGAAGAAGAGGGTACCGGGCGGCGTGCCGGGCGGGATGGTGTACTTCACGGAGCGCGTTAGTTCGAGGCCGTTTTCGCCATCGAGCGCGGTCATGAGTTCCACGGTGTCGCCGGGTTTTGCCTCTTTGCGGGAGAGGTAAACCTGGCCCACGTTCAGATCGCGTTTGCCGTTGAAGGACTCGAGGCGAAGCGAGACACGCTTGATGCGAAGCGCATTGAAGCCGCCCTGCATGAGATAGGAAAGCGGGATCGCTGTGCCGGTGGCGGCCTGCATGGCGGTGCCGGTATCCGACGCGAAGATGTTGTCGATTTGCGCGACCTCTTTGCGGTTCTCGAATTCGATGGTGCCCTTGACGGCGACGCTGAGGGAACCGGTGGCGCGTTCGGTCGCGTCGATGGCGGAAAACACGGCCATTTGCATGAGGTAGGGCGAGAGGAAGCGATCGTTGACCATCTGCATGTGGTAATCGTCAACGCGTTTCGAATCCTGAGTGACCGAGATTTCGAGCGGCAGCATGGAGGCGCGTTTGCCGAGCGTGCCGGTGATGGCGGTGTTGCGGTCCTGAGAGATGACGCCCATGAGTTCGTGGCTCGAAGAGATTTTGAAGGAATTGTTGAGGTTGGCCAGCAGGGTGATGACTTCGGACCTGGTGAAGGGAAGATCAGTGGGGCCGACGGCGAGAAAACGGTGTCCGAAGGCGTAGACGTGATCGCCATCGATGCAGGTGAGCGTGCCATCGGCGCCGACGCTCATGTCTCCGGTCATGAGAGCGACGCTGATCATGGAGCCGGGGTGGAGGTCCGCGGGATTGCCCATGCGCTGTTCGGTGGCTCCGCCGAGCGAGATCGCCTGGCGGGGCTCAAGGCCGAGGGCGCGCATGCCGGCGGTGAAGCGGTCGACGGCGGCGGCGGTGAAGCCGCTGAGCGACAGCGGGGTGGCGACTTCGGTCATGGCTCCGGTTGCGCGAGCGGGGAACGGCAGATCGAAGCGGGCTAGAGGCGGGCGCACGGCGGGCAGGGTGTCGACCTGAAGCATTTCTTCAATGGGCCGGATGCCGGCGATGGGGTCTTTGGCGTAAGGGAAAGCCATGGCGACGGCGCCGATGAGTTTGCCATCGATGTAGACGGGACTGCCGCTCATGCCCTGCATGACTCCGGTGTGTTCGAGGGGTCCGCCGGAGAGCCGGGCGAGGATCAGAGACTCGCGCGGGCCGGTATTCGAAAGAATTCCGAGGATTTCGACGTCAAAGTCTTCTATTTTGTCGCCGATGAAGACGGTTTTGCCGATGCCATGCTGGCCTTTGCGGATGTCGCTGAGGGGCATGAACGAGATTGCACCGAAGGCGGCGCGGGGCTCTGCCGAGAGCGCCAGAAGCAGCGCGGCCATTGCGATGCGCATCATCTTATAAACAGTGTAGACGCCGAACGGCGCGGACGGGTGTCGGCGGAATGTATCAGGCGCGTCACGCCACTTTCGACTGCTTTTCAAAATGTTATGCTGGGTACTTGTAATGACGCCAGTTCTCACCGGGCCGTCCCCTGTCAGCCGGACCGCATCGCCGTTTTCCTGGGTTACGATTGCCTGGGTATCGGCGCTGCTCGGCGTGTGTTATGCGCCAGTGCTCCTCGCCCTGGTTTCGCAATGGTACAACGATGAGGACATGGGCCACGGGTTCTTCGTGCCCCTGATTGCAGCCTACATCGTGTGGCTGAAACGCGACGAGATCCGGGGCAGGATTCCTCATCCAAACTGGTTCGGTTTAGTGATTGTCCTGTGGGCCGCTTTTCAGCTTTATATCGCGACGCTTGGGGCGGAGTTGTTTCTGGCGCGCACTTCGTTCGTGATCTCGATCATCGGCGTGGTGCTGCTGCTGGGCGGGACGGACTACCTGAAAATTTTCCGCTTTCCTTTGTTCCTGCTGTTCTTCATGGTGCCGATTCCGGCTGTCATTTATAACCAGATCACGTTTCCGCTGCAACTGAGGGCGAGTGAGATTGCGGAATCCGCGATCGGGCTGCTGGGGATTCCGATTATCCGCGAAGGTAACGTGCTGGAGCTGGCGAACCAGAAGCTGAACGTGGTGGAAGCTTGCAGCGGGATTCGGTCGCTGCTGACTCTGACCTTCTTTTCACTGGTTTACGGCTACTTTTCAGAAAAGCGCACGTGGATCCGGGTGGTGCTGTTCTTTGCGACGATTCCGATCGCGATCATTGCGAATGCGGGCCGGGTTACGCTGACGGGGATCATCGCGCAGTTTAAACCGGAACTTGCCGAAGGGCTGTTTCACGAAGCGCAGGGCTGGGTGATTTTCATGGTGGCGATGACGATCATGATCGGCGTTCATCAGTTGTTAATTCGGGCTTATAACTGGAAAACAGGCTCACATGCTGAATAAATACGGACGAATTCTGGCGCTGGTGTTTGTGCTGCAGGCCGTGATGTTCTACTCGGTTTCGCACGGCGACAGCACGCCGCTTGTGGCGCCGCTGAGCGCATTTCCGCACAATTTCGGCGCCTGGCGCCTGCAGCAGGAAGGCGTGGTGGATAAAGAGACGCTGGATGTGCTCAAGGCCGACGATACGCTTACGCGCGAGTATGTGGAACCGGGCGTGGGCGGCGCGAACTTATTCATCGCTTACTTCAACACGCAGCGCACGGGTCAGTCGCCGCACTCTCCGAAGAATTGCCTGCCGGGATCGGGATGGCAGCCCGCTGAACAGGGGACGCTGAAAGTTCCTGTTGGCAGGGAAACTATCGATATCAACCGGTATGTGGTTTCAAAGGGCGATAACGAGAGTATTGTTCTTTACTGGTACCAGTCGCATGGGCGCGTGATAGCGGACGAGTTCGCGGCGAAGTTTTATCTGGTGGCGGATTCGATCCGGATGCACCGGAGCGATACGGCGCTGGTGCGGGTGGTGGTGGGAGTGCCGCCGGGCCAGCGCGCGGCGGCAAATCAGGTCGCAATCGACTTTGTTAAGGCGGCGTACCCGGTGGTTAAGGGGTATTTGCCGCGGTAGTTCGGGCTGCGCGTTAGTATTTGGGGACGCTCGGGTCCACCTGATCGCTCCAGGCGAGGATGCCGCCTTTCATGTTGCGGACGTTTTTGAAGCCGGACTGACGGAGGAGATCGACCGCTTTCGCGCTTCGCATTCCACTCTTGCAGTGCATGACGAATTCGTCATTCGGGTTGAGTTCATTCAGGCGCTTCGGAAGTTCGCCGAGCGGAATGAGGCGCGCTCCGGGGATTTTTGCAATTTGGTATTCGTGAGGTTCGCGGACGTCGATTAACTGAAAATCGTCGCCGCGATCCTGACGGGCTTTGACTTCTTTCACTTCAATTTCACCGGTCACGGGGGCCGCCTCCACGGGATGTGCGGGAATGCCGCAGAACTCCTGATAATCGATCAGTTTCGTTATAGTGCGATGGTCGCCGCAAACCGGGCATTCCGGATTGCGCCGCAGTTTCAACTCGCGGAACTTCATGCCGAGCGCGTCATAGAGCAGCAAGCGACCGACGAGCGGCTGGCCGATTCCGAGAATCAACTTGACGGTTTCGGTGGCCTGGATAAGACCGATGATTCCGGGCAGAATGCCGAGAACGCCGCCTTCGGCACAGCTCGGAACGAGGCCGGGGGGCGGCGGTTCCGGGTAGAGGCAGCGGTAGCAGGGGCCGCCTTCATAGGCGAACACCGTGGCTTGCCCTTCAAAGCGGAAGATGGACCCGTAGACGTTGGGTTTGTTCAGCAGAACGCAGGCGTCATTGACGAGGTAGCGGGTAGGAAAATTATCGGTGCCGTCGACTACGTAATCGTAATCTTTGAAGATTTCGAAGGCATTCTCGCTTGAGAGCGCGGTGTCATAACCCTTTAGCTCAACGAAAGGATTGATGTCGCGCATGCTTTCGAACGCGGAATCGAGTTTCTTCTTGCCGACGTCTTTGGTGCCGTGAATGACCTGGCGCTGCAGGTTGGTGAAATCGACGACATCGAAATCGACCATGCCGATGCGGCCGATGCCGGCGGCGGCAAGGTAGAGGCCGAGGGGGGCGCCGAGACCGCCCGCGCCCACCAGCAAAACACGCGCTTCCTTCAGCTTTTTCTGGCCGTCAATGCCGACTTCCGGCATGATGAGGTGGCGGCTGTAGCGAAGGATTTCGTCTTTGGACAGTTCAGCAGGCATAGGCGCCGCCGGCGATGCTGGGAACGATGGAAAGAGTGTCAGAGGGCGCTACGGGCGTGGCCTCCTTGTTGAGGTAACGGATGTCTTCGTCGTTCAGATAGACATTCACGAAGCTGCGCAGTTTGCCTTCGTCACTGTAAAGGTGCTTTTTGAGATCGGGGAAGCGGGAGGTCAGCGCGCCCAGGACCTCGCCGACGGTGGCGCCGGTAAGTTCGACGTTATCTTGTTTATCGGCAAATTGCCGGAGCGGAGTGGGGATCAGGATTTTGGCCATGTTAGTTCCTCTTTATCGGCGTGGGTTTGTTCGGCGTCAGGAAGCCAGCTGTTAGCGTGATCGAAACGTCCGTTTTGGACGGACAGGACGACGAATGAATACCAGGGGCACGAATTCTTAAGGTCGGTTTCGGAGAAGTAGGCGTCGCAATCGGGATGCGAGTGGTAGATGCCGATGAGATCGAGCTTGCGGTCGCGGGCTTCGCGGTCGGCGCGGAGCAGGTCTTCGGGGCGCAGTTCGTAACGGGCGCGCTGAGAGCCGCCGGATACATTGTCGAGCGCGAGCGCGTAGGTGACGACCTTTTTATCGCCGTCAATCGAGCCGATCATGGCGCCGCAACATTCGTTCGGGTACGCGGCCTGCGCGTGGTTCACCATCTCACGCCAGGGCTGGCGTTCTATATCGATCATTCGGAATCTTCCCAGAAGCTTTCGCTTAGATATTTGTCGGCGCCGTCGCACAGGATTGTAACGATCACGCCCTGTTTACCGGCCCGGTGCAGTTCTTTTCCGACCTGCAGGGCGGCGTACACGTTGCCGCCGGCGGAGATCCCGACGAGCAGGCCTTCTTCGCGGGCGAGACGCTTGACCATGCGGTAGGCGTCCTCGGTGTCGATCCAGAGATTGCGGTCGGCAAGTTTGTCGTCGTAGATGGAGGGCACGATGGCGGTGGGCAGATGCTTGGTGCCTTCAATGCCGTGGAAGCCGGTGGAGGGCTGGGCGGAGATGCATTCCACGTGCGGCATATCCTGACGAAACCTGCGCGAATTTCCGACAAAAGTTCCGGTGGTGCCGAGTAAAGCGACGAAATGCGTGAGGCGTTTTTCGGTCTGCTCCATGATTTCAGGAGCGGTGGTGTTGAAATGCGCCTGCCAGTTGGCGGGGTTGCTGTACTGGTCCGGGTAGAAATAGCGGTCGGGGTCGGCGTTGTAGATTTCGCGCACTTTGCGGATGGCTCCGTCGGAGCCTTCGTCGGCGGCGGTGAGAACCAGTTCCGCTCCGTAAGCTTTGAGGATCTTTTTGCGTTCAGGCGACGCGTTGGAGGGCAGACAAAGTTTCACTTTGAGGCCGCGTGCAGCGCCGAGCATCGCGTAAGCTATGCCGGTGTTGCCGCTGGTGGAATCGATGAGGATTTTGCCGGGGGACAAGTTGCCTGAGCGCTCGCCTTCGAGGATCATGCTGAGCGCCGGGCGATCTTTAACGGAACCGCCTGGATTGAAATATTCGGCCTTGCCGTATATCTCAATGCCGGGCAGGCCTGCCGCGATTTTGGCAAGGCGCAGCAACGGAGTATTGCCGATGTTGCCGCTGATGTCATGCGCCTGATTCATTGAGGGTTGGGGCGGGTAAAAACCCATCTTACAATTGGAGATTCTTTGAGGCGGTGTTTCGATTCGACGTCTGCTTATACGCCCCGGCGCGATCGGGGACTTCATTCTGAGTCTGCCCGCGATGGAGGCTCTGCGGGCCGAGTACACGGAAGTCTGGTGCGCTTCGGCCAATGTTCCGCTGGCCAGGTTTGCGGATTGCGCGCGGTCGATTGCGGAGGCGGGGCTGGACAGGGTGGGGTTGCTGCCGGCTGAGGATGTGATGGCGCGGCTTCGGACGTTCGATTCGATTGTGTCGTGGTACGGGACGGGCAATGAAGACTTTCGGACGCAGATGGAAGGTCTGCCGGTTGAATTTCTGGCCGCTTTGCCACCGCGTTGGCGCGGTCACGGCTGCTGTCACGCGTCGGAGTTTTATTATCGGCAGGTGACGTCGGGTGAAAGGATCTGTCCGGCTCCGGCGATTGCGGTTCCGAAGGCGGCGCGAACGTTTGCGGCGATCCATCCGTTTGCGAGCAGCAGCGGAAAACGGGCGCCGTTCGGGATGTTCGAGCAGTGTGCGGATCGGTTAGCGGCGCGGATGTGTGTGGAGTGGCTGTGCGGTCCCGAAGAGCAACTTGAGGGCGCGGTTCAGATCGGCGACCTTTATGAACTTGGCATGTTATTTCGCGGGAGCGCGGGTTTTCGTGGGTAACGATTCGGGGATCTCGCATCTGGCGGCGGCGGTGGGAACGCCTGTGCTGGCGTTATTCAAAAACACGGATGCGAGGGTTTGGCAGCCGCGCGGCAGAGCGGTTCACGTGTCCTATCTGTCCGTATCGGGCGGTTGATTCAACAGGGTTTGACCCTGTTCGAACCCAGATGGTACGATACAAATTAACCCCCGGTTCGGAAGTTCTGCATTTGCCTCTAAAAGGCGTTGCCTCTTAAAAAATGGATAAAACTCTGCATGACTTGGGCGGGATTGTGTTAAACGGCCTGCCCACGTTTTTCCTGATCCTGATTCTTGCTTTTTGCGTAAAGTACCTGTATTTGAAACCGCTCGAAAAAGTGCTCGAGGAGCGTTTCCGGCTGACAGAGGGTGCGCGCAAAGCGGCTGAAGAGAGCCTGCATTCCGCGGACACTAAGATTGCGGAGTATGAAGCGGCGCTGCAATCTGCGCGGGAAGATATTTACCGCGAACAGGACGCATTTTCGAAACAGTTTCAGGCTGAGCAGGCGCAGCAGATACAGGTGGTCAGAACGGATTCGGATCGGCGTGTTGCGGCGATCCGGGAATCCATTGCGAAAGAAGCGCAGACGGCACGGCTGTCGCTTGAAGCGCAGAGCGACACGCTGGCGGCGCAGATCGCGGATTCGATTCTTGGCCGGAGAGTGGCGTAATGCACTTTGTGACGGCGTTGCTGCTCGAAGCAGGCGAGACTTCGTCTTCCTCCGGGGATCTCTGGAAGTGGCTTAATTTCGCGATTCTGGCGGGAGTACTCGGGTATCTGATCAAGAAGAATCTGGGACCGGTTCTGGTGACGCGATCGGAGCAGATTCGGACCGGCCTTGCAGCGGGTGAGAAGGCGCGGGCCGAAGCTGAGGCAAGAGCGTCTGCGGTAACCGCGAAGCTTAAAAATCTCGATCAGGCGATCGCGGAGATGAAAGCAGCCGCTCGCAATGAGCGTGAACGCGAGAGCGAACGGCTGAAGCGCGATACACAGTCGGAACTGACCCGAATCGCAAGGCAGTCGGAACTCGAAATCGAATCGGCGGGGAAACTGGCGATGCTCGAAGTGCAGCGGCACGCGGCGAAGCTGGCCATCGATCTGGCGGAACAAAAGGTGCGCGCACGGATGTCTCAGGACACGCAGGCGGCACTCATCGGAAACTTTATCGGGGACATTGCCGCGGGAACGGTAAAAGTCTCCTCAGGCCGGGAATAATCGACCAAAATGACCTCTGACGCAGTTGTAAACCGATACGCGAACGCCCTGGTGGACGTAGTTGTGAAGCCCTCGGCGGGCATTCGTCCGGCGGTGGTGGTTGAGGAGTTGAAGGCATTCAACGCGACCGTCGAATCGAGCGAGGATCTGAGAACGGTGCTGGCGTCTCCGGCGGTGTCTATTGCGCGGAAGCGTTTGGTGATCCGGCGGATTGCGGAAGCGCTGGGGCTCGAGCGGATTGTGCTCAATTTCATTCTGGTCATGACGGATCGCAGGCGTGAAACGGCGCTGGGTCAGGTGATTGACGCATTTGAACTGCTGCTCGATGAAAGGCTCGGCTTCGCGCGGGCGGAGATTCGCTCGGCATATGAATTGAACGCTGAACAGCGGGAACGGCTTTCAGCGGAAATGGCGAAGCTGGCCGGCACGCAGGTGCGGATGCGGTTTGCCGTGGATTCGTCGCTGATCGGCGGGGTGACGGCAAAGATCGGTTCAAAAGTTTACGACGGTTCGGTGCGCGGACAGCTCGACGGGCTTCGCGAGCACCTGCAGGTTTCTTAAGAAGGATTTCTTTATGGCTCAAATTCGGGCAGACGAGATTACAACCATTCTCCGGCAGGAGATTGAGAATTACGACAGGGCGATCGATGTGAGCGAAGTCGGCTCCATCATCTCTGTTGGCGACGGCATTGCGCGTATTCACGGCCTCGACAAAGTCATGGCGGGCGAACTGATCGAGTTCGGCCACGGCGTTTCGGGCATCGCGATGAATCTGGAAGAAGACCAGGTGGGCGCGGTGCTGCTGGGCGAATACCAGCATGTGCGCGAAGGGGATGAGGTCCGGCGGACGGGCAAGATTATGTCCGTTCCCGTGGGCGAGGCGATGGTTGGGCGCGTGGTGGATGCGCTGGGCCGGCCTCTCGACGGCAAAGGGCCGATCGCAAGCGACCGGACCAATCCGATTGAACGAATTGCGCCTGGCGTAATCGACCGGCAGCCGGTGAAGCAGCCGATGCAGACCGGTGTGAAAGCGATCGACGGAATGATTCCGATCGGGCGCGGTCAGCGCGAACTGATTATTGGCGATCGTCAGACGGGTAAGACGGCGATTGCGCTCGACGCCATTATCAATCAGAAGGGCGGCGACATGATCTGCATCTATGTCGCGATCGGGCAGAAGCGCTCGACCGTGGCGCAGGTTGTGAAAACGCTGCAGGATTACGGCGCGATGGATTACACGATTGTGGTGTCCGCAAGCGCGTCGGATCCGGCGCCGATGTTGTATCTGGCTCCTTATTCAGGCTGCGCGATCGGCGAGTACTTCCGGGATTCGGGACGCCATGCGCTCTGCGTTTACGACGATCTTTCGAAGCACGCTGCGGCGTATCGCGAAATTTCGCTGCTGCTGCGGCGTCCTCCGGGCCGCGAGGCGTTTCCGGGTGACGTGTTTTATCTGCACAGCCGTTTGCTCGAGCGCGCGGCGAAGCTGAACGACGCGCTGGGCGGCGGATCGCTGACTGCCCTGCCCTTCATCGAAACGCAGGCGGGCGACGTTTCGGCGTACATTCCGACCAACGTTATCTCGATTACCGATGGACAGATTTATCTGGAATCGGATCTGTTCAACTCAAACGTGCGGCCAGCCGTGAACGTGGGTCTTTCGGTGAGCCGCGTGGGTGGGAACGCGCAGATCAAAGCCATGAAACAGGTGGCGGGTCCGCTTCGTCTGGATCTGGCGCAGTACCGTGAACTGCAGGCGTTTGCGCAGTTCGGTTCGGACCTCGACAAGTCTTCGCAACAGCAGTTGAACCGCGGTAAGCGGCTGGTGGAGATCCTGAAGCAGCCGCAGTATCAGCCGATTCCGGTGGAAAAGCAGATTGCGATTATTTTCGCCGCAACCAAGGGGCTGCTGGACGATCTGGCGGTGGAAGACTGCCGACCGTTCGAAGCTGAGCTGTACAAGTTCCTTGAGAACTCGAAGCCGGCGATTCTGAGCGGAATCCGCGAGAAGAAGACTCTGGACGAAGCACTGACGAAAGACCTGACCGGGGCCATCAACGAGCTGAAGGACCGTTTCAGGAAAGACCGGGCGGCTGCGCGGCCGGCAATGGCCGGGGCCAAAGCCTAACCGGGTATGCCGAGTCTTATCGATTTCCGGCGGCGCATTCGTTCCGTCAAGAACACCCAACAGATCACAAAGGCCATGAAAATGGTCTCGGCCGCGAAGCTGCGGAGGGCGCAGGAGCGAGTGATCGCGGCGCGCCCTTACGCGCAACTAATGCGTGAGATGCTGGCAAATCTGGCGAGTGCGGCGGCGTCGGATGAAAACGCTTCGGAGAGCCCGTGGGTGGTAACGAGGGAGCCGAAGCGGGTCGACCTGATTTTTGTTTCGAGCGATACGGGGCTGGCGGGCGCGTTCAATTCAAATTTGCTGAAGGCCGCGCAGAAGTTCTATGAAGAACACCGCGGCGCCGAAGTAACGCTGACGCTGGTGGGACGCAAGGGGCGCGATTTTTATCGGCGGCGTGAAGCGAAGATCCTGTCCGAGCACATCAACGTTCTGAACCGGCCGGGGTACCAGGATGCGGCGGAAATTGCGCGCGAAGTCATCCGCCGGTATCGGGACGGGGAAACGGACGCGGTTTACCTGCTGAATAACGAGTTCAAGAGCGTGATCTCGCAGAAGCTCTCCGTGATGCAACTGCTGCCGGTTCAACTGGACAGCCCGCAGGACGCGAACCAGACCGATTATATTTACGAACAATCGCCGCTTGAAATGCTGGAGCGGCTGATGCCGCGCTATGTGGAAGTGGCGGTATTCCGGGCGATGCTTGAAACGGTGGCGTCGTATCAGGCGGCTCGTATGACGGCCATGGATACGGCATCTTCGAACGCCAAAGACGTGATCGATTCGCTCACGTTATACATGAATCGCGTGCGTCAGGCCGCGATTACCAAAGAGATTATTGAAGTGGTCAGCGGCGCGGCCGCAGCCGAATAAAAAAGGACATTATGGCAACAGCTACCGAAACCATCGGTCATGTAGTGCAGATCGCGGGACCCGCCGTCGACTGCCAGTTTCCCGAAGGGCAGATTCCCGAAGTACACACGGCGATCCGGATTACGAGCGAAGGCTTCGACGTTCCGAACCCGATCGATATTATCTGCGAAGCCGAACAGCACATTGGAGAAGGCCGGGTCCGCACGATCGCGATGCAGCCGACCGAGGGTCTGGTGCGCGGGATGAAGGCGATCAGCCTGGGTGGTCCGATCAGCGTTCCGGTAGGCAAGGAAACGCTGGGGCGGGTGCTCAATGTGCTTGGGCAGCCGGTGGACAACATGGGCCCGGTGAATGCGAAGCTGCGGTATCCGATTCATCGTCCGGCGCCGCCGTTTGAAGATCAGTCGACCCGGCTCGAAATGTTCGAATCGGGGATCAAGGTTATCGATCTGCTGGAGCCGTATCTTCGCGGCGGAAAGATCGGGCTGTTCGGCGGCGCGGGCGTGGGCAAGACCGTCATCATCATGGAGCTCATCAACAATATCGCGATGAAGCATGGCGGTGTGTCGGTGTTTGCGGGCGTGGGCGAACGGACGCGTGAAGGGAACGATCTCTGGCTCGAAATGCAGGAGAGCGGCGTTATCGACCCGCACGATTACACGAAGTCGAAGGTGGCGCTGGTGTACGGCCAGATGACCGAGCCGCCAGGCGCGCGACTGCGCGTCGGTCTGACCGGACTTACCGTCGCGGAATACTTCCGCGACGAAGAAAATCAGGACGTGCTGCTGTTCGTGGATAACATTTTCCGCTTTACTCAGGCGGGATCGGAAGTGTCGGCGCTGCTTGGCCGGATGCCGAGCGCGGTGGGTTATCAGCCGAACCTCGCGAGTGAAATGGGCGAACTGCAGGAGCGGATTACTTCGACCAAGAACGGGTCGATCACTTCGGTGCAGGCGATTTACGTGCCGGCGGACGATTATACCGATCCTGCTCCCGCAGCCGCGTTTGCGCATCTTGACGCTACGACGAACCTCTCGCGCGCGATTGCGGAACTGGGCATCTACCCGGCGGTGGACCCGCTGGCTTCGACGTCGCGCATTCTCGATCCGCGTATCATCGGGGACGATCACTACAACACGGCGCAGGCAGTAAAGGGCGTGCTGCAGCGGTATAAAGATCTGCAGGACATCATCGCGATTCTGGGTATCGATGAACTGAGCGACGAAGATAAGCTGGCCGTTTCGCGCGCGCGAAAAATCCAGAAATTCCTGTCGCAGCCGTTCCATGTGGCCGAGCAGTTCACCGGCATTCCGGGTAAATACGTCAAGCTCTCGGACTCGATCAAAGGGTTCCAGGAGATTGTGGCCGGGAAACACGATGACGTGCCTGAGCAGGCATTCTATATGCAGGGAACCATTGAAGACGTGCTTGAAAAAGCGCGTCAGCTCAAAGGCTGAACATGGCCGATACTTTTCTGCTGCAACTGGTCAGTCCGGAGCGCGCTTTGGTCGAGGAACAGGCGACCGAGGCGCAGATTCCGGCGCTCGACGGGTACATTGGGGTGCTGCCGGGCGCGGCGCCTCTGCTTTCGGAGCTGAAACCCGGGGGCGTTATGACGTATCAGGCGGGGGGGCAGAAGAAAGTACTCGCTGTGTACGGCGGATTCGTCGAAGTGCTGCCGGACCGGGTTCGGATACTGGCGGATTTTGCGGAACACGCGCAGGAGATCGATTTGAACGCGGCGAATGAAAAGCTGCGGGAAGCGGCAAAAAAGAACGAATCGGGCGGCGGAGAAGCGGTAGATCCGGCGGTTGCGCTCGATGAAATGATGCGGGCTCAGGCGAGGGTCGAAGCGGGTTCCATCAAATAATCGGTTTGGACGAACGATTGCTATAAATAGTTTCCGGAGGCATCAAAACAAATGTTGCACTGGACAATGGTATTTCTGGTAATCGCGCTGATCGCGGCCGTTCTGGGATTCGGTGGCGTGGCGGGTACAGCGGCGGGAATCGCCAAGATTCTGTTTTTCGTGTTCCTGGTCGTCTGGCTCATCAGCTTTCTTACACGCCGACGCTCAATCTAAGTTCCTGCGAGACGGGGAAAGTCAGGCTGTGAAGCGGACTTTCCCTGTGCGGCGCCGCCAAATTGCGTAGGCAAGGATTCCGAAGCCGGCTGTCATCAGGAGCTGCAGGCGGGGCTCGGGCGTGGTGGTCAGGTTATCGATCTGGACCACCGGGGCGTCTGTGAGCACAGTGAAGGCATCGAGTGGGGTAGTGGAGATTACGCCAAGGAAGGAAGTTGTGTTTCCGGGCAGAGTGCCTTGGGTGTAAGCACCGTTGAAAAACAGAAGTGAGATGGGATCCTCCGGTGCAAAGAAGTATTGGTATGGATCGAGTGCATTGTTGTTGATGTCGAAACCAATGGCACTTACCTCCGAAGGGAAGCCCACCGCAAAGAGTTGACTCTGTACTTCCAAAAACCCGTCGGTGTTCACGTGGTACCCAGGGTAGTGGTTATTAATCAGAAGTATATCGGAGGCCTGACCGCCGGCGAATAAGTAGTCGCCTTTGTAGAAGGCATCGCCCGTCCCGAGATAGGTGGAATCCCCTGTGGAATTGAAGTCTACGGTGTACGGGTTTGTAATCGCGGCGAGGAAGGTGGCCTTATCTGTGTAATAGGTCAGGTTCGCCGAAGCTGGGGAACACACCAGGAAGACTGCGGTCAGGGAAAACAGGAAGGGATGGCGGGACACTGAAGTGAGAATATCACTGTTGCCTCACAGTGCGGGCAAAAATCTTCAGAAGGTAAGTTTTGCAGAAGCGCGGAAGCAAATCGGGAGGCGGTGATGCGTCCCGATTTGCGACGAAAACCACCTAAGCGACGTCGACGCCCATGGAGCGGGCCGTGCCTTTGACCGAGCGAATGGCCGCTTCCACGTCGAAGCAGTTCAGATCGGGCATCTTGATCTTGGCGATCTCTTCCACCTGAGCCTGCGTGATCTTGCCGACCTTGGCCTTGTGCGGCTCGGCGGAACCCTTGGCGATGCCGACCGCGCGCTTGATCAGCACCGGCACCGGGGGCGTCTTGGTGATGAAGGTGAACGACCGGTCCGAGAAGATCGTGATCACGACCGGGATGATCAGGCCTTCCTGATCTTTGCCCGAGGTCTTGGCGTTGAACGCCTTGCAGAACTCCATGATGTTCACGCCCTGCGGACCGAGCGCGGTGCCGACCGGGGGCGCCGGAGTGGCCTTGCCCGCCGGGATCTGAAGCTTTACTGAACCTGTTACTTTCTTCGCCATACGAAACCGAAAACCTTTCCTTTAATCTCTTTAGTATCCGGAGCGGACTTAGGCGGTCTTTTCGACCTGCAGGAAGTCCAGTTCCACCGGAGTCGCGCGACCGAAAATCGTGACCAGCACGCGCAGGGTGTTGCGCTCCGAATTGATCTCGTCCACCTTGCCCTGGAAGTTCGCGAACGGTCCATCGACAATGCGGACCGATTCGTTCTTCTCGAAATTCATCTTCGGACGCGGCCGTTCGGCTGCGGTCGTCTGACGATAGAGCATCTTGTTGATTTCATCCGCGCTGAGCGGTATGGGAGTCTGGCCGCCGCCGACGAAGCCGGTGACCCGCGGAGTGTCTTTCACGCGATGCCAGAGTTCGTCGTTCATATCCATCTGGACCACGACATAGCCGGGATACAGAAGGCGCTTGCTGGTGACCTTCTTGCCGTTGCGGAGTTCGACAACTTCTTCTTCCGGAATCAGAATCTGCCCGATCTGCTCGCCGAAACCGAAGGCATCGGCGCGCGTGCGCAGCGACTCGGCCACTTTGCGTTCAAAGCCGGAATAGGTGTGGATGATGTACCACTGCTTGGTCTCAAGCGGGAGAGGGGCTTCTTCTTCAGCAGCCGGCTTCGCCGGCGTTCAGCGGATTCTTCGGAAACCGATTCTTCTGACAGCGGCTCTTCAGCAAGCGCTTCCTCATCGGCGGCCATGTCTTCGGCGTAGGCTTCGTCCTGGACGGATTCAGCTACGTGCTCTTCGTGAGTGGGTTCGGTTTCGGGCATGTGTTTACGTCTTACTTCACGAGGACGTTGTAGGCGCGGATGACGGTACCCTGAATGATTTTGTCCACGATCTTCGAAGTACAGCTGCAAAGATGAACACGCCCAGAATGACGACGAGCGTGGTGGATTCCACCTGCGCACGGCTGGGCCAGGTGACGCGCCGCATCTCGCTGACGGATATCCGTGAGGTACTCGCGGGTGCTTTCGACCCAGCTCGGTTTCTTTAACTTCCAGTTCTGCCGCCATGGCTAATGCTTCACTCTCTTGTTTAGCTTGTCTTAATTCGGTTCGTCGGATTCGAAATCTGGCAGGGGCGGAGGGATTCGAACCCCCAAAGGCGGTTTTGGAGACCGCTGGTTTACCGTTAGCCTACGCCCCTGTTCGGTGTGAGTCCGTAAACCAGTCTACCCTATTCGAAACGAGGGATTCGAAAGGACTACTTGGTTTCCCGGTGCGCCTGATGCTTGCGGCAATACGGGCAGAACTTCTTCATTTCGAGACGCTCGGTGGTCGTCTTCTTATTCTTCGTGTTCGTGTAGTTCCGGTTCTTGCATTCCTGACACTGGAACGTGATGATTTCTCTTGGCATATTTCCTTACCTCGGCTGACGCCTGACTTAGTCCAGAATCTCGCTGACGGTTCCGGCGCCCACGGTGCGGCCGCCTTCGCGAATCGCGAAGCGCAGACCTTTATCCATGGCGACCGGCGTGATCAGTTCCACAACCAGCTGCACGTTGTCGCCCGGCATCACCATTTCGGTTCCTTCCGGCATTTCCGCCACTCCCGTCACGTCCGTGGTGCGGAAGTAGAACTGCGGACGGTAACCCTTGAAGAACGGAGTATGACGTCCGCCTTCTTCTTTCGACAGACGTAGACTTCGCCCTTGAACTTCTTGTGCGGCTTGATCGAACCCGGCTTCGCGATCACCTGACCGCGCTCCACGTCGTCTTTGTCGATACCGCGCAGCAGCAGACCCGACGTTGTCGCCCGCGCGGCCTTCATCGAGCAGCTTCTTGAACATTTCGACGCCCGTGACCACCGTCTTGCGGGTGTCGCGGAAGCCGACGATTTCCATTTCCTCGCCGACCTTGCAGATGCCCTGTTCGATACGGCCCGTGACCACGGTGCCGCGGCCCTGAATCGAGAAGATGTCTTCAATCGGCATCAGGAACGGCCGGTCGATCACGCGTTCCGGCATCGGGATGTAAGTATCGACCGCTTCCATCAGCTCATCGACCTGTCTTTTCCCACTGCGCTTCGCCGTTCAGCGCGCCGAGAGCGGAAACGCGGACCACCGGAAGATCGTCGCCAGGGAACTGATACTTGCTCAGCAGTTCGCGGACTTCGAGTTCGACCAGATCGAGCAGTTCGCGCGTCGTCCACCATGTCGACCTTGTTCATCGCAACCACGATGTAAGGCACACCGACCTGGCGGGCGAGCAGAATGTGTTCGCGGGTCTGGGGCATGGGGCCGTCAGTCGCGGCGACCACGAGAATCGCGCCATCCATCTGGGCGGCGCCGGTGATCATGTTCTTGATGTAATCGGCGTGGCCGGGGCAATCGACGTGGGCGTAGTGCCGTTTGCCGTCTCGTATTCCACGTGCGAGGCCGCGATCGTGATTCCGCGCGCCTTTTCTTCCGGCGCGTTATCGATGGAATCGAAGGAACGGAAAGAGACTTTCGGGTTGTGCTTCGCCAGCACCTTCGTGATCGCCGCCGTCAGCGTCGTCTTGCCGTGATCGATGTGGCCGATCGTGCCGATGTTGACGTGCGGCTTGCTGCGGTCAAATTTTTCTTTCGCCATGTAGACTTAATCCCTCAGAGAAAAGCTTGACACACAGCCTGCTGAAGGCGTTGTGTGACAAAAAACTGGAGCCGTTGACCAGGATTGAACTGGTGACCTCGTCCTTACCAAGGACGCGCTCTACCAACTGAGCTACAACGGCTTTGAAAACAAAAACTGGTGGACAGGGGAGGATTCGAACCTCCGTAGCTCGCAAGGAGCGACAGATTTACAGTCTGTTGCCATTAGCCGCTCGGCCACCTGTCCAAGTCGTACAATCAATAACTTACACCAACTATCCACCTGAGATCGGACGTGGGTGGCGTGATTGGTGGGGCGGTCGCAGAACGTTCCAGCGGAAAACCTGCACTGCCAACTTCACACAGAATCTCTATCTTACAACACGCACCGCGTCTTTGTCGCACCGATGAGCCAGCGGCACGCTGCTCTGCTCTGTAATTTGATGGTGAACAAGTCGCGCCGATTGGTATGATAGCCCGCAATGCAGGATCGGTACGCGTGCGATGTCGGCGACTTTGCGAAGTTTTCCCTCCTGACCGCTTTGAGTGGCGAGGACTTGCGCCTGGGAGTTGTCTGGTATCTCAACGGCACTGAAGAAAAGAATGATGATGGGCAATTTACTGAGTACGGCTTCCTTCGGAATTGTAACCACAGGCTCCATTCGACCCTGCAGGATATTTTGAACGCGGGTACGCGTAACTTGACTGCGGTCGAGAGGTCGGATGCGCTGCCGCCTGACACCCGCTTTTTCAGAGCGCCCCTTTCATCCAGCGCGGAACGTCCGCTTTGGCTGCACGAGGCCGGGAAGGCCGTTCACGATGCTGCAATTGTGTTTCTCGATCCCGATAACGGGATGCCGCCTTCTATTGCCGCGTACCAACGCAATCCGCCAAAATACGCAACCCCGCGAGAGGTGAATTACTTCATCCAAAGGCAGCAAAGCGTTCTGATCTATCAGCACCAGACCAGAACCGGCACATTCGAGGAACAACTGGAAAGGCACTGTACGGAACTTAGGAGATTCGATGTTCCAGATGTTTGGGTGTTCACGTTTCATCGCCTCTCGGCGCGCGCCTTCATCATGGTTCCGGCACAAAGGCACGCGCGTGTGCTTGAGAAGCGCGCAAGGACGTTTATTCAGTCTGCGTGGGGCAGAGAGGGTCATTTCAGATTACTGCTGCATCAAGCAGAGAGCGATTTGAGAATTGGTGATGACACCGGTCCGCCCCGCGCCGCAAACGGCGAAACGGAAAGCAAAGGCACAACAGTCCCCGGCTATGTGAACAGAAACGGTCAGACGGTCATCCGGGCAACCGGTTTACGGGGAACCGATCACGGACAAAGAGTCTACGTGCTGAGATGCGGCTCATGCGCGCGCGAATACGGATCCAACGGCTCAGATAACCACCAGCGCCGTTGCCCGTCATGCCAGCAAGGAAAGCCTGGGCTCTCAATGCTCTAACACGCCAAACCGGGGCGATCCTTCATGACTGAAGTGGGTGTCAACGTATGTGAACAATTGACCGGAGTCTTTACCCACATCAAGGCATTCGCAACCGCCGAAAGCACGAAGTGCTTCGAACGGTCACCTTCGTTCCCGGGTTTTCTGCAGTGCGCATCCGCCATTCGCCATCCAGACCGCGTTCAACCAACCTCAACCAATTCGGCCAAAGTTGTGGGCGCGGGCACGTGTTCACCGTGCTGAAGCATTCCCTCAATATGAAATTCAATCGCTTCGTGGATGAGTTTCACGGTTTCGCCGTAGCTCTCAGCCGCGGCAATGCAACCCGGAATGTCCGGAACGTGCGCGCTATAGCCCGTATCCGTCTTTTCAATTAACGCGACATACCTGCTCATTGATTCAGCCCCGCTTGCTTCAGAATAGACCGTTGGGTCTTTGGGTCAAGGTCCATTGACGGGTGTCCTGCAATTGTTACAGTGGCTGCTTTCGAGGGATGGTGATACTGACGATGACTGCCCTTTTGCCGGACCTGAATCCACCCTTCCTGTTCGATCATTCGGATGATATCCCTGACCTTCACGGAACCAGTGTATCGGGCGCATAGGCGCTGTAGACGGTAGCCGTTGGTTCATAGATCACAGCGTACCTATTCTTTCTAGTCCTGCCTGCTTCATTATGCTGCCGAGAGTGCCTGGCGCAACATCCGAACAATGGCCGTTGCCGGTAGCTTCGTAGTGTGGTTTGGACGAACTGCCGGTGGCTGCTCCGCGCCGTTTTTAGCTCACATCCGTCGTCGGCCAGTGAACGCGAAAGAGACCAGTCGGGAACAAACGGGCGGGCACGACAGTAACTGGCTGAAGAAATCCTCCTGAGTTGGTCTGGCTTCGCTTGCAGATCAGGTTTACGGCCTGTTGCCATTAGCCGCACGGCCGGCAGTCGCGATCAGTTTTCGGTCGGTTTCTCGACGTGATCAACGGCGATCACGTCCACGGGAGCTTTGGTTGCGTCCATCTTGAGTCCGAGTTGCTGCGCCATGGCCGTAAACAGATCGGGAGGGGCGGCGGCGTCTTCGGACGGGGGCGGAACTTTTATTCCCATACCTCCGAACTGAGACTGATCGGGAGTCCAGGTGAGCGTGAAATCCCAACGTCCGGCTAGTCCCGTGCGATCTATCACGGGCCGGTCAAGTACCGCGCTCTGCATGACGGTGGCAAACTCCGTGATGGTTGCGTTCCGGGCAGGCAGCACACCCAAGCCTCTGAACATCAGGCCCGGCAAGCCGTTCGGATCGCCTTCGCTCTTCGTGAGCTTCGGGCCGGTCTTGCTCAAAACGATTGCGTAGACGGAAAGCTCCTTCTTGTCGTGATGGAACGTCAGCTTAAAACGGTCGGTCAGCATCTTGCGCATCATGGTCTTCCATTGCGGCAGACTCGGCTGACCTTCGGTGTCGGGCTCGCCCGTGACGTCGTACCTGTCGGTCTCAAGCCAGGCCGGTCCGCCGGTAATCTGTTTCGGATGGATGTCGTACGCGAAGGTGATCAGGTCGCTCAGCGAAGTATTGAGGGTGATGAAGCGGCGGCCTCTGACGGTGAAGCCTTTGCCCTGCATTTCGGGCTTCGAGGGCTTTATAGTGGCCACTTCGAATGCGGGATCGGCATCGGCGCGCATGGGCTTCGTGGGCGGGGGCGCTTCAGGAATTGCCCATGCGGTTGCGGGCGTTGCGCGTGCGAGGTTGAGGGGCAGCCCGGAAGGACCCTGCGCCCATGTTCCGGCGATGGAATTGCCGTCCGCGCTGAGTTTGCCTTCGTAGGTGCCGCCAACGCCCGGGATCACCATTTTTACGGTTGAGCCGGACAAGGTGACGGCACTTGAAGGTATACCCTGCGACCCCTGGTCGATGCTGTAGAACGTCGCCTTGAGGGTGTCGCCTTCGGTGGTCGAAATCTTTATGAGGACGCGCAGTTCTTTGCCGGCCTGGAGGGTGCCTTGCCAGGTACCGGTCAGACTCTGAGCGAGCAGTGCGGCGGCCGAGAACAGCCAGAGCGCAGCGGCGCGCGCGACCGTGTTCCTGATGGTGGATGCGAACATTGTGCCGTATTATACGCGAATTCCGGATCGGAAGTTCAGGCCGATCGGTCAGTGGGATTGCGTGAGCAGGCCGAAGCCCTGGGGACCATGTCCGAAGCGCCGGCCGGCGCGTTCGGTAAGAGTGCGCATTCGGCTGAGCACGTTCCGCTGAAACTCCGGGTCGAGCCATTCGTTCCAGCCGTGCCGCTCGCAGATGGCGATGGCCGCGCTTCGGGTTGTGGCGCCGGAAGGCTTGAGCGAACGAACGTGGAACGGATCTGCAATGACTGGGCCGGTGGTGAACTGCAAAGCCGCGCGGACGAGCGCGTCGGGATCGCAGGGCAGGATGGGGGCGAGGGTTGCGAAGACGTGGATGCCGGCAGCACGTAATGCAGAAATCGTGGTCCAGCGCTGTTCGATCGGGGCGCAATGCGGCTCGAAGACGCGGCGGACGTCTTCACGATCGGTGGTAACAGAAAAGCTTACGGCGAGGCGAATTCGGGCGCTGAGCTGTTGTAACAGGTCGAGATCGCGCACGATGAGCGGGCCGCGGGTCTGGATCACGAAGGTAAGCGGGGGCGCGGTGGAATGCAGCAGTGCTTCGAGGATGCCGGGCATGAGGCGCTCGTCCTGTTCAGCGGGCTGGTAGGGATCGGTCAGGGGGGAACAATAGATGACTTGGCCGGGACGCAGGGCTTTGGCCAACAGGGCGGGCGCGTTCCTCTTGAACGTGGTTCGCTCGCCCCAGTGATTCCAGTCATCGGCTGTGAGGCCGGCCTGCACTCGCATGGTCGGAACGTAGCAGTAGCTGCAGCCGAAGGTGCAGTTGCGGGCGGGAGTAAGGGAATGGGTGAAGCCGGCCTCGAGCAGAAAGCCCGAGACGGGACTTAGAATCGAGCGGGCTTCGGCGCCGAAAATCCGGAACGGCAACTCAGAGGTTCAGCTTTTCCCGCGCATAGTTGAGACAGAACTTCACGTTCTCTTCTTCAGCGCGCAACTGCGCATCTTTCGAAAGTTTGTCGAAGCGGGGCAGCGGTTGCAGACGCGCGGACTGGCGCTCGACCATGGTGAGCGTGCGCGCAAGGTAGAGGCCGCTGCGGTTGGGGAACGTGACCCAGTACTTATCGGTCAGACAGGGCACCTGGAGCGGGTCGCGCGTGATCATTTCGAGCGAAAACTTCGCCTGCGGGTTGGCCTGCTGAACGCCTGTGACAATTTTCTTCAGGTCGAGAATGCCTTCGCCGAGGGGTACTTCGGAGAGCAGAAAGCCGTCGGGGTAAGGCTGGACGGCCATGTCTTTCAGGTGACACATCTTCGCGTAAGGCACCAGTTCCATGATGGAATCGGGAGAATCGAGCAGCGAGATGTTATTGCCGAAGTCGAGCAGCGTGCCGAAGTACTGGCTGCCGTACTTCTTCATCAGGGCAACCTGTTCTTCGATGGTCCAGTCTTTGTGGTTCTCCATGCCGACGGGGATTTTCAGGCGGTCGGCAATGGGGGCGATCTTCCGGATGGCGGCGGTGGTCTCTTCCTCGAACGCTTTCCAGTCGTTCAGCGAGTTCCACTTTTCGTAACGGCGGCCACCGCTGCTGCCGGTGCGAACGGCAATGGCTCCGGCCTCTTTGGCGGTCGCAAGCGCCTGTTCGAAGGGTGAGGTATCGTTCGACTTCGGCATGGGCGCCATGGCTTCGAGGTACATGCCAAGCTCTTCGGCGCGGGCCCGGATGCGTTTGACGGCTGCCGGGTCATTGGGTAACTGCAACTGCACGCCGCCGGCGCCGAGTTCGTGGCAATGATCCATGAACGCGAGCATGTCGCGGTAGCGCATGAACGTCATGTACGACGTGGTTGCGATGCCGACCGAGGTCTTGGGAGGCGCCGCCCCAAGTTTGGTCACTGCGGAGGCGGCGGCAAGTGCGATGCCTCGTGAGATCAGAGTTCGGCGTGTCATCTGGGTTTCTGGCCGGATTCTATCACTGCTTCGGGGAGACGGAGGCGCGATATACGTTCAGCCAGCGGCCGTGGCGCCTGACCCACAGAGAACTGTTCGACACGGGGCTTCGGCGCGGAGGACGGGCCGCAAATGGCGCCCTGCGCGACGGTGTAAATCAGCATGGCGGAATCGGCTAAGACGGGGAGGACGCGCACATTCTTCAGTTCGAAGGAACCGGTAAGTTCATCAGCCAGGTTTATATGTCATACGGCTTCGCGGCTTGCCTCTTTATAGGGCTGGTGCAGGTACTTCGACACTTCTTCCTGAGCGCCCTGGGTGTTGTCGCGGGTGCGCTGGGCCTGGGTGTATTCGTTGACGGCGCGCTCACGCTGGCCAGTGATATCGAAGATCTTGCCGAGATAAATATGGGTCCAGACTTCAACCCACTTGGGCTGCAGATCGCCGTTGAGCACTTCGCGGAACTGGGTCGCGGCAGATTGATAATTATGCTGCAGGAAGAAGATCTGGGCCACGCGGTAGAGTGCCATGGAACTGTTCTTCTGGGTGTCGAGCGCCTTCTGGTATTCCTTGAGCGCTTCGGCAAATTCGCTGATCTCGGCAAACTGCTCGCCGCGGCGGATGGCAACTTCGACGCGCACCTGCGGCGATCATGCGAAGGACCTTGTTGCCCGGATCGATGGTGACCTTTTTCGGTTTGCCGAAGGTGTCGACCGAGAACTCGGACGAGGTGCCCATCACGTCGATGCGTTTGTCTTCGGGGTTGCCTTCAGTTTCGATGTGAAGATCGACGGGCATGCGGAAGGTATCGAGATCCTGCGAGATTTTGCCCTGAACGCGGAAGCCCTTCTGAGTTCGGAAAATGGTGTATTCGAGTTTGAATTCGGGCGCGCCGTTCGATTCGACCCACTGCAGGAAAAAGTAGCTGAGTTCCTCGCCCATGGCCGCTTCGGCGACCTTTCGGAAATCGGCAGTGGTGGCCGATTTCCAGGCGTATTGCTGGAGGAAGGCTTTCAGGGTCTTGAAAAACTTCTCATCGCCCATGGTGCTGCGCAGCATCTGCACAACGACGGCGCCTTTACCCGCGCTTAAGGCCCAGTATTCGGGGGAGTAATCCTCAAGCCGCGCGGTCTGGATGAGCGGCACATTATCGACGGTGAGGGCCGTGATGGCAGCGTCTTTCATGCGTTGTTCGAGCGCCGTCGCGCCCTTTTCGTGCTCAGCCCAGAGCGCTTCTGAATAGAGCGCCATGCCGTTTTCAAGCCACATGTGATTGCGGTTTACGGGGGAAACGTCGATTTCCCACCACTGCCGGGCGATCTGATTTACCAGCACGTTGGCGTTGACATCTTTCACGATCGCGTGCGGCGCCAGATAGAGAACACCGGGGGCGGAGTAGCCGTTGGGCGCGCCATCCGCCGTCTCGACCACCGTGAGGTTGGCATAGGGCGCGAGGCCGAAGAGGCCGGTGAAGTAGTTCACCATGTGGGCCGTCGCGGCGCCGTAGGCATCGGCGAAAGCCGCCTCGGCTCCGCGGAACCAAAGGGTTGTGGTGAGGCCTTCGGTGGAGTTCCTGACCGGCTGACCCTTTACGACGGCAATATCGCCGGGGAAAGAAGGCTTCGTGAAGTCGAAAGTGTAGATCTGGCCTGAGACCGAACCGCTGCCGCTGCCGATGACCTGAAAGCCCGCGGGCACGGTGACGTTCATCTTTGAAGTAAACCGGTCGGAAGTGTAGCCGGAGACCGGGAAACCAGCGCGAAGGGTAGAGCAGGAACGCGTGATCGTTCTGAATTGCCGCGAATTTGATTCCGTAGACGGGGGATTCTTCGGTTCCGGTCAGCCGCCCGTCATAGGTGAAGGTCACGAGCGTTGGCTGCCCTTTCGGCAGGCCGTTGGGAAACGTGAGCCTGACGGTGTTGTCCTGCTGATTGCGGGCGCCGGTGATCGACTGGCCCTTTTCGTCGACAATGCGGGAGATATTCAGGTTGTTGTTGAGTTCGAAAACGGCGGAGGTGGTCTGGTCGTCGAGCGGGGTGAAACGAACCGCCGTGCGGGCCGTGAGGGTCTGAGTGTCGGGGTTGATCTGAGCGTCGATGACATAGCTTTCGACGTCGATTCGCGGGCGCTTGTCTTCCTGCGCAACGGCCCCCTGTATACAGGCCAAAGCGACCGCTAAAACACCGAGCAAAGTACTGGTCTTCGTTTTCAATTCAACAAACCTCCCACCGTATCGGCGGCACGCGCCATGGGATCGCGATCGACCGCTCAGCAACTGAGAAACGCGCGCAAGTTCTGCTTTCATTTTGCCTCTCGCGGCGTCGTCATCGAGCAGGTGCGCCGTTTCAGCCGCGATTCGCTCCCCTGTCATTTGATTTTGCATCAGCTCAGGTACGATCGCGCGTCCGGCAATCAGGTTGACCATCGAATAGAACGGGACGTTCACCAGCAGCTTTCCGATGGCCCAGCTGAGGCCGGTGACCCGGTAAAAGGTCACCATAGGGGCGCCGAGCAGGGCGGCTTCAACGGTGACTGTGCCGCTGGCGGCGAGAGCGACATCGCAGTAAGCCATGGTGTCCCAGGCTTCGCCTTCGATCACGCGAATCGGGTGTTCCGGCGAGCGGCTGTTCGAAAAACGCCGCACCGCAGGTGCTCGAAGCTGGAAGCAGGAACGTCAATGCGCGCGCTGTGGACAGAATTTGAGCGGCCTCGGCAAGCCTGGGAAGGTGCCGCAGGGCTTCCCCCCGCCTGCTGCCGGGCAGTACCGCAATTAAAGGACGGTCGAGGGGGAGGTTGTGTTTCCGGAAAAACTCATCTCTCGATAAGGCCGGGCGCACGCGCGGAGCAAGGGGATGTCCGATGTAGGTTACCGGGACGTGATTGCGTTCGAAAAACGCCTGTTCGAAGGGAAAGATGCAGAGCAGCCGGTCGATGATGCGACGGCATGATTTTGACGCGGCGTTTTCGCCACGCCCAAACCTGCGGGGCTACAAGGTAGATGACGGGAATTCCCTGCCCTTTCAGTTTCTTCGCGACCCGGAAATGGAAGTCGGGGGAATCGGTGAGGATGGCGAGATCGGGCTTTCGTTCGCGGGCGGCGGCGACAAGCAGCTTGTATTTACGCCAGATGCGCGGGATGTGGCGGACGACTTCGACGAGTCCGGCGACTGCGAGGTCTTCGGTGCGGATGACAGGCTCGACACCGGCGGCGCGCAGTTTGGCCCCGGCGCAGCCGAAAAATCCGCAATCGGGGTATCGTTTGCGGAGTTCGGAGACCAGTTCGGCGGCGTAATAATCGCCCGAAGCTTCGCCCGCGGAGACCAGAATCGAACGTGGAGAGCGCGGCAAAATCCAGAGTAACCGACCGTATGGCTCACTGATAACATGAAAGATCCCATACATGTCTGTGCGTTTCTATAACACCCTGACTCAAGAGGTGCAGCCGTTTACACCTTCCGAAGGCAATGTCGTGAAGATGTATACGTGCGGCCCGACGGTCTACGATTACGCGCACATCGGCAACTTCCGAACATTTGTTTTCTACGATTTGCTGCGGAGATGGCTGCGGAATTCGGGGTTCACGCTCGACCACGTCATGAATATCACGGACGTGGATGACAAGATTATCCGGAACGCGGTGGCGCAGGGCAAGTCGCTCGAAGATTACACGGAAATTTACACGAAGGCGTTCCTGGACGATTGCGCGACGCTGCGGCTGGAAAGGCCGGAACGGATTGTGCGGGCGACGAAGCACATTCAGGAGATGGCGGCGGCAATCCACAAGCTGGAGCGGGACGGTTACACCTACGAAAGCGACGGCTCAGTGTATTTCCGGATCTCGAAATTTCAACAGTACGGCAAGCTTTCGCACCACGATTTCAGCGGGATGATGGCCGGGGCGCGGGTGGAATCGGATGAATACGAGAAGACCGATGCGCGCGATTTCGCTCTCTGGAAGGCTCCTAAAGAAGGTGAGTTCGCGTGGGATACGGAGATCGGGCGGGGGCGTCCGGGCTGGCATATCGAATGTTCCGTGATGGCGATTCAGTATCTGGGGGCGACGCTCGATATCCACGCGGGCGGAGTGGATCTGATTTTTCCGCATCATGAGAATGAGATCGCGCAGTCGGAATGCCTGACGGGCAAGGAGTTTTCGCGCTTCTGGGTGCATTCGGAGTTTCTGCTGGTGGATGGGCAGAAGATGTCGAAGTCGCTCGGTAACTTCTATACTCTGCGAGACCTGTTCAGCAAGGGATTTACGCCGGAATCGATCCGGTATCTGCTGGCGTCCGTGCCGTACCGGAAGGGGCTCAATTTCACGTTTGAGGGGCTGCACTCGGCGAAGACAGCGATCGAGCGTCTGCGCAATTTCAAATTCCGTCTGGATACGGCGAAGCTGGCAGAGGGAACGAATGAGAAGGTGGCGGAACATGCGGCGCGGGCTCTGACCGAATTCCGGGCGGCGATGGATGACGATCTGAACACGGCGGAAGCGTTGGCCGCGGTCTTCGAATTCCTGAGGGAGGCGAACAGTTCGATCGATACGGGTGACTTTCTGGCGGGGAATCGCGCAGGGGCGCAGGGGTTGCTCGATCAGTTCGATCAGGTGTTCGAGGTTCTGAAACCGTCTGAGAGTGCCGGGGGAATTTCGGATACAGAGATCGAGCAACTGATCGCGGATCGGGCGGCGGCCAAGAAGGCGCGGGATTTCGCGAAGTCGGATGCGATACGGGCGCAGTTACTCGAACAGGGCATCATCCTCGAAGACACCAAAGACGGCGCACGCTGGAAACGAAAATGAAGTTGAACTCGAAGGCGGTCCACACCGGCGACCGGAAACGAACGGGCGGGTGGGTGCCGGTGACCACCCCAATTCATACAGCAAGCAGCTTTTTCTATAACGACATCGATTCGCTCGACAAGGTGTTTGGCCGGGAACTGCCGGGCCAGAGCTATGCGCGGTACAGCAATCCGACGAACGATGCGCTGGAAGAAGTGGTGGCGCAACTGGAAGGCGGCGCGGGCGCGCTGGCGTGCAGTTCCGGGATGGCGGCCATCCACATGGCGATCGATTGCGCACTGACGGACCGGCGGCGGGTGGTGCTGGCGGCGAAGCTTCTTTACGGCGCAACGCTCAACATGTTGTCGAAGGTGTTCGAGCCCGCGGGAGTGGAAACGATCTTCATCGATTTCGACGATGAAAAGGCTGTGGAAGCTGCGATTGCGGAGCACAAGCCGGGCGCCATTGTGATGGAGACGATTGCCAATCCGCTGCTGCGGGTTCCGGCGATCGATCACATCGGGCGGATGGCGAAAGCGGCCGGGGTTCCGCTGATTGTGGATAACACGTTTGCGACGCCAATGATTATCCGGCCTCTGGAACACGGCGCGTCAATTGTGGTACACAGTCTGACCAAGTACCTGTCGGGCCACGGGGATGTGCTGGGCGGCGTGGTGGTGACGAACGGGGAATATCTGGAGCAACTGCGCGGGCTTTCGCGCATGGTCGGGTTTACGCTGGGACCGTTCGAGGCGTATCTCGCGATGCGCGGGATCAAGACGTTTCCGCTGCGCATGGAACGGCAATGCGCCAATGCCACGGGGGTTGCCGCGTGGCTTCGGACGCATCCGGCGGTGGAACGGGTGTACTTCCCCGGAGATCCGAATCACCCTGACGCGGAGATCATCAGGCGTGTGTTTACGCCGGGTCTGCACGGCGGCATGGTCAGCTTCGAAGTCAGGGATGCCGGGCGCGAACAGATCTTCGCGGTGATGAACGCACTCAGGATGATTGTGCCCGCGACGTCATTAGGTGACGTACACAGCATGGTGCTGTATCCGGCCATGGCATCTCACCGTGAACTGGCTCCGAAGCATCGCGCGCGGTTGGGAATTCACGATAATCTGCTGCGGTTCTCGACGGGGATCGAAGACCTGGACGACATTACGGCGGATCTGGATCAGGCGCTGCGGAAAAATTCTTTAAGCGCGGGGTAGAGCGACTGGTAGGTTTTGTGTCCGCGCGCGTAGACTTCGGTGGCGCCGGGTTCCACGCGCGCAGCCTCTCGGATGACGGCGGCGCAGACTTCAGGGACGCTGGCGTATTCGCCGGTCCCGACCATTGCGAGCAGGGCGGCGCCGAGGGCTGAGCCTTCGTGTGACTTGAGCGTGACCACCGGTTTCGCGAAGACGTCGGCCAGGATCTGACGCCAGAACGGGCTGTTTGCGCCGCCTCCGGATGCGCGGACCGACTGCACCGAAACGCCAAGCGACTCGACGATATCGAGAGCGTCTTTCTGGCTGTAGGACACGCCTTCGATGAGGGAGCGGATGAGATCGGCGCGGCGGTGGCGCGCAGTGAGACCGATCCATCCACCACGCGCGGTTGAGTCGAGATGCGGGGTGCGTTCTCCCATCAGATAGGGGAGCCAGTAGAGCCCGCCGGAACCGGGAGCGGCGGTTGCGGCTTCGGCCATGAGGGCGTCGTAATCGGCGCCTTGGGCGAGTTGATTGCGGAACCACTGAAGGCTTAGACCCGCTCCCTGGGTGACACCCATGACGTGCCACTTGCCGCGGACGGCGTGGCAGAAAGTGTGGACACGGCCGGCGGGATCGTACGCAACCTGCTCCATATGGGCGAAAACGACGCCCGAGGTTCCGAGCGTGCAGGAGACAATGCCGGGAGCAACGATGCCGTTGCCGACAGCGCTGGCGGCCTGATCGCCGCCGCCGCCGACGACAGGGGTGCCGGCGCGGAGCCCCGTGAGTTCGGCGGCTTCGCGGGATACAGTACCCGTTATGTCGCTCGATTCATGGCAGCGAGGCAGTACCGACCTGTCAATGCCGAGAGCGTCGGCAAGATCGAAGGACCAGCGACGGTTTACAACGTCGAACAGTGCGGTGCCGGAGGCGTCAGAAACTTCGGTGGCGAAGTCGCCGGTGAGGCGGAAGCGAACGTAGTCCTTGGGCAGGAGAACCTTGCGGACCTGCTCGTAAATCCGCGGCTCATTGTCACGGACCCAGAGGAGCTTGGGCAGAGTGAAACCCGTCAGGACGGGGTTCGCGATGTATTCGAGAATGCGGGCTTCGCCGATCTTTCGGTTGATGGAATCCACCTGCGGCTGGCTGCGCTGATCGCACCAGATCAGAGACGGGCGCAGGACCTGATCTGAAGCGCCGAGGATTACGAGCCCGTGCATCTGGCCCGACAGACCGATGCCCTGAACGTCAGCGCCCGTCGCGTTGGCTTCTTTCAGGACTCCGCGGATGCACGAGACGGCGGCGTTCCACCAGTCTTCAGGCCGCTGCTCCGCCCACATGGGATGGAGCATGAGCATGTCCTCATGGGCGCAGGTGTGGCTCGCTACGACGCTGCCTTCACGATTGACGAGCAGCGCGCGGCTGCCTCCGGTTCCGATATCGATGCCAAGCCACATTCGTCTGTTAAGCTTCGCTCCAGGGAAGATAAGCGGCGCCATAAAGCCCCGCTTCGTTGCCAAGCTGCGCGGGTTCGACCCGTGTTTCGGTGGTGCGGAAGGTGAACGAACGGCGGCGGGTTTGTGCCAGCATGGGCGGGGCGAAAAGATCCCAGGCCGCGATGACACCGCCCGAGATCAGATAGAGCGGGAAGTTAAACGCATTCACGAGCATGGCGAGCACGATCCCGATGGCCTCGCCGACGGAGTGAAAAATGAGCCGGGCTTTTTCGTTTCCGGCGACCGCCATTTCGTAAACCTGGAGCGCCGTCATGTTTTCTCCGAGCCCAAGCATGTGAGCCTGGGCCACGATGGCGGTGGCAGAGCCGTGCTTCTCCACGCATCCGCAGTTGCCGCAACCGCAGGGGTTTCCGTAAGGAACGGCGGTGATGTGGCCCAGTTCTCCGGCCATGCCGGTAAAGCCCCGGAGAACCTTGCCCCGCGAGATGATGCCGCCTCCGATGCCTGTGCCGAGGGTGAGCATGATGAGGTCGTCTACGTCGCGTCCTGCTCCGATCCACTTCTCGCCGAGCGCCGCCGCGTTGGCATCGTTCTCAAGGATGACGGTCGATTCAAGGCGGCGGGCGATTTCGTCGCGGATCGGATAATTTTCGAGCGGAGCAAGGTTGGCGCAGTTCCGCACAACACCGTCTTTGAGCGCGATGAAGCCCGGAACTCCGATTCCAATGCCAGCGAGGTTTTCTTTGCCGAAGCGGGCGCGGAGGGTTTCGACGCCAGTGACGATGTTTTGGATGATGACTTCCGGGCCTGAGAAATTGTCGGTGAGTACAGAGATTTTTTCGAGCATCGTACCGTCTTGCGCAATCGCGGCGGCCCTGAGGTTTGTACCGCCGAGATCGACCCCAATGCTGTACCCGGGCATGTCTGACGCGAATATAACATTCGCAGATAAGAGAACTGTATCCAGAGCATCGGAATTTTTGTTACGTGAGCATTACTGTAACGTGTTATACCGTAGACAGATTGGCAGTTCACTTGCGTCTTGAAAAGCAGCGTGGTTTCGACACAGGAGTGAAGTCATGGAAAGGCACTACATAGAAGTTCCGGGAGCAGGTACGCACGAGCTTCCGCCCTTGCTTGTACGCAGAGTTCCGGACGACTCCAGCCGGGAAGAACTGGTGGAGCGCGCGGCTGAAATTGTCGACGCGGAAGACATGGTCGCGGAATGTAGTCCGGACCTTCTTGACCAACGGAAGCTCGACCTTGCACTTCACCTCACGGATCAGTACATGGGCCTGCTTGCACATTGGGCGTGGGGCGACTCAGTAGTGGAATGGATCCGGCAGTGCGAAATTACCTTCGGCGCGACGAGCGTGCTGCGCAATCTGCTTTGCCGCGACATCTGGCCACATGCGGCCCGCAGCAGTTTCGTAGATTTGCTGCTTGAGAAACAGGTGCCGACGCAGGGTGTGGCACTGGACCGGGCCGTGGGTATGCGTTTGGCGTTCCGGCAGCCACCCCCTATCGACTGCTGCTCAAACCAGTTTCTGTTTTTTCTGAACGGGCGGCTGGCCGGGGCGGCTTACGAAACCTGGGCGCAGATGTCACCGGATAGTTCGGCTCATTTTCCGCCGGACCGGTTTCATTTCGAAGTGCATAGTCTCGAGCAGAACTGAGCCGCGGCCCAGCACGGACGGCCATCCAAAGGCAGATTTTGATAGGCTGCCCGGTAACCATCCGTTGCCGGCTAAGTCTGCCCGGTCCGATGGAAGAGACTCTGGTGTTTGGCCGTACATTGTATTGCCAGGGGAATCTGTCACGCGAGGATTATGGCCGCGACCACCATCCCCACTGCTTCACGATGTGGATGGCCGGAGGCGGGATTAAGCTCGGCCTCTCCTATGGCGAAACCGATGATTACAGTTACAACATCACGGAAAATCCGTTACACGTCATGACGTGAACGCCACGCTGCTGCACTGCTTGGGAGTGGACCGCACGAAACTGACCTACAGGTATCAGGGCCGCGATTTCCGACTGACCGATGTCCGCGGGACGGTGGTTAAAGAACTTCTTGCGTAAGATTCCGGCCGGAACCGTTGTTTTCAGCCGCCGCAATCCGGATCGCATCGTTGCGGACTTGGTTCAGCATTCCCCGGAACACGATGCCGTGGAGAGGAACCACGGCGTACCAGTAAATCAGGCCAAAGAGACCGCGCGGTTCGAAGAGAGCGCTTTGGCGCAGGGTACACCGGTTGGCGGCGCGTGCTTCTATCCGGAACACCAGCAGCGCCTCACCGGGTAGTCTCATTTCGGCGCGGAGTGACAGGCTGCGGTCGGGCTCGACTGCGACGACCCGCCAGAAATCGAGAGCGTCTCCGCAGCGCAGCGAGTCAGGATCACGGCGGCCGCGCCGGAGCCCAGGACCGCCGGCCAGACGGTCAAGCCATCCCCGGATGCGCCAGAGCCAGTTCGCGTACCAGCCGTTTCTGCCGCCAAGGCGGGACACGGCGCGAAATGCAGCGGCTGCGGGAACGTCAATCGAAACTTCGCGAATGTCGCGAAAGACGGTGCCGCCAGACCAATCCGGATCGCCGGGGATCGGTCCGGCCATGGACCAGTTAGTCTCAACGAGCTGCGATTCGACCTGACTGAGAGCAGCGTGGATGGCCTCACGGACGTTCAGCAGCTTCTGCGGAACCAGCGGCGCGATGCGGTTTTCCCGGCAAACGACTTCGTTCTTCAGACCCTCGGCAAGGGGACGGGCAATCCGGTTGCTGAGAGGGGTTACGAGCTGAATCCAGTACGAGCTTAAGCGCGGGCTGAGGACTGGAACGGGTACGATCCAGCGGCGCGGAAGCCCGAGTTCTTGGGCCATGATGACCATGATTTCTCGGTAGCAGAGGGTTTCCGAGCCCCCGATGTCGAAGACGCCCCCGGTGGTTTCGGGTACCGAGAGCACGCCCGTTAAGTAAGTCAGGACGTTCTCGACGGCAATTGGCTGGGAGCGGGTGCCGACCCATTTCGGGCAGATCATAACGGGCAGGCGCTGGACGAGATAGCGCAGGATTTCGAACGAAGCGGAACCCGAGCCGATGATCATGGACGCGCGGAGGACGGTGACCGGCACTCCCGCGGACGCAAGCGCAGCCTCGACGTCGCGGCGTGAGGACAGATGTTCGCTGAGACCAGGGCCGGTTTCACCGAGGCCACCCAGGTAGACGATGCGGTTCACACCGGCGGTGCGCGCTGCCTGGGCAAAAGTGTGCGCCAGATGAAGATCGCGTTCGGCGTACTCGCGGTTCGCGGACATCATCGAATGAACCAGATAGAATGCCGCGGTGCATCCGGCGAGCGCGTCCGCAGTGGAAGTTGTGTTAGTGAGATCGGCTTCGCGGACCTCAACGCGCGGAGCCAGGTTCCAGTCGCGGCCTTCCAGCTTGCGGGGCGCGCGGACCAGGCACCGGAGATTGTAGCCGCAATCGAGCAGGCGGGGCGCAAGCCTGCCGCCGATATAGCCAGTGGCTCCGGCAATCGCGATGCGGTCCATGTGAGGGTTACTGGCTAAAGGCGCGACTGGTAAATCAGCAGCCGTGATCCTGGGTGTGCCGTTCGAAGGTCAGTTTGGCGAGTTCCGTCCTCATGTGCGAGTCCTCTGAAGCGCGGCACAGAGCTTCGTATTCGCTTTTCTCTGAGGTGCCTTCGAGTTTTCGGAGCGCCGCGACGGCGTTCGATAACTCGGTGCTCGCCGTGTCATAGGCGATCAGGAGGCGTTGTTTTTCCTCACAGTTGGATTGGGGCATGCTTTAACGGTAACAGTACGTGTTGCTGAGGGTGGAGGTGGTGAGTCGGGCGGGGCTCGAACCCGCGACCCTGTCATTAAAAGTGACATGCTCTACCAACTGAGCTACCGACTCGCCGAGGGCCTACTCAGGTAAGGGTAACATGCGTCCATTGCGCGTTCCGGTTGCTATAATTCTGGGGTCCCCTCCTCGCGAACGTGGCGGAATTGGCAGACGCTCTGGATTTAGGTTCCAGCGCCCGCAAGGGCATGGGAGTTCGACCCTCCCCGTTCGCACCACTTAGCCGTGGCCCAGTCTCATGGCCCAGCCGATTCCGAACAGCGCCACAATAAAGCATGCAAAGCAGTAAGCGCCATAATTGACGCGCTCGCGCTGCGTCTTTTTCGTGGTGATTCCCATCACAACGGACACAAATAATGCAAAAAGGAACGATGCTTCGAAGTGAGAGAGGTTGATTCTGGGCATTAGTCCTTCCTCCCCGTCGCGATTTCCCACGCATCCACCATTGCAAGTACGTTCAGTAAACCCGCTGTAACAAGGAACTTAGTACCATAATCGTGAACCGCGCCGGGAGCGTCCGGCTGGGAATATCCGAACATCGCCGCGAGCAGATATAACGCGCCCGCCGCAAGATTGCAGACAAATCCGCCGTAATTAATCAGAGTAGTGAGGTAATCGGCTCCGGATTCCGCCGTGAACATGACCCCGCGCATAAAAAGCCCGAACAGGAACATGAGGATGACGGATGCCGCGATCAGCGCCCCCCGCCCGCTCCTTTTGAGGAGGAAATGACCTGCGCCAGGTATGAGCCATGCCGCCGCGACGGGTAAAAGCCACACGTTCATGGGAACGGATTCGCGCGGCTGAGTTGCTGTTTGAGATTGAACGGCCATTCTGTGTTGTCAGTACGAGGTTATCACGATAAAAGTTCGGGTCCGGCGCGACATAATGGTCGCTCATGGCAAAGAAAATCAGGTGGGGCGTGCTTGGAGTGGCGAAGATTGCGACGGCCAAGGTGATCCCTGCAATGCAGCGGGGGACGTTCAGCGAGATTACCGCAATCGCTTCACGCGATCCCGCGAAGGCGGCCGAGGCGGCGCGCGCACTGGGGATTCCGAAGTCGTACGGTTCGTACGAAGAACTGATTGCCGATCCCGACATCGACGCGATTTACAACCCGCTGCCGAACCATCTGCATGTGCCGTGGTCCATCCGGGCGGCGGAAGCGGGCAAGCCCGTGCTTTGCGAGAAGCCCATTGCGATGAGTGTTGCGGAGACAAGGGAACTGATTGCCGCCCGCGATCGCACGGGAGTCCTGATGGGCGAAGCGTTCATGGTGCGGCTGCATCCGCAGTGGATTCGCGTGGCCGAAATCGTGCGGTCGGGCGAGATCGGCGATCTGAAGGCCATGACGTGCGTGTTCAGCTACAACAATCAGGACCCGAAGAACATCAGAAATATCCAGGAGATCGGCGGCGGAGCGCTGATGGACATCGGATGTTACCCGATCCACACCTCGCGATGGATCTTTGGAGCGGAACCGGGCAGGGTTTCTGCGTCCATCGAACGCGATCCGAATTTCGGGACCGACCGCCTGGTCTCAGCGATCCTCGAGTATCCGGGCGGATTTGCATCGTTCACGTGCGGGACACAGATGGCGCCGTATCAGCGGATGCAGTTCTTCGGTACAAAGGGCCGGGTGGAAATCGAGATCCCCGTGAATGCGCCGCCGGATAAGGGGACGCGCATCTTCGTTCAGACCGGCGTGCAAACCGCCGAAGTGCGCACCGAAACGTTTGACGTATGCGACCAGTACACGCTGCAGGGCGATTCCTTCTCGCGCGCGATCCTCGAAGGCGGTGACGCGCCGGTCCCGCTCGGGAATGCGCTGAGAAATATGGCGGTTATCGAAGCGCTGTTCCGTTCCGGCAAGTCCCGCGCCTGGGAGGCGCCTGAGATTTAATCCGGCTCGCTTACACTGAAAGAACACCAAGCAGAATGCCTTTTACTATCAATCCTATCCGGGAGTTTGTCGTGCGTCCGGCGGTGCCGCCGCAGCTTTCGCGGATGCCGGAACTCGCTTATAACATTTTGTGGGCGTGGGAGCCTTCGATCCGGACACTGTTCCGAAGACTGGATCCAATCTTATGGAAAGAAGCGGGTTACAACCCGGTCGTAATGCTCGGCCGCGTGGCGCAAACCACGCTCGAACGAGCCGCGCTCGACCCCCGTTATCTGGCGCAATATCAGCTGGCCTGCCAGCGCTTCGACGCACATATGAAACTGCCGCCAGCCGATGCGGGCGGCAAAGCTGGTCGCATACTTTTCGGCTGAGTACGGGCTCACGGAATGCATGCCTGTCTATTCGGGCGGCCTCGGTGTGCTCTCGGGCGATCATATGAAATCCGCCAGCGATCTGGATCTGCCGCTGGTTGGCGTGGCGCTGCTCTACCAGCTCGGATATTTCCGGCAATATCTGAATGCCGATGGCTGGCAGCAGGAACGGTACCTCGAGAACGATTTCTATTCGCTTCCAATTCAGCCTGCGCTCAACGCAGCGGGCGATCAGCACACCGTCGAGGTTCAGTTGCCGGCAGGCCCGGTGGCGATCCGGATCTGGACCATGGATGTCGGCCGGGTCAAGATGCTGTTTCTCGACACCAACGCGCCCGAAAACAGCAGGGCCGAGGATCGCGGCATCACGAGCCAGTTGTACGGCGGCGATAACGATACGCGCATCCGGCAGGAGATCGTGCTGGGAATCGGCGGGATGCGCGCGCTCGAAATGCTGGGCTACAAGCCCACCGTGTTCCACATGAACGAGGGGCACTCGGCCTTCCTCGGAATCGAGCGCATTCGGCTCTTTATCGAGCGCCAGGGGCTGACCTTCGAAGAGGCGCTGGAGGCGACGCGCGTCAACAACGTTTTCACGACGCATACGCCCGTGCCGGCGGGAATCGATCTGTTCGATCCGGGCCTGGTCTACCACTACTTCAATCAATATTGCCGGGACGCGAAGATCGATTTCGACCGCTTCATGGCGCTGGGCCGCCGCAATCCGCAAGCGACGGCGGCGAGCCGCTTTCGATGGCGATTCTGGCGCTGAACACGTCGGCTTACCGCAACGCGGTGAGCACGCTGCACCGCGATGTTTCGCAGGAAATGTGGCACAGCCTCTGGCCTACGCTGCCGGTTTGGGAGACGCCGATCACATCGGTGACGAACGGCGTCCACATGCCGAGCTGGGTCAACGGCGATCTGGCCGATCTTTACGATCAATACCTCGAGCCGGACTGGCGCAATCGCTGGAACGATCTGGACATGTGGAAGCTGGTCCACGATATTCCGGACGAGGAACTGCTTGAAGTTCACCGCCGCCGCAAACGGCGGCTGATTGCGTTTATCCGCGACCGGCAGACCGCGTCCGCGTCCCGGCGGAAAGCAGCCGCGGCGGAGATGCGCTATTCGGCGGAAGTGCTCGACCCGCACGCGCTGACGATCGGGTTTGCGCGGCGGTTCGCGACTTACAAGCGCGCCACGCTGCTGTTCCGCGATGTGGACCGGCTGAAGAAAATCCTCTGCAACCGCGAACGTCCGGTGCAGATTGATCATTGCCGGGCAAAGCGCATCCGAAAGATCAGCCCGGCAAAGCGTTCATTCGCGAAATCGTGCAGCTCTCGCGCGACCCCGAACTCTGGAAGCACATCGTGTTCGTGGAAGATTACGACATGAAGGTCGCGCGCGAACTGGTGCAGGGCGTCGACCTCTGGCTGAACAATCCGCGCCGCGGCGAAGAGGCCTGCGGCACCAGCGGCATGAAGGCGGCGATGAACGGCGTGCTGAATCTTTCCGTTCTCGATGGCTGGTTCGACGAGGCATACGAGATTTCGGGCGGCTGGGCGATCGGGGATCGCGAGAACTATTCGGAAGATCAGGACGCGATCCACGCGAGCAACATTTATTACCTGCTCGAAAGTGAAATCGTGCCGTTGTTTTATGCGCAGTCGGAAGGCGGACTTTCTTCCGACTGGGCCAGGCGCATGAAGGAATGCATGGTGAACCTGACGCCCGCGCTTCGATGCGCGGCGGATGGTGCATGAGTACACGCAACTGCTCTACGATCCGGCGCACCAGAACTGGCTTGAAATGGCGGGCGGCAATTTCGAGGCGGCGCGCGAACGTGCGGCCTGGAATGCGCGCGTGCGCGAGATCTGGCCGCAGGTGAACTTCGTGGAAATGGGTTCAGCGCCCACGGGTCCGGTCATGAGCGGCAAGGCGGTAACGGTCAGGACGGGCATCCGGATGGCCGGTTTGAAGCCGGAAGATCTGCGCGTGGAATGCGTCATGGGGCGCATTGGGACCAGCGGCGGGCTGGAAGAAACCGAGGTCGTGGTGCTTCCGAATACGCATGTGGATGGCGACGTGGCGGTGTTCGAGCGGGACGTGGTTCCGGCGCAGACGGGGCGGCTGGGTTATGCGGTTCGGGTGAGTCCGAATCACTATGACGATCCGCTGACCAGGCCCGTCACGAGTTTGTTGAAGTGGAGCGGGCGGTAGAACCTCGCCGCCCGCGGACTTATCTTCCCTCTGACTTATCTTCCAAACGAAAGCCGGCTGCCGAGCGCGGTGGGCAGACCGGCGGCCGCAATCTTGCGTGCCACGGTCCCGTAATCGTACGGGACGCGCTCAAGCGTGATTTCGCGGGTATCTGAGTCGAACAGGGCGTAGGCGGCACGAGCATCCCCGTCGCGCGGCTGGCCAACAGAACCCGGGTTGACGAGGTAAATTCCGTCAACTTCCAGACGGATGAAATCCTGCCTGCTGAGATTCCGTTTTTTGCCGTCCACATACGCGAAGGCGCCCTGCAGGTGCGTGTGGCCAAAGAACGTCAGGCCGGAATCCAGATAATCGAAAAGATTCGCCGCATCTGAGAGCGACGTGACGTACTCATCCTCATCGAGTGGCGAGCCGTGGGCAATCGCAAAACCGTCGATCGCGACAGGCCCTTGCGGCAACTCCCGCAGCCAGTTCAGATTTTCCGCGCTCATGTGAGCCATGGTCCAGCGGCTGGCCACCTGAGCCACGGGGTTGAACCATTCCAGATCTTCGAGGCCACAACAGGCGCGGTCGTGATTGCCCCGAATGGCCGCGAAGAGATTCTCGCGGGCCCACTCGACGACGCGGTCGGGCTCGGGCCCGTAGCCTACGATGTCGCCGCAACAAACGATCCGGTCGTAATAACCGCGCGACCGGTCGAGAACCGCCTCAAGCGCGTCCCAGTTGGAATGTAAATCGCTGATGAGCAGATAGCGCACTTTAAGGTCAGGCCCGCCGCAGCCGCAGCAGAGCGATTTCGGGCGGGGCGCCCACTCTGACCGGCGCGCCAATGGTTCCAATACCCGCCGTCACATAGCAACTGCGGCTGTTGAGGCGGTAAAGCCCCGCGACGTAGGGCGTAAAGAACCTTGCAAAATTTAAAGTCTGCTTCACGATCTCGACGGTGACCTGACCGCCGTGGGTATGGCCGCTCAGCACTGCGTCGAAACCCTGCCGAACGGCGAGCGGAAACACATCCGGGTTGTGCGAGAGCAGGAGATTGGCGGCGCCGGGAGCGACGAATTTCGCGGTGTCGATAAGGTAGCGGTCCTTATGGCGGAACGGCTGGAAATCGACGCCGGCCACGTTCAGAGTTGCATTGCCCCACTTGAGAGGACGTGCGGAACTGCGCAGGAAATCGATCCCGCGCCTGGCCGCCTCGCGGGTCACATAGTCCTCGCATTCGGCGTAAATTTCGTGGTTCCCGAGGCAGCCGAGAACGCCGGCTTCGGCGCGAAGACGGGCGATTTGAGCGATGGCGGCGTCAAGCGGGTCGCCTCGCTGAGTGATCAGGTCGCCGGTCACCAGCGTCAGGTTCGGTTTGAGCTCATTCGCCATTTCGACCGCCCGGCCCAGGTCCCGAATCGAGAGAAAAGGACCAGCGTGGATATCGCTGAGCTGAGCCACCCGAAGGCCTTCGAGATCCGGATGGAGGTTCGGCATCGGCAAGTCGACTTCGCGAATCCGGAAGCTGGTACGTTCGACAAAAGTGCCATAGCCGATGGCAGCGACCGGAGCGAGCACCGCGGCGGTGGCGGCCGTCTGTACCAGTTTCCGGCGGCTTTGAAGATGCGCAGGCGGTGCGTGGCGGATGACAGCGCGGGCAGCGAGGTAAACCGTAATCACCAGAGCCGAGGTAAACGACCACAGTATTTCAATGGCGCTCATCGCCGCGCTGATTAGCGGCGGCAGTATCCTGAGTTCCACCGCATTCAGGTAAATCGCCAGTGCGCACACGACCCAGACCACGAACAGCAGCGCGCTCACAAAGCAGAACACTGGGAAGGAAAGCGCCTTCTTCCAAACCCGAAAAAACAGCGAACCCAGAGACAACTGACTCGATATGACTACGACTGCGATGAAGATATCGCCGGTATGAACGCGCTCGGTCGGTGCCACTAATTAAATTGTTTCACGGCATCTGCGCGAGCACAGCAAGCGCAGCGCAGACGGCGGTTTCGGCGCGGAGTATGGAGGGGCCGAGCGAGGCAGCCGTCCACCCCGCGGTCGTGAAGAGGTCGCGTTCTGCGGGGGCCCAACCGCCTTCCGGTCCGATCGCGAGGGCCGTGGAACCGTTCGGCTGCCGTGCAAAGGCTGCAATCAGCATGGGAGCGCCCGGTTCCTCATCGAGCCAGACCCGATGCGTGAACGTCTGTTCAGGCACGGCTCGCAACTGGATCGGATCTTCCACGCGGGGTGCGCTCAGACGGCGGGATTGTTCGCCGGCTTCGCGGGCGATCCGGCGCCAGCGTTCCACGCGCTTACGGGCGCCGTCGAGCAGTCCGCGTTCACTGCGCGCCGCCTCGACCGGGACGATTGCTGTTACTCCAAGTTCCGTAGCCTTCTCAACCGCCCATTCGAAGTTTTCGAATTTGATCAGCGAAAGGAAAAGAGTGACCGGGGCGCGCGGAGGCAACGACGGAAGCGCTTCAAGATCGGTGAACTCGACAAGGTTCTTCCGCACTGTGGCCACCGTCGCGAGCCACGCCTCTTCACCGCTGCTGATTTCGTACTTCTGCCCAGGCTCCACACGCAGAACGCGGGCCAGATGATGAGCGTTCTCACCCGTGATTTCAGCGTGTCCGTCGCTGACCCGATCGACAAAGAAGCGGCGGCGTGCCATGTACAATTAGTACTCCAACCGACATGATTGCGCTGCTTCGCGGAACTCTGGCAGAGAAGCATCCAAATCAGGTGATTCTCGAAGTGGGCGGCGTCGGATACGACGTCATTGTCCCGATTTCCACGTTTTCGAAGCTGCCGGATGCGGGCGCCGAGACCAAACTTCGCATCCATACCCATGTCCGCGAGGACATGCTCGCGCTGTATGGATTTCTCACGCAGGACGAGAAGAATCTGTTTGAAAAGCTGATCGGCGTGAGCAATATCGGGCCCGGTCTGGCCATCAAAGTTTTAAGCGGAATGGACGCGGGCGAACTGCTCACCGCCATTCGCCGCGGCGAACTGGAGAAGCTGGTGCGGATTCCTGGTGTGGGTAAAAAGACTGCCGAACGCATTGTGCTGGAACTGCGTGACAAGCTGCCCGCCCCTGCAGGCGAAGAAAATGCGCCCGCTCAGCCGTCGCTCTCCGCCCTCGATGAAGACGTGCTTTCAGCGCTGCTCAACCTCGGTTGTGCGCGCCCGGCCGCTGAGGCGGCGGTGCGCAAAGCCCGCGCCGGAGGGGCTCCTGATGCCTTCGAGCCGCTGTTTCGGAAGGCTCTGGAGCTGGTCCGGTAAGCGATGGGTGACGACCGGCTGATTTCGGCTGTCGGCAGTGAGGACGAGCGCCAGTTCGAGGCCGGGCTGCGTCCCCGGCGTCTGGCGGACTTTACCGGCCAGGCGCGTCTCAAAGAGAATCTTCAGATCGCAATCGACGCGGCGCGGAAACGCGGCGAGGCGATGGATCACGTGCTGCTGTACGGTCCTCCGGGTCTCGGGAAAACGACGCTTGCTTCGATCATTGCGCAGGAACTCGAGGTCCCGTTCACACAGACTTCGGGCCCGGTTCTGCAGAAGAAGCTCGACCTCTCGGGCATTCTCAGCGGTATTCAGCACCGTCAGGTCTTTTTCATCGACGAGGTCCACCGGCTGCTGCCCGATGTTGAGGAGATGCTCTACTCGGCGCTCGAAGATTTCCATCTCGACATTCTGATCGGCACCGGGCCGGGCGCGCGGACCCACTCGATTCCGCTCCAGACGTTCACGGCCATCGGAGCGACCACGCGGCAGGGGCTGGTGAGCGCGCCCATGCGCGGGCGTTTTGGGCTGGTGCTGCGGCTCAATCATTACGATGTTCCGGAGTTGAAGAAGATCGTCGAGCGGTCTTCGCGGCTGCTCGATACGCCGATCGACAGCGAGGGCGCCGAAGAGATTGCGCAGGCGGGCGCGAGGCACTCCGCGCATTGCGAACAGGCTGCTGCGGCGGGTGCGCGATTACGCGGAGGTGCGCGCCCAGGGGCACATCACGGCGGGCGTGGCGCAGACCGCACTCGATCTGCTCGAGGTGGATCAGTTCGGGCTCGATGAAATCGATCAGAAGATCATGCGCACGGTTCTCGAAAAGTTCGGGGGCGGGCCGGTCGGGATCAATACCATTGCGGCTTCTATCGGTGAAGAGCCGGAAACGATTGAAGAAGTGTATGAGCCGTATCTGATTCAGCTTGGCTTTCTGCACCGGTCGCCACGAGGGAGAATCGCGACGGAGCGGGCCTACGATTACTTCAAAGTTCCGAGGCGGTTTGGCGGCGTGGAGCGGCAGCCGGACCTGTTTTGAAACTGGTTTATCTCGGCCTTGGATCGAACCTGGGGAATCGGGAAGGTACCTTGCAGTCGGCTTTGCAGACCCTCGAAGGTGCAGATTTACAGTTCGTTCGGGCATCGGGCCTGTATGAAACAGAGCCGATCGGGTTACGGGAACAGCCCTGGTTCATGAACCTTGTGGCTGAATTCCGCACCAACCTTTTCCCCAGGCAACTGCTGCATCGGATTCAGCGGGTTGAGTTGGCGTTGGGCAGAAGGCGAATGCTACTGAACGGTCCCCGTACCATCGATATCGACATTCTGCTGTACGGAAATTCGGTGGTGAAGATGGAGGCTTTAGATATCCCGCATCCGCGCTTCCGTGATCGCCGGTTTGTGCTTGAGCCTCTGGCGGAACTGAACGCTGGGTTACGCGATCCGGTGAGCGGGCTCACGGTTGCAGAACTATTGCAGAGACTTGAGGGGCAGGCCGTTCGGCGCTTGCCCGCATCGGGATAGGGTCGCCCGTTGCAACCGAATCTGACCCGAAAGATGACAATGGAGCGAGCCGCATGATTCAACATAAGCCCGTTCCTCATGTCAGGTTCACCTTTACGGTGCAGGACGCGCTGGTGGCATTGCTTTTCGGCGCGCTCATTGTGCTGGCGCACAACTGGCGGGAACAGTCGTTCCTGGCGGCGCTCGCTTTTCTGCAACTGATCGAAGGCAGAGTCTTGTGGCTGAGTACAAGGTCCGGGCGCGCCACCTCAGTACTGCTGCAACTCCTGATTTGCTATCTGCTGCTCGGCTGGACATCGACGGTTAGCAGCGAATACTACCTCGTCCTGCTGCTGCCGGTCCTGACCACTGCGACGTATCTCGGGGTCAGCGGCACAGTGGCGATATCGGTCGCCGCCATCGCCGCATATCTGTCCTTTCTGCTTCCCGCTTATATCGACTGGAACAGATTCATGCTGGACGCGGAATCCATCCACATGCTCGAAATACGCTGTCTGCTGCTGGCACTGCTGGCGCTGCTCGTGAATTCCCTCGGCGAAGCGCGCCGGGCTGAATCCGCAAGGTTCAAGCAGACGGCCGAACAACTCGCACTGGCTAACCAAAACCTGCTCGATGCCGAAGCCGCTGTCCGTCGGTCTGAGCGGCTGGCAGCCCTTGGGCAGCTATCCGCGGGGCTGGCGCATGAACTGCGCAATCCGCTCAGCAGCATCAAAGGTTCGGCGGATCTGCTGGTGCGCTCGGCGGCTCGTGACAACCCCATGGCGCGGGAACTCGCCGGAATCATCAGCGACGAGGTGGATCGAACGAATTCGCTGGTCACGCGTTTTCTCGATTTCGCGCGTCCTCTCGAGCCGAGGCGTCTCAGGACGGACCTGACCGCGCTGATCGATCGCGCCGCAACGCACGCGAAGGTATCGATTATCAGGAACTTCTCACCTGACGTTCCGACGCTCTCGATCGATCCCGCGCTGATGGAGCAGGTGTTCATCAATCTGCTGACCAACGCGGCACAGGCCTCCGCGCCCGATGCGCCCATCACGGTGTTCACGCGGATGGTGGGCAATGAGGCTGAGATCAGCGTGATTGACCGGGGCTGCGGAATTCCAGCAAACATCATCGAAACGATCTTCAATCCGTTTGTGACAACAAAGCAGAGCGGCGTCGGTCTTGGACTCGCCATTGTCGCGAAGATCGTTGACGGCCATGGCGGTAGAATGACGGTCGAAAGCGAACCGGGCAAAGGCAGCACGTTCCGTATCTATTTACCGGTAGAACAATAGCCTCAACCGACCCCAACTCGAACATGAAAAAACGGGTACTGATCGTCGAAGACGAAGACAAGCTGCGCCGCATTCTTGAGCTTCAGTTGCTCGATTCCGGCTTCGAGGCGGAGAAGGCCGCCAGCGCGGAAGAGGCGCTGCCGCTGATCGACCGGGCGGACCTGATCATCACAGATCTCAAGCTTCCCGGCATGACCGGGCTCGAGATGCTGCAGTTGATTCGCCGCCAGGATTCGCATGTGCCGGTCATTGTGATGACCGCGTTCGGCACGGTGGAGAATGCGGTGGACGCGATGAAGGCAGGCGCGGCGGATTTCCTGCTCAAACCGTTCTCGCTCGACCATCTGACTACCGTGGTCAACAAGGCTCTTGAGATTCGCAACCTGCGGGATGAGAACCGCAGGCTCAAAGAGGAACTCGGGAAGAAGTACCAGTGGGACAACATTGTGGGGCGCAGCACCGCGATGCAGCAGATTTTCGGGACCGTGATGCGGGTTGGGCCGTCGCGGGCGACCGTACTGCTGGCCGGAGAAAGCGGCGTCGGCAAAGATCTGATCGCGCGCGCGATTCATTTCCATTCGCCAAGGAAGGACCGCCCGTTCGTCAAGATCAACTGCACGGCCATTCCTGAAAACCTGATGGAGAGCGAGCTTTTCGGCTATGAAAAGGGCGCGTTCACGGGCGCCAATATCTCAAAGCCCGGGAAGTTCGAACAGGCAGACACGGGTACCGTGATGCTCGACGAAATTGGCGATGTTCCCGCGAATATTCAGGTGAAGCTGCTGCGAGTCCTGCAGGAGCGCGAGTTTGAGCGGCTGGGCAGCAACAAAACCATGCACATTGACGTGCGTGTGATTGCCGCGACCAACCGGGATTTACGCGCCGCGCTCGAAGACGGCACATTCCGCGAAGATCTCTATTACCGGCTCAACGTGGTGCCGATCGAGATCCCCTCGCTTCGGGAACGCAAAGAAGATATCCCGTATCTGGCGCATCATTTCGTGGAAAAGCTTTCCCCGGAACTGGGCGGCCGTGTGCGGAGCATTACGGATGAAGCCATCGACAAGCTGATGCAGTATTCCTGGCCGGGAAATGTGCGTGAGCTTGAGAACGTAATCGAGCGGAGTATCGTGATGGCGCTTGGGGAGAAGCTCGACGCCGCCGATATCCGGCTCGATATGAATTTGCGTGCCAAGCCTGTGGCGGGCGAACTGGGTCTGCCGGAAGGCATGAGCCTCGACAACTATGAGCAGGAACTGATCAAAAACGCGCTTAAGAAGGCTAATGGAAACAAAAGCCAGGCGGCCCGGATGCTCGGTCTGACGCGGAACGCTCTGCGGTACCGGCTCACGCAGATGGGTATTGAGAGCTGAAAGGCAGTTGAGGCGAGTAACCGATTTACGGGATACCGCATCGTTATAGATACCCCGGCAGCCCCCGTCCATCCACATGTTATCGTCAAATCTTGTGAAAATACTGCGCGTTACGGCACTCGTTGCGCTCTCGTCGGCAGCATTCGGGGCCGGGGACAACGTCCTCCTCGACACGATGAAACAGGAACTGGAACGTAACTTCCAGGCGCTGAAGCAGAAGGCCGATCCCCCGCCTTACTTTCTCGCATATGAGGTCACAGACCTCGATTCGCATGAGGTCGGGGCGACGCTGGGCACCGTCAATTCCGAATCGAATTCGCGCAACCGGTACCTTGACGTGACGGTCCGGGTGGGGGATCAGAAGCTGGACAATTTTCGCCGCGTACGAGGCGACCGCATTCAGTTCACCTCCGGCAGTCCTGTGAGCGTGGACGATGTACCGGGCGCGCTCCGCCCGCGTATGTGGCTCGAAACGGACCGCGTGTATCGCGCCGCCGCGGACCGGCTGATCCGGATCAAGACCAATCAGCAGGTGAAAGCCGCGGACCGCGATCAGTCGAGCGATTTCTCTTCGGAAGAGAGCTATGCGCATGCCGAGGCGGTGTACAAGGATAAGTTCGACAGCGAACACTGGACCAGGATGGTGCGCGACTGGTCGAAAGACTTCCGGAACTACCCGGATCTGCTTTCCTCAGCCGTGAACGTTTCGGTGCAGGCCGATAACCGGTATTTCGTGAACACGGAAGGAACGAGTGTTGAGCATGGACGCGGTTTTGCACGCATCGTGATCTCGGCGAGCGGCAAGGCGAAAGATGGAATGGACGTCTCGGATTTCGAGACGTTTGAGGCATTTTCTCCGGCGGACCTGCCGGGTCCCGACAAGGTGCGGGCATCCGTGAAGAAGATCGGCGAGCATGTGGAAGCGCTGATTGGCGCTCCTACAGCGGAGCCTTTTGTGGGACCGGCCATTTTCTCCGGCCGCGCTTCGGGCGTTTTCTTCCACGAGATTTTCGGGCACAGAATCGAAGGACATCGTCAAAAGGATGAGGCGGAAGGCCAGACATTTACGCAAAGCGTCGGCGAAAAGATTCTGCCGGAATTTCTGTCGGTCACGTTCGACCCGACTCTGAAGAAGATCGCAGGTGTCGATCTCAATGGCTGGTACGAATACGACGACGAGGGCGTTCTCGGCAAGCCGGTGAAGGCGGTTGAGCACGGCATCCTTCGCAGTTTCCTGATGTCGCGCTCGCCCATTCAGGGCTTCGATCATTCGAACGGTCACGGGCGCAGGCAGCCCGGGCTTGAAGTGGTATCGCGGCAATCGAATCTGCTGGTGTCAAGCACACGTACCGTCACCAACGACAAGCTTCGCGCCATGCTGATTGACGAAATCAAGAAGCAGAACAAGCCTTATGGTCTGTTCTTCGAAGACATCACGGGCGGCTTCACCACCACCCAGCGCTCCGGTCTGCAGGCATTCAAAGTGATCCCCGTGATTGTTTATCGCGTCTTCGCTGACGGCCGCCCGGATGAACTCATCCGAGGAGCTGACATTGTGGGTACCCCACTGGCGAGTTTTGCGAAGATTCTGGCGACCTCTGACAAGGTCGAAGTATTCAACGGCTATTGCGGCGCGGAATCGGGCAGCGTACCGGTATCGGCTGTATCGCCGGCCATCCTGATCTCTGAGATCGAAATCGAAAAGACAAGTTCCGCGCAGGATCTGGCGCCGATTTTGCCGTCTCCGCTGAAAGGATCCACAGAATGAGACGGGCTTTTGCGGGGATTCTGATCGCGTCTGCCGGGCTTATGGCAGCACAGCCTGACCCGGTTCTGGACGCCATGCGCGCTGAACTGAAGCGTTCGACCACGCTGAAGCTGAACCAGCTCGAGACGCCGTATTTCGTGAGTTATACGGTTGACGACGGGCATGCCTGGTCGGCTGCGGCTACGCTGGGCGGGCTGATTTCATCGAACAATTCGAAGTTCCGTGTTCCCCGCCTCGCAATTCGCGTGGGCGATTATGAGTTCGACAATTCAAACTTCGCGGGCGGCGGCATGGGCGGTGGCGCCAGATACGATTTGCGCAGCTTTCCACTTGAAGACGATCCACTGGTGATTCGGCAGTACCTTTGGCTCGCGACGGACTCGGCTTATAAGGGATCGCTGCAGTCGATTGCGCGCAAGCGCGCTGCACTTCGCAGCGTGACCGTCAGCGACCGTTTGCCCGATTTTTCTCCCGCCCCAAAGTTCACGCTGATTGAAGACTTTCATCCGGTGCAGTTCGATTTCAAGAGCTGGACCGATCGGACGCGCAAAGTCTCGGCGGAGTTCAATGCGTTCCCGGCGCTGCGGAGTTCGCTCGTAGAGTTCAGCGCCGTCGACGGCCTTCATAGATTCATCAATTCCGAAGGGACCGAAGTTCGCGAACAGCAGGATTCAGCGTCGGTGCAGATTCGTGCTTCCGCTCAGGCTCCCGATGGAATGATCGTGCGGGATTCGGCGCTGTTTTATTCCCGGGACCTTTCGAAGATGTTCGCTGAGGCGGAACTTGCAAAGGCCGCGCGAACCGTGGGCGAAACGGTCATGAAGATCGCCGCCGCCCCGCTGGCTGACAACTATTCCGGGCCGGTGCTGTTCGAGGGCGTCGCTTCGGCGCAATTGATGGCCGAAGTTCTGGGCCGCAATCTTCATATCGCACGAAAGCCGGTTGCATCGCCGGGAACGCCCGCGCAGGCTGCTTCGACGGAACTCGAAGGCCGCCGCGGCGTGCGCATCATGCCCGAGTCTTTCGATGTTATCGACGATCCCGCACTGCCCGGCTTCGGCCATGAAGTGGTCGACGACGAAGGTGTCCCGGATAAAAAGGTCACGCTGGTTGAAGGCGGTATCCTGAAGGATTTTCTGAGGACGCGCGAGCCCGTGCGCGGATATACGGAGTCGAACGGAAGAGCGCGGCTGACCGGTGGCGGTCCGATTCCGACGAACCTGGTCATTACCACGCGTGAGAAGACGCCTGTCTCCGAGCTGAAGAAGAAGATGATCGATCTGTGCCAGCAGCGCGGACTTCCGTACGGCATTGTGGTGCGTAAGATGGATTTCCCGTCTACCGCATCGATCGATGAAGCACGCAAGATGCTTGCGGGCGCGGGCGCGGGCTCCAGCCGCCCGGTCAGCATGCCGCTGTACATCTACCGGCTGTACACCGACGGCCACGAGGAGATGGTGCGCGGCCTTCGTCTGCGCGGCGTGAATGCGCGTTCGCTCAAAGATATTCTCGCGGCCGGGGATGACAACGTGACGTTCGACTATCTTGAAAACGGGGTTCAGTTCGCGCTGCTCGGGTTCGGCAATAGTTCGGCTGAAGTCTCGGTCGCCGCGCCGTCGGTCCTGATCGACGACCTTGAGCTGACGAAGATCGACGACGAGATGCAGAAGTTGCCGATTGCACCACCGCCGACCGTCGCTGCTCGATGAAGATTCTGAGCCGGTACGTCTTTCGGGAAATTCTCGCAAGTTCGTTCCTGGCCATTCTTCTTGCCACGTTTGTCATCTTTCTTCAGAACATCAGGCCGCTGGTTGAGTTGCTGGTGCGGTCCGGCAACGGCTGGATGTTTCTGGAGCTTTGCGTTCTTGCCCTTCCCCCTGTTCTGCTGCTGAGCATTCCTTTCGGCGTGCTGGTCGGCATTCTGATCGGTCTCGGCCGGATGTCGAGCGACAACGAAATGATCGCGATGCGGTCCGGTGGCGTTTCGTCGCGCGTAGTTGCGGCGCCGGTGATTACGTTCGCTCTGATGGCAATGCTCGTGGCCGGCGCGTGCGCGGTTTGGCTGAACCCTCTGGCCTTACGCGCGCAGTATAAGCTGCGGAACAAAGTGGGGGCATCCCAGATTACGGCTGACGTCGTGCCCCGCGTGTTCCAGGAGCAGTTCACAAACGAGAACACCGTGCTCTACGTGGATAACGTTAGTTCCGCGATGGGGCCTCCGGTCTGGAATGGCGTTTTCATTGCGGATCTGACGCCCGCGGCGCAACGCAAAACCGGCATGAAGGAACAACCGGTGGGGCCGAAGATCACGCATGCCCGCGAGGCGATCGCGGTCCCCGATCAGGCCAACAATCGGATCCAGCTGACCATGCTCGATGAGGGCGTGGACGAAGCCCCGTATCACTCGATGGCGCCGCGCGGGTCTACCGTGCTGCAGCAAACGCCGCCCGTGCAGCAGACCGCGAAGGCATGGCGGGAGATGCTTACGAAGCAACTGGCAGCCTTCGTTAAGACAAATCCGCCAAAGTCGCAGGACACGATTGAGGCGAAGATCGAACTGCATGGCCGGTTCGCGCTGCCTTTTGCCTGCGTAATGCTCGGGCTGGTCGGCATTCCGCTCGGTGCTTCTTCGCGTAAGGGCGGGCGTTCGTCGGGTTATGTCTGGGCGATCTTTCTTTCGTTTTTCTGCTATTGGGTCGCCTATATCAGCCTCACCAGTTTGGCGCGCTCGCATTCAATTTCTCCGGAACTGGCATCGTGGCTGCCGAACCTGGTGTTCGGGATTTCGGGAATCGCGATGATCGTCCGAATGGAACTGCCGGGCGATCGCGACCTGATCGGCGCGGTGCGCCGCTGGAGCGTGCAGTGGTACACGCGCATCGCCGGCAAATTCCGGCACGGTGTGAAGCAGCCCGTACAGAAGAGCATGGGCTTCGTTCTGTTCCAGTTAATGGACACTTACGTCCTGTCGAACTTCTTCTTCTACTTCTTCCTCTGGCTCGCCGCGTTTGTGACTATGACGCAGGCTTACACCTTCTTCGATCTGTTAGGCGACGTGGTGAAGCATCAGATTCCGGCGCAGCGCGTCCTTACCTTTCACATCTTTTTGACCCCGCAATTTATTTACGACGAAGTGCCGATCAGCGTGCTGCTCGGCGTGCTGATGACATTCGGGGTCATGACGAAGAACAACGAAGTGACCGCGTTTAAAGCGTGCGGCGTGAGCGTGCGGCGGCTCGGCCTCCCTATCCTCGTCGTCAGTGGCCTGCTCGGCGCCGCCGTGTTTGCGGCAGACTACAACCTGATCCCCCAGGCGAATCAGATTCAGGACGCCATTCACAACGAGATTAAGGGCAGACCGTCCCAGACGTACTTTCATCCGGGACAGAAATGGGTGTTCCACAATTACCGGATTTTCTATTACCGGGGGTTCGACCCGGTAGAAAAAACGATGATCGAACCGTATGTCTTCGAGATCGATCCGAAGACTTTTCGGCTGTTGAAAGAGATCAACGCAAACCGCGCTCGCTGGCAGCCGAATATCAAGCAGTGGGTGTGGGAACAGGGCACGGCGCGTAAGCTGTGCGGCACGGTGGAATGCTCGGTGGACAATTTCACCGTAACGTCGTTCCCGGAAATCACGGAAGAACCGGACAGCTTTCTGATCGCTGCCAGGCAGAACCAGCAGATGAATTATGGCGAACTGCGCCAGTACATCAATTACCTGAGTGAGCGCGGGTTCGATACAGTCCGTTTGCAGGTGCAGTACTACAAGAAGTTTTCGGTGCCGGTGTTCGCGCTGATCATGGCGCTGATTTCGATCCCGTTCGGATTTCTGGTTGGGAATCGCGGTGCGATGGGCGGGATCGGGATCAGCATCGCGATCGCGATGGGGTATCTGGCGGTCGGGCAGCTGTTCGAACAGATGGGCAATGTGAACTATCTTCCGGCCGTGGTGGCGGCGTGGGCTCCCGATGCCTTGTTCTCGCTTGCCGGTTTGTATCTCATGCTTCGAATGCGAAGCTAAACGGCTATAATGGCCTCTTAGGGGATCTCCCTGTCCATGTTAGATATCAAGAAGAAACTCGAAGAAGAGATTGCCGCGCTCGATTACGAACTGCGCAATGAGTTGCCGAGGGAAATCCTGAAGGCACGCGCGCACGGCGATCTCAGCGAGAACGCGGAGTACCACGCTGCGAAGGAACGGCAGGGGTTCGTGAACGCGCGTCTCGGCCAGTTGCAGAAGCGGCTGGGCGAGTTCTCGATGATCGATTTCTCGAAGATTCCTCACGACCGCGCCGGACTCGGTTCGCGGGTCGTGGTGCTCGATCTGACGAAGGACGAGAAGATCACCTATTACCTGGTCACGAGCGAAGAGGCGGATGCGCCGAACGGGCGCGTTTCCACCAGTTCGCCAATCGGGAAGTCTTTGCTCAACAAAGAAGTGGGCGATGCGGTGAAACTGCAGGTGCCGGGCGGCGCAAGAGAACTGGAAGTGCTCGAAATCCAGACGGTTCATGATTTGGCGAAAGACGAACTTGCCAAATAAGGCATGACTGTTTCGCAGGGGATTGGCGTCTTCTTCGGGCGCATCATTCAGGGCATCGTTACGGCGCTGGCGCTCTCGAGAGTCCACCCCAACGTACTGACCTTCATAGGACTGCTGATCAATATCTGGGCTGCGTTTCTGTTCGGTGCGGGCAACTTCCGATGGGCGGGAGTGGTTGTGATCGGCGCCGGATTGTTCGATATGGTGGATGGGCGGGTGGCGCGCGAAACCAATCGGGTGACAAAATTCGGGGGCTTCTTCGATTCCGTGCTCGACCGCTATTCCGATCTAGCTCTGCTGGTAGGACTGCTGGTGTATTACGCATCCATCAATCGCTTTTTTTACGTGGTTCTTACGGCAATCGTAATGATGGGAACCGTGATGGTGAGTTACACGCGCGCGAGAGCTGAAAACACAATTCCAAGGTGCAAGGTCGGGTTCCTTGAAAGGCCGGAGCGCGTGGTGCTGATCATTGTGGGAGCACTTGCGAATCGCATGGCGCAGGTCTTGTGGCTGCTGGCGGTTCTGTCGAACATCACCGTGATCTCACGCATGATTTATACGTGGCAGCAGACGAATGCGATTTCTCGTACAGAGAGTTAGCCGCGCCAGTGTTACTGTGGCGGGCGAACTGGTCTCTGAGATTGGCGCGGGGTTGCTGGTGCTGATTGGCATCGGGGCTGCGGATCAGGCGAAAGACGCCGATACTCTTTCCGAAAAGCTGGTGAACCTCAGGATCTTTCCGGACGAGAACGGAAAGATGAATTTAAGCGCTCTCGAAGCGGGTGCGGAGCTTTTGCTTGTCTCTCAGTTTACGCTTTACGGCGATTGCCGCAAAGGGCGGCGCCCAAGCTTCGATGCGGCAGCGGCGCCTGAACGCGCGCGCGAATTGTATGAGTACACGGTGGGCGCAATCGGCGCGAAAGGTCTGGTAACGCGGACCGGAGTGTTCCAGGCGCACATGCAGGTAGAATTGATAAACGACGGTCCCGTGACCTTCCTCCTCGAAACCTAGATAATGCCCAAACCTGTTTCTTATCGCGACGCCGGTGTCGATATCGACGAAGCGGACCGCGCCGTCGCAGCGATCCGGAAGATGGCGCGCGCCACTTTTACCAAGGGCGTTCTGACCGAGATCGGCTCATTCGGAGGCTGCTTCGAAATGCCGAAGATGAAGCAGCCGGTGCTGGTGAGTTCGGTCGATGGCGTCGGGACGAAATTGAAGGTCGCGTTCATGACAGGGCGGCACGACACGATCGGCGAAGACCTGGTGAATCACTGCGTCAACGACATTGCGGTGCAGGGCGCCAGACCTCTGTTCTTCCTCGACTACCTTGCGACGGGAAAGCTGGAAGCGGGTGTTGCGGCGCAGGTGGTGTCCGGCATGGCGCGCGGCTGTAAGGCAAACGGGTGTGCCCTGATCGGCGGGGAAACGGCTGAGATGCCGGGGATGTATTCGGAAGGTGAATACGACCTTGCGGGAACGATTGTCGGCGCGGTGGAGAAGAAGGACATTCTGAGCGGTTCCGGTGTAAAGCCGGGCGATGTGCTGCTGGCTTTGCCTTCGAACGGTCTGCATACGAACGGCTACTCGCTGGCTCGTAAGCTTCTGTTCGAAGTGGCGAAGGTTAAGGTGGACTCGGTCGCGGATGAGTTGCTTCAGGTTCATAAGAGCTACTTAGGGTCTGTTCAGGCTCTTATGAAAGCCAGGACACTGCTCGGCGCGGCTCATATAACGGGCGGCGGGATTACGGATAACCTGCCGCGCGTGTTACCCAAAGGCATTGCTGCGGCAATCGACACCAGTAGCTGGCAGGTGCCCGAGTTGTTCGAGCGGCTGAGGAACATCGGGACGCTTGCGGAAGATGACTGGCGGCGCACGTTCAACCTTGGGGTTGGGATGATCTTCATCGTTCCGGCTAAGAAGGCGGATGCGGCGGTGCGGACTCTCAAGAGCCTTGGTGAAACGCCCTGGGTTATCGGTGAGGCGATCGCGCAGAGGCGCGGGAAAGGCCGGGTCGAGTACCGATAGGATGCGGATCGGAATCCTGATATCGGGGCGCGGGTCGAACTTCGAGGCGATCGCGAACGCCATTGCGCAGCGCAAGCTGTTCTGCGAGATCGCGGTGGTGATCAGCAACCGGGCCAATGCGCCTGGGCTCGAGATTGCGCGGGAGCGCGGGATCCCGATGCGGGTGATCCCTTCGCAGGGGCTCGAGCGTGAAGCTTACGACAAGCTGCTGATCGAAGAACTCCAGACCCATGAGGTCGACCTGGTGTGCCTGGCTGGCTTCATGCGACTGCTGAGCGCGGGTTTCGTCCGCGCGTTTCCGAACCGCGTGCTGAACATCCACCCTTCATTGTTGCCTGCATTTCCGGGGCTCGATGCGCAGCGCCAAGCGCTCGAACACGGGGTGAAGATCACCGGGGCGACGGTACACCTGGTCGATGAGTTTCTCGATTCCGGACCGATTGTCATCCAGTCGGCGGTGCCTGTACTTGACGACGATACGGTTGAGACTTTGTCGGCGCGGATACTGGCGCAGGAGCACGCGATCTACCCGAAGGCCATTCAGCATTTCGATGATCGTCGAATTACGCTGGCCGGCCGCCGGGTGATCATTACGGACGTTACGGATTAGCGGCGGTCGTCACCTCTGAGTTTCGAAAGCAGGCGCAGCACTTCGAGATAGAGCCACACGAGGGTGACCATGAGACCGAAGGCGCCGTACCACTCCATGTACTTCGGAGCACCTCGGCGTTCGCCGTCCTCGATCATCGCGAAATCGAGGATCAGGTTGAAAGCGGCAATGCCGCAAACTGCCAGACTGAAGAGAATGCCAATGGGTCCGCCGCCGAAGATGCCTGGGATCTGAATGTGGAAGAACCCGAGAATCATGCTCAGGAAGTAGACCACTGCGATGCCGCCGGTGGCCGCGATGATGCCGCGGGTGAGTTGCGGAGTGGCCCGAATCGCACCGGAGCGATACGCGAGCAGCATGACGAGGCAGGTTCCGAACGTCAGCGCGACGGATTCGATAGCGATGCCGTGAAACCGCAACTCGAAAGTCGCTGAAATCGCTCCAAGAAACAGGCCTTCGAGCAGCGCGTAAATCGGGGCGGTGACGGGCGCCCACTCTTTCTTAAAGATTGTGACCATGGCGGCGATGAAACCGCCAAACGCGCCGACTACCGTGTAACCGGCAACGGAGGCGGGGTCGGCCATGAACTGGTTCCAGGTCCAGACAGCAGTGACCATGGCGCAGATCAGCAGTATCCCCGCTTTGTTGGCGGTGCCGGCGATGGTCATGGTGGGTCCATAGCCGGTATGGATCGCACTGCCTTCCCACGTTCCGCCGAACACGGGGTTTGAAGTTTTCGCTCTCTCTACGTTCATACTTATAGTTTAAGGGACGAGCATGACAGGCGCGTTCCAGAACGCTGCCTTCTGCCCGGCGGGATCGAGTACGGTGACCTGACAGTTGTAGCGGCCAGGCGTGAGATTGTTGAGAGCGAGGCTGAATTTCAGGGGGATGGTCTTGAGCTTGTTCGCCAGGCCTTCGGTGATCGAGAGCGGCGGCGTTTCGAACGCTTTGGTCTGACCGCGATAGAAGGTAACGAACGCAACCAGCGGCTGAATGGTTGCCGCATTTGGCTCGTAGGCCTGCAGGTAGACGTACATATCTTTGTTGCGGCTGAAGACGCGGGTGACGCTGGGCATCAGCTTTTGGCCGTCCTGCACCAGCGGGTTGACGGACTCTGCCCTGCCTTTGTCTTTGGTGGCATTGTAGAGCGCGTCGCTGAGATCGATGCGCTGACTTCCGAGCACGACGGAACTGATGGGGATCCGCTTATCGACCTTGTTCAGATTGGGAACCACGAACTTCATGAGGTAGGTTCCGATGCGTCCGGTTTCATCGTCGCGGGCGAGGAACTTGATGTTGTAAGTCCCGGGCAGCAGGGTAAAGCCGGTGTCGTAAGAGATAGGTCTCTTCGCTAGCTCTGCCGCGGTAGAGTTACTGAGTTTCAGATCGACCTTATCGCGGACATTACTGACGGTGGTGCCGTACTCGTCTTTGACTTCGCCGATGAAGTCGATGACGGTGTGCTCTGCCCCGCCCTTCTTGGCGAGGGCCAGTTCACTGCCGGGGATCTTGACGGCCACAGGGACGAAATATTCGGCGCGGTTGAGCTGGAAGTAATCGGCTTCCATGGCAATGGTCAGTTCGGTGATGGGGTCGCCCAGCATCAGAGCGTCTTCGAGCTGGCGTTCTTTGTCCGCTGAGGTGAACTTGCTGAAGGTCTTACCGGCGTAATAGCCCTGGCGATAAGACAGCTTAGCCGAAGCGTCTCCGTTATACGCGATTTTGACGCGGCGGAATTTGCCATCGAGCATGGTTTTGGTTGTGTAGTACCCAATGATGTAGTAGCTCGAGATGGCGTGCTGAGCGGTTACGATGCCGGCCGAGAGGTCGTTGTAGTCGAGCAGCGCTTTGCCGCCGGTATCGGAGGCCAAGAGTGTAGAGCGTGTCCTGCGTGCGCTGCAGATTGCCGACATTGGCCAGGGCGGAGTTGCCGTTGTACATCCCGGCGCCGCCAGGCGAGCCGATGGTGGCATCGCCAAGCGGGAGCGGAGGCCACGAGGCCGCGGGCGTCGATCGGGTAGAAGGCAACATTGCCGCGGATGGCGGCATTGACGGTGGCCTGCATCTGCGCCTGGTTGTTGATGCCGTTCAGCCGCAGACCGCTGGCGAAATAAACGAACGACTTCTTCTCGTTGAGCGGGGCCAGCATGCGGACGGCGGTCTGCAGGGCGGCAAGCTGGCGGTCGGTATTGAAGATGTTGAACTCGGCGTCGTCCTGTCCGAAGGCGGCTCCGGTGTCGGCGGCACTTTCGTCCGCGTTGGTTTCATCGAAGCCATTGCCTTCGCCGACGATCAGGGTTTCGATGGTCTTGAGGAGTTCGTCCTTGTCGTCAGTGAAGTCGTCGAGCACTTTGACGGCGGCGCCGTTGTATTCCATGATCGCCATCAGATCGGGCGCGGCCATCTGGGTCTTGATGAACTTGCGGGCGGCGGAGAGGGCCCGAAGCTGGTCGGGCATCGGCATGGCCGTCATATCGAAATACATGGCCATCAGGCGCCGATCTTTGTAGCGAGTGTCGCCCGGCTGGCTCAGGGGAGATCTGGGTCTTCGTCACCGGCGAGACGGGGGGCAGTGGCGCGGGCATGGCATCGGGGGCGTCCTGCAGCTTCTGGAAATCGCAGAACTGAATGGTCTGCGGGATGCCGTCTTCGGTGATGGTGAAGTCTTTGGCGGTGAGACCTTCGATGGGCTTGCCGTTCTTGTCGGTTACGCTCACGGTCTCAACGACCAGCTGGGTGTTGGTCCGAAAGGTGACCGTGCCATCGGAGGGCGCCGCGGCAGGCGGCGGAGCCTGCTGAGGCAGAACGGTAAGGGTGGCGGCGAGCAGGACTGAAAGCGTTTTGCCGATCGGATTGCGGTGGATCAAAATCTTACCCTCACATTTGCCTGCACGTTCCGCATGGCGTTGGCTGTATTCGGAAGCCCAAACTGGGCGTTGTTCAGGATGGTGTTCCAGTTTGGATAGGTTACGTGATTCAGGGTGTTGGTGGAATCGATGCGCAGATCCATATTGAGGCGGTCGCGGAGGCGGAAAGTCCGGGCGAGCGAGGTGTTGAGGCCAAACTGACCGGGGCCATCGATGGAATTGCGGCCGGCATTGCCCCAGTGGCCTGGGAGGGGTGCGGCGACCGCGGCCGGGTTGAGGAACAGGCCGGGGGGCGCGGCGTAGATGGAGGCGCCGGTGTAATCGGGACGAAGGCTGCCGGTGACGCCGGTGCCGTTGACGGCACTGAAATAGACGGGGCTAAGCGGGAGACCGCTGCCGACTGTGATGGTGGTCGCGATGGTCCACTCTTTGAAGAGATTCCCGCGCCAGCCGCTGAGCAAAGTCCCTCCGCCTACGCCGACTCCTGTGCTGTATTGCGCCTGGAGGTTCAGAAGGTGGCGCTGATCGAAGTTGGAGCGTCCGCGTTCGGCGCTGAGATCGAGCCAGTTCTGGGCGATGACGGAAGCGCCCTGACCGCGGCCGCCGAGCGCGGCGTCATCGTAGGCTTTCGAGAAGACGTAGTTGGCGCTGGCCGTGATTCCGTTGTGCAGGCGGCGGCGCAACTGGATTTGTCCGGCTTCGCGGGTGGAGTTTCCGTTCGAAGTCAGATAGGTGTAGCCCGAGGGGCAGGAAGGGCAAGGATTGACGGCCCCGGACGGATAGGTGTTGGGAAGAAAGGCCTGAGTGGCGCGGGTGCCTTTGATTCCAAGATAGGTGGCGGTGACGATCAGGGAGTAAGGCAGATCGCGCTGCACCGAAGCCTGCCAGGTCTGGGCGTAGCCAATCCGGAAATTGGGATCGACCGCGAAGGTGTTGGCGGTAGTGGCGGGGGCGGCGTTGAAACCGTTGGCCAGCGTCAGCGGATTTTGGGGCGTGTTCTGCACGCTGAGACTTTTCGAGAGCGGCGATTGCTGCATCATGTTGGCGGCGATCGCCTGGTAGACGGAGGTGTTGTAGGTGACGCCGTAGCCGGTGCGTACGACCAGCGAGGAGCCGGAAATCGGCCTCCATGCCGTTCCGATGCGCGGTTCGAAGGCGTGCTTATCGGGCTGAACGAGGGACCCGGGATAATGCTGTCCGGTGAGTGCGCCGATGGCGTGGCTAGCGATGACGGGAACTTCGGCGGCGAAACCGGGCGCGATGTCGAGATTGACCAGACGACCGTAGAGTTCGCTGATGGGCGAACCGTATTCCCAACGCCCGCCGATGTTGAGGGTCAGGCTGGGGCTGACCCGCCAGTCGTCTGTGAAGTAGGCGTCGTAGACGTTGGCGCGCAGGTATTTGTCCGCGTTGCCGAACGCTATGGAACTGGTGTCCGGAGTTCCGGTGAGAAAGTCGGCGAAATCGTTGCCGGTGGCCGCGCCGGTGAAGGTGAAGTTGCCGCGGGCATCCTGCTGTGAGAGGTAGTTGAATTGTTGCCTGCGGAAGTCGGCTCCAAAGGTGAAATTGTGAGGCGCTTTGCTCCAGAAGGTGTTCATGGAGATGGCGTTCGACTCATTGCGGTTGAAGGACTGCTGGCCGTCAGAGAGGGAGGCAATACCGCTTACGAAGGAGAGGGCGGGCGGTCCCCAGTTGATGGGGTCCTGATTATTGCCTGCGATTCCGGCGTTGCCAGAGACGTTGATCTTGTTGGCGAAATTCGGGGTGTTGCGGGTGGAGAGGCGGTTGAAGTTGTATTTGAACGTGGTGAAGATGCGCTGGGTGAAGCGGTGGGTCCAGTTGAGCGTGGTGTCGAAGGCCTGAATGTTGCCGCGATCAACGAAGCCGAAGATGTTGGGGTTGACGGACCGGGTGTTTTGATAAGAAAACGTGCCGAAGACCTGATTGAAGCGGCCGATGGTTTTGTTGAGCCGGGTTTGGAGGCTGTCCTGATCGAGGGAATTGTCGAGGGGAATCTGGTAGTTGTAGCGGGCGCCGGGATCGAGAAAGTTGGGGAGCGGATAGAGGTTCAGGAGCGCGGTGGCCTGGGGGCTGATCAGACTTTGGGGAACGATCACGGTAGGGGAAATGTTGCCTGCGCGCTGAGCCAAGGTAGGGACGAGGGCGGACGCGGTGTTGGCGTCGGTGTTGCGCATGAGCTGATACGCGACGAAGAAGGTGGGCGCGGAGACCGGATTGTAGAGGTGCGGAATTCGCAAAGGGCCTCCGAAGGTTCCGCCGCCGGTGATGCGGCTGTAAGCGGGGCGGGCGGTTTCCTGACCGGTGAGGGAGAACGGCCGGGCATCGAGCGCGGAGCTGTCGAGATTGAAGGCGAGAGTGCCGTTGTATAGGGAGCCTGGACCGCGGCGGCTGTTGCCGAAGGCCTGGGTTTGGGAGAACTGTGAGGCGGCGCCGTTGTTCTGGCTGCCGTTGATGGCGAAGGCGTCGGTAGCGCTCTGGTTGAGATCGCCCGGTGTGGGCGCGGGGGTGTCCTGCGGGGGCGGAGCGGCACCCGCGGAGGCATTTACGCTGGCGCGCTGGAAGGCTCCGGCGGTGTTGGTGGCGGTGGCGACGACGGCGTTCTTTTTCGGTTTGAGCGAGGGTTTGGCTGCGGGACCGGCTGACGCGGCGGGCTTTTCGGGCGTAACGACGCTGGTGCTGAGGGCCGGCAAGGCCGGGGGTGGCGCGGCGACGGAGGCAGCCCTGATCTCTTCAATGGAAAGAAGCTTCATGTCGAGCGGGGCCGGGGGAGTGGCGGCCGGGAGGGTGACGTCCTGCTTGAGGGGCGTGAAGCAGAGCATGTGGACCTCGACGGTCCACGGGCCTTCGGCGAGGTCCGGGAAGGAGTAGGCACCGTCTTCGCCGGTGATGACCGAGATTTTTTTATCCGCATGGGTGGCGGTGACGGTGGCGCCGGGAAGGGGGAGTCCACCGAAGGTGACCTGGCCTTTGTATTCAGCGGCGCTGAGTAAAAACGTGCCGAGGAGGGGAAGGAGTAGCCATCGGAATCTGAGGGCGCGGTTGAGTTTTGAAAAAACAAAGCCAATTTGGGCCGGGCGTGGTGAGGACGGGGTCGGACGTGGTGAGGCACCGGTCATTGAGTTGTATGACGCTGAGAGACGCAAAAGTGTTCGCAAAGATCCAGATAGTTTTGTAGCATTTGCCGGTTCGGGGCGCGGGGACAGTTGGGCAGCGAGCATTTGGGCGCGTTCGGAGGCATGAAAAAACAAAGCCATTTTGGGCCAGCGAGCGCGGAAGAGGCAGTTCGGTGCCGCGCTGAAAAAACAAACCCAATTTGGGCGCGCGAGCGCAGGGCGAGGCAGTTTGGGGTCGGCATGAAAAAACAAACCCATTTCGGGCGGGCTTTGCTGGACCCAACTCGGCTGAGACTCGCGAAAAAACAAAGCCATTTTTCGCTACAGGCTTGCTGTCCGCAGATATCCGGCATGACCCGGTTTTAGCACGCGGCGACCGGAAACGACGTTCGACCGGGCGGATTGGCGTCAGCTAAGTGGATCTGGATTGAGCAGGATAGAGAACTTCTGGAAAAGTGTGAATAAAAAAGGGGGACAGGCGGGCACCTGTCCCCTGCTGGTTAGCGGCGGCGGTAACTGTAATAGCGACGGTTGTAGTAATATCCCGGTGCGACGCGGTACGGGGCGACGTACGCTGGTCCGTAATACGGTCGCGCGTAGTAGTACGCTCGCGGGGCGACATAGGTTACGACCGGCGCGGGCGGCAGATAGCTATAAACGGGTGGCGGCGGGGCGTAGTAGCCGCTGGGTCCATAAACCGGGCCATATGCGGGTCCGACATTTACCCCGAAACCAACAACAACATGAGTCCGGGCAAACAGAGCACTACCGCTTAAGAGGGTTAAGATCGCGAGTAATTTGAACTTCATATCGGGTTCCTTTCCGCCCGGGGAGGAGCAAGAAAGATGCCAATCGGAAGTCGTTGAAAATGCTGGTTAAAAGAGGAGTTGGGGAGTGGTGGAAATCCACCACTCCTGGTGATTATCCTGCTTTTTCGAGGAGGGTCAGGCTGATTTTCTGGCTAAGAACCATCTCGCGAGAAACCTGAAACTCCTTGACCTTCTTATAACTTGGGAGGAAATACATCAGGTCGAGCATTAGGTCTTCGATGATCATCCGAAGACCGCGGGCACCTACTTTGCGCTCGAGAGCGAGGCCCGCGATGGCGTCGAGGGCGTCGTCGGTGAAGCGCAGGCGCACGTTTTCATATTCGAAGAGGCGCTGGTACTGCTTGATGATCGCGTTCTTCGGCTTGGTGAGGATCTGGACGAGAGCCGCTTTGTCGAGATCTTCGAGTGTCGCGACCACGGGCAGGCGGCCGATGAACTCGGGGATGAAGCCGTATTTGATGAGATCGTGCGGCTGTAACTGGCGGAGCAGGTCGACGTCTCGGCGGTCGCTGATGCCGACGGTTTTCGGCTGATCGGGTTTGGATTCGTCCTGGTGGAAGCCCGATGGACTTCTTGCCGGTGCGGCGGGAGATGATTTTTTCGAGCCCGATGAAGGCTCCGCCGCAGATGAACAGGATGTTGGTGGTATCGACGGGGGTGAATTCCTGGTGGGGGTGCTTGCGGCCGCCCTGCGGGGGAACGTTGGCGATGGTGCCTTCGAGAATTTTCAGAAGCGCCTGCTGGACGCCTTCGCCCGAGACGTCGCGCGTGATGGAGGGGTTCTCGTCCTTGCGGCAGATTTTGTCGATTTCGTCGATGTAGATGATGCCCTGCTGGCACTTCTGGACGTCACCATCGGCGGCCTGGAGGAGCTTCAGGATGATGTTTTCGACGTCTTCACCGACGTACCCGGCTTCGGTGAGAGTGGTGGCGTCGACGATGGCGAAAGGCACGTCGAGGATGCGCGCGAGGGTCTGCGCCATCAGGGTTTTGCCGGTGCCGGTGGGCCCGATCAGCAGGATATTGGACTTGGCGAGCTCGATTTCGGAATTGCGCATCCGGTTCATATGGATGCGCTTCGAGTGGTTGTAGACGGCGACGGCGAGCTTGCGCTTGGTCGCTTCCTGCCCGATCACGTAGGTATCGAGAAAGTCCTTAATTTCAAGAGGCTTGGGGATCTTGTGCGGACCGGCAGTGGTCGGGCTCCGGCTTATCGTCTTCGAGGATGGAATTGCAGACAGCGATGCATTCGTCGCAAATATAGGCGCGGGGGTAATCGCTGGGGGAAGAGATCAGCTTCCCGACTACGTCCTGGCTTTTGTGGCAAAAGGAGCAACGTAAGGTGTCATCCGATCCAGCTCGCTTCAAACGTTTCTCCTTACAGTGGAGAAGCAACTGAACGTCGTCGCTTTCCTCACAGTGTCTCCATTATCGCCCGAAACGAGCGGTAGTAGCAATGCGGGGACAGGAGAGAATAGCGGTCCAGAGGTGTCTGCGTTTCATTGTGGGATTTTTGTGCGCCGTTGTTGCGGGCGACGCGCTCGTGCCTCGGGAAATGCGCATTCAGGCCGAAACGCAAAGGCCGGAATTGCAGTATCGGTAACGGCTCGGGCAAAGGTTGGTGCTACTGTGTGCGCCACCACTGGGGACGCCGCCGGCTGCGAGAAGATCGAGTTCGTCGACCGTAAGTTCGTGGTCAGCGATTAACCGGAGGCTGTCTGCCACACCGGCTTTCCCTTCCAGAATGCGCGGAATGGGAGAGAATAGCGGTCCAGATGCGTTTGATTTTTGTGTTGGGATTTCTCTGCGCCGTCCCGGTTGCGGCACAGCAAAGCTGCGAACGGCTGGCGGCGCTTTCGCTGCCGGGAGTGACGATTACGACAGCGGCGCGGGTGGCGGCGGGGCCGTTTACGTTTCCGGGCGCGCAAGGGGTTACGGCTGAATTGCCCGCGTTCTGCCGGGTTGCGGCGACGATTGCGCCCGAGGTGCGGTTCGAGCTGTGGATGCCCGTGAACTGGAACCACAAGCTGGCGGCGGTGGGGAATGGGGGCCTCGCGGGCAGCATTAACTACGGCGCGATGCGGCGGCCGCTCGAGCGGGGGTATGCGACGAGCAGCACGGATACCGGGCACGCGTCGCCAAGTTCGAACGCCGGGGAATGGGCGCTGGGGCATTACGAACGGATTGTGGATTTCGCGGACCGCGCGGTCCATGCGATGGCGGAAGCGGACAAGGTTATTCTGCGGGAGTTTTACGGGAGCGCGCCGACGCATTCCTATTTCAACGGGTGTTCGCAGGGCGGGCATGAGGCGCTGGTGGAGGCGCAACGGTATCCGGCGGATTTCGATGGCATTATTGCGGGGGATCCGGCGAACAACTGGACCAGGCATTACGCGGGCGGGCATTTGTGGACAGCGCGGGCGATGGACGGCGAGGGCTATTTGCCTCCAGACAAGGTGCAGGTGTTGGCCGATGCGGTGAACCGCGAGTGCGATCTGCTGGACGGGGTTCGGGACGGAGTTTTGACAGACCCGCGGCGGTGCCATTTCGATGTGGCGACGCTGCTGTGCGCGGGACCGGATGCGCAGGGGTGTCTCACGGCGGCGCAGGTGGAGGCGGTGAACAAGATCTGGACGGGGCTGCGGACAGCGGACGGGGACCAGATTTATCCGGGACTGGTGCCGGGCGGCGAGGGGGGACCGGGCGGGTGGACGAGCTGGGTTTCGGGCGCGCAGCCGGGTACGAGCAGCCATGCGGGATTGGGGATTCCGTTTTACCGGTATATGGTTTTCGAAGATCCGAACTGGGATTTCCGCACGTTCCGGTTCGAAAGAGCGGACGGTCTCGACAGCGATGTGGACTTTACGGATGCAAAGCTGGGGGCCTTGTTTAACGCGAATAATCCGGACCTGAGCGCGTTCCGGGCTCGCGGCGGGAAGCTGATCCAATATCACGGGTGGAGCGATCCGGATATTACTCCTCTGAACAGCATTCAGTATTACGAGAGCGTGGCGGCCTTTGCCGGGCATGGAGGGAACCACGGGCTGCGGGATACGAAGGAGTTTTATCGGCTGTTTATGGTGCCGGGGATGCAGCATTGCGGGGGCGGGCCGGGGGCCACGGTGTTCGATATGATGCCGGCGCTGGAGGAGTGGGTGGAGCATGGGGCGGCTCCGGCGCGGGTTACGGCGTCGCACATGACGAATGGCGCGGTGGACCGGACGAGGCCTTTGTGTCCGTATCCGCAGGAGGCTCAGTGGAAGGGCACGGGCAATACGAACGATGCGGCGGCGTTCGTTTGCGCGCTGCCCGGGCGGATGTAAAGAGCCGGGGCTAGTTCGGGAACAGCAGGGGCAGGGCGATTTCCGCAGTGAACATGCAGCGGGCGTTGTGACCGCATTCGGGCACGACGGTGACGGCCTGACGGGCTCCTAGTTTTTCGTTCACGTATTTGCCGAAGGCTTCGCCGCGCGCGAGGCGAGTGGGGCCCTGGGACATGGCGGAGCAGGAGGAATCGAAGCCTCCGAGGGGGAGGACGTCGAGTTCGCCTAACAGGTAGGTGGTGGGGCGGGATGCGAGTTGTTGTTTGAGCTGGGCATCCGATTCTGCGGCGGTGTAGCCGAAGCGGTTTTTGAAGCCGTAAGGCCATTGGTCGTAAGTGGTGCAGTCGGTGCCGCCGAGGGCGCGAAAAGCCGGGGTGTTGGGGACCGCTTCAGGGACGTAGCCGGGGGCGTGGGCACTGACTGAATAAGCGGCTTCGGTGGGACGCACGGCGTCGGGATAGGCGTAGCTGGACGGGTTCGCGACGACGTAGGACACGGGGACGCCGAGGGTCTCGTGGATGTGGTTTCCCATTTCGTAGCGGTTGACGACCTGACCTCCGGCGGAATGGCCTGCGACGACGATGCGCTTGAGATTGGGGAAGACTTCTTTGGCGGCGAGCCTGCGAAGAACTTCGTCGAGGAAATCGAAAGAGGTGAGGGCGGCGTTGTTGAGGGCGGGTCCGCCGGATCGCCAACTGCTGCAGTTCCAACTGACTTCGTCGGGGGCGAGCGTGTCTTTGCAGGATTGTCCGTTGTTCGAAGCGAGGCGGGGGACGATGACGATGGTGTTCTCAAGGCCGCCTGCGAGGAAGGCCGCGGCGAGGGTGCTGCGGAAGTAATTGTCGGCATCGCGGCCGGCACCGTGGACAACGACGAGGGCGCGGGTGATGGCTTCGTTCTTCGCAGTGAGCGGATAGGTGGCGTAGATGAGGCTGCGGGAGGGACCGGCTCCGAAGCGCAGCCACTGGGTGCAGGCGGCGTCGGCGGTGAGGCATGGGACGGGCGCGGCGTTGGCGGCTGCGGCGGTGAGGAGTGCGAGGAGGAGGGGTTTCATTTTGTTACAGGACATGATCGCATTGTGTTCTGTCGAGAACGTTGATAATGTCGATTACCACTGAAACGAGCCAGCCCATGACCATGAAAAATGCGCCGCACCCTGGCGTTGTCGTATTGCAGGAATGCATTGAACCTCTGGGCCTGACGATCACGAGCGCTGCCGAAGCTCTCGGCGTTTCGCGCAATACGCTTTCTGAACTTGTAAACGGCAAGCGCGGCATATCGCCCGGCATGGCCGTGCGGCTGTCCAGGGTCTTCGGCGGCACGGCGGAAGGATGGCTTTTGCAGCAGGCTCAGTACGAGTCTGGCGAAGGCAGGCGATAGCGCGGTTCACGGTTCGTATGATAAGTTTCTATGCCGCGCTATGCCTCAGTCGATATCGGCAGCAACTCGGTCCGCATGGAAGCGGCCGAGGTGTTGGAAGGGCAAACGCCGCGCATTCTGGCGTCTGAGCGGCAGGTAACGCGGCTGGGTGCGAGCGTGTTCCGGACGGGCCGTGTGAGTCAGGATTCGATGGATCTGCTGTGCGGCGTTCTGTCGAACATGGCGACGATGTACCAGCGGCTGGACGTGGTTGGGATCAGGGCGGTGGCGACGGCCGCGGTTCGGGACGCTGGGAATCAGCAGGAGTTTCTGGCGCGGGCGTCGGCGGCGCTGGGCGCGGATGTCGAGATTATTTCGGGGCAGGAAGAAGCGCGGCTGATCCATTTGGGCGTGAAGAGCCGGTGGCCGCATCCGAAAGAGCGGTTCCTGATTATCGATATCGGAGGGGGCAGCGCCGAGATTATTCTGAGCGAGAACGAGCGCATTGTGCATTCGTTTTCGAAGCCGCTGGGGGCGCTGCGGCTGCAGGAACTGTTTTTGCGGACGGATCCGCCACGCGCGTCGGAGCTGCACAGGCTTGAGGAGTATATCGGGGAGCGGATCGGGTCGGCTGTGCGGAAGATCGGGCAGACGCATATTGACCGGGTGATCGGGACGTCGGCAACGGCTTCGGCGATTGTGTCGGCGGCGAACGGGATTCCGAGGGCGAAGCGGGATGAGGCGGACCGGCGGCGGGCGACGACGCCGCAAATCCGGAAGCTCTATAAAGAAATCAGCGGGCTGGATATGAATGCCCGGCAGAAGATTACGGGGATTGGGCCACGGCGGGCGGAGATCATTATTCCGGGCACGGCGGTGCTGCTGCGGGTGCTTGAAGCGTTGCGGATGCCGGCGCTGTTTTATTCGTCGGCAGGCGTGCGGGACGGGATTATCGCGGATCTGGCGGCGCGCGGGGTCGGGCGTGAGCTGAGCCAGTTGTCGGCGGATCAGCGGACGGTGGTGGAAGAGGTGGCGGATCATTACGGCGTGCCGCTGCGTCATGCGCGGAAGGTGGCGCGGCTGGCGAACGATTTGTTTGCGGGATTTCAGGCGGTGCATAAGCTGGCGCCGCATTACGGGCGGCTGCTGGAAGCGGGGGCTTATCTGCACGACGTGGGGCACTATGTGAGCGACACGCGGCATCATAAGCATTCGTATTATCTGGTGGCGAATTCGGATCTGCCGGGCTTTACGAGAAGCGAGCGGGAGTTGATTGCGAATCTGTGCAGGTATCACCGGAAGGCGGCGCCAGCGCCCGAGCATCCGAACCTGCATCTGATGGACGCGGAAGGCCGGAGGGTGGTGACGCTGCTGATGCCTTTGCTGCGGCTGGCGGATAACCTGGACCGGAGCCATGGGCAGCGGGTGCGCGGTCTGGAGTGTAAGGTTCGGGAGTCGGATTTTCTGGTGACGCTGCATGTGGCGCCCGAGACGGATGTAGATCTGGAGATCTGGGCGGCGGAGCGTTTGGGGGACATTTTCCGGCAGGTGTATGGGAAGGGTCTGGCGGTGGCTCGGGGCTAGTGCCGGAAGCGGAAGATTTCGAAGACAGGTCTTCCGTTGCGATCGCTGATGACTTTCTCGACGTAGTCGGTGTAGCCGAGGGCGGCGGCGGCGTTGTGGAAGCGCTCATTGACGCCGGGGAACATCTGTTTGTCGGCGGTGTGCCGGATGAAGATTCTTGAGGGGTCCTGAATGGCGGCGGCGAACTCGGCCTGGCTGCCTTCGGGCGGGATGGGCGGGAGGAAGAGCGGGAGGTCGCCTTCGTGGAGCATTCGGAGCTGGTAGAGATAGCCCCAGTCGATGATGCCGATCCAGCTTGCGCGGCCTTTTTCGACGGAGGCGGCGAGGGGGTAGATGGCATCGGTCCAGCCGCCGAAGCCGCCGTTGACGATGAATTCGGCCAGGTATTCGTTGGTGTTGAGGATGTTGCCGAGGGTCAGGACAGCGACGAGGACGGCTATGGCGGGCGGGCCGTATTTCGGGATTCGGCGTGAGGCTTCGGCGAAGACGATGCCGGCGAAGGCAAGCGGGAAGGGCCAGATCAGGATGACGTGGTGGGAGGCTCCGCCGGTGCCCTGGTTGAGAGCCATCTGAAGCCACTCGACGGCCATGACGATGAGCAGGAAGATGGCGGCGCGCCAGAGTTTGGTTTTCCAGACGGCGGCCAGGCAGAGGAGTGCGAGCAGGTAGCCGGGGAGCATCAGGTTGGTGCGGTGGTCGCCGGTGTGGCCGGCAATCCAGACTGAGGCTTTTTCGAGCGCGGTTGCGGGGGCGCGAGGGCTGGGGGCAGGCTTCTTGTAGACCATGTAGCCGAAGAGCGTGGTTCCGTCTGCGGTCATGCGGAGCGCGGAGAGTTTGGGGCCGAGTTCGGAGGCGTTGAATTTGGTGTTGGTTTTGGCGGTCTCGCCGGGGCGGGCGATGTTGTACCAGACGAGCGGGGCGGCGCCGATCAGAAACGAGGCTATGGCGATGGCGAGCGCGGCCAGGCGGAGGCGTCTGAAGAACTCGCGGGGGAAGACGCAGAGGCACGCGACGGTCATGCCGATGAGCGGCCAGCTTAGCAGCGCTTTGTCCCAGATGCCGAGACCCCAGAGGAAGAAGCCGAGGGCGAGCCAGCGGCGTGAATCGGAATCGAGCCAGCGCTGGATGGCGACGAGGCCGCCCATGAGCAGGATGTGCTGCATGGCGACGGGGCCCCAATCGAAGGTGTCGGTCATCAGGAAAATGGTGTCGGTCGAGAGGAGTATGGCCGCGATGGCGGCGGCGCGATCGCCGGCGATGCGGCGCACCCAGGTCCACGTCAGGTAGACGGTGACCATTCCCATGAGCAGGACGGGGACGCGGACGGACCATTCGTTGGGAGCGAAAAAGGCGAAGAGCGCGGCGTAGAGCCAGGTTTTAAAGGCCCCTGAGTAGCTCATGAGCATGAAGGGGATTTTGGTGGCGCCGAGTTCAAGGGAGTAGAACGCAGAGTCGGGATAATAGAGGGGTCCTGAGAAGAAGAGTTCGTCGTTCTGGAGACCGGGACGGGGGATCAGCAGGAGGCCCGCGATAAAGAACCACAGGATGGAAAGTGCCGGAATTGCGCGCGCGCGGAGCCACTGGTTCATGCCGTAACATCGAAGTTTACATGTTGAAGTTATGCTGACGGCGCCGAACCTGTCTGAGTTTGAATGGGTGGTACATGGATTCGGGCAGCGGGATTCCGTTTATCCGGCGGGAATTGAAACGGTGAAGCAGATTCATTCGGGAATTGTGCTGGAAGCACCGGTGGCCGGGGGTGAAGGCGACGCGCTGGTGTCGAACCGTTTGGGCACTGTTGTCGGGATTAAGACAGCAGACTGCGTGCCGGTCTTGATTGTCGATGGACGGGCACACGCAGTGGCGGCGATTCACGCGGGGTGGCGCGGTACGGCAGTGAATATTGTCAACAATGCGGTGCGTGAACTGTTTACGCGATACGGGTCCAGGCCGGAAGACTTACATGCCGCAATCGGGCCGTCGATCGGGCAATGCTGTTATGAGGTAAGTGGCGATGTGGCGCACCGATTTGCGACATGGGTGGACGGAACGACTCAGCCGGGTGCGCCGTGGCTGGATCTGCCAGGGATTAATGAGCGGCAGCTTCGGGAGGCCGGGGTGAGGGACATCTGGAAGGCTGGTGAATGCACTTTTTGTTTTCGGGGAACGGTATTTCTCATTCCGCCGGGAGAAAGAAGCGGCGGGGCGGATGCTTTCTTTTATCGGGACAAAAAGTGTTGGGAGAAATAGCGGAGAAGCCGAAAGAGCCTGAAAGCAGATCCTGAAATACATCGGGCGGATCTCGAGGGTCCGCCCGGGAACCTGCTCAGACGGTAATCGACGGATTAAGCGGCGCTGGCGAACAGATCGGCGGTGTCTTCGACTTCGATCTCGTGACGGTCGACCTGCTCCTGACATTTGATGCAGAACGCAGCCCACGGCACAGCGTTCACGCGCTTGGGCGAGATGTCTTCTTCGCAATGCAGGCAAACACCGTAGGAGCCGTCCGCGATGCGGCGCGAGAGCGCGGCGAATCTGCCGCAGCATGTTGGAATCGCGATCCAGATTGCGAATCGCGAGTTCGCGTTCGCCTGCTAATTGCACTTCATCGAGAGCGTCCGGCGCCTTCTCGATGACGATTTCATCCCGGTTGCGCAGAGAGCCGGAGAGTTCCGCCTGCTTCGCTTCCAGGATGTTTTTGTATTTTTCCAGTTCAACCTTGGTCATTTCTAGTTCCTCGTCTTTTTACCGTCTGCGCCTTTTGTAGATTAGAGCGTCGATCAATATGTAAAGTTTCAATTAAAGCTGGTGGCGAAAGCTTAAGATCTTCTCATATTTCTGAGGCTTTTCGCTATCGCACCCTACGATGCTTCCCACCTAGAGCAACCCTCGTGCCAAACCCGCAAGTGCCGCAGATGGGGTTCAGACTACAGTACTCAAGGCTGAATTGCAATACCGCCAAAAACCAATCCGTAGTCCTGTCCACCTCTACGTTCCACGGGTGTAACCCGGATGCCGATCAGGATGGAATTTCGCCCCACTACGGCAGGGGGCAAATCAAATAGACGAACGAAAGCAGATTCCGGATCGTTTATTTCCGACTGTCCGATCTGTTCGCCATCCACAGTAACAATGAGATGACGCGAAGAACGCTTCAGCAACTCGTCAGGGCAATAACCCTCTATACGCAGTTTGCTTCCGGTTCGTTCAGGTCCGCCCAAACGGAGCGAAGCGTCACCCGGCATCCAGCGAACTCCACGCTCTATGGGAAGCCATTCCTTGCCTAAAAGCCAGGAAAAAAGGGGATTGCCCACAACTACGCGGAGAGGTAATCGTTCAATGAGACGGTTCGGAGCCGACCGCTCATATTGCTCCGTAATGTTCCGGAGATGATCGCCAGCAACAGAGTATAACACAACCGTGCGGCTGGTCAAGGCGTGCTGTAAAGTTGCGGGATCGAGCACGAGATTGTCGAGAACGGCCATTCCGGCATCGCCGCCGATGGTCGCCGCGGCGTCGGGAGCGAGGTAGACGTTGTCGAGGCCGAGCGGGAAGAACGCAGACTGGCCGACCGCGTTGTCGAACAGTTCGCGATTGATTCCGCTGAGCACGATGGACTGCGAAGGGTGGGCTTCATGCGCGGCTTCGACGCCAAGCACCAGAGCGCGCACGTCGAGCGATTTGAGGCGCTGCCAGGCTGTGGCGGAACGGGCGACGGGAAGGCAGAGGATCAGGTAGGCAAGGATCGGGATTGCCGCGCAGATGCGCCAGTGGACGGCAGCGGCGGCGGTAGAGGAAACGGCATAACCGGCGAGCATGCCCAGTCCGATGAGCGGGATGGTGAGGTAGTAATCTTCGAGGTGCGAGGGGATGGGCAGGACTGGCGCGAGGGTGATCAGAAACCATGCGGGGAAGAAGAGTGCGGTCCAGCGGCGGCGCCGGACTTCGGCAATGAAGAGTGCGGCGAGGCCGAGAAGTTCGACGGTGTAGAGGATGCGTCCGGCGGTGTGGGAGTGGCCGAAATCCTGCCAGCCGGGGGGCAGCAGGGACCAGCGGAAATAAGTGCGGAGCGAACGCACCATGCGGGTGTCGAGGTACACGGCGTAAACGCCGGTGGTGGGGAGCGGGGCGAAGTAGTTATGAATGAAAAAGTAGACGACAGATAAAAGGAAGAGCGGGACCAGACTCAGCAACAGGCGAGCGCGGCTTTCGCGCGGCGCGATCAACAGAACCCAGGCGGCGGCGAGCGCGGGATAAACGACGTTGATTTCGAGAACACCGAAAGCAAGGCTGAAAACCACCAGTTGCCACCACCAGAATCGGCGCGCGCCGGTTTCGGCAAAGCGGATAAACAGGGCCAGGGCGAGAAGCAGGCAGAAGGGGCAGAGGGCTTCGTTGTAAGCGGCGCTCCACGACATGACCGTTGCCATGGCGGGATTCGCGATCCAGCAGATGGCGGCTGTCAGGGCGGCGAGGCGGGAATGCGTCAGGCGGCGCACGATCCACTCAATGAGCACGAGGTTGCCGGCGATGGTGAGGAAGGCCATGAGCCGGAAAGGGAACGGGTTCAGGCCGAAGATGCTTTCGAAGAGCAGGAAGAAGCCGCGCTCGCTCCAGGGCCGGATGGTGCCCTGGGCGGCGGGGAGAAAAGCTGGAAGAGCAGGTCGTGAACGTTGCCGACCTGGCGGAGCAAGCCGAGCCAGGCAAAATCGTCGGCAATAAACCAGGCCCGCAGCCCCTGCCAGTAGAGCAGAAACATGAAGAGCACGGGCGCGGCGCACCAGAGCCATCCGAGCCTGTTCAAAGCGCGCGCGGGTGGCGGGGGTAAAGCGGCGTTCACTTACTTTCGAGCCCGACCGACACGGCGATGACGCCGAGCTGGCGGTGATCTTCGGGTGACGGCGGAAGAGACTTGTCGAGCGCGAAATCTATGCTGATGGAGTCTTTGGTCAGCAAGTCCGCGGGAACGTCGGCGGTGAAGGTGTAAGAGCCGGACCTCGAATACTTTTCGGACTTGAGGGTGGTTGCGCCGCTGGTTGCGATAAGCGAGAACGAGCCTACTTTTTGCGCGACGATTTCAGGGACGCTGAAATTGAACGTCAGCGTTGCGCCGCGCTGCGAAGCGGCAATGGGGGGACGAAGGGAAACCGAGAATTTGGGTGCGGTCCAGCGCCAGGTTCCACTCTCAAGTCCGTAGAACCCGTTGAGCATTTGGGCGGGCGCTGCCGGGTCACTCATTTTGAAACCGGAGGTGGTGCGAGCCACTGGTGCTGGCTCTTCGTTCTGCACCGGGGGGGCCTGATGTTTTCCACGGCACGCGGCGCCGGTCAGAATGACAGCGAGAGCGAGCAGGGGGATGGATAAACGCATGCGTATTTTTCTTAGTCTCCGATTCTTTCTACCTGAACTAAACAACTATAGAACGTGGGTCCTCCGCCCGCGTCGGTGAGGCGCTGAGAGGAGAGCATGTTGACGCCGTTGCCGCCCTGGGCAAGCTTCGGCCAGCGTACGGACGGGGCGCAGACGACGCCCGCGGCTACGGAGTCCGAGACAACAACGCTGAACATGCATTCGCCGCGATCATTGATGACACGCACGGCGTCACCCGGCACGATGCCGCGCGCGGCGGCGTCTTCTGGGTGCATGGTGAGGCTGGCGGTCTGGCGATCCGTATCGGGGCGGAAGCCGAAAGTGGAATTCATGCTGTCGTGGTTCTTGGGGGAGATGAGCTCGAGCGGGAAGCGGCTGAGAAGAGAGCGGTCCCCCGCCCTCGATTCGATGGGCGGTTCGAAATCGAGCTGTTCCGGTTTGAAGTCGCATTTGCCGGAGGGGGTGCCGAAGCCACCGTTCGCGAAAGGCGTGAAAGGGGTCGGGGATCTTCAGCCGGACCGAATGTTCGGTTTCGAGTTGTTCAAGGGTGATGCCTTTGACGAACGGGTGCTCGGTATCGAGCAGCGTTCGGATCATATCGTCGTCCGAATCGCGGAAGCAGGGTTCGTCGAAACCGAGGCGGGCGGCAAGGCGGCGGAAGACTTCAGTGTTGGGCAGGGTTTCGCCGGGCGCGGGCAGCGCCGGGCGCGCCAGCTGCAGGTGGAAGTGACCGTAGGCGTAGTAGAGGTCGGTGTGTTCGAGGAAGGTGGTTGCGGGCAGAACGATGTCGGCAAAATCGGCAGGTGTCGTTCCGGAAATGTTCGAGGACGACGGTGAAGAGGTCGTCGCGGCGGAGGCCGCGGCGGACGGTGTTCTGGTCAGGGGCAATGGCGGCTGGGTTGGAATTGTAAACCACCATGGCTTTGACCGGCGGGTCTTTGAGGGTGGTCAGAGCGTTGCCCAGTTCGGTCATGTTGACGATGCGGGACTCGCGTTTGAGAGGCGATGAGAATTGGAGGTCGGGACGTTCGAGAGCGGTCCGGTTGAACTGGAAGGCTGCGGAGGTGGAGAGTTGCAGACCGCCACCGACGTCGCGCCAGGCGCCTGTGAGCGCGGGCAGCAGAGCTATGGTGCGGACGGCCTTGGCTCCGCGTTCGGAACGCTGCACGCCGTAGTTGAGACGAATGGCGGCGGGTCGCGTGGTGGCGTACTCGCGGGCGAGCTGGACGATGTCGTCGGCGGGGATGCCGGTGAGTTCGGCGGCGCGTGCGGGAGTCCAGTTCGCGGACTTTCTCTTTGAGCTCGGGAAAGCCGAGCGTGTAGCGATCGACGTAATCGCGGTCTTCGAGACCTTCGGCGGTGATGACGTGCATCATGGCGAGGGCGAGCGCGGTATCGGTGCCGGGGTGGATGGAATAGTGGCGGTCGGAGAGCTTGCCGGTGCGGTTGCGGTGCGGGTCTATGGTGTAGAAGCTCGCGCCATTGCGGCGCGCTTCCACGATGAACGGCCAGAGGTGGACGTTGGTGCCGAGGATGTTGGCGCCCCAGGCGAGGATGAGCTTCGCGTGGCGGAAGTCTTCGGGTTCGATGGCGTAGCGGACGCCGAGGGCTTCGGTAAGCCCGACGGTTCCGGCGGACGAGCAGATGGTGCGATCGAGGCGGGAGGCGCCGAGCCGATGAAAGAAGCGGCGGTCCATGCCGGAGCCGTTGAGATAGCCCATGGTTCCGGCATAACTGTAGGGAAGGATGGATTCGGGGCCGAAGTCGTTTGAAGCGGCGGTGAGCTTTCGGGCGATCTCGTCGAGCGCGGCATCCCAGGAGATCCGTTCGAAGCGGCCTTCGCCTTTGGCGCCGATGCGGCGGAGCGGATGGAGGATGCGGTCGGGGGAGTATTCGCGATCGAGATAGCGGGCGACTTTGCCGCAGAGGAAGCCGCGGGTGACCGGGTGGGCGGGGTTGCCGCGGAGCTTCGATCCGCGCCCGTTTTCGTCGACGTTGATCAGCAGGGAGCAGGCGTCCGGGCAATCGAGCGCACACACCGAGTGGAGAGTCGTGGCCATGTTCAATTCTAGTGTGCGGCTGGAAAAGACGAGGGTAAAGCGCAAATTAAACTGAGTTTTGGTGGAAGCTGAAATCTCGCAGGAAGTGGTGGAGGCGCTGCCGAATTCGCCGGCTGTTTTCCTGTTGTGGGCGCGCGAGGGCAAACCTTATTTGGCGCGAACCAACGTGCTGCGCAGGCGCGTGTCGCGGATGCTGAACGCGGGGCTTCGGGACACCGTGGTTCGGATTGAATACCGGCTGGTGGGGTCAAGGCTGGAGGGTCAGCTTCTGCAATGGGAACTGGCGCGGATGCATCTGGGGGGCGATTATGCGCGGCAGATCCGGCTGCGGCTGCCACCGTACGTGAAGCTGGTGCTGTCGAATGCGTTTCCGAGGACGCGGATTACGGCGCAGATCGGGCGGTCTCCGGGGGTGTGGTTCGGGCCGTTTCGAAGCCGCTCGACGGCGGCGCGGTTCGAATCGGAATTCCTCGATCTGTTTCAGCTTCGGCGCTGTCAGGAAGATTTGCTGCCGAGCCCTGAGCACCCAGGCTGCATGTATGGCGAGATGGGCCGCTGCCTGCGTCCGTGCCAGCTGGCGGTGGGAATCGCGGAGTACGCGAGCGAGGCGCGGCGGGTAACGGAGTTTCTCGAGAGCAACGGGAAGTCTTTGCTGGACCCGGCTCTGGCGGCGCGGGAGCGTCTGAGCGGCGAGATGGATTTCGAGGGCGCCGCGACGATGCATCGGCGGCTGCAGCGGGTGGAAGAAGTGCTGGCGCTGCGGGATGAGATGGCTCGGGACGTGGCGCGGCTGAATGCGATTGCGATTGTGCCTTCGAGCGCTCCGGAAGCCGTGGAACTGGGGTGGATGAGGGGCGGGTTCTGGCAAGGGATGACGCGGCTTGAATTCACGATGAACGATGCGACGGCGGTGTCGCTCGACGCGCGGTTGCGGTCGGTGGCGCTGGCGGTTCCGGAGAATCGCGTGGCGCCTCAGGAGCGGATGGAGCAACTGGCGATCGTTTCGCGGTGGTTCTATTCAAGCTGGCGGGACGGTGAAATGCTGCTGGTGGAGGACTGGTCGAAGATCCCGTACCGAAAGCTGGTTAACGCGGTGTCACGGGTTGCAAACGCGCCACGGAAGCCTCATCCGAGCAATCGTTCTTAAGAATTTTATTGGCATTTTTGGCTACGCCCGGCGCGGTGCCGATACAGTGGGCACTCATGCCGGGACCGCTGATTTCGTTGGCGTCGATGGTGTTCGAGGCGGCAGGGGATTCGAGCAGAATGCCCGCTTCGTCTTTGCGGGCGAGGTTGAGGCGCAGCAGGCGATTGGCGGTGATTTTGTTGCCGGAGCCGCTGAGGACGATGGCTCCGAGCAGCGTCTCTTCGCAGGTGTTGGATGAGACGGTGCTGTCGGTCAGCTTCTCGAGCCTCATGCATTCGGCGCGGCTTTCGACTTCTTCGGTGGGTGCGCCGATTTGCCTTGCGCGATTGTTTTCGATGGTGAGCGCGGTTGCCTGGCTGACCTGAATGGCAGCGCGGGCGAGGATGGCGAATTCGTTTTCAGAGATGCGGCCGCGGTTTGAGGAATGAATGGCGACGGCATTGCCTCGAATACCGCCCAGTTGATTGCGGCGAATTTCGAAATCGGTGACGCCGTCTTCGAGCAGAATGCCTCCGCTGCCGTTGTTACGGTGCTGCAGGTTGTAGCCGCCGCTTTCGGTGATCTCGATGTCATGCAGTTTAATGTTGCGGCCGGCGGCGATGAGGAAAGCGAATCCGGCGATGTGCGCGGCTTTGATCTGCGAGGCTTCGAAGCCAGCGATGCCTTCGGCGAGGATGCCGTTGTTCGCTACTGAGCGCGAGAAGAGAATGCCGTTGGCGGGCAGGGGCGTCATGCGGCCGATGGTGTCGCGGCTGCCATCGAGCTCGAGATCGTGCAGATGGATGTTTCGGCCCGCGGGGAACACAAGAAGCGCGCGTCCACGAAAGGTTGCGGCGGCTTTGAGAGTGGTGTTGGAGCCGCCGATGTCGAGGTCGTGAGCGTCGGGCGGGAGCACGATTTCGCGCGCAATTTCTATGGTGCCGGAGGGGAGCGTGACGGCGCCCGTCTTCGCTTCGAGGGTCTTGCGGAGCTGAGCTTCGTCAGCACCGAAGAGGGAGAGGCAGAGCAGCGGGAGCAGCAGCGGTTTCATCGTATGACCTCGATTCCTGTTCGTGCGAGCAAGCGTCGTCCTAACCGGATTTCGAGAAGGTGGGGGCCGGGGGACGTGGCTTTGGGGATGCGGAAGTTTACTTCCCAGCGGGCGGCGAGCGGGTCGGTTCGGAAGGTGTCGATGTGAGTGACAGGAAGGTTGTCAACCGTGGCGGTGAAGGCTTCGATGTCCGCGACCTCTTCGAGGGTGGCTTTGATCAGGCCGCTTTCGATGCGTTGCGGGGACATCAGATTGATTGCGTCACTGAGGGCGGTGAGACGCGGGACGGCTGGGCCGGGCGGGATTACGCGGATGTAGCGCTCAGGGCAGAGTGGCGCGCCTTGCCATTCGAGGCGGACAGGTACGAGGCCGGTTCGCACTGCCGGGGGCAGGAAGACATTGATTTGGGTGAGCGCATTGCGGGCCCGCGGACCGATGTAGCAGATGGTTCCGGGGACGTTATCGACGAAGGCGCGGAGCGAGTTGAGATCGCATTCGGGTGGCAGGTTGCGGACGGAGAGCGCAGCACAGGCCATGCGTCCAGAGGCGGGGACTGCCTGTTCACTGGTGAGCGCGTTGGAAATTGCGTCGATTTGGCAGGCGGGAGGCTTCTGCCATGTGGTCCACATGTACTGGGTTTCGACGCCGGTGAGCGACAGCAGGCGCAGGTTGTGGCCGCGGGTGAAGGCGTGGATTTCGTCGGCCGAGACACGGACGCCTTCCCAGGTGGTGTAGCTTTTCGAGCTCTTCGGCAGGCCGTTGATCTGGAGGCGGGCTATGCCTTCTGGCTTGAGCACGCGCGCGGTTTCTTTGAAGTACGAGAAGACGACTTCAGCGCTGGGGATGTGCTGGAAGACCGCGTAGGAGTAGACGAAATCGAAGTGATTGTCGGGGAAAAGGGCGAGGTCGCTGCCGCCGGCGTGATGCGGGAAGGCATTTGGGGTGCCGGCCAGTTTGCGGCGCGCGCGTTCAATCATTTCGTCCGAGACGTCGATGCCGTGGATCTCAGCGAAGTGGCGGCTCATGGGGCGCAGAAGACGGCCGGGACCGCAGCCGATTTCGAGGGCGCGGCGTTCGGATGCGGCGGGGAGGCGCTTCAGCTCGGATTCGAGTTCGCGGACCAGGTCGGATGCGGTGGAGAAGAATTCTTCGTCGTCCTGGCCGCGGCGTCCGAAGGCAACGAAGTAATGGGCGTCTTCGCGGGCGCGTTCATTCCATTCATCGCGCATTTGAGTGTTGACGCTCATAGGTGTGCGAGACGGTCAGCCTTCGATGCCGGTCTGCTCGACGAACTTTTCGATGTGGACACGGTAGACGGCAGGTTTGCCGTGACGATCGCTGACGAAGAAAACGCTCTGGCTATCGGGCGAGAAGACGGGCGAAGCCATTTTCGGATCTGAGGCGCGGTGTTCGCAAAGGGTCAGCTCACGGCGGGTTACGCGCAGGAGGATGAGGACGTAAGCGGAGGCCTTGCTGCGACTGGCTCCGGTGAAGACAGAAGCGTCGGAGTTCGGCGCGACGGTGGCGAACTGGCTGGTTTTGGCGATGAGGCGATCGGTGTTGTCGTCGGGAAGGTACTCGCGGACGGTGACGAGCTGCTTCGGGTCGTCGGGATTGTGGAGGTAGATGAGGGAGTGGCCGGAGGGGCTCCAGAGCGCCTCGCCGGTTTCGCCCGGTTCGGTTTTGAGCTGGCGTTTGGCGGTTCCGTCGTTGTTGATGAGCCAGAAGGCAGACCCGGCGCGATAGAGCAGTTGGGTGTGTCTGGGGCGCGCGAGCAACATGTCGATGGGCACCTTCGTGTCTGCGACAGCGGCGGTGCGGACCCGGTTCGCGCGCATGATTTTTGAGCCTTCGGCGAAGAAGATCGAGCCGTCCGATGAGACCGTGATACCGGTTCGGACGGACCCTTCAGGCACTTTGTAGAGTTCGCGGGGGTGAAGGGTGCCGAGGACGATTTCGGTGAGCGAGGGGCCGTCGAAAAACAGGCAGGTGCGCTCGTCGGCGGAGAGGGTAAGGGTGGCGGGGTCGAGCGCGGCGACGTCAGTGAGCTGATGGGACTCGGCCGTTTTGAGGTCGAGGACGAAGGCCTGCCTTGTGCCTGTGCGCTCGCTCCAGTGGAGGAGAAAATCGCTGCGGCGTCCGAACTGGCGGAGATGGGGTGCGCTCATGCCGCTCGAAAACGCGGGGTCAGTGAGGCGGATGACGTCGAACTCGGTAGCGGGGTCGGCGTAGCGGCGCGCCTCGGGGCTGAACAGCCGGCCCGCGGCCGCTATCGCAAGGAAGTTTCGCCGGGAAAGAGGTTGGGCGCCGATAGCTCTATTTTACGGTGTGACTTGAGTCGTAATGCGACTTGAGAAGATCCATGCCCCAATCGCCTTCGTAATCGCGCCACACGGAATGGATGTGATTGGCTTTGTCCTGCGTGCAATCCATCTCGATCAGGAAGGCGGGAGTCTGGACGCGGTAATAGTGGGGTCCACCGCGCTGGGTCTCGCCGGTCCACGCAAACTAGGTGGCGTCTTTGGGCTGTTTGCGGGCGAGCTCCATGCGGTGCTGCGCGAGTTGGGGAGGCATGTTCTCCGCGTAGACTTCGACGAGCGAAAGCAGTTTGTCGTACTGGGCGGCTGTCATTTTCGCGGCGGAGAGGCCATTGGGCGCGCCGTTCAGGGCGGCTTTGCGCGAGGCCATGGTGACGATGTCTTTGAGCGCTGTTTTATCGACGATAGCGGTGGCCTTCTGCGCGGGATCGAGCGAGTCGATCATCTCGTAACCGTAATCGTCTTCGGCCGCGAGAACGCGGAGGCCTTTGCGCGGTCCTTCGCGGACTTCGGCAGGGTTCGAACCGAAGAAGCTGGGGGAATCGGCAACCTTGCCATTCACGATGGTGTAGTTCTGCGAAATGTGATGGCCTTCGAAACGGTAACCCCAGGTGCCGGTGGCGGACGGAGTGCCGAAGATGGTGACGTAGTAATTATTGGGGTCACGGCGATTGGGTCCGGCATCCTGTTCGAGCAGGAGGAGCACCTGATCGAGGCTCATGATGGATTCGGCTTTGATGAGCCCCTGCTGGCTCAGGCCGGCGGCGAGCAGCGCGGTCGCGAGCTTCTGCTGGTAGGGCTGCATTTCGCCGAGCGAGAGGCCTTTGCGAAGTTTCGGAATGTAGTGCCAGTCGAGGCGCTCGTCATCTTCGAACCTGTAGGTGACTTTGGCTTTCTGGTCGCTCCAGAGGGAGTTCAGGAAGGCCTGCGCGGCGTCGGCCATGACGGAGGTCTGTTCGGCGCGGCGGTAGGCGGCGGTCAGAAGGATGGCGGCAACGCTGAGGGCGGCGGCTCGAATCCAGACGTGCTTCATGCACGAGATTCTATGACAAACGAGAGCTTAAAAGGGGAACTCGACCGCAACCGCTCCGGTTTTCATGGCCGGAACTGTCGAGAGGAACCGATAAGGGTTCACCGGCGTCGAATGGATGCGGACTTCGTAGTGGAGATGCGGGCCGGTGGAGCGGCCGGTATTTCCAACGGCTCCGACGATCTCGCCCTGGCGGATTTCCTGTCCTTCGCGGACTTCGATTTCGGAGAGATGCGCGTACCAGGTCTGATAGCCGTTGCCGTGATCGACGATGACGCAGCGGCCATAACCGTTGTTCCAGCTTGCGTGGACGATGATGCCGTCGCCCGTGGCTTTTACCTGGGTGCCCATGGGGGCGGAGATATCGACGCCGGTGTGCATGGCGCCTTCACCGGAGAAGGGATCGCTGCGGTGGCCGTAACCATCCATGAGGCGGCCGTTGATGGGCCAGCCGGAAGGCAGAATATTGACATCGGCGCGGGCGAAGATACTGCGGCTGCGGCCGGCGAGATTGGTGGTGCGGAGGTAATCGTATTCGGCCAGCGTTTCGCGCATGGTGGGAACGAGCGGCGCTTCGGCGATGAGATCGGGCGAACCGGTGATCTGCTTTTTCACTCCGTAGGCGGTGGTGACCTCTTCAGCGAGCATTTGCAGGCTGGCGAGTTGCTCATTCGTCTGTTTGACTTTTTTCTGAAGATTCTCGTAGCGGGTGCGGAGCGTTTGAGCTTCCTGCTGCAGCGAGTTGTAGTTGGCCACTTTGAGGGCCATGCGGGCGTAGCTGCCGACAACTCCGAACATCACAAGCAGCAGCACGCCGAGGCTGCACAGAGCTGTGTAGATGAAGCGATGTGGAATGTGGACACGCTGCAGGCGCCCATGCAAAGAATGCGCGAGAACGACGATAAAATAGTCTTGTTTCAAACCTTCTCTCTTTTTCGTATCTCTGAGATATGTATCTCCGAGATGTGTGCTCCCAGGTGAGCGGCGATTCCCGGCTTTCAGAAGCAAGACTGAAAAGCCCTCACCAAAGCGAGATCGGACCGGTTTAAATACTGAACTGTGAGGTTAACACCGCTTAACCTTGCAAGTCAACCCTTTTCGCGTTACCATCGCCGGTTGCCGAAGCGTATTCCTGGACGACATTTCGCGAAGAACCTGATTGAGCGAAGAACCCTTATTTTTCAGTTAGTTAAGCGGGATTTTCAGCAGCGGTACGTGGGGTCGGCGGCGGGGTGGTTGTGGGGGCTGATTCACCCCCTGGTACTGCTGGCCAGCTACACATTTATTTTCAGTTATTGTCTGCATCAGCCGCCGCCCCCGGGAGTGAGCAATTATCCGGTGTTTCTGTTTGCGGGAATGCTGCCCTGGCTGCTGTTCAGCGAGACGGTGAACCGGTCTTCGGGGTCGATTGTGGAGCAGGCGAATCTGGTGACGAAAACAATGTTTCCATCGGAGATTGTGCCGGTTGCGATCTTTCTTTCGTCGCTGGTGAGCCATCTGCTGACGGTGGTTCTGTTTATGGCGGTGGTGGGCGCGATTACGGGGCATGTGAGCCCGATGGTGGCGCTGCTGCCTTTGTTCGTTCTGGCGCTCGGGCTGTTTGCAGTCGGGGTGGGCTGGATTGCTGCGTCACTGCAGGTTTATCTGCGGGATACAGCGCAGGTGGTGGTGGTGATCCTGACGTTCTGGCTTTGGCTGACGCCGATTTTCATCGGAGAAGAGCGGTTTCCGGAGCGGGTGCGGTTCGTGCTGAGGATGAATCCGCTGGCTTATATTGTGCGGGCGTATCGGGTGATGCTGCTGGGGACGAGCCTGCCTTCGATGCGGGATGTTGCGATTGCGGGTAGTTTTGCGGTGGGAACATTCGTACTGGGCGGACTATTTTTCCGGCATATGAAGCGCGGTTTCGCGGACGTGCTCTAGGCGGTTTTAGCGGGAGCGGAAGAGCCAGGACACGAGCGAGAGCAGGACGCTGATGAGGATGCAGGTCACGACGGGAAAGTAGAAGCTGCCGTGCCTGCCTTCGATCCGAATGTCGCCTGGAAGGCGGCCTACGTAATTGATTACGAGGCCGACAAGTACGAGTACGATTCCGGCTGAGATAAGCAGGCGTCCCATAGGTCAGGTGATGATGCGTTTGCGGACGGCGTACAGAATCAGGTCTGCCGTGCTGTGCAGTGAAAGCTTCTGCAGGATGTGTCCGCGATGCGTTTCCACAGTGGTCGGGCTGATGTTGAGCACGTTTGCGACCTCTTTGTTGGCTTTGCCTTCGGCGAGCAACTGGAGGATTTCGCGCTCGCGGCCGGTGAGCAGATCGTAGGTGTCTTCAAGGCCGCGGGATTCGAGCTGGCGGACGTAATCCTCCTGCATCATGAGGCTGATTTTGCGGCTGAACCAGGAGCGTCCGGCGGCGACGGCTCGGATGGCTGTGAGGACGTCCTCGCGAGGGGAATCTTTGAGCAGATAGCCTTTCGCGCCGGCTTTGAGCGAGCGCAGAACGTAGCTTTCATCCTGATGCATGCTCAGGATCAGGACGGCGGTGGCGGGGCTGGCGGAGAGAATGCGGCGGGCGGCCTCGATTCCGTTCATGCGCGGCATCGCGATGTCCATCATGACGATGTCGGGGGAGTGCTCTTCGGCAAGCTGTACGCACTCATGGCCGTCGCCCGCTTCAGCGACGACTGCCATATCCGGCTGGCGTTCAAGAAGCGCGCGGAGGCCATCGCGAACCACGGCGTGGTCGTCAGCCAGCAGAATACGAATTTGCGGCATGCGCCTCCGTGGGTGTCGAGGATGGCGAGGGGCAATTCGGCGGCGATGGTAGTTCCCCGCCCCGGCTGGGATTCAATGCGGAGGTTGCCGCCGAGGCGCCGGACGCGCTCTTCCATGCCGAGGAGGCCGAGCCCACGAACGAGCTTCTTGTCAAAACCGGTGCCATCGTCTTTGACCGAGAAGTGGACACGGTCACCGGTGGTTTTGACGGTGACGAACAGGGAGCGAGCCCTGGCATGGCGGCCGGCGTTGTTCAAAGCTTCCTGCACGAGACGGTAAATGCAGGTTTTGTGCTCATCGGGTAGCGAATCGCAAGTGTCGTCGGCGTTGATGCGGATGTCCAGGCCGGTGCGCTTTGCCATCTCGCGGGCGTGCCAGTTGAGTGCGGGGACGAGGCCAAAATCGTCGAGCATGGAAGGGCGCAGCAGCAGGGCGAGATCGCGGACGACATCGAGAGTCTTCCCGGCGAGCGCTGCGATGGACTGGACGCGGTCGCCAATCTCCGCGCGGCTGTTGGCGAATTCAATGTTGCCCGCTTCCATCATGATGGCGGAAAGGGACTGGCCGACTTCGTCGTGGAGTTCGCGGGCGAGGGTGCGGCGCTCCTCTTCCTGGGCGCGAACGAGACGGGCGGAGAGTTCCTGCATGTCCTGCGATCTGCGATCGAGCTGTTTTTGAAGCCGGAGGGTGAGGGCAATGGTGGCGACGGCGAGGAAAAGGCCTCCGGTGAGCGCGATGCCAAAGGTGGCGATGAGAGACCACCGCAGATTTCCGGCGGAGGCGGCGAAACGGTCTTCGGCACGTGTGAGCGCGCGCTGGTTGATGGCGCCGATGCTGTCGGCAATGCGCAGCATGGTTGTGCGGCGGGGCACAAGCTGCTCGTAGAAGAAGGGGTAGCGCAGTTTGTCGCGCTGTTCCGGGGTCCAGTCGAAGGTGGTTCCGAGGACCTGCCAATAAGCCGTGATTTCAGTGCGGAGGGAGTCGAAGGCACCCTGCTCTTCGGGGTCGAGCGAGTGCGAATAATGTTCGAGCAGACGTTGGGATTGCCTTTCAATCTGATTGAGGCGGCCACGCTGGGCTGCGGCGCCGCTGGGGTCGGGTGAGAGCAGGTAATCGCGAACATAGGTGCCCGACAGGTAAATCTGTGATCGGATTTCTTCGAGCGCGCCGAGGCGGGCTATGGAGGCGAGGCGCATGCGGCGGTCATCGTCGCGGACGCGGTCCAGCAGGATGAGAGTGCCTATGGCCGCGGCGAGGAGAAACGCGAGCAGCCCTCCGAAACCGGCCAGCAGGACCCACTGGGGACGAAGTTTGCGGCGCACACCTAATGTCGTAACAGTATCTGCCTTCGTAAGAGTATTTGCCCTTCAACAGTCAGTCTATTCGAGTACAGACCGGTGGCGAATACTGTCCCGACAGGATGGCGTACACGGGGCCGGGTAGCCAGAATACAGGTGAGGGGAAACATATTTTGAGAACGAATCTGACTCTTAACATTCTTGCCGCAGGCGGTCTGTGCCTGGTGGGCGCGGGGTGCGCAAAGAAGACTGTGGCACTGAACGCTCCGCCACCACCACCGGCGGCGGTGGCGCAATCTTCGAACCAGACGACTACGCAGCGGACGACAACGCCGCCGGCTCCGGTGCAGCAGGCATCGGCACCCGCAGCGTCGCGGTTTCCGGATGCGGCTACGCGGGCGCGGATCGACGAACTTCTGGGGCGCATTCAGGACGCCTACTTCGATTACAACCGCCACACGCTGAATGAAGACGCGGTGAAAACGCTGAGCGCGGATTCGAAAGAACTGGCGCAGATTATGGGCCAGTATCCGGATTACAAGCTGCGGGTGGAAGGGTACTGCGACGAGCGCGGTTCAGCCGAGTACAACATCGCACTGGGTGAAGCACGCGCCAAAGCCGCGAAGGATTATCTGGTTTCGGCGGGCGTTTCAGCCAATCAGCTTTCGACGATCAGCTACGGGAAAGAAAAACAGATTTGCGAAGAGCATGATGAGGCTTGCTGGCAGAAAAACCGCCGGGTCCACATTGTTGCGCTTGCTATGAACGCTCAGTAGTTCAGCAAAGCAACAAGTGCGAAGGCCGGGCAGGTGCGGGAAGGCGCCTGCCCGGCGTTCGTCAGGCAGTTCGGGATACTAATTCGGTGCGGTCGATGGGGGTGACCGGATCGATTGCCAGCCACATTAAAAATCCAGTCAGATAAACTCCGGCTCCGAGGAGCAAGACCGCGTTCCAGTCATGTCCGGTTAGGGATAAGACCCAGCCGGCGGTAGGACCGAAGAGAGCGCCCGCGAGGTTGCCCGTCATATTCATGGCTCCTGAGAGGGTTCCGGAATAACCGCCCGAGACGTCCATGACGGTGCCCCAGGCGGTGGGCATCACAAGGTCGTTGCAGAAATTGGAGAAAGCGACGGCCATGACCGCGACATAGGGATCTTTCAGAATGGTGCCCAGGATGAGGCAGGCGCTGGCTCCCGCGAAGCCGATACAGGCGAGCAGTTTGCGGGTCAGGGCGAGATCGTGGGTCACTTTGGTGAGGGGTTTGGAGATCATGCCGCTGAAGATGCAGCCGATGCCGCCAAGGAACAGCGGAAGAACTTTGAGCCACAGGTTCTTCGAGATGTCGACGTGAATGCGTTCATCGATGAAGCGCGGGGCCCACGTGATCCAGAAATACCAGGGGAAGCTCAGGGCGGCGTACTGTCCGCACAGCAGCCAGACGGTTTTTGAGTGTGCGAACTTTCCCCACGGGATGCTTTTGTGAGAGCCGGCGGGGATGTTGTATTTGAGAAGTTCGAGTTCGGCCTGGTTGACGCTCGGTTTGTCGCGCGGGTTATCGCGGAACCAGAGGTAAAAGGCGATGGCCCACGCAACGCCCAGGAGTCCAAAGGCGGGGAAAGCCTGGCGCCATGTCATGTAGTGAAACAGGAAGGCAACCAGCAGGGGAGTGAGTGCCCCGCCCCAGCGCGCGCTGAGCCAGATGATTCCCTGCGAACGGACGCGTTCGGATTGCGGCAGCCAGTTTGAGAACGCGCGCGTGATGTTGGGGAAGCAGCCTGCTTCTCCGGCGCCAAAAAGCAGTTGTGTGAGAAAGAGCGAAACCAGGTTGAAAGCGGCGCCTGTGGCGGCGGTAAAGAAGGACCACCAGAGCACGATGCGCATCAGGACGCGGCGCGGTCCGATCTTGTCGCCAAGAACGCCGCTGGGAATTTCGAAAAGGGCGTAAGCGGCGGCAAACGCGAAGAAGACCCAGCCCATCTGGACGTCCGTCAGGTGCAGTTCGGCGGCGATCTGCTTACTGGAAAGCGAAAGCGCAACGCGGTCTATATAAGTGATGATCGAGAGCGTGACGGCGAAAAAAATGACCCAGTAGCGGACCTTCGAAGGACGTTCGCGCAGGCGAATTGCATCGGAACCCGGGGATGCCATAGGCTTGCATCATATCTTGCGAGCGATGGACTTTCATCCGGTAGAGGCAAATCTGCGGCAGTCGTTCCGAATCCTTGCATCGGGACGGGCGGGGGCCGACATTTTCGAGCGGGACGGCATCTCTGTCGCGTCGCTGGGCGCAAAGTTCCAGATGTTCAATGCGGCGTTTCTGAACCGGCCGGTGGAATCGCAGGCGGAGCTGGAGAGCCGGATCGAAACCGCGCGCCGGCATTTCCTGTCGCGGCGGACGGCATGGGCGTTCTGGATCTGTGAAGACTGGCTCGACAAGCGGCTGCTGCGGGGACTTACGGGGACATGCGTCAAGGCGGGACTGAGACTGTCATCGGAGTTGCCCGGGATGTCTCTCGACGGCGCGATGAAAGCCCCGCGCAAGGTGCTGCCGGAAATCGATTTTCGGCGGGTGGATTCAGCGACGGCGATGAATGACTTCAGAGCCATCGGGTCAGTGAGTTTTCATGTTCCGCTGGCATGGTTCCGTGAGGTGTTTGAGTGGGGAGTTCCTTCGAGAGATGCGTTCGTCTGCCATGTGGGGTACCTGGACGGCGTGCCGGTAGCGACCAGCGGGAGTGTCCGTTCCGACGGCGTGGTGGGGATTTATAACATTGCCACGGCGCCGGAATTCCGCGGGCGCGGTATCGCAGAAGCAATGACGCGGCGGACGGTCGATTGCGCCTTTCGCGCGGGTGGACCGGTACCGGTGGTTTTGCAATCGACTTCGCATGGATTGCGGATCTATCAAAAGCTCGGGTTTGAAACGGTGACGCGGATTCTGGTTTACAACTCGCTTTAAAGGTTCATGCACCGGGGCGTAACATCGAAATGATGCCGCTTCGGAGCACGCTGCTTTATCTCTCGCGGGAGTCGAGGGTGCGGGACTGGGTTGAGACCTCGGCTGTGGCCAGGCGTTTGTCGCAACGGTTTATTGCGGGGCGCACGCTTCAGGAAGCGCTGGCGGTTTGCCGCCGGGTGCAGGCCGAGGGAATCACGGCAACGCTCGATTACCTTGGGGAAAATGTCAGGAGTCTGGATGAGGCCGTCGCGTGCCGTGACATGTATCTTCGGATGCTGACGGAGATGCGGGGCGCAGGGGTGGAGCCGAACGTGTCGCTGAAGCTGACGCAGTTCGGCATCGATTTTTCGCTCGAGGAGTGCGAACAGAACGTTGACATGCTGGTTGGGGAAGCAGCGGCGGTGGGAGGTTTCGTGCGGATCGACATGGAATCGAGCCAGTACACCGACCGGACACTTGGGATCGCCGGCAGGCTGCACCGGAAGCATGGGTCGTGCGGAACTGTGCTGCAGGCTTATTTGAGGCGAACCGCGGCGGATGCGGCGGCGATGTCGGCACAGGGTATTCGGATCCGGCTGTGCAAGGGCGCATATCTGGAATCCCCGACGGTGGCGTTCCCTGCGAAGAGCGATGTGGACAGGAATTATGCGACGCTCGCTGGGTATCTGCTCAGCGCCGATATTTATCCAGCGATTGCTACGCATGACGAACGGATGATCGAAACGGTGAAACAGTTTGCGGCGAGCAACGGGGTTGCAAAGGACCGGTTCGAGTTTCAGATGCTGTATGGAATCCGGCGCGATCTGCAGCGGCGGCTGGTGCGCGACGGTTACCGGCTGCGGCTCTACATCCCGTTCGGGGAGGCATGGTATCCGTATTTCATGCGGCGGCTGGCGGAGCGTCCGGCGAACCTGCTGTTCCTGGCGCGCAATCTGATCCGGCATTAAATCTCTTATGACAGACTTTGTAACCATTGTTTCCGGACTGCCGCGTTCGGGGACGTCGCTGATGATGCAGATGCTGGCGGCGGGCGGGATGCCGGTGCTTTCAGACGGGGTACGCACGCCGGATCATGACAATCCGCGCGGGTATCACGAATTCGAACCGGTGAAGCAGACGAAGCAGAACCCAGCGTGGGTGGCTGAGGCGCAGGGGAAGGCGGTCAAGATGGTTTACCTGCTGCTGCGCGATCTGCCGCCGGGTTTCGAATACCGAGTGATTCTTATGCGCCGCGATCTGAAGGAAGTGATTGCGAGTCAGCGCGCGATGCTGCTGCGGCTGGGGCGGACGGGCGCCGATGTGAGCGGGGAGCGCATGGCCGCGATTTTCGAGGAACAACTGAAGGCCGTGTGCGGATGGGTCGGGAAACAGGCGAATTTCTCGATGATCGAGATGGGGCACCGCGACTGCATCAACGCGCCGGGCGCTGCGGCGGCGCGCGTGAATGCGTTTCTGGACGGGCGTCTGGATGAAGGGGCCGATGGCGGCGGCGATCGATCCGGCGCTGTACCGGCAGGTGAGGGATGGCGCGTGATCGGGGTCGAACTACGCGGCGGAAACGTGGTGATCGTGTCGATGCCGGTGCCCGAGCGCCCGGCGGGGTTCGCGCTGATACGCCTGACGATGGCCGGGATCTGCAATACGGATCTGGAACTTCGGCGCGGGTATTACGGGTTTTCCGGCACGCCGGGCCATGAGTTCGTCGGTGAAGTGGTTGAGGCCGATGACAGGGGCTTGATCGGGAAGCGCGTGGTGGGCGAGATCAATCTCGCTTGTCATGAATGCTCGTGGTGCGCACGTGGACTCGCGCGGCATTGTCCGAACCGGACGGTGCTCGGAATCGTGCGGCATCCGGGCGCATTCCGGGAGTTTTTGACGTTGCCCGAACGGAACCTGCGGCTGGTGCCGGACGGGGTTTCAGACGAAGAGGCGGTCTTTGTGGAGCCGCTTGCAGCCGCCTGCGAGATTCTGGAACAGGTTGAGATTCCGGAGGGCGATGCGGTCGCGGTGCTTGGCGACGGGAAGCTCGGGTTGCTGATTGCGCTGGTCCTGCAGGCAAGCGGGTTTCAGGTGCATCAGTTCGGGAAGCATCCGGAGAAGCTGAAGATTGCGGCAGCGCAAGGTGTCACGACGGAACTGGCGGGCGAACGCATGCCGGACAAGGAATATGCGTGGGTGGTGGACGCGACAGGGTCGCCCGCGGGATTGCGGACCGCTGTCGGAATGGTGGAGCCGCGCGGCACGGTGATTCTGAAGTCTACGATTCATGGCGAGGTGCCGGTGGATACGGCGCCGGTGATTGTGAATGAGATTACGCTTGTGGGATCGCGTTGCGGACGTTTCGAACCGGCGATCCGGTTGCTTGAGCGCGGCGTAATCGATGTTCAGCCGATGATTGCGGAGTCGTTCCGGCTGGATGAGGCGTCGAAGGCGTTCGACTATGCGGCTCAGCCCGGAATTCTGAAGGTACTGCTGCGGCCGAACTGATCAGGTGCGCGGGCCGACCGATTTGCGGCCGAACCAGCCGATGAGAGCCGCGAAAATCACGACTGCTACAAACGGAAGCCAGAGGGCGTGGATGGCGAGATACACGAGGCCGAAAGCAATGCCGACGATTAAAAAACATCCACAGGCGCACATGTTAAGGGTGTTCCATGAACCATTGAATCACCCGCGACTCGAACTCCTTGCGGGCAGTGCGCCAGGCGGCGGCGTGACCGTCGTTCGGGATCAGCCATAGCCTGGTCTCGGCGGGGTTCGCAGCGGCGAGAATGCGGGAATTTTCGGGGACCGTGTTCGCGTCGGCGAGGCCGTGGATCAGCAGGATGGGGACATGGGTGCGTTGGACCGCGTTGAGAGCGGATGAGCGGTCGAGGCTGATGCCGTAGCGGAGGCGGGTCCAAAGAATACCTGATTCAACGAAGGGCGCGGTGACCCATTTGAAGCCATTCGGCATGAGGCGGCGCATGCGTTCGTTCGCGATGGCGGTGAAATCGGAATAGGCAGATTCCGCGATGACGGCGCGAAAGCGCGGTTCGCTGTTGAGGCCTTCGAGCAGGACGGAGCCGCCGAGCGAGACTCCGAAGCCGTAGAGCCTGTGGATGGCTGGCTGGCGCAGCATCCATTCGGCCCACGCGTGAACGTCCTGCTCTTCAGCGATGCCGTAAGTTGTGATGCCGCCGCTTTCGCCGTGACCGCGCAGGTCGGGCTCAAGGACGGCGTATCCGGCGCGGAGGAAAACGGCGCCGACAGCCACCATGTCTTCACGGGAAGCACCGACGCCGTGGAGCGAGAGCACGGCGCCACCGTTCGGGCGATCGGGCTCATAGTACCAGGCGCGAAGGGTAGCGCCGTCGGGCGCGTGAACGGTGGCATCGCGGCAACTGGTGTGGGCGATGCAGGGGCAGAGAGAGGCAACATGCCGTCTGGCGGGGTGAAGCGCGCCTTCCGCCGCGATGGCGCCCGCGGCAAAGATTACCAGGGCGCCAACGAGCAGCAGGAGGGCGGCGATTCGCAGAATCGGCTTCAACGGTTCAGCTTATCGTCGCTGAGGCGGCCGCAGTGCCGGAGTTCACCTGGCGGGCGAAGTTGTCGAGCAGCAGACTCCATCCGCCTTCTGAATCGACGGCGGTGCGCATGGATTCGCCGCCGGGTCCGGAGCGTTCGAAATAACGATGCTCAAGATCGACACGCGTGGCGCCAGGGCTGATTTCTGTAAAGGTCACCTCGACTTCGCTCGACTTTTCGAGCAGCGGTTCGTACTGCCACTCAGGAGTAATTTGCCAGGCGAGGGTGAATGCGCGGGAGGGCTCCCATTTAAGGATTTTGCCCCACTCGGCTGTCGCGCCGTCCTCCTGTTCCGAATAGACACTGCCTCCGGCGCGCGGCGTGAGGACAGTCTTCGTCATCGGCGATTGTCCGATGTGATGGGAACGAGGCCACCAGGTGTCTATATCGTCAGTAAACACCTGAAAGGCGCGCGCGGGTGAGGCGTTCACGGTCACTGATTTTGAAACGGGTGCGATGGTTGCGGTATCGGTGATGGTCATTGTGTTTCTCCTTTGGAGCCGCCAATCGGTAAGCGGCAACTAACCGTAAGTATGAACTTACCATTAACCCGCGTCAAGTGGCGTGTGAAAATGAAGCTTTGAAACACTTGCTGGCCGTTCCGCCTCTGCTTTTCGTGGCAGCGTGCGGAAGTGCTCCGAAGCCTGAAGAACCGTCACGAACATCCCTTCCCGCCGCACATGTGGATGCCGCAACCGCCGGCAACATCAGCGGCCGCGTTGCGTTCCACGGGGACGCGCCGGTGATGCCGGCGATCGATATGTCGTCGAACCCGAACTGCGAACAGCAACACCACGGTCCGCAGAAGGCGGAGACGGTGGTGGTGAATCACAACGGCACATTGCGCAACGTCTTCGTGTGGATTAAGAGCGGTCTGCCGCAGGAGCGGTGGCCGCCGCCCGCGCAATCGGCAAAGCTGGACCAGAGCGGCTGCGTGTATGAGCCGCATGTGCTGGGGATCATGGAAGACCAGAATCTGGAGATCGTCAACAGCGATCCGGTGAACCATAACGTGCATGCCGAAGCGCAGGTGAACGCTGCGTGGAACGAATCGCAGCCGCCGCAGGGCCGAGCATAAGTTCAAGAAGTTTTCGGCGGAAGAGATTCTGTTCCCGGTGACGTGCAGCGTGCATCCGTGGATGCGGTCTTACATCGCGGTGTCGCCGCATCCGTTTTTTGCGGTGACGGGGGACGATGGCGCGTTTACGCTGAAGGGCGTCCCGCCTGGAACTTACACGATTGAAGCCGTACATGAAAAATACGGCAAGAAGACGGGAACCGTGACGCTTGCGCCCGGCGGAACGCCCGGATGGAGTTCGACTTATGGAAGCTAGACCGATTTCACCAAGGACTGCATCGCTGGTCGATTCTGCTGGCGTTCTGCACTCTGTTGCTGGTGGTGGCGGGAGGGCTGGTGACCAGCCGGGACGCGGGTCTCTCAGTGCCTGACTGGCCGCTCTCTTACGGCAAACTGATGCCGCCCATGGAAGGCGGAATTCTGTACGAGCACGGGCATCGGATGATCGCGACAACGGTGGGGTTGTTGACCATCGTTTCGATGGTCTGGCTGCTGCGGGTGGAAAAGCGCGGGTGGATGCAGAGGCTGGGAATCGCGGCGCTGGTGGCCGTGATTGTGCAGGGCGTGCTGGGCGGGCTGACGGTCATCTACCTGCTGCCCTGGTGGATTTCTTCGTCGCACGCCTGTCTGGCGCAGCTGTTCTTCTCGACCACGGTCGCGATGGCGATTTTCACGTCGGACTGGTGGCTGCGCGGCGCTTCCGTGGTGGACGAAGACCCGCGGTTTCCGATCCGCGGCTTATCGCTGGCGGCGCCTTTGTGCGTACTGGGACAACTCGCACTGGGGGCGGCGGCGCGGCATAAAGCGATCGGATCGATTTACCATATCTGCGGTTCGCCCCTTGTGACAGGCGTGGTACTTTGGGTTGCCTTGCGAATCCTGCTCCATTACGCGCAGAACCGTGAACTGCGGTGGGCGGCGCTGACTCTGATCAGGGATCACGTTCACCCAGGTGTTTCTGGGAATCGCGGCGTACATGAGCCGTATCGCTTATGCGGACGCGGTGCAGCCGATGCCGCTGATGGTCACGTTCACGGTGCTGCACGTTGCGGTGGGGGCGCTGACGATGGCGACAAGCGTCGCAATGGCCATTCTGGTGCGGCGAAATCTGGCTCCGCGCGGCGTCGAGTTCGCGAGTGACTTCCGCCGCGACGCTGGCCTGATGCAGGATTACATCGCACTCACGAAGCCGCGGATCACGTGGCTCATTCTGATGAGCACGGGCGTGGGGTATTTCTTCGGCCTTAAGGGCGAGTGGAGCGGTCGGCTGGACTGGATTTTACTGCTGCATACGCTGGTTGGGACAGGCCTGATCGCGTCCGGAACCGCCGCGCTGAATCAGTGGTATGAGCGGGAAGCGGATTGCCTGATGCGGCGAACGGCGGCGCGTCCGTTGCCGGCGGGCAAGATGACCGCGAACCGGGCGCTGTGGTTCGGGATCGCTCTGGCGGCGGCCGGGTTTCTGGAACTTGCGATCTGGGTAAATCTGCTGACGGGGCCATAGGGGCGGTCACGCTGGGGCTTTATCTGTTTGTCTATACGCCTTTGAAGCAGCGGTCGCATCTGTCGACGGTGATTGGCGCGCTGCCGGGCGCGCTGCCGCCGCTGATGGGTTACGCGGCGTCGAACGGAGCTTTGACGCGAGAAGCGTGGACGCTGTTCGCAATCCTGTTCGTCTGGCAGTTTCCGCACTTTCTTGCGATCGCGTGGATGTATCGGGAAGATTATGCGAGGGCGGGAATTCGCATGCTGCCGGTGGTGGAACCCGATGGGTCGTCCACAGCCCGGCAGATTGTGCTGTACGCTTCGACGCTGATTCCCGTGAGCCTGTTTCCCGTGTTGCTGGGCATGACAGGCAAGGTTTATCTGGTGGGGGCGCTGCTGATGGGTGCCGGGTTTCCTTTATACCGGCGTGCGGGTGGCGTTCGATCTTACGAATATGCGGGCGCGGCAGGTGCTGCTGGCGTCCGTAATTTATTTGCCGGTGATTTACGGGTTGATGGTTTTCGACCGTCCTTCTTTTTGATGCGCCTCTTTCTGGTTTTCGCGGTGATGCTTGCCGGCTGTGCCCGGCCAAAAACGCTGGAAGTGCTGGGGCAAGTACCGCCCTTCGAACTGACGGACCAGCAGGGCCGCAAGTTCGACCGCACGCTGCTCGACGGCCACGTCTGGGTGGCAGATTTCGTTTTTACTACCTGCCAGGGCCCGTGTCCGCGCATGAGTTCGCATATGCGGGCGCTGCAGAATGCGACCGATTCCCAGGTGAAGCTGGTCTCGTTCACGGTCGATCCGGATAACGATACACCGCCTGTGCTGGCGGCTTACGCGCGGAAATTCGGAGCGGAAGCGGGGCGGTGGTCTTTCCTGACGGGCGATAAGGGAACGCTCAACACGCTCGACCAGGACGCGTTCAAGCTCGGCACGATCGGGGCGGGAATGGACCACAGTACACGGTTCGTTCTGGTGGACAAAAAAGGCCGGATCCGCGGATATTACGGGATCGCTCAGGGAGATCCCGTGGCGAAGCTCTCGAAAGATGCGGCGAGGCTTGAAAAGGAGCAGGGGTGAACTACGTTTCTTACCTTCCGACGCTGAACGCGGTGCTGAACGGCACGGCCGCCGTACTGCTGATATGGGGTTTCCTGCTGATTAAGAGCCGGCGGATTCAGGAACACCGGCGCGTAATGCTGGCGGCGTTCGGAGTGTCGTCCGTGTTTCTCGTCAGCTATTTGACCTACCATGCGCAGGTGGGATCGGTGCGGTTTCAGCACACGGGGTCGCTCAGAACGCTGTATCTTTCGATTCTGCTGACGCATACGGTTCTGGCCGCGAGCGTTCCGGTGCTCGCGATTGTGACGCTGAACCGGGGGCTCAGGGCGCGCTTCGACCGGCATATGAAGATCGCGCGGTGGACGCTGCCGATCTGGCTTTACGTCAGCGTGACCGGCGTGGTTGTGTACCTCATGCTCTACCACCTGTAGAGGCAATCGCCTCTTCGAGTTGTTCGAGGGCTCCGACGAAGAAATGGTCGGCAGCTTCTATGAACCGAAGTTCTTTCGGGTCGGCGAAGTCTACGAAGGCAGCTTCGAGGTCAGCCTTCGGGCCATGGACGTCCTGGGTGCTCTGGACGAAGAACTTCGGCACCGGGCAGTGGCTGAGGGCTTCGAGACGCCCGTACGTGGTGGGGTAGCCGACTGCGATCAGGCGCGAGGGCTTCGGCGACTCGAGCGAACATCCGAGCCTGACGGCGATGCGGGACCCGAAAGAGAAGCCTGCGAGCGCGTATGGCAGATCGGGGTAGCGGGCGCGGAGGAAGTTCAGCGCGGCGCGCGCGTCTTCGATTTCACCTATGGCGTTGTCGTGAACTCCGTGGCTAAGGTTGACGCCGCGGAAGTTAAACCTGAGCACGACGCTGCCGGAGCGGCGCAACCCGCGCGCGATCCGGTAGACCACTTTGTTGTGCATGGTTCCGCCAAAGAGCGGATGCGGGTGACAGACGAGACAGGCCTCAGTTGGCGCGACATCGTCCGGTTCCTCAAGCAGAGCTTCGAGCCTTCCCGCGGGGCCCTCAATAAAATGCGATTCGATGCGCCGGGGCACTGTTAGTTGGTGCGGAAATTGGTGAACTGCATGTCGATGCCGAGATCCATGGTTTTGAGGATCGCAATGGCCTGCTGCAGGATGTCGCGGTCTTTCCCGCTGATGCGAACCACGTCGCCCTGAATGGAGGCCTGGACTTTCAGCTTGCTGTCCTTCATCTTCTTGACCACTTCTTTGGCTTTTTCGATGGGGATGCCGGACTGCAGGGTTACTTCCTGCTTGACCGACGAGCCGGACGCGGAATGCACGGTTCCGTAGATGAGGTTTTTGATCGGCACACCGCGCTTGACCAGTTTCTGCTGCAGGATTTCGGTGACGGCCTGCAATTTGAAGTCGTCGGCGCTCGCGAGCGTGATCTTCTTTTCCTTCTCGTTGAGTTCGATCGAGGACTTCGAGTCTTTCAGATCGTAGCGGGTGATGATTTCCTTCGAGGCCTGCTGGATGGCGTTGATCACTTCCGGCATTTCAATCTGAGAAACTACGTCGAAACTGTTATCGGGCATTCACAGACAGTTTACTGGACGGGGCCGCAGGACGGGGCTAAAGGATTGAGCGGACCATACCGCCGTCGACAGGGATGGTGGTTCCCGTGATGTAGGCGGCCTGGCGGGAGGCGAGGAAGGCCACAAGCGCGGCGAGTTCGGACGGGTCACCGATGCGCCTGGCCGGAATGGAAGCCGCACGTTCTTCGAGCGCGGTTTTCTCGTCCTTATCTTTGGGCAGCATCTGGCGCACTCGGTCTGTAAGAATGATGCCCGAGGCGACGTTGTTTACGGTGATTCCGAGGGGCGCGACTTCGTCCGAAAGCAGCTTTGCCATGCCTATGATTCCGAGGCGTCCGGCGGTTGAGAGCACCGAGCCGGGCAGCACGCTTTTGGTTCCGAGGCTGACGATGTTTACGATGCGACCCCAGCGCTTCTCTTTCATGGACGGAAGGGCGAGGCGGGTGCAGCGCACCGTGCTCATGAGATTTAGTTCAAGCGCCTTGTGCCATTGGTCGTCGTCGAAGGTTTCGAAGGGACCGAAGGGCGGCCCGCCGGCATTGTTGACGAGGATGTCTACAGGGCCAGTTTGGGCAAAAGCGGCCTCGATTTGCGCGGGGTCGGTCACATCGGCCACAACATAGCGGGCGCCGATTTCGGCGGCGGTTCGTTCGAGTTGCGCGCGCGTCGCGGGAGGCGATGGTGACATTGACGCCTTCGTCTACCAGGGCTTTCGCGCAGGCCTTGCCCAAGCCTTTGCCGGCGGCAAGCACAAGCGCCGATTTGCCCTTGATTCCGAAGTCCAATGTTTATGCCTTGCCGGAGGGTTTGCGGCCAGCCAGCGCTTCGATGACGCGGCCGGCAATCTGGTCGATCAGGCCGGGCAGAGAGGCATCGAGTGCGACGGTGACCGCGGCGCGCACATGTTCGGGGTCGATGACGGCGACGGAGCGGGGTGGTCCGGCGGCTACTGCGCCCGCTGGCTTGCGAGCTTTCGAACCGCTTACAAAGCGGCCAATCGATTCGAGCAGGATGGTGGATTCGAAAGGCTTTTTGAGCAGGCCGTCGGCACGGACGCGGGTGACTTCAGCTTCGTCAACGGGTTCGACCGCGCCGGCGGTCAGGATTACAGGCGCGCCGCCATGGCTTTTGACGTACTCGCAGAGTTGGTAGCCCGAGACTTCAGGCATGGAGATGTCGGCGATGATCAGGTCTGGCTCGGCATCCTGCAGGCGCAGCATGGCGACCCTGCCGTCGCTGACGGTGATGACTTCGTGGCCTTCGTCGCGGAGAATCCGCTCGCCCATGCGCTGCGCATGAGGGCTGTCGTCGGCGAGCAGTATTCTGCTCATTGCGGAGGCGCGGTGGGCTGCGGCGGTGTGGTTCGGGAGGCCGGCTGAGAGGTCTGCGCGCCGGTTTCCGGAGTAGCGGGCGTACCGTTTTCGGTAACCGGCTTTGCGTTCACAGCGGGCGCGGCGGCACCCTTCTTCTTGGCGTCGCGCGCGGCCTTCTGCTGGGCCTTCAACTGGAGTTTCTGGTACTCCTTGATCTGCTTCGCAGTGGCTACGTGATTGGAGGGCGGCGGCGCTGCGGACGAACCCGCGGTGCTCTGTCCATTCGAGCTCAGGCTGGCCTTCTGCTCACCGGTACCGGAGCCTTCAGCGGTAACGACTCCGTTCTGAGAACTCAACCGCGCGTCTTTGCCGGCGTCGAGCGCGTTGGAACTGCCCGCAACTCCCACAGACACGTCGCTGACGCCTGTGCCATCGGTCGGGGTGACAGTTCCGGCGGCGACGGCGGGTACGCTGACGGGAACGGGCGGACGCATGGCCGTCATGATCGGTGCGCCGGTTTTGGTGGCCAGGCTGGTATCGGGCCGGCCCGTGATGGTGCCCATGGCGCGGCCCATCAGGCTCAGCTTGGTTGCGGTTTTCAGCATCGTACTTCTGGCGCGCGTAGGCAGCGGTATCGGCCTGCGGGATGGGGCGTTTCAGATCGCTGAGGCGCTGTTTGGCGTCATCCACATGATTGCTGAACGGATAGTCCTGAACGATTCTGGTCAGCGCCTCGCCTTCCTGCCTTTCAAAGCGGTCGCCCATTTTGCGGTACGAATCGGCCATTTCCCAAAGCGCCTGGTCGGACCCGCTGTAAAGCGGATACTGCTGCGTCACGTACGAGAAGCGGCCGGCGGCGGCGGGGAAACTGCCCTTGTGATGATAGAAATCGCCTGCGCGGAATTCTTTATCCGCAAGCACTTCCTGCACGTTGCGCAGCTTCTGTTCCGCGGCCTTCGACGAACTTCGAATTCGGGAACTGAGTCATCACCTGACGGCATTCGTCTTCCGCGCGCATGGCCTGGCCGGAGTCGCGGTCCGCCTTCTCCATCTGCTTGTAATGGATATCGCAGACTTTCGATTGGGACTCGGCCGCTTCTTCCATATTTGGATAGAAGAGGATGAAGTCTTTGTATTCCGCTTCCGCCTGCGCGAGCCCGTGGGCTCCGCCTTCGCGATACCAGCTGTCCGCAATCGCGAGCTTCGCCTTGGCGAGGAATTCGCTGGTGTCGTAGGTGTTGATCAGGGTGTTGAGCGTCGAGCCGCGCGACTTCATAGTTGCCCTTTTCGATGTCTTTGATGGCGCGGTCGAACAGCACCTTGTCGGGCTGCAGCGTGTCTTTCGTGATCGGCTTTTCGTATTTCTTGTGGCGAAAAGGGAAAGCCGAAGCCGTAAACGGCAGCAGCGCGAACACCGCGACGAGACTAAGGAAAACAGGATTGCGTTTCGGCATTTCGATTTTATGAACCAGTGTTGGGACGCATTCCGATATCCGGGAGGCGGATGGGGAATAAGTCGCTTCGTTTCAAATTTTGACCGCTCCGGCGTAGTCGGCGATCTGTTGCATTTCCTTCACGGTTGCGGCGGGGTCGGCACTATTGAAGACGTGGGACCCGGCAACCAGCCAGTTGCAGCCGGCATCCACTATTTTCTCAATGTTCGAATGGCTTACGCCGCCGTCGATCTCGATTGCGAAGCCGAGCCTGCGTTCTCGCCGCAGGTCGCTCAAACGGCGAATCTTGTTGAGCGAATTGGGAATGAACTCCTGCCCTCCAAACCCTGGGTTGACACTCATGACCAGCACGTAATCGAGCACGTCCAGCACATCTTCGAGCACTGAAACGGGCGTTGCGGGATTGAGCACGACGCCTGCGCGCGCGCCCAGGCTCTGGATCAGGCGAAGGGTGCGGTCCAGGTGCGTAGCAGCTTCGTAATGAACCGAGACCTGATCGGCACCCGCTTCAATAAAGATGGGCGCGTAGGTGTCCGGGTCTTCAATCATCAGGTGGAGATCGAGGGTCAGGCTGGTGATCTTCCGGATGGATTTTACGACCGGCGGTCCAAGGGTCAGATTGGGGACGAAGTGGCCGTCCATGACATCGACATGGAGCATTTTGGCCCCGCCACGCTCGACTTTGGCGATCTCTTCACCCAACCGGGCGAAATCCGCCGAAAGGATGGATGGCACAATCTGAACCATTTTAGCTAAGTCACGATTTTAACATGCAGCGGCGGAAGTGCCACGACATTACTCGGCGGCGATAATCCGCTTGGGAACCTTGCCGACGGGGATTCTCGCCAGCTCTTTATAGGTGGCCGCGTCGATGGCGGAAACGGAATTCGACCCCGCGTTCGAAATGTAGCAGCGCTTGCCGTCGGGCGTGAAGACCATCCAGTCGGGACCTCGTCCGACGGGAATGGTGGTGATTTGCTTCAGGTCGGGCATGGAAAAGACCGTGACCGCGTTGTTGAGCAGGCTGTCCACCCAGAGGGTCTTGCGGTCGGGCGAGATGGCCATACCGTGAGAGAACGTTTCAGGGATGAGCGGTTTTGCGCCGGGCGGCGCCGGGGGGAGTAAGGTTTTGCCGGTGATCTGGCGGGTCTTCCAGTCGATGGCCTCGATGCCGTGCAGGTTTGAAAGCTGAAGGAAGAGGCGGTTGATGGTGCCGTCGGGATTGGCATCGATGATGAGGGGGCGCGGGACACCTCCGGCCGGGATGGAAAAGACAGGCGCTTCGGTTTTGATGTCGATGACGGTCAGCTTCTGGCCTTCCATGGCGGTCGCGATCATGAACTTGTCGTCCGGGGTGCGATAGACGTTATGGCAGCCCTGCCCTGTTTCCACGCTCCTGACTTTCTCAAGCGTGGTTGTATCGACGATGTCCACCCAGGACTTGCCGCGAATGCAGACGTAGACGCGGCGGCCGTCGGCCGTGACAGCAACGTTGTTGGGGCGCATGCCGATTGGAATGCTCTTGATTAGCTTCGAAGTCTGCCGGTCAATAACGTCGAGAACGTCTTTGCTCTCGCTCGACACGTAAAAGCGTTTGCCGTCGGGGGATGGCACGATGCCATGCGGGTTGGCGGAGACGGCGATCTCGCCCGAAACCTGATCGGTGGCCGGATCGATGACGGTGATCTTGTTGTCGTCACTGTTGGTGACGTAGATGTGGACCTGACCGGCGAACGCAGTGGCGGCCGCGAAAAAAAGAATACAAGAACGCATCGGTAACACTATATGCCCTGTGGCGGGAGCTGGGTTACATGGAGATGAGGGCGGCCATTAGTTCGATGCCGTCCCAAAGGTTTTGCAGCCGAATGTTTTCATTGAAGCTGTGTTGATTATTGTCGTGATTGGCAATGGGAATGGTGATGGTTTTGGTTCCGAGAGCGCGCTCGATCATTTCGAGGGGCACGCTTCCTCCCATGGTGGGCACCTTGACGGACGAGCCGCGGGCGCTTTCGACGACGCGGATGACTTCTTTTGAGATTGGCAGATCCATGGAAGTTCGAACAGCGTTATAGCCGCCATCGTGGACAACCACGCGGGCGACCTTCGGGTGCGCGAGACGAACATCCGCGCCGGGTTCAGATTCGACTACAAAGAATCCCTGTTTTCTGATGTGGGCGGTGAGGCGCGCGACGGTTTCGCGATGATCCATGCCCTTCACGAGCCGCATATCGATGGCCGCGGTTGCCGACGAGGGGATTACGTTTGACGCCTGAGCGCCCGTGCGGGAACTCGCCATGCCCCGTATGTTCAGCGAAGGGAGCTGCAGGAGTTCGATCAGCTTTTTCGGAGCGCCCTCGGTGGACCCAAGCCAGAGTTCCTTCATGAGTTCCGGGTCAATGTCGGGCGATTCGGCGATGGCGCGTTTTTCAGTTTCGCTCAGAGGTGCGATGCCGTTATAGAAGCCATCGACGAGCACATGGCCGGACTCGTCCTTCATGGAGGTGAGCAGGCGGGCCAGCATCATGGCGGGGTTCGGCGCCCAGTTTCCGTAGTGGCCGCTGTGCAGTTCCCGGCGCGGACCGTAGACCGTGATATCGACCTGCGTCACGCCGCGCGCTCCGAAGGCGACGAGCTGCTGGCGGGTCTGCGCGACCGGCCCGTCGCAGATGAGCCAAACGTCCGCCGAAAACAGGTCTTTGTGGGCGGCCAGAATCTTTTCGAGATTCACAGAGCCCGCCTCTTCCTCGCCTTCGAAGACGAAGCGGATATTCGAATGCAGCGCGACGCGGTTTGCGCGAACGGCGTCGAGCGCGACGGCCATGGCCAGGATGGGCGCTTTGTCATCGGAAGCCGAGCGGGCGTAGATGCGGTTTTCGGGATCGAGCGGGAACTTTGTATTGGCGGCGGAGATGATCTGACCGTCTTTTTCGAGAGAGCGATCGCGCAACACGGGCTCGAACGGAGGCGTGGCCCATTCTTTGGGGTCGAGCGGCTGCCCGTCATAGTGGGCGTAAAGAACGACGGTGCGGGTTGCGCCAGGCGTCCGGATTTCGCCATAGACGATCGGGTTGGCGCCGGGATACTCAACGATGCGGGACGCGACACCTCGTGTTTCGAGCATCTTCGAGATGAATTCGGCGTTCCTGCGGATGCCAGGCTTGTCTGAGGCGATGTTCGGGATCGCGAGCAGGTCTTTGAATTCGCCGAAGATTTCGCGCTCATGCGAGATCCGCCACTGCCGGGCCGCGAGGGACGCAGGATTGGTCTGCGCCGCGGCGACCGCACAAAGAAGGAGCTGAACAGAAAGGGTTCGCATGGGAAGGAAGCTGTCATTATAGGGCGCAGCGCGCCGGGGAACCTATTAGGACCACTTGTGCTAAATTCGTTCGAACATGAAGCGGGCCCTTCTTCTCTGCGCGGCGGTTCTCGGTTTCGTGGCGCAGGCGGCGGCTCAGACGCCGATTCAGCGGCTGGAACGGAATATCCTGCGAATCACGCAGTCGGTCAACGCGGATTGGGGCATTTATATCAAGTGCCTTGAAACGGGCGAGGAGATTTCGCTGAACGCCGACCGTCAGATGGACACGATGTCTGTCATCAAGCTGCCTCTGATGGCCGAGGCGTTTCGACAGATTGAAGCGGGGAAGTTCGCCCTCGCGGACAAAGTGACTCTGACGGACGCGGCGAAGCGCCCGGGCACCGGTGTAATCCGGTCACTCGACGCGGGGGCGGTGCTTTCGGTGAAAGATCTGCTCACCCTGATGGTGATTGTCAGCGACAATACCGCGACGGATCTGATGTTCGAAAAGGTGGGCGGCACAGAACCTGTGAACCGGCTGATGAGCGACTGGGGACTTGCGGCGACCCGGGCGACCGGCACCGCCGATGTCTGGTTCAAGGCGCTGCGAGCCGCACCGTCAGCCGAAGTCTTCCACCGCGAGGCGAAGACACCGTTTGGCCTCAGTTCCGCGCACGATATGGGGAGGTTTCTCGAAAAGCTGGAGAAGGGCGAGGCTGTCAGCAAGCAGGCGAGCGAGGCCATGCTGCGCATCATGCGGGGTCAGGTGTATAGTTCCAGGCTGCCGCGTTATGTAGCAGGGTTCAATATTCCGCATAAGACAGGAGACTTTCTGCCCTACATCGGGAACGATGTGGGCGTTCTCGAAAGCCCTTCGCGTCACATTGTGATGAGCGTGTTTACCGCGAAACACTTCGGCTCCGGCGCTTATCTCGAAGACGCAATCGGGCGGATTGCAGAACTGACCGGAAATTACTTCGCGGCCGAGACGGCGAAGTAGAGCTTTTTTGAAGTAAAGCTTATTTCGTGTAAAGCCAAACCCTTGGCTCAACGCTCATGCCGGGGCGAAGCCGATGCTCGGGGTCCTGCCCTTCTTTGAAGCGGATGCGCACGGGCAGGCGCTGCACCACCTTGACGTAGTTGCCGGTGGCGTTTTCGGGAGGCAACAGGCTGAATCTCGCCCCGCTCGCGCCCGCGACGCTTTCGATGAAACCCTCGTAATCCTGGTTATAGGCATCCACATGGATGGTGACGCGCTGGTTCGGCTGCATCTTGCGGAGTTGCGTCTCTTTGAAATTGGCAGTCACCCAGAGATTGGTGACAGGCACGTCCGCCATCAACTGCTGACCGGGCGAAACCTGCTGCCCAGGCTCGGCGTTCTTCTTGCCGATGACGCCGTCGATGGGGGCAACGATCTTTGTATAAGAAAGATTGAGCATCGCCTGATCGAGCACAGTCCGCTGCTGAACCGTGGCGGCCTGGCGGGCCTGGACCATGGCATTTTGCAGGCGAATCTGTTCCGGACGCGTTTGCCTTGCCTCGGCACTCCGGGTTTCCGCCTGTTGCAGGCGAGCGCGGGCGGCGTCTATATTGCGGGCGTTCGCTTCCGCGGTTGCCCGCTGGGCGTCCACGACGGCTGCGAGCGATTTCGCGTTCGCCTCCGCCTGATCGTACTGCTGACGGCTGATTTCGTCTTTGGCGATGAGTTGCTGGTAACGCGCGAGATCCGCCTGAGCTTTTGCGCTGTCGGCTTCCGCTTTGCGGACTTCCGCAACGGCGGATTCGTAATCCCGCTGGGCCCCGGCCACTGCGGCGCGGGCGGCAGCGATATCGGACTCGGAACTCGTTACTGTCGTTTGCGTGGTGGCGGAAGTGATGGAAACGTTCGGCCGGGCGGCTGCCACCTGGGTTTGGGATTCGTTGACGGCAGCTTTCGCCTGTTCGACGGACACGCGATAGTCGCTCGGATCGAGTTCGACGAGCAACTGACCGGCTTTCACCGGCTGATTGTCCTGAACGTAGACGGCCCTGATGTTTCCGGTGATGCGGCTGGTGATGGCGTAAATATCGCCGTCGATCTGGGCGTCGTCGGTTTCTTCGTACGACTGCAGATAGCTCCAGAGCATCGCGCCGCCGATTCCGGCGCCCACCAGAACAATGAGCACAATGATCCACCCGACCGGGCCCATGCGGCGGCGAGGTTTCTTGGCAGCTTCGTCCTTATTTTCCGGTTTCGGCTGCTCAGGTTGTTTCGGTTCGTCGGCCATTTGTTCGTTTGCGGGTCTTGCGATTGTTATAGATGCACTGTGCAGCCGGTTAGCTGCTTAAATTCCAGGATACACGTTCGGAACATCCCGCGCGTCAGTAGTTTGTGATCCGACTCCCGGTGTGGTGCGCCTTATCGTGCGCCCTTGTTGCGACTGGTTCCGCGGGGGCAGACCCGGGTGCCCAGACGCTGGTGAAAGCTGTGGAGAACCGATATAACCATTCGCAGTCGTTACGCTTAGATTTTTCAGAGACTTACGCGGGGAAAGGGCACCCTGTTCAGAACGAATCCGGCGTGCTTTATCTGCGCAAGCCCGGCAGAATGCGGTGGGAGTACAGCGCTCCCGCGGGGAAGGTTTTTCTTTCGGACGGGAAAGATGTGTATCTTTACACCCCGGCGGAGCACAAAGCGGAGAGAGGCAAGCTGAAGGAATCGGAAGACATGAGGGCGCCGCTGGCGTTTCTGCTGGGAAAACTGGATTTCGCGAAGGAGTTTAAGACGCTCGAAACGAGAAATGAAGGCGCGGACACCTGGATTGTCGCGCAGCCGAAATCCGCAAACCTTGCTTACACCAGAGTGGAATTCCGGGCGATGGGTTCCGGGGAGATTCGGCAGGTGCGCGTAACGGGTCAGGATCAATCGAAGCTCGAATTTACGTTTAGTAACGAACAACTGAACGCGCCGGTCGCCCCGGGGCTGTTTGTGTTCCATGCTCCGGCGGGCGTGCAGATTGTCGAGGCCGAGCAGTAGATGGCCGATTTTGTTCTGAAATACGCAGATACCAAAGGGGAGATCCACAACCAGGTCGCGCAGGGGGGAACGGAGCAGGAGATCCGTGAGCGCTATTCGCGCCAGGGATTTCTGGTTTACTCCGTCAGGCCGAAGAGCGCGGGCATCAGTCTTTCGGGAGATATCGATTTCGGCCGGCGGAAGAAGCTGAATCTTGAGAAATTCCTCATCTTCAATCAGCAATTCGTGACGCTGGTGCGCGCCGGTCTGCCGATTCTGAAATCGCTCGACCTTTTGGCGGAACGTCTGACCGACCCGAAACTAACGCCCTACATCAACATTGTTCGCGATGAGGTCCGCAAAGGCGTCCTGCTTTCGGATGCTTTTCGGTCGCAGGCGATCTTTCCCAAGATCTACGTGACTTCGATCATGGCGGGCGAGAAATCGGGCAGCCTGGTGGAGGTTCTGGAACGCTACATCAGTTATCAAAAGCTGGCGCTCGCGGTACGCAAGAAGGTGCTGGTGTCGCTGATGTATCCCTCGGTGCTGATTGTGCTGGTGATTCTGCTGATCGTTTTTCTGGTCACTTACGTGGTCCCGAGCTTCGCGACGCTTTACAACAGCATGTCCGCGCAGTTGCCGACGATCACGCTGTATCTGATTGCAATCGGGACGACGGCCCGGAATTACGTACTGCTGGGCGCCGCGACTTTCTTTGCGCTGCTCGGAGCGTTCATCTGGTGGTCGCGAAAGGAATCCGCGCAGGAAAAGATCGATCGGGTCAAGATCAAGGTGCCGCTGTTCGGCGATATCTGGATCAAGTACCAGGTGGCGCAGTTTTCGCGGGTGCTCGGTACGCTGCTGACGGGCGGAATCCCGCTCGTGCAGGGTCTTGAAACCGCCGCGGATTCGCTGGGAACACCGCTGCTCCGGAAGACCCTGGATAAAGCGGGTAAAATGGTGCGTGAGGGCCAGTCGCTTTCCTCCTCGCTCGCCAAAACCGGAATTTTCCCTGAACTTTCGGTGGACATGATCGAAGTTGGCGAATCCACCGGCGCCCTGTCGCAAATGCTGACCAGCGTGGCCGAATTTTACGAAGAGGACGTGAATACCAAGATGACGGCGGCGCTTTCGCTGATCGAACCCGCGATCATGATCCTGATGGGTATGTTTGTGGCGTTCGTTTTGATTGCGCTCTACCTGCCCATCTTCTCTCTGGCGGATACGATCCGGTAACGTATGAGCTTCCCTAACGTTGGTCTAAATAATCCCGCGGCGGCGACGGAACTGGCGCAGGCGCAGGCCGTGGCGCTGCGCTACCGCTGCGAGTTCGTCGATTTGCGCGAGGGCGCGATCGACCACGACCTGTTTCGCTCCATTCCGGTGGACCTGATGTTCCGCTACAACTTCGTGCCGCTGGGCGCGCAGAACGGAACGCTCGATATCGCTCTTTCCGATCCGCGAAATCTCTCGACGATTGACGAACTGAGTCTGCTGCTGCACAAGCGCCTTCGGGTGAAGGTAGCCACTGCTTCTCAGATTGGCGATCTGCTCAAGAAGACTGAGCAGTCGCAGCGGGTGCTCGAAGAAGTCACCGAGGGCTTCGCGCTCGATGTTGTGGGCGACGAAGAGAACTCGGAAGAAACGCTTTCGATCGACCGGCTGGCTGCGGGCGACAGCGATATCGCTCCGGTTATCAAGCTGGTCGATACCACGATCTTCAACGCGCTCGAACGGCGCGCGAGCGATATCCACATCGAGTCGCGCGACCAGGAAGTCGTGATCAAGTACCGCATTGACGGCGTGCTGCATTACGCCATGCCTCCGATTGCGAAGGACTGGCATTCGACCATCATTTCGCGCATCAAGGTCATGAGCGAACTCGATATCGCCGAGCGGCGGGTTCCTCAGGACGGCCGTTTCCGTGTTCGTTACAAGGGGCGGCTGATCGATTTCCGCGTGTCGATCATGCCGACGATTCACGGCGAAGACGCGGTGCTTCGCGTACTCGACAAAGAATCGATGAGCGAGAAGTTCGCCAAGCTGTCGCTCGAAGTGGTGGGCTTCGGCGCGAACGATCTTGCAAAATTCAGGCGCTATATCGCCGAGCCGTATGGGATGGTGCTGGTCACCGGCCCGACGGGATCGGGGAAAACCACTACGCTCTACGCGGCGCTGAGCGAAATCAAGAACGACGAAGACAAAATCATCACGATCGAAGATCCGGTTGAATACCAACTGAAGGGCATCACGCAGATCCCGGTGAATGAGAAGAAAGGTCTCACGTTCGCGCGCGGCCTGCGGTCGATTCTCAGGCACGATCCGGACAAGATCATGGTGGGCGAAATCCGCGATCAGGAAACGGCTCAGATTGCGATTAACTCCGCGCTGACCGGACATCTGGTGTTTACGACCGTACACGCGAACAACGTGGTGGACGTGCTCGGGCGGTTCCTCAATATGGGCGTTGAGGCTTACAACTTCGTTTCGGCGCTGAACTGTATTCTGGCGCAGAGGCTGGTTCGCATCAACTGCGAACACTGTAAGAAGCCGGTCAAATACCCCGATTCGCTGCTGCTTGAAAGCGGCTTCAATTTGGAAGAGTGGCGCGACGTTGAATTCATGGAAGGGGCCGGTTGTTTCGAATGCGGCGGCACAGGCTTCCGCGGGCGCACCGCGATCCACGAACTGCTCGATCTGAGCGACCGGATTCGTGAACTGATTCTCGACCGGCGTCCGGCTTCGGAAATTAAGCGGCTGGCGCGTGAAGAGGGAATGACGTTCCTGCGGGAGTCGGCTGTGGAGAAGGTTCGTTTGGGGATTACAACGCTCAAAGAGATCAATAAGGTGACGTTCATCGAATGACCTCATTCGAAAAATTGTTTCAGGATCCTCCGCCGGAGTTTGCCTTTGAAATCGCAGCGGACGGGATTGCGATGTCCCGAACGCGCCCGCCGAATGCAATTCAATACGCGGCGCTGCCGCCCGGCACTCTGGCGCCGTCTCCGGTGAAAGAGAACGTCATCGATCAGGAGACATTCGCGGCGGCGGTGAGGAAGTCGGTGCCAGCCACTGCGGGCCGGGGACGGCGGGCCTGTACATTGATCCTGCCCGACAACAGCATGAGGCTGTCGGTAATCGACTTCGATTCGCTGCCCGATAAAGAAGAAGAACGCGCGGGGCTGATCAGGTTCAGGCTTCGAAAAACACTGCCGTTCGATGTCGATGAAGCCGCGTTTTCCTATTTCGTGCAAAAGGGCAACAAGGTGGTTACGGCGGTCGCTCCCGGTGGAAATTGTGTCGAGGTATGAAGCCCCTTTCCGCGCGGCCGGACTTCACCCGGGGCTGGTGACCTCGTCGTCTCTGGCGATGCTCGATTTGTTACCTGCGAATGCTTCGATGATGGTGGCGCATCGCAGCCCCGGGGCTCTGACCGTGCTGGTGCTGGAACGCGGCGTGCTGACACTGGCGCGTTCGCTCGAACTGACCTCACATACAAGCGATCCGCTCGAAGAAATCTCAGACGACCTTTATCCGACTCTGGTTTACGTGGAAGATCAGACCGGGCTTCGTCCCTCGAAGCTGACGATTGCGGGGTTTGGAGAGGATTCGGTTTCCGCCGCCACCAGGCTGGCCGTGGATCTTGAGCTTTCGGTGGAATCGCTCGATGACCCGCATCCTGGTCTTGCCGGGTATCTTCAGTCACTGGCTGTACCGGTGGCGAAGACGGCCGCGAAAAAGGTGGCTGCTTGAGAGTTCCTTTAAACCTTGCGCGCGAACCGTTCCGCAGGGATCGGCCTGTCCTGATTGCGTCGGTTGCGGGCTGCGTTCTGCTCGCCGTCAGCCTGATTGTTCTGACTTCGATCGCCATTTCGCAACGGAGCCAGTCGCAGCAAACCCGTGCGACTCTCGACCGGGTGAACGCGCAACTCGCCAGAATGCGCGCCGAACAGGTCAGGCTCGATGCGCAGATGAGGCAGCCCGCAAACGCCGTCGTGCTGGACCGCAGTATTCTGATCAACGACATTATTCAGAGGAAATCGATCAGCTGGACGCGCATCTTTGCCGATCTGGAAACAGTGCTGCCGCCCAACGTGCGGATCACGGTCATCCGGCCGCAGGTGAATGCGAAGGACGCGCTGTCGCTCGATATGACAGTGGAGTCGGAATCGCCCGAGCAGGTGATCGGATTTATTACCAAGCTTGAGGGGTCCGAAGTATTCGGGTCTACGGAAGTAAGTACGTGGTCACCGCCCACGCAGAACGATCCTTATTATCATTACCGGCTTTCGGTGAATTATGCCCAGAAACTTTAAGCTGAACCTCTCGAAGCCGGCCGTTTCGCCGCTTCGGATCGCGCTGGGCGTCCTGATTCTGGCGAACCTGGTAGCGGCTGCGTTTGCGTTTCATCTCTTCGATGCTTCGCCCGATGCGCTCAATCGTCAGTTAACCGCAGCTTTGGCCGACCGGCAATCGGAACAGGTTCGGCTGCAAAGAAGCCGTACGCTGGCGTCGAGCATCGATCGCGGGAAGGCGGAGGGAGACAGGTTTCTGACCGCTTACCTGACCAGCCGCCGTTACACGTATTCGACGATCATCGGCGAGATCACAGCCACGGCGAAAGCTGCCGGGATGGAAAAGGTGGGGGCGACCATCGCGCCGCTCGAGGCGATTCAGGGGAGCGACGACCTGGACATGATGTCGATCTCGGTAAACCTGGAAGGCAACCCGGCGCAGCTTGTGAAGTTCGTCAATCTACTGGACCGGTCGCCGCGGCTGCTGATTATTGAGACGCTGACAGCCACCCCGCGTTCTAAGACCGACATACTGACCGTTAACGTAAAACTGGACACGTTCGTCAGAGAAGACAAGGACGGTGTGTCTTGAAATTAGGCGCGGAGCCGAAAAAGGCTGCGCTGCTCGCAGGGCTTGTCATCGTTATGGTTGGCGTGTTTTACTACGAGTTCTTTGCGGGCGATTCGGAGCCGCGGCACGTTGCCGCGCCGCGTGTTACGGCTGCCACGCCTGCCGCGCCGCAGCCTGCGCCCGTCGCGAGGGGCAAGTCCGTTCAGCCGGTCAGACGCAGCGCCTCTACCCGGAATGCGTCGGCCGAGTGGAAGCCCACGCTCGGGCCCAAAAATCCGGAAGACCGGCCGGATCCGGCGACGATCGATCCAACCCTTCGGCTTGGCTTGCTGGCCAAGGTCCAGGGAGTGGATGCCGGATCTCCGGGGCGGAACCTGTTCGCGTTCGGCAGCGCCCCTCCCCCGCCCTCGGCTGCAAAAATCGTGCTTCCCAAAGTGGGGAAAATTGCGGTTAACCAGCCGCCCGCCACCGCGCCGCCTCCAATGCCGGCCGGACCCGCTCCGCCGCCACAGGCGCCGCCGATGACTTTTAAATATTACGGCTATAAGGTATCGAAAACGGATGGACACAAAGCCGCGTTCCTGCTGGATGGCGACGATATCCTGATCGCCGGAGAGAACGATACGGTGAAGCGGCGTTATCGCGTGGTGAAAATCGGGCTCAATTCGATTACGATCGAGGACACGCAGTTTAAAAGCACGCAGACGCTGCCGCTGCAGGAGCAGATGGCCGGATGACGCGGGGCAACTATCCGGCGAACGATCCGCGGGCCGGCTTCGCGCTGCTGATGGTTTACGCCATGGCCGCGACTGTCGCCGTGATGCTTTACATGCAATTGCCCCGTGTTGCGTTCGAAGCACAGCGGAATAAAGAGCAGTTGCTGATCGATCGCGGTGAGCAGTATTCGAGGGCCGTCCAGTTGTATGTGCGCAAATTCCAGCGGTATCCGGTGGACATCGCGGCGCTTGAGAGCACGCAGAATCTTCGCTTCCTGCGGAAGCAGTACGTTGACCCGATGACGGGCAAGAGTGAATGGCGGCTGATTCATGTGGGCCCGGGAGGCGTATTTACGGATTCTCAGGTTTATGGGAACAAGCAGAAGAAAGATCAGACGCCGCAGCAAACCTTCATTACAGAACTGAATCCCACCGGAGCGGGCGGCATGCCTGCCGAGGGCGTCAATCTTGCCACCCGGCGGCGGCCGAGCGATCAGCCGGGCGCGGCAGGCGATCCGAACAGTGCGGGTTCCGGTAATTCGGGGCAACCGGGTGCGCCGCCTGCGCCGGCTCCGGTAATGGTGTTGCCGGACGGACGAATCGTGCCTGCGACACCGAACGGGGTACCGGCACCGTCCACGAACACGCCTGGTCAGCAGGGACAACCGACGTATCCTGGTCAACAGGGATTCGGAGGAGGTCAGCCCGCTCAGCCGGGGCAACCGGGCCAGCCGATGCAGGGCGGTTTTCCGGCCGGTTTCCAGAATCAAGCGAATGCGCCGCCCACGGGCGCTGCTAATCTGATCAACCAGATCCTCACCACACCGAGACAGCAACCGGGTCAACCCTCGCAGGGTGGAGCCGTAGACGCGTTCGGGAATCCGGTACAAAACCCGGGCGCCGGTCAAATGCAGACCAATGCTTTTCCAAACTTGAACGTCGGTACGGGCGTGGGAAACTCCAACGGCGGTACGGGGACGGGAAACTCGCTCGGCGGAACGGTGGTGGGCGGGGGGATCGCCGGGGTTGCGAGCAAGTACGAGCAGGAAGGGATCAAGCTCTACAAGGAGCGCAGCGCATACAACGAATGGGAATTCGTTTATGACATGACGAAGGACCGGACGCGCAATGGCGGTCAGGTCCAGAACGGTGCTGTCGGCGGACAGGTCCAGGGCGGCGCGGGTTCCGGCACGGGTACTGGAACCATAAGCAAATAGTTCTCTGAAAGCACTGCTTCTTTCCCCGATCAGGTGTTAGAATCGACACTAAAGTGTTCTGAATGTAAAACACTATTGCCGGAACGCCAGTAAGTTAGCGGTTTTGATGCGCCTCCGGCTGAGTCGTTTGTAAAAAATTTGTTCCGGATTCGGAACGGTCGATCCGGACGCATACTGAAATCGGTAGGGAGAAACGATGGACATCACGAAAATCCTGGAAGATTTACGCCAGGAGAGAACGCAACTGGAAGAGGCTATCATGAGCCTGGAACGCCTTGCTGCCGGCGGGAAACGCCGAGGTCGGCCCCCGGCATGGATCGCGGCGGTAAAAGAGCGCGAACCGGGGCGTCTGCCTCCCGCTAAAGCAAAGAAGGGGCGGCGCAAGAACTCCGCACCGGCCGATTCCGGTCAGGAAGCTTAAGCTAAGCGATAAAAGCTCAGTGCGTTTTCCCCTTGTTTGAGAGAACGTGTCCTGCGTAGCCGGCCATACTCATCGAGCAGCGCGAAGCGCACTGAGTGCTGCACAATTGCAAGCCCAGGCGGATTTTCCCCCAATATCTCAAGCGCGGCACCGTATTCACGCTCTTTGGTATAGGGCGGATCGAGAAAGACAATATCGGCGGAGATTCCCGCCAACTGCAAAGCGACCGCGCCTTTGACAACTCTCGCCCTCGACCCCACCTTCAGACTCGCCAGATTCTGTTCAATTACCGCGACGGCTTCGCGGTGCTTTTCGATAAACACCACTTGTTTCGCGCCCCGGCTGAGCGCTTCGATGCCGACCGCGCCCGTGCCGGCGTAGGCATCCACAAACACGGAGCCCTCGACCTCCCCCTGCAGAACGTTGAACAGCGTCTCGCGCAGCCGGTCCGAGGTGGGCCGCGTGTCCAGGCCTTCCACGGAAAGCAGCTTTCTCGACCGGAATTCCCCGGCAATCACTCGCATTTCGGTTTATCCCACCTGCACCAGGCCATAGCGCCTCTGCCAGTGTCCCTTGATGTAGACGACTGCCTTTAGGAAATCGTCTTCCGAAGGCGGATGTTCCACGAACGCTTTGGCCTCATGCCGCGCCGCGGCCAGAATATCGGGATCGCGCAGAATGTTGGCAATCCGCAACGACGGCAGCCCCGACTGCTTCGTCCCGAAGAACTCACCCGGACCGCGCAGCTTCAGATCCATTTCGGCGATCACAAACCCATCCTGCGATTCGACCAGCGTGCGGATTCGTTCCTTGCCGGTGTCGTTCAGTTTCTCAGTAATCAGCATGCAGTAGCTCTGCTCGGCTCCGCGGCCTACACGCCCGCGAAGCTGGTGCAGTTGCGAAAGCCCGAAGCGCTCCGCCTGCTCGATCACCATCACGGTTGCGTTCGGCACATCCACTCCGACTTCGATCACGGTCGTCGAAACCAGAATCTTCGTCCGCCGCGCTTTGAACGCTTCCATGGCCGCTTCCTTTTCGGCTGAACCGAGCCGCCCGTGCAGCAGACCGACAGGAATATCCGGGAAACACTTCCGTCGAAAGATGCTCGAACATCTGCTGCGCGGCCTTCATGGCCTGCGTTTCCGATTCCTCGATCACCGGATACACCACGTACGCCTGCCGGCCCAGATCGATCTCGCGCCGCATGGCGCTGTAGGCGATTTCCACCTGATCCGCCGTGTAGTGCTTCGTCACGATCTTCTTGCGTCCCGGCGGCAGTTCGTCGATCGTCGAGACATCGAGATCGCCATAGATCGTCATCGCCAGGGTGCGCGGAATCGGCGTCGCGGTCATGACGAGAACGTCCGGCGTCACGCCTTTCTGCACCAGCCCGAAGCGCTGCATCACGCCGAAACGATGCTGCTCATCGATGATCACCAGGCCCAGGTTCTGCGAACTCCACGTCTTTCTCAATCAGCGCGTGCGTCCCGATGGCGACGCGGATCATGCCGTTCCGCAGCATCTCTTTCAGCTTCTGCTTTTCGCGCGCCGTGGAGGAACCGGTCAGCAGCGCCGACACGTAGCCGACCTTTCGCAGCAGCGGCTTCAGCGAGAAGTAATGCTGCGTGGCGAGGATTTCCGTGGGCGCGAGAATCGCCACCTGATAGCCGTTTTCCAGCGCGATGACGGCCGCCTCCGCGCCCACAATCGTCTTGCCGCTGCCCACATCACCCTGCAGCAGCCGGTTCATCGGGCTCGGGCTGCGCCATGTCGTCCGCGATTTCTTTGAGCACGCGCTTCTGCGCGTTGGTCGGCTTGAACGGCAGCAGCTTCTTGATCTGCTCGCGCACACGGTCGTTCAGCTGGAACTCAATGCCGGGCATGGAACGCGCGCCGTCTGCCGCTTGATCTCAAGCCCGCATTCCAGCCAGAAGAACTCTTCGAAGATCAGCCGGAACTGCGCGGGCGAGCGGAAATCGTTCAGCATTCGGACCGGCGTTCCCGATGGCGGGAAATGCGCCGCGCGGATGGCCTCCGTGCGGGACGGGAACTTCAGATGCTTTGCGATGTGCTTCGGGCAGGTGGTCTTCAAGTTGCGCGATCTCCTGCAGAACCCGGTGGACCAGAACGCGGATGGCCCGCGTGTTTACTTTGCCCGCGGCTTCGTAGACAGGCACGATACGCCCCGTGTGCAGCGCGGAATCCGCATTCCTCGTCTTCGCCCGAAAGCAATTCCGTTTCGGGATGCATCATCTGCAATTCGCCGCGGTAGCTGTCGAACTCGATTTTGCCGAACAGCGCAACGCGGGTTCCGGGCGTAAGGCGGTCGGCCAGGTAAGCGCCATGGAACCATTTGCCGAGGATGGTGGCGCGGGAAGCATCCGTGAACTCGGCTTCGAACAGACCGAGGTTGCGGCGGCGGAGTCCTGTCAGCTTTGCCGACTTTACTTCGGCGATAACCGTGGCCAGTTCGCCCGGCGCCAGTTGCGCGATGGTTTTGAGGTTGCTGCGGTCTTCGTAACGGAACGGGAAATAGTTGAGCAGGTCTTCAACGGTTTCGAGCCCCTTGCCCTGCAGCATCGCCGCGCGCGCGGGTCCGACACCTTTCAGGTACGTCAGCTCAGAATCGAGGGCGAGAGGCAAGTCGGATCGGTAGAAGGATCAGTAGTCAGGATACATCCGGAGGCCGCAGTGGCCGTTAGATCCCTTCTCCCTGCAATCAACTGCTCTTCATGTCCCACCACCACACCGCGCCGCTCCAGTTGCCGAACCGCTTCGTGAGTCGCCATCTTATTCAGGTCGATTGAACCCGCGGGACCGGTTCCAATCATGATCAGGATCAGTCCCGCCGCATTTGCGATGCGTGCCGCACCCGTGTCATCCGAAGACACCACCGCGACCGCGGCTCCGCGTTCGAACAGTTCCCGCTCGAGCAGCAGAGCCGACTCGGCATCTTCGACCGCAACCACGGCCGCGCGATGCCCGAAGCGCGCGACGCGCTCCGCCTCGGTCACCTGCCCGCGGGTCTTCTTCTTTGCCTTCGATGTCGACGATCATGCCCGCGCCGAGCGTCTCGTTCGACAGCGGATCGATGATGATAAATCCGCCGGTCACGCGGTTCATCGAATACGGGTCGAAGTACAGCGGATGGTGCGTCTCCACCGAGATCTCGCCGATCTCGTTCAGTTCCAGCCGCGGCGCGCCCACGTGCGCGAGCGTGTTCACATCCACCCGGTAGTTGATGCCGCGAACCACGCCGCGCACCTGATGCGACGTGTGCTTGATGAAGTAGCTGCGGCCCGGTTCGAGCGCCTTCGCGTTCATCCAGACGCAGTTGGCGCGGAAGCGGCGCGCCACATGCGGCAACGGCGTCGGCGGGCACAATCATGTCGCCGCGGCTGATATCGATTTCGTCAGCGAGGCAGATCGTGACCGACTGCGGCGCCGATGCGGAGGCCAGATCGCCGTCGTAGGTCACGATGCGGGTGATCCGCGGTGTGACGGCGCGCGGGCAGCGCCAGCACCTCATCGCCCGACGCGAAAGACACCCGAAGCGAGCTGCCCCGCATAGCCGCGGAAATCCAGATTCGGCCGCAGCACATACTGCACCGGAAAACGCGCCGGCAACAGCTCGCGCTCTTCGTCGACCGGCACCTCTTCCAGGTATTCCAGCAGCGCCGGGCCCGTGATACCAGGGCGTTCGGTCGCTGCGTGTCACGACGTTATCGCCGTCGCGCGCGCTGATGGGAATGAACAGCGCATCGGGCGCGCCGATCCGCTGCAGGAAGCCGGTGAACTCATCGCGAATCGCGTCGTAAACGGCCTCGTCGAAGCCCACCAGATCCATCTTGTTGATGGCGACCACGAAATGCCGGATGCCCAGCAGATTGGCGATAAACGCATGGCGGCGCGATTGCGGCAGCACGCCGTTGCGCGCATCGATCAGGATGATGGCGAGATCGGCGGTGGAAGCGCCGGTCGCCATGTTGCGCGTGTACTGCTCGTGGCCCGGCGTATCGGCGATGATGAACTTGCGCTTCGGCGTGGAGAAATAGCGGTAGGCGACATCGATCGTGATGCCCTGTTCGCGCTCGGCGCGCAGGCCGTCGGTCAGCAGCGCCAGATCGATGTGGCCGCCGCTGCCGTTGGCGGACGCCTTGGCCACGCTCGCGAGCTGGTCTTCGTAGACGCCCTTGGAATCGTAGAGCAGGCGGCCGATGAGGGTGCTCTTGCCGTCGTCGACGCTGCCGGCGGTGGAGAAGCGGAGCAGACTCACGCTTAGAAATAGCCTTCGCGCTTCTTGATTTCCATCGAGCCTTCCTGGTCGTGGTCGATCACGCGGTTTTCGCGTTCGGAGCGGCGCACCAGTTTCATTTCGTCGATGATCTTGTCGATGGTGTCGGCTTCGGAGCGAATCGCGCCCGTGCAGGGGCTGCAGCCCAGCGAGCGCATGCGGCACATCACCATCTGCGGCTTCTCGCCCGGCAGCAGCGCGAAATCCTGCTCGACCGGAATCAGCGCGCCGCCGCGCACCACCATCGGGCGCGGCTTCGCGTAGTAGAGCGGCACGATCGGGATGTTCTCGCGCTCGATGTACTGCCAGACATCCAGTTCGGTCCAGTTCGAAAGCGGGAAAACGCGGATGTGCTGGCCCTTGTCGACGCGCGAGTTGTAGACGTTCCAGAGTTCGGGGCGCTGGTTCTTCGGGTCCCACTGGCCGAACTCGTCGCGGAAGGAATAGACGCGCTCTTTCGCGCGGGATTTTTCTTCGTCGCGGCGCGCGCCGCCGAACGCGGCGTCGTAACCGCCGGCCGCCAGGCCATCCAGCAGCGCGCGGGTCTTCAGCAGGCCGCAGCATTTCTGCGTGCCGAGACGCGAACGGATTCGCGCCGTCCGCAATGGCCTGCGTGTTGGTATGGACGATCAGCTTCGCCCCGATGGATGCCGCGAACTCATCGCGGAACTCGATCATTTCCCGGAACTTATAGGTCGTATCGATATGCAGCAGCGGGAACGGAATCCTGCCCGGAAAGAACGCCTTCTGCGCCAGCCGCACCATCACGGAAGAGTCCTTGCCGATGGAGTACAGCATGACCGGATTCTGAAATTCGGCCGCGACTTCGCGGATGATGTGGATGCTCTCAGCTTCGAGCAGGTCGAGATGGTCCACAGGTATTACTCGTTCACTTATAGGATACATGACCAACCCGATCGGGATTCAGGAGAACCGATAGACCGATGTATACGAGATCGGATTCGCCGTCTGCAGCAGCGGGTAGTAGATCAGGTCGAGCAGCCGCCAGCCGAGCAGCAGGCCGATGATGCGCGAAGCTGCGGATCTGCATCCGCAAATCCTGCAGCTTCAGCGCGCCGGCTTCGGTGGTGAACAGGCCGAGGACGCCGTAGCCATCGAGCGGCGGGAACGGGCAGCAGATTGAAACAGCCGAGCAGCAGGTTCAGGGAGAAGAAGACGCTGAGGATGGTGGCAACGCCATCGGAAACGCCTGGCGTGAGTCGCGCCGACGATGTGGGTGGTGGATACGGCGCCGCGGGATGAAGATCCGACAGCGCAGGCCGAGCCGCATGAGGATTGCCGCGATGAGCGCAATCAGCGAAATTGGTGGCGGGCCCGGCAAGCGACATCCATGCGGCGCGTTTCGGGTGCCGCTGCGACCAGTAGCGGATCATAAGGAGCGCTGGCCCAGCCGATCAGGCCGGTACCGGCTGACGATGCCAAGCAGCGGCATGATCACCATGCCGAACGGCTCGCGGCGGATATGCGGCAGGGGATTCAGCGAAACCTGGCCGCCTTCGAAGGCGGTGGTGTCGCCGCCCAGTTTGGCGACCAGCGCGTGGGCGGCTTCATGGCAGGTGGTGGAGAGCAGGAACACTACGTACTGGATGAAGCCCAATAGGAGTTCGTCAGGATTCATGGCAGTCAATTATTGATAGCACGCGCGCCGATCAGGTTCGATCGGCGTGGGTCAATGGCTCTCGTCAACCACTTCGAGAGCGTTGATCAAAGCGTAATTGACGGCCGGGGTTAGAGAAATAACGATTTTTCCCTGATGGTTCGCCTCCAGCCCGTGGACACTGACGATGCTTGACCTGTTGTTGCCGCCCGCGTCCCTGAGGATGTCGAAATTGCGGCGCAGAACAACACCGTTCACCAGGATATCGAAGACGCGCGACCCGATTCCACCGCCTCCCGGCATTCCGGTACCGAACCAGTTTTCACTAAAGTACATGCTGAGCCCGTAGCGGCCGCCGCGAGCGACCGGGAGTGTATAAGTAATGTTCCCGAAACGCTCGTTGCGGTAGAGCTCCGGGTCATCGCCACTCACGTTCGATTCCGGGCGCGGGATCAACTGCCCGCCCTGGGCGTAGCGATCGGGGTCCCAGTAGCGGCCGAGGCTGTCCTTGAGGCCCCGGTCCCTGGCGACAATCCTGATCGGCCGAATATGCCCCGGAGCCGAGGGTACGATCTCAATGGCATTCACGAATGCACCGTTCGAAAGCGGCAGGAACTGCAGATGCAGTTTGCCGTCCGGCGCTGGCCGGATGTCGTTAAATACTTTGACATCGGCGACGGCTGCCCCCGCGTCCCCGATGGGGTCGAACAAGTCAAGGATCGTCCGGCCATTCGCAACGACGTTGAACATTCGGGATGTTTCGCCGCCGCCGGCCACGTTGTTTTCGCCGAAGACCGTCTCAGCGAAGTACAGATTAAGCTGGTATGTTCCTGGCTTTAAAGGGATATCGTAGTTGAACCGACCGTCCCGGCGCGTCTGGTACAGCCGCTGATCGCGAGTTCCGAGGACCGGGTGAGTTCGTGCGCTCTTCGCAATATAGCCCCCGCTGAAATTTCGGTCGCTCTGCCAGGTATGTTCCAGGGCATCGACGTAAGTCCCGGTTTCGAGGCCTGCCACGATGCGAACTTCGTCGCGCGGATCGGTCAACGGTGCCGGTTCCGGGGCACGTACAACTCTGCCGCCGTGCTCACGCCCTGTGAAGAACAGGAGTACCGCGACGGCGACCAGCACCGGTACGGCAATTAAGAAGACTCTGGATTCGCCTGCGGCCAGCCGGAATCAGGTGAGCCGGATCTGCGATTACCTGGACATCGCCGGGGTTAGGAGTTTCCGGATTCTGAATGAGCGATGTACCGGGGGCGTCGCATAAGGGTTCGGGCTCAGCCGGGCCGGAGACCGCCAGTTGGGTTTCAGCCACGAAGACGAACCGTGGCGAATACTGGCCCGAAGGGATCTCTATATGTACTGCGTGAGCGGCCCCCTCACCTTCGTAGTACTCCCGCAGCCTCTTCCGGAGCCGGTGGGCCTCGACCCTGACGATCGAATCGCGCTTCTGGTCAAACTCCGCCGGACGGCCAAATGCGTCAACCGCGATGTTGTATTCCTTGATATCTGCCGCTGCGCCCTCAAAGTATTTCCTACAGACATACTTCAGGAGCAGCGCGATATTCGGGGCACGACTGAAGATGCCCGAAGTCAGCACGGCCTCGACTTCCTGTTTTTCCCGCTCAAAGGCGGTCGCTGTCATCATGGACTTCTGCCACTAAACTGGGGTGGTGGAAGTATATATCCTGGCGCTGCGAAGTGCAAGCCGCCGAAAATCGCGTGTTAACGTACCCTCCCTGAACGTTAACGTTCGCCTCCGGACCGTTAACATTGTTTATTCATAAGGGGTTGGGCTGCGAACCGCGGTAAGCGCCTCAAGCGTGATGGCGACGCGGCTTTGCAGTGTTTCCCGCACATTCCGGGCGCTCTCACGGGAGGTGTATCACCTCCAAGCCTGGGGAAGAGCGTTAACTTCGCCGGGTACCATCCGTTTAACCGCTTTATCCTACCCACCGGCCTAATACTTTTATAGTATTGACCCCGTACTGGCCGCTGTTCCGGAACGCACGAATTTCGGCCTGCAGAGGGGATGGATGAAATTGAAAAAAAGGATGATTCGACGCACCAATCTGCTGGCGGGGCTGGCGATCTTCGCGGGTTTGACCTCCAGCCTTTCCGCGCAATCGATCTACGCAACCCTGACCGGGGTCGTGTCAGATCCCAGCCAGGCGCTAGTCGCCCAGGCGACGGTAAAATTGACTGACAGGCAGTCCGGTTCGGCCCGGGACACCGTAACCAACGGTGAGGGATACTTCACATTCGCTTCCGTGCCTCCGGGCACTTATGACTTGACGGTAGAAGCCAAAGGTTTCGAACGCACCAAGGTAGACTGGCATCGCGCTCGGCGGCGGCGAAAAGCGGAACGTAAACGTCACCCTGAAGGTCGGCAGCACATCCGAAACGGTCGAAGTTTCCAGCGCGCTCGACCAGGTGATACCCGGTCGATTCCGGCGAGAAATCTTCGACGCTGACCACTAAAGAGCTGCAGAACTACGTTTCCGTCGGCAGCAACGCCGCCGAGTTCATCAAGATCATGCCGGGCTTCGGCATTCAGCAACGGCACCAACAACAAAGCCAACTTCACCGGCGAGACCATCGGCATCAACGGCAACGGCGACGGCGGAAGCCAGAGCCCGCTGAACGGCGCCTACTCTTACAACGGGCTTCCCGGCAACTCGCTCGACATTACAGCGGATGGCGCGCACGTCTCCGATCCGGGCTGCAACTGCGCCACTCCGGTCAATCCGAACTCGGACATGATCTCCGAGTTCAAGGTACTGACCTCGAACTTCAGCGCGGAAAACCAGAAGGGTCCGGCGGTCATCAGTTCGGTCGCGAAGTCCGGCGGTAAGGATTTCCACGGTTCCGGCTTCTTCTACGCGCGCAACTACGCGCTGAACGCGAATGACTGGCTGTTCAACAAGAACGGGCAGACCCAGCCGGAGAACAAGTACTATTATCCCGGCGGAACGCTCGGCGGCCCGGTGCTGATCCCGGGCACGAAGTTCAACCGCAATCGCAACAAGCTGTTCTTCTTCACCGGTTACGAATACTTCTATCAGGTTCTCGACACGGGTCTGCTGCGGTCCACGGTTCCCACGGCCGGCGAGATCAACGGCAACTTCTCCCCTGCCGAAATCGCCAAAGAGGGCAACATCACGGCGTCGGGCGGCCCTCCCGGATCGCTGAACGCCGCCAATCTGGCGAAGTATCCGGGCGGAATCATTCCGCAGTCGGTGCTCGACCCCAACATGCAGGCGCTGATGAAGCTGTATCCTCAGCCGAACGCGGATCCGAACTCGAACGGCGGCTACAACTACGTACAGGCCGAAACGTTCAATCAGAACAGCGTTCAGTGGATGAGCCGCGTCGATTACAACATCAGCGACAACACCAAGCTGTTCGTCCGCTACAACCTGCAGCGCGAAACGCAGCAGTTCCCGGTGGGTCTCTGGTGGCGGCAAAACGATCAGGTTCCGTACCCCACGCCGGTCGAAGGCAAGAATAAATCGGATTCGATTACCGCCTCCGTCACTCATGTCTTCAGCCCGAGCATGACGAACGAGTTCGTGTTCGGCTACACGTACATCGGCTTCCCGAACGTCTTCCAGGATCCTTCTAAGGTGGACCGCACCAAGGTCGGCTACAACTACAAGGGCCTGTACAAGAACGGCGTCGCCGCAGATCCCGTCATTCGGCGGACTCGGCTGGACGAATCAGGAAGCATCCCTCATCTTCAATCCCGGCGGCTTTGAAGCGGGCGGCGCCAGCCAGGGTCTCTATGCCGATAAGTGGCTGCCCAGCTTCAGCGACACCGTTTCGAAGGTCTGGGGAACCCACACCGTTAAGGCCGGTATCTTCTGGGAATGCATTCGCAACTCGCAGCCGGCCAACAACAGCACCAACGGCCAGTTGCAGGTTTGGAGCGGCAACTCCAACACGCTGGGCAATGAATATGCCGACCTGGTGATGGGCAATCTGAACGGTTACAACGAATCGTCGTTCAACCGGATCAACGATATCGCCTACTCCACCTGTGAAGGCTTCGCTCAGGACTCCTGGAAGTTCAACAAGCGCCTGACGCTCGAACTGGGTCTGCGCCTCACGCACTTCACTCCCTGGAGCGACCGTACCGGCGCCGGCTATTCGATCTTCGATTACTCCCAATACAAATCGACCTGCCAGCCGACCGATTATTGCGGCTTCGTATGGCACAAGCGAGATCCGAACGTGCCGCTCGGCGGCTTCCCCAGCCGGGCGGCGTTTATCCAGCCCCGCGTCGGCGCCGCCTACGATCTGTTCGGCACCGGCAACACAGTACTGCGCGGCGGGTGGGGACGTTTCTACTACCACTCCTCGCAGTTCACCAATGGCCTCGACGTTGCGGCGGGCGTTCAGAGCATCAGTCTCAGCAACAATCAGGGCAAAGCCGATACCGGCCTTGTCGCCTGCCCGAGCGGCCCGGGAACCTGTACTCCCCTGCTGGCCCGCCAGCTTGACAGTCTGAACGTCTCGCAGCGCGGCTCTCTCACCGGCCGCGGTGGACAGCAAAGACGATCGGCAGCCGTATACAGACAGCTACAGCTTTACGGTTTCGCAGCGAGCTCCCTGGTCGAGCCTGCTCGAAGTGGCCTATGTCGGCAATCGCAGCCGCGAACTCGCTAACAGCAGCGGCGCCGGCAGCAACATCAACCTGGTGCCCGTGGGCGCTCTGCTTTCCTCGAAGAACGGCGGCGTGGACCCGAACAGTCTCACAGGCGAACAAGTTCCGTCCGCTGCAGGGCTTCACTGACCTTGGCATCGCAACCAACGGCACTTACTCGAACTACAACGCCTTCAGACGACGTGGGTCCGCACCAAGGGCCGCTACGTGATCAACATGAACTACACGTTCGGCAAGGCGATGGGGATCGTCAATCCTTCGCTCGACTCGTTCAACCTGAGCAACAACTACGGTGTGCAGCCCAGCTAACCGCACGCACATCTTCAATGCGGCATATTCCGTCGAACTCGGCAATCCGACACACAACCGGGCCATGGGATATGCGGTCAACGGCTGGCAGCTTTCCGGTATTCTGCAGTGGCAGAGCGGCGCGAACCTGACCGGTCTCGGTAACAGCGGTCAGAACTTCGGCGCCACTTACAACAGCTACAAGATCCCGGGTACCACTTACAACGTCAGCAATGCCTCACTGCTCGGAACCACTGACATTCAGCTGAATCCGCTGGTCACCTGCAACCCGACATCGGGTCTGGCCGCGAACCAGTACATCAATCCGAGCTGCTTCGCGGCTCCGACCGCGATCGGGCAGAACGGACCGACCGTCCTGCCTGCTATCTACGGACCCGGCGTTCTTCAACGCCGATCTGGGACTCTTCAAGAACTTCCAGCTTGGCGAAGGCGCGAAGAAGCTGCAGCTTCGCTTCAACGCCTATAACTTCCTGAACCATCCGCTCTGGTCTTTCGTAAACAACGAAAACCTGAGCCTTGGATTCGACGGAACCACCGGTAAAGTAAATACTCCGCTGTTCGGAACAGTCACCGATAAGCAGGGTCACCGGGTAATTCAGGTCGCGGCGAAGTTTTACTTCTAACTGGCGGCCTCTGGCCGTAGCTTGTAAACTAAGGGGGCGCTCTCACGGGCGCCCCTTTTTCATTGTCGATTGCAATCATATTACTCGCGCTTTTCCTCGCGGTAACTCCGGCGGCTGCGCAGACCGCGGCCGGTTTCTGGAACATCTCGGGAACCTACGTCGGCGCCGCCCAGTGCGCCACTTGTCATCCCGCCCAGGCCGCGCATTTCCATGAAAACAGCATGTCGAGGGCGCTCGAGCGGGCCGACCGCTCTGAATTTTTGAAGGGCGATGTTCACCTGCGTTTCGATTCCCCGCCCTACTCTTATTCGATCCGCAGAGAGGGTAAGCAGGTGACTTATGAAGTCACGGATGGAAAGACCAGCCTCAAAGCGCCTCTCGAATACGCTTTCGGACAAGGTAAGGCAGGCCAGACCTATGTCTTTTCAATTGACGGTAAGTTTTATGAGAGCCGGGTCAGCTATTATGCGCAGCTGCGCAACCTGGATCTCACGGTAGGGGCAAAGAACTCCAGGCCGACCGACCTGGTTTCCGCTGCAGGCCGAATCATGGATGGCAACGAGCCTCGTAACTGCTTCGGATGCCACACAACCGGGGCCCGCGTTGGCACACGCCTGCAATTGGACTCTTTCGAGGATGGCGTTCAGTGCGAGGCGTGCCATGGCCCTGGCGGCGCACATATAGCCGAAATTCGCGCGGGCAAACCAGTGAAAGGTGATATCCGGTCGCTCAAAGCGATGGACCCCCAACAAAGCAATGAATTCTGCGGCTCCTGTCACCGCACCTGGGAAGCTGTCATGATGATGCAGATCCAGGGCCCTAACACCGCGAGATTTCCCGTCCTACCGGATCACCAACAGCCCTTGCTTCTCGCTCGACGACCGCAGAATATCCTGCACTGCCTGCCACGACCCTCACGGACCACTGGTGACGGACGACAGGTTCTACGATTCTAAATGTGTCGCTTGCCATAACACGGCAAACGTATCCATTAAGAAGAAGTCGTGCCCGGTCGGAAAGCAGGCTTGTACCTCCTGTCACGTGCAAAGAGTGGAATCCGGGGACGCCCACCACTCGTTCCCCGATCATTGGTTTCGCATCGTGAAATCAAAGACCGACTATCCGGAGTGAAACCGTTATAAACTAGCCTAGTTACGTTGATCTCTTCTTATGTATGACATTCTTGCCGGCGCCCTGGTTTTAGCGCAGCTTTCGGGCGGCCCGGCTACGCGGCCTAACCCTCGCACGAGCTTCGAGGCAGTGTCGAAGAAAGCCGCGGATGCCCGTGACGCCGGGAATCTGGATGAAGCGGCCGCCCTTTACAGCAAGGCTGTCACCGCCCGGCCTTCATGGGATGAAGGTTGGTGGAATCTGGGCTCGATTGCCTACGATCGCGACAAGTATTCCGACTGCGATCGGGCCTTCAAAAAGCTGACTGCTCTCAAACCGGACTTATCCCCGGCGTGGATTATGTCCGGCCTGTGTCAGTATGCGCTCCATGACTATGCGGCGTCCCGCGCCAGTTTGCTCCAGGCGGAACGGCTGAAGTTCGACGCGCCGCCTGAACTAGCCAACGCGGGTCGGCTCCACCTTGCGCTCGTGCTCACGAAGGCCGGTGCGTTCGAGAAAGCCATTGTGCTCCTGACCGAACTCATCCGCATGGACCATAAGACTCCGGAGGCCAGCGTCGCCGCGGGCATCGCTGGCTTGCGCAAGAACTGGATTCCTTCCGAAGTTCCGGAAGCGTCGCGTGAGATCGTAGCGAAACTTGGCGATGCGATGGCGTCCGCCATGGAGATGGACCCCAAAGGGGCAATACAGAAATTCACCGCGCTTGTCGAAGAATATCCTTCCGAGCCCGACATTCACTATCGCTTTGGCGCCTTTCTGATGCAGCAGGAACCGGAGCACGGCATTGCCGAGATCAGACGCGCGCTGGAACTCGACCCCGGCCACATCCCGGCACTGGTTGGGATTGCCACTATTTATCTGAAGAACGGAGATGCCGCGGGCTCACTCAAATATGCTGAGCAGGCGGTTACGACCGAGCCAAACGACTTTGCCCCGCATGTTGCCATGGGCCGGGCGCTGTTAAATCTGGATAATGCCGCCGGTGCCGCCGAGCAGCTCGAAATGGCGACGAAACTGGCCCCAGAAAGCGCCGACGCACACTTCAGTCTTGCGTCGGCTTATGCCCGTCTTGGCCGCAAAGACGACGCGCAGCGGCAGCAGGACGAATTCAGGCGTTTGCGAAACACCATCGACTCGGCACACCGGTAACCAAACTCATTGACTGGCGAAAAGGAACTAACTCTATGGGCGTAAGACTCTCTACTCTGTTACTGACTGCACTCACAGCAGCACCGGCAGTCGCGCAGGCGCCCGCCATTAAGGCCGGTGTCGATGAAGTGGTACTTGACCTTGTAGTTCGCGACAGGAAGGGAAAGCCGGTGAACGATCTCAGAGCGGATGAGATCGCCATCTCGGATAACGGTGCAAAGCAAACCATTCTCGGGTTCCGGCTGGTTCAGGGATCGGAAGCGATCAGTGAAACGGGTTCCACGAAACTTGACCCGCTCAGGCAGATACGGCTGGTAACGCTCGCGTTCGAATCGATCTCGGAACCCGATCAACGCAAAACTGCGCGATCCGCCGCTCTCGATCTGATCAAGGGCGAGCAGGGGACAAACGTCTTCTATTCGGTGGTGGAAATCAATTCGCGCATGTTGATCCTGCAGCCGTTCACGAACAGCAAGGCACTGCTCTCAGCAGCCATTGAGAAGGCGACAGCGGGCAGTTCTCCAGCGAAGCTTGTTTCTGAATCGGACGCGATCCAGGCGGAACTGAAGAGACAGCTCGGCGGAGCTACCGTAAACGGTTCCAGCCAGGACACCACGACACTGACCGCCGCGACGAACGCGGCCGGCCAGGCGCTCGGACCTGGCATGGACCCGACTCAGGTGGTTCTGGCAAAAGTCATGCTCGATATGATCCGCTTCGATTCGGCAGCGGTGTCCAGTGGCACCCGCCTGTCGCTCAGCGCATTGAAGTCGCTCGTGCAGGCGCTGCAACCGATGCCGGGACGCAAGTCGGTCCTCTATTTCACGTCGGGCATGTATGTAGGACCGGATATTGAAGAGATTTTTCGGAACCTGAAAGGAACGGCCAACCGCGCCAACGTGACCTTTTATTCAGTGGACACGCGCGGAGTCATGACTGCCTCTCAGAACGGCGGCGCCACGGCCCAGTTGAACAGCGCCGCCAACTCCAGCGCCACTACAGTCACCCGGCTGGCCGGCGGTGCATCGAAGGCCGAAATCCTGGCTTCCGACAATGCTGAAAATGCAGGTCTCAGCAATATGCAGCTCAAGATCCGTGAGCTTGCCGAGGATACGGGAGGATTTTTGATTGGCGACAGTAACGACCTGCGCGCGCCGCTCCGGAAAGTGAATGAAGAAATCAGCAGCTACTACGAAGTGACGTTCAACCCCGGTATTCAGACCTATGATGGCGCGTTCCGAAAGCTCGCAGTTACGTCAAGCCGGAAAGACCTTTCCGTACACGCGCGCAGCGGCTACTTTGCCCTGCCACCTGAAGCGCGCGCCTCAGGAATCGAAGCGTTTGAATTACCGCTCCTGAAGGCCATTTCAGACGGGACCCTCTCGGATGCTGTGAAGTACCATGCAGGCATTGCGTTGTTGCACGCGAAGGCGGATGCCACCGAGGCGTCGCTCCTGATCGAGGTTCCGCTTCATGAACTTGCCCCTAAGAGCACGGTCGGCAAGGCCACACTCGACGTCCATTGCTCTATTGGCGCTCTGGTCAAAGATGCGAAAGGCGAAGTCATACAAAAGCTGACCCGCGACCGGTCGTTTCAGGTGACGCCGGAACAATTGAAGGCCGGAAACTTCGTGGAAAAGCTTCAGACTGTAATTCCGCCGGGCAAGTACACTTTGGAAAGCGCCGTACTCGATCGGGAGAGCGGCAAAACGGGCGTGCAGCGCATGGAGTTCACGGTAGAGCCGAAGCCTGCAGGCGTCGGAATCTCTTCGCTCGTCATGATGCGGTCCTACACGCCCGGCGTGAAGAACCTGGACCCCGCCGAGCCGTTCCAGTTCCAGGGCGGCAGCATCACTCCTACTCTGGTGAATTCGGTCGCGAAGGTGGAAGGCTCGATGCTCAGGATGTTCTTTATCGTTTATGAGGATGCCGGCAGCAAGGTTAAGCCGAGCGTGGAGATTGAATTCCTGCAGGGCGGTAAGAGTCTTACGAAGGTTCCCATGGACCTGCCTGCAGCGGATGCGCAGGGCAAGATACCTTACCTTATGACTATCCCCGCCGGTGGTATACCGCCGGGCGTGTACGACATTCGCGCCACGGCGCGCCAGGGGCAAACTTCTGCGCAAACCAGCGCTCAGGTCAGCATACAGGGCAACTAACGGGGAATGAAGCTGATTCTAAAGCTGATACTCCTGGCGGTGTCAGGCCTGGCCTTACTAACAGGTCAGCAGGCCTCTCAGGGAGACGCTTCTGAGAAGATTCTCAGGAGCGCCATCATGAGCCATCAGGCCGGAGACATAGCCAGTGCTATACGGGGCTATGAGGAATACCTGAAAGTCAGGCCTGAGTCTCCCATAGCATTGTCGAACCTGGGCGCGGCTTATGCGCGCTCCGGGCGCTTCGAAGACGCAATCACGTGTTATCAGCATGCGCTCAGGACACAACCCGGCAATGCGGGCGTGGAATTAAACCTGGCTCTTGCGTGGTATAAGACCGGTGACAGCGACAAAGCCGCGCCGCTTTTTGAGAAGGTTCACAAAGCCGAACCGGGGCAATTGCAGCCCGCTCTGCTGTTGGCCGATTGCTGGCTGGCAATGGGACGCAACAAAGACGTGATCGCGCTGTTGACCCCCTATTCAGGAGGTAAGCCCGAGAATATGGCCGTTGAATACGCGCTCGGTACTGCGCTCGTCCGCGACGAGCAGGTTGCCCGCGGGCAGGCGCTTATCGATAAGATCCTCCGAAACGGAGACTCGGCTGAGGCCCGGCTGCTGATGGGAACAACCAAAATGAACATCAGTGATTTCTCGGGCGCACTCGAAGACCTTACACGGGCCGTTGCGCTCAACCCCGCTCTGCCCGATGTTTACTCTTACTACGGGATTGCCCTGTTAAGAACCGGCGATCAAAAGGGTGCCGTTAAAGCCTTCCACGATGAACTGGCCTCCAATCCAAACGACTTTAACGCCAATCTGCAACTCGGCGTGCTGGCCAAAATGGACGAGAACTATGAAGAGTCGGTTAAGTATCTTAGGCGCGCACTACAGGTCCGCCCCGCCGATATAGGAGTTCGGTACCAACTGGCATCGATCGACTTCCTTCAGGGCAAGGTCGAAGAAGCGCGGGCGGCACTTGAAGCCATGGTTAAAGAAGCCCCGTCCTTTACGGAGGCCCACGTTACACTTGCAACCGTGTATTACCGTCTGAAACGGAAAGAGGATGGCGATCGGGAGCGGGTCATCCTGCAAAAGCTGAACGCGGCCATTCAGGAGCGACAACCTGGCGTGCGCAAAGGACCGAATTGATGAAAGCCGGCGGTTTTACCAGGCGCGAACTGCTCGGCGCTGTCGCAGCGGTGGCAATCGCACCCGCACGAGCGGCTGTTGGAGGAGCGGCCCCACTGTTCGAAGAAGTGCCTGCCTCTGTCAGCGGAATTTCGTGGAAGCACGACAACGCTATGTCGCCCGACCGGTTCCTGCCCGAAACGCTCGGCCCCGGCTGCGCTTTTATTGACTACGACAACGATGGCTGGATGGATATCTATCTGGTCAACAGCGGCCCTTCGGACTTTTACAAGCCTTCTAAGACAGTAAAGAACGCACTTTATAAAAACAACCGGGACGGCACCTTTACAGACGTGACCGACAAGGCTGGAGTGACCGGTGGAACATTCGGCATGGGTGTTGCTGTCGGTGATTTCGACAACGACGGCTGGCCGGACATGCTTGTCACGTCGTATGGCCGCTGCATTCTTTATAAGAACAACCACGACGGCACCTTTACCGATGTAAGTAAACAGGCCGGCGTTGAAACCCCGGGCTGGACCACCAGTGCGGTCTGGTTCGACTACGATAACGACGGCCGCCTCGACTTATTCCTCTGCAGCTTTGTGGATTATGGGAGCACGGAACACTTATCGTGCGGAGATAACAAGCTTGGCAGGCATTATTACTGCATTCCGCGTGTCTTTCGCGGCACCGCAAGCTATCTCTACCACAACAACGGTGATGGCACCTTCACTCAGGTCCAGAAAGGAACTGACATCGCGACGTCGATGGGTAAAGCGCTCGGGGTCGTCGCAACGGACATTAACAACGACGGACGAATGGACCTGTTCGTCGCTAACGATACGGTTCAGAATTTCCTGTTCGTAAACCGGGGACCCGATAAGGCGGGCAAGTGGCATTTCGAAGAGATGGCGCTCGCAGCTGAGGTTGGCTACAGCGAAGGCGGCCGTGCCCGTTCCGGCATGGGCGTTGACGCCTGCGATGTCTTCAATTCGGGATACCAGGACCTGTTTGTGGCGAACGTCGATCAGGAGATGTTCTCTCTCTATCGGAACAACAAGAACGAGACCTTTCGCGATGTGTCACATGTCAATAACGTCGCGCAATCGACCCGGCTTCTCAGCGGCTGGGGACTTAAGTTCTTCGATTTCGACAACGACGGCGCGGTGGACCTGATCCTCGCCAACGGACACCCCGATGACATGATTGAGAACTATTCGGCCCAGGTGAAGTATGCAGAGCCCATTCTTTTGTTCCATCAGGAGAACGGAAAGCTAAGGGACGTCAGCGCGGAAGGCGGTCCGGCATTCACGAAATCGTACCCTGCGCGCGGGCTGGCTGCGGGCGACTTCAACAACGATGGACTGATCGACATCCTCGTCGCAACCAACGGCGGTCCGCCCATCCTGCTGAAGAACCGGAGCGGCGCCGGCAATCATTGGCTCGGCGTGAAGCTCGAAGGGATGCGCTGCAACCGAGATGCGATCGGGGCCAAAATCCGCTGGTCCGCGGGCGGAGTAGTTCGCTCACGCCTGAAGAACTCCGGTGGAAGCTACCTCTCGTCGCACGATCCGCGCGAAGTACTTGGGATCGGCCAGACCGCAAAGCTCGACTGGCTTGAGATCACCTGGCCGCAGCCGAGCGGTAAGGTTCAGAGAATCGAAAACCCGCCTCTCGACAGGTATATAACGGTTAAGGAAGGCTGATGCGAACGATCCGCCCGAGCCTCGCTATGTTCGCGCTCGTCGCGGGCACACTCTGCGCGCAGGACGCCTCAACGCTCTACAAATCGGCGCTCGATCTGCAGCAGAGAGGGGATCTTAACGGCGCTGTCGAGACTTACAAGAAGAGCCTGGAACTTGATCGCACGAACATTGCCGCGCATTCGAATCTCGGGGTCGTTCTTGCGCGCTTGGGAAGGTATGACGAGGCGATCCCGGAATATCAGCAGGCCCTAAACGGAGCGCCTGAACAGTTCAAACCGGTTCTGCAGCGCAATCTCGCGCTGGCCTGGTACAAGTCGGGAAGGCTGAGGGAAGCGGCGCCTTTGCTGATCGCGCTCCATGATTCACAGCCTGCAGACCGTGAAGCCGCGATGCTCGCGAGTGACTGTCTGCTGCAACTCGGCGAAGCCGAAAAGAGCGTCGCAATTCTCGAGCCGCTGCTGGCCACCTCTGGCCATGACAAAGCCTTCGCGTATCTGCTTGGGATGGCCTATCTGAAAACGGGAAAAACCGCAGAGGCCCAGCGTCTGCTCGACCCTGTCCTCCGCGACGAGTCCTCGCCCGAAGGACGCTACGCGCTCGGCATGGCGATGTTCACTTCGGGCGACTATCCCGCCGCGGTGAAGGCGTTCGCCCGCGCGCTCCAGCTCAACCCGGCGTTGCCGCATCTTCAGTCTTATTACGGGCAATCCCTGATCATTACGGGTGACCCCGATGCAGCGCTCGAAGCGTTCCGCGCGCAGCTTGCGGCCGATCCGAACGACTACGAAGCGAATTACGAAAGCGGGCTGATCCTGGAGCGCCGGGGCAAGCAGGCGGATGCTGAAGCGCTCCTCAGGCGCGCGGTTTTACTGCGGTCTGACTCGACTGCTGCCCACGTGGCGCTCGCCCGTACGCTGCTCGCGCAGGGTAAGCAGACCGAAGCCCGCGCTGAGTTTGAAAACGTTGTGCGCCAGTGGCCGCAGACCGGAGAAGCGCACGCACGCCTTGCCGAGATTTACGCGAGGGCCGGACAGCGGGCCGAAGCCACGCAGGAGCAGACTCTCGCGGCGAAGTACGGGCCCGCGAAGTCCGCAAACACTCAGGCTGGGCCCCGAGACAGGCGCAGTGGCCCCGAAGATCCGTCTCCCACGTTCCGAAGGCGGCGGTACTGTGGACATTACGTCCCCCGTGAAAGGCCTGCCGACTGTACTCGTTTTCGGCAGCTATACATGTCCGAACTTCCGCAAGGCGGCGCCCGTGCTGAATGAACTCGCGCAGTCTCTTGGGGGCAGGGTCTCATTCCTGCAGGTCTACATTCGTGAGGCGCATCCCACTGGTGAATGGCAAAGCACCATCAACGAACGGGAGAACGTTCAGTTGGCTGCGGCCTCTACCGCGGATCAGAAGCATGGTTACGCGTTGATGTGCCAACGCAGCCTGCACCTGAAATTCCCCTCCGTCGTGGATGGACTCGACAACGCAGCTGAACAGGCGTACGGGGCCTGGCCGAGCCGGGTGTATGTGCTATCGGACGACGGCCATATTCGCTTTTCGAGCGCGCTGATCGAAGAAGAGTTCGATGCCGCCGCGCTGAGAACGGCGATTCAGTCTGTCGCCTCCAGGACCGCCTCTGGCGCGAGTGCCATTCGGAGGAAACCTTAGTGCGGATTGTTCGTACCATGTTTTATGGAGACTCCAACCACCACCGCCCCCTCACCTTTCGACCTCGCCGTCGAAGCCATCGTTAACGGCGACAGCGCCACGCTCTCCAACCTGCTCACCCAACATCCCGATCTGATCCGAATGCGCTCGCCCCGCGAACATCACTCGACGCTGCTCCACTACATTTCGGCGAATGGCGTTGAAGACGTCCACCAGAAGACACCCCCGAACATCCTCGAGATCGCAACTGTGCTCCTGAATGCAGGGGCGGATATCAACGCCGAATCCGATGCGTATGGAGGCCATTCTACGGCGCTGAACCTCACCGCGACCAGTTGCCACCCCGAAAACGCCGGTGTTCAGATCCCGCTGCTCGAACTGCTGCTGGAACACGGGGCCGTGATCGACCCTCCGGGAGCCACCTGTACCGTTACCGGTTGTCTCCGCAATGGACGCCGCGCTGCTGCCGAATTCCTGGCCGCTCACGGGGCTCAACTCGACTTCGAAGCTGCCGCCGGACTCGGGCGCCTTGACCTCATCCAGGCCCTCTTCGACACGGCGACTAACGAGCAGAAAAGCAGAGGCATCGCATGGGCCTGCGAATACGGCCGGCAGGAAGCAGTCGCCTGGCTCCTTGAAAAAGGCGTCGATCCCGCGGCCGGCATTCACTGGGCGGCCTTCACAGGACGCACTGAGATCATCGCCATGCTCCTCGCGCGCGGCGCCCCGCTCAACATCGAAGACAGCACCTATCACGCGACCCCGCTCGGTTGGGCGAAGCACGGCCTGCGGGACAATCCCGCTCTCTACCGGAAAATTGCGCCGCTGCTCGGCGGGAACGAAAACCCCGATGCGCCTGCTCACTAAAATCGCGCCGTTCGCCGCGCTCGTGCTTGCAGCCCAGCAAACACCGGCCATCTTCCGCATCAAACCGCTGAGGCCCGTGCCCGAACTGCGCCGCGAAGCACTCGCCCTTAAGCCGCCGCACGAAGCCGGCGAGTTCCGCCCGTCAGACCTCATTGAAGTGGCCAAGCTCGACCCGCGCATTAAACTCGACATCCGCTACGCCACCTCGGATGACTTCCTCAGCACGCCCGTCTACACCTCCGCGCGTGCCTTCCTGCAACGCCCCGCGGCCGAGGCCCTGCTGCGTGCTCATCGCGATCTAACCAGCCTCGGCTACGGGCTTCTCATCTTCGATGCCTATCGCCCGTGGTACGTGACGAAGATCTTCTGGGATGCCACGCCTGCCGATAAACACAAGTTCGTTGCGAACCCGGCCCAGGGCTCAAGGCACAATCGCGGCTGCGCTGTCAACCTGACTCTCTACGATCTTCAAACCGGCAAAGAGGTTCCCATGCCGGGTGTTTACGACGAGATGTCGAAGCGCTCTTATCCCGATTACCCCGGCGGCACGCCCGCCGAGCGTGCTCACCGTCAGGTACTTCGCACGGCGATGGAGAAGCAGGGTTTCACCGTGTTCGAAACAGAATGGTGGCATTTCGATTACAAGGACTGGCCCCGCTACGCGCTTCAGAACATCCCGTTCGAAGAGATCGGTTCCGGGAAGCGGGCGGCTGCACAATAGGGAGCGTGCCCCTGAAGCGCGTGGGATGTTTCTTCATGGTCGTCATTCTCTGCGGTTGCGACCGACACGTTCATGTCACGAAAGAGATGAAGTGGGAGTGCGTTCCGACGGAGCAGAGCTCAACGTCGGTCATATTGCGCTATTTGGAAGATCCCCAATACTTCGATGTGGTCGCCAGCCCGGATTTGTGTCGGCAACTCCAGGCCTCGGGCATAGCGACCGCAAAGGTCACATATGACGTGTGGGGGAATTTCGTTCAGACGTTACACGGGTACCGCATTGAATGGATTAACGGGCAGGCGGTGCATAGCAGCGGCGGCTCGTCGGGTCACGATGGTACCGGCTCTAACAAGCCGCACCCGCTCACAACAGCGTAAGCACGGCATGAACCCCTCTGGCGCGTAAGCTGGAGTTCCCCGATAGTGAGATCAATGAGAGCTATCGAGGCAGGCAGCAAGAAGGGCAAGAAGTGGGCGGAACTAATCGGGCAACAGCAGCAGAGCGGGCTGACCGTGAGCGCCTTTTGTCGTGAGCATGGCTTCAGCGACCAGACTTTCTACAACTGGCGCAAGAGACTGGCCGGAAGTGAGCCAGTGAGGTTTGCGCTTGTCGCAGCCGGACGACGTCAGTCGCTGCCGAGCAGTTACCGATAGAGCTTTTTCTGGCCTCGGGGGACCGCCTGCGTATTGCACCCGGCGCCGATGCCGCGACCCTGCGAATCGTGCTGAGCGTTCTGCGGGAACGTGCATGATGCATCTGCCGGCCAGTGTGCGGGTCTATCTTTGCGCCTCGGCCTGCGATATGCGCAAGAGCTTCGACGGACTCCACGCCCTGGTCACGCAGTCCATGGAACTGGACGCGTTTGCCGGACATCTTTTCGTCTTCGGCAACAGACGGCGGGACCGGATCAAGATACTGTACTGGGATCGTGACGGTTTTGCGGTATGGGCAAAGCGGCTGGAAGAAGGAACCTACGCCATGCCGTTTGACGACACAGCGGAGAAGCGTCGCGAGATTACCGCCGCTGAACTGGGCGCCATTCTTTCCGGCATCGATCTGAGTGCCGCGAGGCGCCGGAAGCGATATCGGCGGGGCATTGCCGCAGCCGCATAAACCCTGGCTTTTCGCACATCACGCGGTAACGCTTTATAACATTTTTGACGATAATGTTTTCAAGTGCCGATCGACCGCAAACAACTGCCCCAAAGCGCGGATGTTCTGCAGCAGATGGTGCTCGATCTGATCGCACAACTGGATGCTGAACAGGCCCGCCGGATCAAAACCGAGAACCTGCTCCGACAGTTACTGGCAGCCCGAAGCGGACGCCGCAGCGAACAGATCAGCGATGAACAACTGGCACTGTTCGAAGCCGAACTCAAAGCGCAGGGCGTGAACGTCGAAGAACTTTCGAAGGGCAAAGATTCGGAAAGCAATCCCGACGACAACGATCCGCCGGCCGCCACAGGCCGTAATGCTGAGGCGAACTCTCGCGGACGCCGCGCCATGCCTGGCCATCTGAAACGGGAACGCATCGTTCACGATCTTGAGCAAGCCGAGAAGCATTGCGCGGTCTGCCAACAGAATCTGCGGGAGTTCGGCGAAGAGACCAGCGAGCGCTATGAGTACATCCCGGCGCAGCTGATCGTGATCGAAGATGTCTGCAAAAAGTATTCGTGTGAATGCACGGTGAAGACCGCGGGCAAGCCTTCGCAGCCGATTGAAAAGAGCACGGCGGGCGCGAGTCTGCTGACGCAGGTGATCGTGGCCAAATTCGCCGATCACCTTCCGCTGCATCGACAGGCGAAGATCTTCCGGCGCTTCGGGGTGGAACTGAGCGACCGCACGATGTGCGGCTGGATGCGGCAATGCGCCGATCTGCTCGATCCGCTGTATCGAAAGCTGAAGGAGTTTGTATTGGCGTCGAAGGTGGTAGGGACCGACGATACGCCAGTGAAGGTGCTGGACCGGAAACTGCCGCAAACACGTAAAGGCCGCATCTGGCCTTATGTGGGGGACCGGGATCATCCGGCGGTGGTTTACGACTACACGCCGACACGGGAAAGAGCCGGCCCGGAGAAGTTCCTGAAGGACTTTCGCGGACATCTGCAGGCGGATGCTTATGCGGTGTACGACAGCTTCTTCACCGACCCGAAGCGCGGGATGGTTGAGGTGGGCTGTTGGGCTCATGCCCGCCGCCATTTCCATAACGCGCTGGAGAACGACTCGGCACGCATGGGCGGAGTACTGGCCATGATTGCCCGCCTCTACGAAGTGGAGCAGGCTGGCCGCCGGAACGGGTGGCGCGGGGAACAACTGCGGCTGTTGCGGGAACGCGAGGCGCGCCCGATGCTGAACCAACTCCATGAGTACCTGCTTACGATTCGGGAACAGGTGCTGCCGAAGAGCGAGGCAGGACAGGCAATTGCCTACACGCTGAAGAACTGGACGGCGCTGACGCGCTACTGTTCCGACGGCGATCTGCTGATCGACAACAACGGGACAGAGCGATCTTTGCGAAGCTTCGCAGTGGGTCGTAACAACTGGATTTTCTTCGGCAGCGACAACGGCGGCAGGACAGCGGCGGTGTTGCGCAGCTTCGTTACTTCCTGCGAACTGGCGAAGATCGATCCGTTTGCCTGGTTCCGCAATGTGCTTGGGCGCATTGCGGAACACCCCGTCAAAGAGATTGAAGAATTGCTGCCTCACCGCTGGGTTCCAGACATCCTGTAGGCCAGCTCGCATCCATCTCAAGTATCGAGAGCCGGACGTTCATGTGCCAGAGGGGTTCATGTCGTGCTTACACAACAGCCTTAAAATGATCAGCTCTGGAAAGCGGGCGGCCGCTCCGCGCTGACGTTGAAAGCCCGCTCCAGAGCCATACCAACACGCCCGAGCGTGCCTTCGTCAAACTGCCGTCCCACCAGTGTTACCCCATACGGCACCCGGCGCGCCGGCGAAAACTTCGGCAGAGGATGAGCCGGATCCGGAGCCCAGTCGCTGCGCGCCTCCGTCACATTCACGAATCCAGCCCGCAAGGTGAGTGAAGGATACCCCGTGAAATTGCCAATGGTCAGCATCTCATCGCGCATGGATGGAACCAGCAGCACGTCCACCTCGCTGAACACGCGCGCCATCTCCTGCCCAACCGCTCGCCGAAGCCGGTCCGCCTGCACGTAATCGACTGCGCTTAAAAACCGCGCCTGACGGAACTGGTTCGGCCACGCATCCGGCACCTGCACCTTCATATCTTTCAGGCCGCCCGCGAGCGTCAGGTCCTCGAACGCCGCCGCTGCTTCCGCGAACAGAATCAGGTTGAGCGAATTGTAAGGCCAATCGGGCAGCGTGACCTCCTTCGCCAGCATGCCCAGACCTTTGGCGGTCTCAAGCGCCTGCCGGTCCACATCGGTCGCGGGGCTCTCCCGCATCCACTTGCCGATATAACCCAGCCTCAGCCCCTCAACACCCGCTGCCGCATCGAAGTCGAGCGTGGACTGCACGCTCGCAACATCGCCCGAATCCGGCCCGGAGATCGCCTGCAATACCAGCATCGTGTCTTCCACGCTGCGCGCCATCGGCCCCAGTTTGTCGAGCGACCAGCAGAGCGTCATCGCCCCGGTACGGGGCACGCGCCCGTAAGTGGGCCTCAGCCCCGTGATCCCGCATCGCATCGACGGACTTACAATACTGCCCTCCGTCTCGCTGCCGATTGAAAATCCGACCAGCCCCGCGGCTGTCGCGGCGCCCGGTCCCGCGCTCGATCCCGAAGCGCCTTCCTCTAGCAGCCAGGGGTTCATGGTCTGGCCGCCGAACCAGATATCGTTCAGCGCCAGCGCGCCCATGCTCAGCTTCGCCACCAGCACCGCGCCCGCGTCCGCGAGCCGCTTCACGACAGTCGCGTCCGCCGCCGGCACCCGATTGCGATAGGGTTCGGCGCCATATGTGGTCGCGATACCGGCGGTATCCACCAGGTCCTTCGCGCCCCACGGAATGCCATGCAGCGGACCACGATATCGGCCCGCCGCAATCTCCTGGTCCGCCTGTTTCGCCTGCGCGAGCGCAAGATCCCGGGTGAGCGTTATCACGCACCGCAGCTTCGGATCGAACCGCTGCAGCCGTGCGAGGTAGATGCCCGTCAGCCGCTCCGAAGTCAGCTTCCCGGCTTCGATCCACCGCGATAACCGCGCCACCGGAGCGAAGGCGATCTCGGCATCCGCAGCCGGCAGGGGCAGTTCGGCATCCTCGCTGCGAACGAACCGATCGGGCCCGCTCACAAGCTTCGGCGGAGCCAGTGACGCAGGCGCCAACGAAGCAGGCGGCGAATACCTGCGCGGCCCCGTGCGCCTTTCATACAGCGGAGCCATTGTGCTGCCCCAGCTATGAGCCGCTTCCTCACGCTCTTCGGGGCTCATCCCGAATTTCACTAGTTTCCCGGCCTCAGCCAGCGTCGCGGGGGACACCTCGTCCGCCTTCTTACAACCCGCCGTACCCGCCAGAACTCCCGTCGAAAGTCCGCCTAAAAAATGCCGCCTCGACTTGCCCGCCTTACCCATAGCCTTCTACGCTACTCCCTGCCGATGCGGCCGTGCGGCCCCACCAGGAACGGCAGCGACACCGCGTTCCAGTTCGCGCCCGCCTCAGGCAGCGCGCGCCAATTGATCCCGTCGTCTGTCGATACATCCACGCCGTTCGGACCCACCGCGATCCACCTCTTCCCCGCCGCGTCCCAGGCCACGGCACTCCGGTATCCAAGCGGCAAAGTCCTGCTTGCCCGATATCGCCCGTCGCGCCAGGTAGCCACTGTGCCCGACCGATCGTCGGGCTTCTTGTAGTCCCCGCCCACGGCTACGATCACCAGCTTCCGACCGTCCATCCGTGACGCCAGCGAAAAGCCTCCCGCGGCCTGCCCGACAGCCATGTGGGCATCCTGCCGCGAGCCGGAATTCAAAAGCGAACTTACCCCGCCGCCCGTCACGAGATAGCGCTCGCCGTTGCGGCGATCCACCAGCAAACACGAATTGCTCGCCGCGAACAACGATTGCTGCCCGCTCTCGGCCGCAATCCCCCTATCGAGCCGACGCCACGTGTCTCCCCTGTCTGTCGTGACAAAAAGCGGGAACTCCCCACCGACGGGATCCCCCACCACGAAGCCCGCCTGAATCGCGTCCCAGAAGCCCTCCGGGTCCGGATTCGTCAGCACCAGGCGCCACGTCGCGCAGCCATCGGTAGTCTTGTAGAGCCGCGACAGATCGCCCTTGCCTGACGACATCGCGATGGCTGTGTTCCTGTCGAAAGCCTGAATGCCACGGAAGTCGAGAGCCTCCGCACCCGCGGGAACCGTACACTTCGTCCACGTACGCCCGTCGTCCACCGTGCGCAGTACCGTGCCATGCGTGCCGCTGGCCCACGCCACGCCTCCGCCCAGCGCATGGATGCCCCGGAGATCGGCGGTCGTTCCTGAATCCTGGATCGTGACGGCCATCGCCGCCAGCATCAGCCACCACACTGGAGCACCGGATACGGAGCCTGGCCGGTCGCCTTCCACGCGGGCAGAGCTGCGGCCACCAACGACACAACCAGCAGGAATACGAGGACGCCTGCAAGCAATACCGGGCTCGCGGGATGCACCGCATACACCGCCGCGCTCCCAACAGCTTCACCCGCCAGCACGCACAAGACCGGAGACTGGACAATCCACCGCACCAATGTTGGCCGCGGCGCGCCCAGCGCACTCCGGATCGCGATATCTCTGCGCCTCGCCGCCACAGCCTCCGTCACCACACTGTAAATTCCCGCGGCGGCAAGCAGCAATGCCGCCATCCCGAATGTCGTCAGCAGTGTCATGTTAAATCGCGCCCGCGCTGTGTTGGCATCGATCAACTGCCCCACTGACGCCACGTTGGCAAGCGCCTGGCTCGGGTCCATGCGCGCCAGTTCGCGCCTCATCAGCGCGGTAAGTTCCTGCTCCGATGCTCTGCCCCGAATCGCCACGTAATTCACCGGAATTCCTGTCTGCCGAAAGTCCGTATAGACGGTATCCACCGCCGTCATCACACTCCGATACCTCGCGTCAGCCACTACCCCAACCACCTTGAGCCACGGCGAGTCATTTCCTCCTAACCGGATGCGCAGCCCGATCGGACTGTGCCCTGCCCGCCTGAACCGAGCCGCCAGCGACCGGCTCACAATAACCGCCTTTTCCGTATTCTCCCGATCGTCAGCCGTGAAGTCCCTCCCCTCAAGCAGCGGTGTCCCGACGGTCTCGAAATACCCGGGAGTCACCACCTCAAACTCCGTTGCAGGCTGATCCATTTCGGCCGTTGTGGCTGCGTACTCCGGCTGATAATGCATTTCCCATCCAATGGTCCCTTCAAGCGGCCGCAGCAGCACCGCCGCCGCGCTCGTCACGCCGGGATTCGCGCGCAACCGCTCCAGCAACGTCTCATAAAAACCGGCGCGGCTCTTCGCATCGACGCCACGCAGCGGAAGGTTCGCCGTAACCGCGTCCCGGTTTGAGAACCCGGTGTCTGCGCGCAACATCGCCCGAACCTTCACCACGGCCAGCAGCGAGACAGTCAGCAACACCACCGTCGCAGCGGTCTCGACCAGCGTGAAGGCGTTCTGCGAAGCGCGCAAGCGTCCCCGCAACATCGGCGCGGCAGAACACGCAACGGCCGTTACAGCCGCCGCTCCCGCCGCAAACAGCATCACCGGCGCGTGTATCCCGGCCAGCGTGATTCCGGGGATGTCAGACGGCGCGAGACGCACAAGCAGCCGAATCAAAAGCGACGCAATCGCCACGCCGCCCATGGTCGCGAACAATGCGGCCAGCGCACCTTCCCAAACGAACTGCCCTGCCAACTGACGTGAACTCGCCCCCAGCGCAATACGTGTCGCGATCTCGCGGCTTCGTCTCAGTGTCCTCGAAAGAAACAGGTTCGCCGCCGTGATACACGCCGCCGCAAGCAGCAGCAGCGACGCCGCAAACGCCATCAGCAACTGAGGCCGTGCCGAACCCGTCAGATACTCCGGCAGTGGTGTCGATACCGCCCGTTGGCCGGCCGAATAGAACTGCGGGTACTCCGCGCTTAACCGCGTGAAAAGCGTGTTGAGTGCCGCGTTCACCTGCGCATCGCTGAAGCCCGGACGCACGCGCGCAATCGCCTGCAGATAAGTCGCTCCCCTGCGCTCACGCCTATCCGTAACGCCCAGCGGCACCCACAAACCGGCACCGTGTGGAAATTCGACATCGCGCCCCATCACGCCAATGATCGTGAACCCGGTTCCGCTCAGACGTATCTGCTTCCCAATCACGCCCGCATCCGCATTGAATCGCTCCCGCCAGACGCTGTCGCTCAGAATCACCACAGGCGCGGCGCCCACGCGCTCATCGGACGCCGCGAAATCGCGGCCAAACGCAGGAGCCACACCCAACGTTCCGAAGAACTCATGCGACACAGGCGCGCTCTCAATCTGCACCGGTTCCGCCGACCCGGTTTGCAGCACCCTGCCGTAACCGTAGAGAGTGGTCGGTAAAACGGCCACGGATTCGAATGCCTTCACGTTCTGCCGCAGGTCTCCGAGCTCCGGATACGCAAGTTCCACCAGCGGCACACCGGCGCGGGGATTGGTCTTCCAGATCACACGCAGGGCATTCTGGTCCCGGAACGGCAGCGGCCGCAGCAGTACCGCGTGTACCAGCGAGAACACCGCCGTGCCCATTCCGCATCCCACCGCCAGAACCGCGATGGCGAACACGTACGAAGCCGGTTGATGACGGAACGCTCTCAGCGCAACGCGCATTCCCCGAAGCTTAGCAGCCCTCTGAATTAGAATGGACGATTCTCTCCACGCCGAGAACAATCCATGACGATCCCGTTTGCCCTGCTTCAGCAGGCAGTACCCGATATCTCTTCGCGCCTGAACGCGCTTGAAACAGCCGCACGAAACGCGCAGTCCGCCGGCGACAACGCCTGGATGCTGGTCAGCGCCGCTCTGGTCCTGATGATGACCGGCCCCGGCCTCGCGCTTTTCTACGGCGGACTGGTGCGCCGCAAGAACGTCTTGAGCACCATGATGCACAGCTTCATCATGATGGCTACCATTACCGTGCTCTGGGCTGTCGCCGGTTACAGCCTCGTCTTCAGCCGAAGGCAACCCGTTCATCGGCGGGCTCAAATTCCTCTTCCTGAACGGCGTCGGCAAAGATCCCAATCCCGACTACGCGGCCACCATCCCGCAGGGGACGTTCATGATTTACCAGTTGATGTTCGCCATCATCACTCCGGCCCTGATCTCCGGCGCTTTCGCCGAACGCATCCGCTTCAGCGCGATGCTGCTGTTCACCACCCTGTGGGCGTTCGTCGTTTACTTCCCGATGGCGCATATGGTTTGGGGCAAAGGGGGCCTGCTGAACGCCTATCTGGGCGGCTCGATTCCCACGCTCGATTTCGCGGGCGGTACCGTCGTGCACATCACTTCCGGAGTCTCGGCGCTGGTGTGCGCGCTCTATCTCGGCAAGCGTATCGGCTATCCGAACGAAGCCATGCGCCCGCACAGCCTGGTGCTCAGCGTCGTCGGCGCCTGCCTGCTTTGGGTTGGATGGTTCGGGTTCAACGCGGGCAGCGCGCTTGCAGCATCCGGTCTCGCGACCTCAGCCTTCGTCGCCACCCACTTCGCCGCGGCCACCGCCGCCCTCGGCTGGATGGCCGCTGAGTGGATGCATTCCGGCAAGCCCAGCATGCTCGGCGGCATCTCGGGCGCGGTGGCGGGGCTGGTGGCCATCACGCCCGCGTCGGGCTTCGTGAGCCCCATGTCCGCGCTGCTCATCGGACTGCTCGCGGGCGTATTCTGCTTCTGGATGGTGACCGCGGTCAAGAAAGTCTTCGGCTACGACGATACGCTCGACGCCTTCGGCGTCCACGGCGCGGGCGGGACGCTCGGCGCCATCCTGACCGGAGTCTTCGCTACCAACGCAGTCAATGACACTCCGATCAATGGAAAGGTGCCCGCCCTTGGATGGATGGACGGGCATCCAGGGCAGATTCTGAATCAGTCCGTGGGCGTTCTGATCGCGATCGTTCTCGCCGCCGCAGGCACATTCATTATCCTGAAGATCTGCGATGCTGTTTTCGGAGCTCGCGCGGATCGTGACGAAGAAGAGCAGGGGCTCGATCTCAGTCAGCATGGCGAAGAAGGATACTTCCTGGAGGCGTAAGTGAAAAAGGTAGAAGCCATAGTTCAGCCGTTCAAGCTGGAGGAGGTCAAAGAAGCCCTCAAGAATATCGGCATCGACGGCATGACCATCAGCGAAGTGCGCGGTCACGGCCGCCAAAAGGGGCACAAAGAGGTCTATCGGGGCCAGGAATATAACGTCGACCTGCTGCCGAAGGTCAAGTTCGAACTGGTCGTTTCCGATGAGCGCCTCGAAGAAGTGCTGGAGACGATCGCAACCGCGGCGCGCAGCGGCAAAATCGGCGACGGCAAGATCTTCGTCTTCGATGTCGCCGAAGCCATCCGCATCCGCAACGGAGACCGCGGCGGAGCTGCTATCTGACGGGACGTTCACCTGAAGTGAGCGAAGCCCGCATCAAAGAAGAATTTTTCCGCACACGCGACGCCGCCGCGATGCTTGAGCAGCGCACTGCGCTGGTGGATGAGATTGTCCGCACGCGGTGGCAAACCATGCCGCCGGAGATCGCAGTCGTCGCGGTGGGCGGGTACGGACGACGGGAGCTCTTCCCCTTTTCCGATATCGATCTGCTGATCGTCACTCCGGATGAAAAGACCCAGCCCGCAATCAAAGAGCCCTTGTCCCTGTGCCTGCGCGATCTGTGGGATTGCGGACTCCGCGTCAGCCAGTCCGTACACACGCCCATCGAGTGCAACCAGATCGATGCCTCCAACGCCGAACTCGCCGTCAGCCTGCTCGATCGGCGCTTTCTCGCCGGCGAACGAAGCTCTCTTTCGGCAAATCAAAGACCCCCGGCCCGATCTGGGCCGCAACATCGCTCAGCTAACCCGCGAACGGCACGCCCGCTACCAGGACACCATCTATCATCTGGAACCGAACGTGAAAGATGCCCCGGGCGGACTGCGCGATCTGCAGGTGCTGCGCTGGCTCGCAAAACTGGGCGCTGCCGATGAGAAACGCCGTCGGAGGCACCGAAGTCCTGTTCGAAATCCGCTGCTTCCTGCATTACCTCGCCGGACGCGACGATAACAAGTTCAGCTTCGAGCGTCAGGATGAAATTGCGGAGCTGCGGGGCGGTCTGCTTCCCGAAGAACTGATGCGCGAATACTACCGCGCCGTACGCGGGATCGCGCGGCTTGCCAACCGCCGCCTCGATCGTTTCGAAGCAAAGCGCAGTTCGTTGTTTTCGCAATTCCGCGACCGGACCGGCCGGCTCTCGAACGCGGATTTCACGATCGTGCACAGCGAAGTCTTCTTTCGCAGTTTTCGACCGCTTCTTTGATCCTGCGGGCCATTCGAATTCGTAGCGCGCCATGGCCTTCCGCTCTCAACCGATGCCGAAGAGCGGATCGAACGAAACCTGGGCGCGTTCGAAGCGTGGGTTCAGGCGCATCAGCCCGTCTGGCCGGTCTTCCGCGACATCCTGCGCCTGCCCTACGCCCTGAAGGCTCTTCGCGCCATGCACACCTGCGGGGCTCTCGAAGCCGTCTTCCCCGAGCTGAAAGACATGGAAGCGCTGGTCATCCGCGACTTCTACCATCGCTACACCGTGGATGAACACACGCTCGTGGCGATTCAGACCGTGCTCGATCTTCGCGACAAAAAGGGCGACCTGTTCGGCGACCTCGCAGTCGAGACCGACGATTATTGACCTGCTCGTGGCCGCGCTGTTGTTCCACGATGTCGGCAAAGGCACGCCTGACGAAGGCCACGTGACCGTGTCCTGCCGGATCGCCGACGCAGCCCTTCACCGCTGCGGCATCGACGCCCGCGAATGGGAAGCCGTTCGGTTCCTGATCGCGTCGCATCTCGAAATGTCAGCTGCCATGAACGGGCGCGATCTTTCCGACCCGACTACCATCCGCGACATGGCCGCAAAAACCGGCACCGTGGAGCGGCTAAAGCTGCTGACCCTGCTGACCTATGCGCGATATCAGCGCCGTTCACCCCGGCGCGATGACGCCCTGGCGACGGCAGTTACTTTTCAATCTGTATTCGGAAACCTACGCCGAACTCACCCGCGAACTGACCGCGCGTGTCTCGCAGCCCGACCTGTCTGACGATCCGGACACCCGCCGTTTTCTCGAAGGTCTGCCCCCGCGCTACCTGCGCACGCATTCGGGCAAGGAGATTCAGGAACATGTCCGACTGTATAAAGAAGGCCGGGACAAGGGTCTCGCGGTTTCGCTGTCTCGTTCGGCAGCCTGGGTGCTCTCCGTTGTCGCACTCGACCGGCCGTTTCTGTTCGCGTCGGTGGCGGCCGCGATCTCCAGCTTCGGCTTCAACATCCTCAAAGCCGAGGCGTTTTCGAACGCGCACGGACACGTGATCGACACGTTCACCTTTGCCGATCCCGCGCGCACTCTGGACCTCAATCCCGGTGAGACCCAGGAAGTCTCCAGAACCGTAACGCGCGCCGTCAAAGGCGAAGTCTCGGTCGAAGAACTGCTCAAACGTCGCCCGCGCGTAAAACCCGACGCACATGCGCTCGCCGCCTCGCGCGTCAGCTTCGACAACCGTTCGGCGCCGCTCGCCACGCTTATAGAACTGATTGCGCAGGATCGGCCCGGGCTTCTTTACGATGTGGCGTCGATCATCTCGGGGGCCGGAGGAAACATCGAAGTCGTGCTGGTGGATACGGAGGCGAAGAAGGCCATCGACGTTTTCTACGTCACGAAATCCGGCCAAAAACTGACTGATGACGAAGCAGAGAAACTGACCGCTTCGCTGCGGGATACAATTCACGGCAGAGGCGAGTCCGGTTGATCGAAGCTGCTGAGCAGGCGATTAAAGAGGGTTATGCGGCTCGGCCCGAAGGCCGGTTGCCGGAGGCTCTTAACGCCTTCAGGCGGCAAGCGAATCGAATTCAGAAGCGGCGGAAATCGAAAGTCAGCCGGAGAGCCATTGGTCTTAGGCCACAGCGTCCGGCACGTGGGCGACATCCTTCTCGAACTGGGCTAATTCGATTCCGCATTGCCCTGTTTCCAGGAAGCGCTTGCGCTCTACCGCGAGCTCGATATAGCGGCGGGCGTGCTCGAAGCCGAATCGCCGTTTAGCCGTGTCAACGGCGAATCCGAATCGCGTTAACGCTTCAGAGGATCTTCGATCCATGGCGGCGTGGCATCGATCAGCCGCCCCATTTCCGGCTCAATCTCTACAATCCTCTGCTTCATCTCCCACGCGATCTCGCGATAGCTGAAGTGACCCTTCACGCCGCTGCGAACGCGCGAAATATATTCCGCTTCGGCGAAATCCATCTTGAACAGGAAGCGCGAACGCGCTCCAAACGGCAGCAGATACTGGCGTGCCGGATCGGGCAGCGCCTGCATCGCGCCGAGCGCCGCGTCCATTGCACCTCGATACGCGGCCTCAGCCCCCGCCGCCGTTAACACCGCCGGAACATCGTAGCCGTGCGTCCCGGTATAAGCCTGCCGATACTGATGACAGCGCCGATGGCGATGCATGTCGCGATACGCGCCGATATCGATCAGCATGTCGAAGCAGTACTGCCCTCCGCGAAACCCGCGCAGCAGATCGTCGCGCTGTCCCCGCGACTTTACCGCAACGTCCAGCACTTCCGAACGCCTCGCCGCGCTCCACCCCGCAGCCGCTTCATACAAATCTCTGAATGAGAGCCCGCAAACCGGATAAAGCAGCGTTGCGGCAATCTCCGTCAGCGTGTCCGCGGGCTTAAGCAGATCGACCCGGCGCTCTTCCGACCCGGCAATACTCAGGTTCTGCTTCGCCCACAATTCCAGATCGTTGCGCGAGCGCAGCGTATATTCGTCAGGCTCGGCATGACGCGCCAGAGTGGGCGCCAGCGGCTCGCAGTTGCTTTCATCCCAGACGCATTCCGGCCGCGCAGCGCATGCCTCCGCGATCTCGAGTCCAAGTTCCCGTACTTCTCCGAACTCAGACACCCGCAGCCGCCGGATCTGCTTTTCGAGCGTACGGATACTCGTGACCTGCCCAACGTTCGTAGGCACACCCCAGAACAACAGGTAACGCGCGACATCGAACGCACGCGCCGCGATGTTGCGTCCGTACGCGTCAGGCTTCATCGCCTCCGGACACGGCAGTTTCTCCCGCAGATAAGCGTCCATGCGCCCGTGGATATCTTTATAGGCCGCGAGCAGCGCCGTCTCCCGCCGCCCGATAGTTAGCCGCCTGCTCGCCGTCAAGCTCCGGCGGCACGATAAAGCCGCCCGTCGAGAAGTCCTGATAACGCGAAGACTTCGCCTGCCCGTCCCACAGCACCTCGTCTTCAATCTCGCTCGCCGCCAGTTCACTGATGCCCTCAAAGCAGAGCACCGTGTGTCCCAGATCTGCGATGGACTGGTGACCGTACTGGAAGTAGTAGCTTTCGAGGAACTGCTGAGAGTTATGCGTGCGTACCCAATCGATCGATTGCCGGATGGAATCCGCCGAACGGCTGTACCGTGCCAGCGCATAGGCGCTCTTTTCCGGCGGCATCGGGGAGATGGTAATAACTCGTTTGGCCAAACGGCTATCATAGCGCTTTGAAGCTCAAAATCAGGAAGCTCCGCGACGATGCCACGATTCCCGTCTACGCGCACGGGCCCAACGAAGATGCTGGCATGGACCTTCACGCCGTAGAGTCCGTCTCGTTAGCTCCCGGCGAGAGAAAGCTGGTGCCCACCGGCATCGCTATCGAATTGCCGCCCGGTTATGAGGCGCAGATCCGGCCGCGCAGCGGACTTGCGCTGAAACACGGGATTACGCTGCCCAACAGCCCCGCTACCATCGATCCCGGCTATCGCGGCGAGATCAAGGTGCATGCTGCAGAACCTTGGCCACGAACTCTTCCAGGTCAAGCCCGGCGAACGCATCGCGCAGATGGTGATTGCCCGCTATGAGGCCGTCGAATGGGTCGAAGGTGAGTTCTCCGACTCGGCCCGAGGCGAAGGCGGCTTTGGATCTTCTGGCACTTAGGACAGGCAGTTAGGCTAAGCGAATGGGAACCCTGCTTCTGGTTTTGACTCTCGCGGCAACGTTCGATGTCGCGACCCTGAAGCAATCTCCTCCTCCCGGCGCCGATTCGTACCAGATCATCCTCGGAACCATTCGAAACGGGCGCGTCGAAATGAAGAACGCCAACCTGGCGGACTGCCTGAAATTCGCATACGGCCTCGTATCCGACGACCAGATTTCCGGACCCGACTGGATCAAATCGAAAACCGTATTGTTCGACGTCGTCGCGCAAACCTCACCCGATACGCCACGCCCTGAAGTCCTCGCCATGATGCAGGCCCTGCTGGCCGAGCGCCTGAAGCTCCGCGTGCATTACGAACAAAAGCCGCTCCGATATCTCGCGCTCACCCAGGCAAAGACCGGGCTCAAAATGCGCCCCGTCGCAGCGGGTGGAATTCACGATAACAGCGGCGGCAACGGCCACGTCAGAGGCAGCCAGATGTCCATGTTGTTGCTGGCTTCCCTGCTCTCGCGCTTCGAACACGAAATCGTCATCGACAACACCGGACTCGATGGCTTCTTCGAAGTCACGCTCGACTGGACACCTGAATCCGGCAGGCCAACCGTGGCAGCTAATGACGCCGCGCCAGGACCGTCGCTTTTCACTGCCGTACAGGAGCAGTTGGGCCTTCGCCTCGAATCGCGCAAAGGGCCCGTCGATGTCCTCGTTGTCGATAGCGCCCAGCAGGTTCCAACCGAAAACTAACCGGCAACCCGGCCGTATATATCCATCAGCGTGCGCGCCCGGGCTTCCACCGAGTGCCGCTCAGCAATTCTTTCAAGGCCGCCCTGACGGATCCGCGCCGCGAGCCCCTCGTCGGACAACAACCGCGCAACAGCCGCCGATAACTTCTGAGGCTCCCGCGCCGGCACCAGCAGCGCGTTTACCCCGTCGGTCGCGATCTCGGGAACGCCGCCAACCCGCGTCGCCACAGAAGGAACTCCGCAAGCCATAGCTTCCAGCAGCACGTTCGGCGATCCTTCCGTGAGCGACGGCAGCACCATAACATCCGCAATCGCGTAATACGGAGTCACATCGCGTGTTTGTCCCGTGAAGATCACGCCTTCGCCGGCCATCGCCTCAAGTGCCGCCCGCTCCGGACCCTCACCCACCAGCACCAGCCGCGCCCCCAGATGACTCTGCCGCAAAATGTGGAACGCCAGAATCAGATCGCTGTGCGCTTTTTCAAGCGACATGCGTCCGATCGCAACAATCACCGGCGCTTCGGCAGCGATTCCAAGCCCGCGCCGCACCGCGTCCCGATCGGCCTTTCTGACCCGCGCCACCCATTCCGGGCTGACCGCGTTCTGCAAAATTGAAATCCGAGTGCGGTCCACGCCCGTCTCCGTAAGCTGCCGGGCAAAAGCCTCGCTCACCGTTACAAGATGCGCAGGCTTCCGCAGCGACCAGCGGTCAAGCTGATTATAGAGACGAACCTTGAAATCCGTGGTTGTATAGCCGTGATGAAAAGCAATCCACGGAGTCTCACGCCACAGCCCGGAGTTCGCCATCAGGAAGTGCGATTTCACAGCGTGGGTTTGCAGAATCGCCGGCCTCAATTCACGAACCAGAGCTTTCAGCTTCGGCAGCACACTGCGATCGAACCTGCCGCGCTCCGGGATCGCGGTCATACCCACGCCCGCGGCACGAACGGCTTCCGGGAATTCGTCCCCCGCGCGCCCCCGGTCAAATGTCACGACGTGAACCTTGACAGGCAGTTCAAGCGCGCTCGCCGTGCGGCAAAAATCCAGCAGGTTCTTGGCCGGACCCGTTACCGACGTCGCCTCAATGATTGCCAGCAGACTCAGCATAGAAATCGAACAGCTTCGAACCGATAATGTTCCAGTCGTATTTCCGTTCCACCAGTTCCCTGCCTCCGCCGGCTATACTCCTGAGCAGTTCACCGTTCCCCAGCAATTCACGAAGGCGCCTGGTGAAATCCGGCGCGGAATCGGCGATCAGCAAATCCCTGCCGTCCGTATATTCGATACCCTCCGCGCCCAACGTCGTCGACACGATCGGAGCGCCCGCCGCCATGGCCTCAAGCACTTTCAACCGGGTGCCGCTTCCAACACGAACCGGAACCACCACTGCCGCGGCGGACTCATAGTAAGGCCGGATATCGGGCACCGTCCCGGTGACTTCGACACCTGGGTCGCTGGCCAGCGCCAAAACTTCCGCCGTCGGGCGCGCCCCCACAATCACGAATCGCCGCTCCGGCATATCGCCGCGCAACGCAGGCCAGATCTCACGCGCAAAGTACAACGCGGCGTCGATGTTCGCGTGATAATCCATCGAACCGACAAATACGATATCCCGCCCTGCCTCAGCCGTATTTCGCCTGCTGAAGAACGCTGTATCCACCCCGTTCGGAATGGCCGCAATCTTAGCTGCGGGATCGCGTTCCAGAAGCAGCCGGCGCTCACGTTCGCTGCAAACCGTATGAGCATCGCACTCCGCCAGCAAGCGCGTTTCAAGACTCCGGATCAGCGATGTCGTGCGCCTGCCGTACAGCCGTTTCAGCAGCGGCGTCGAAGCATGCGCGCTGAACCGCTCCATCAGTTCGGACTCGACATTATGCCAGTCGCACATGATGCGCGGCTTGCCCTTCGCCTTCCGAATCGCCGGAATATACGAGTAAAAGTGAATTCCCTCAATCTGCACGAAATCCCACGCCTGCGATTCAAGAGTCCGCTCGAGTTCGCTCGCCATCGAAGCGCGTCGTGTAGTTCAAAACAGTAACCGGAATCGGTCCCGCAAGACCCTTCAGGACCGTGCCCGGCGAATAACCCTTCGGCCTCGGAACAAGAATCTGCCGGATCTCCGAATCCGCGCCCACATTCGATCTCAACACGTCTTTCTGAGCCGGGTCCGTCGAAAACGCAAGGCAGGTCAACTCCGAGCGCCGCGCCAGTTGGCTCGCAAGGTTGTAATCCCGAACCCGCGCTCCCGAGGTTGCCGGCCAACATTCCCTCGGCGCCACATACAGCACCCGCAAGTCAGCGCTCTTCAGGAGCTCCCGCCGGAAGCGGGTCCACATTCATCGGTCGCAGACGTCCAGGAACAACTCCGAACGAAGCCTTCAGATTGCAGAACAAATTGAATTTAACGATGTACCAGAGCGCCGCCACGCCATCTGAAAACTGAACCTTCTTGCCCTCTTCATACGTGCGGCCGTAGTAACTGATCGGCACTTCATAAATTGCGCATTTCAGCTTCGACAGCTTCGCCGTCATCTCGATCTCGATCCCGAATCCCTTCGATGTCAGGATCATGTTCCGGATGATCTCGCCGCGAAACGCCTTGTAGCCGGTTTCCACATCGGTGAAATTGACGTTCGTCAGAATATTGGAAAACAAGGTCAGGAATTTATTCGCAATGTAGTGGTAAAAATACAGGACTCTCGCCGCTTTCCGAACCAGAAAACGCGACCCGTACACAGCCTCTGCACGCCCTTCCAGAATTGGCTGAATCACATCGGGAATCTCGGTCGGATCGTATTCCAGATCCGCGTCCTGCACGATCACGATCTCGCCTTTGCTCGCCGCGAACCCCGCCTTAATCGCCTCGCCTTTGCCCGCATTCCGGGGCTGCACCAGGACTCTCACCCGCGAATTCCTCTTCAGTTGTTCGCAGATCGCGGGCGTCGAATCGGTAGATCCGTCGTCCACCACAATCACTTCAAGCACGACTGGCAGCTTCAGAACTTCCGCCACCACGCGCGCCAGAGTCCGCTCTTCGTTATAGGCCGGAATCACTACGGAAAGACAGCCGTTGCTCTTTATGATCGGTTCCAAATCGGGTAATGCCCTCCAGTGTAACGAATCGGTGCCGCCCTGAACCGTACACTAATCTCTATGTCCCGCCGACTGCGCCCCGCGCTCAGCTTGCTCGCAGCCATCCTCATCTCCGCCGTTTTCCTTGTCGCCGGCCTCTGGAAATTGACCGATCCCACCGGGGCCGCGGCCCGTCTCGCTCAGGCAAAAGTCCCGGAGTCCCTCAGTCTCGCTGCCGCTCTGAGCCTCGGTATCGCCGAAACCTTTGCCGGATGTATGTTCCTGATACCCCGCTTCCGCCGCTGGGCCGCCATGCTCGGAACCCTGCTCCTCATCGCGTTCATGGTCTTCATCGGCATCCATTACAACGAGCTTCGCGGCGCCGAATGTTCCTGCTTCCCATGGCTGAAAAGAGCGGTTGGACCCGGCTTCTTCGTGGGCGACCTGCTCATGATGCTGCTTGCAATCGCCGCCGGCGCCCTCGGAACCCGCTCGAAAGGCATGGTTCGCGCAGCGGCTCTGCTGGCCACAATTGTTGTGTTCGCCGGCATTTCGTTCGCCGTCAGCTCTTCCCGCCACCAGGGCACGAAAGCTCCGGACACCATCTCAGCCGAAGACGGTCACCCCATCTCATTGCGCGAAGGCAAGACCTTCATCTATTTTTTCAATCCCCAATGCCTTCACTGTCTCGAAGCCGGCCGCCGTCTCGCCGCGCTCAACTGGGGCTCCACACGGTTTATCGGAGTCGCCACCGAAAATCCCCGTTTTGCCGACTGGTTCATGGGAAAGGCCGGCTTAACCGGCAAAGGCCCTGTTGCGCGCGACCTCGATCTGCTGAAGAAGACTTTCCCGTTCGACGTTCCGCCGGCCGGCGTCGCCATCGAGAACGGTTACGAAAAGGCCATGCTGTTACAGTTCGAAGAGAAAGAACCCGGAGCCACCCTGCGCCGCCTCGGCTTTGCCAATTAGGTTCCGGCCTCTCACTTGCTTCTAACAGCGATCATAAGATCCGGCGCGATTGCGCCTCGTTGAATCTGAACAAACTCCGGTCCGTGAGTGCCGGGTGATTCAGGACGGGCGTGTGGCCGAAAGACTCACCATAGAAGGAGATTAGGCATGAAATCTGTTGCAGTATTATTCCTGACTATTTGCTCAACGCTGAGCGCCGCACCCCGTCTGAACCTCAGCGCCAATGCCATTCAAACCGTATACCTTTCTACAGGCTCCAACGGACCCGTCCAGACCGTTCAGGCGTTCAACACCGGCGACGGCACTCTCAATCTGACCGCCACAACCTCCGCTTCCTGGCTGAGCGCGGCTGTCGGCGCGAAAACCGCTTGCTCGCAACCGGGCGGCAGTTGCTACCCGATTTCAATCAGCCTCAACACCTCATCCGTGCCGGCCGGGACCTTCACCGAATACGTCACCGTGAGTGACCCGAACGCGATTGACTCGCCGCAGGACATTTCCGTCACCATCAATACCAACGGAGTGCCCGGCACCATCAACGCCTACGTGGCCCCGTTCGGTTCCCCCAATGCAAACGCCATGTTCCCTATCTACACCAAAGGCACCGGCATCCAGGCCGCCGTCACCACTCAATCCGGCGGAAACTGGCTGCAATTCCTGAATGGAGGCGGCCTGATCGTCACCTATCCGACTCCCTACCTGGTTCAGGTCTCCGCGAGGCCTGGCCAGGCGCCGGGCAGCTACTCCGGCTCCATCGTCCTCACTGGCTCATCCATCGCCTCTGAGAACAAAACCATCAACGTCACCCTCAACGTCACGAACTCCCCCGTCATCGATACCACGGCAATCGCTCCGGTTCGCCTGACAAGTTACACAGGCGGCGCGACGCAATATGCGTTCAGCACCTTCAACAATCTTGGCCAGGGCACTCTCACGGTCACCAGCGCCACTTCCACCAGCAATTTCCTCACGGCAACCGTTAGCGCCCCCGATACAATTCTGATCGCCGCAAATCCCGCCGGTCTTGCTGCCGGCATATATAACGGATCCGTCACCCTCGCCTCGAACGCTTCGAATTCTTCCCAGGTCTCAGTCCCGGTGGAACTCGTTGTCGCACCGGCCGGAGCGCCCGTCAGCTCGTTCGGTGGCCTCGTAAACATCGCGACTTTCGCGCAGGAACCTGTTTCCGCCGGAGACATCGTGGCCATCTTCGGAACTCAGCTTGGTCCCGTCGGCTCAGCCGCCACCAACGCGACAACGCCCCTTGCAACTACGCTCGCGGGCACGCAGGTGCTCGTCAACGGTGTTCCCGCTCCGCTTTACTTCGTGTCGCCGGGACAGATCAATTTTCAGGTCCCCTATTCGCTCACTGCCGGCCAGACCGCAAGTGTGCAGGTGGTGTCAAATGGCACACAGGGCAACCTCCGCCCGCTCAGCATCGTTGCCACAGCGCCCCGGCTGCTCTATTTCACGGCCTTTCTGCCGGGCGGCTACGGCATCATTGTGAATTCCTCTGACGGCAGCCTGACCCTGCCCTCAGGCACCAATGTTCCCGGCTTCGCAACTCACCCGGCGAAACCGGGCGACACCCTGGTCATCTACGGTGTTGGCTTCGGCCAGACCACACCGGCCGCCGTCGAAGGCCAGGCCGCCAGCGGGACAACGCTTGAGTCCATTCCCAACGTCGTCACTTCTCTTGGCGGCGGCTTCCTCGGCAACAGCGTCTTCACCAATGCGGCGTTTGCCGGATTAACCCCCACCGCTGTCGGTCTCTACCAGATCAACGTCACCCTGCCGGCCAATGCCCCGCTCGGCGCCTCGATCCCGCTCAGCGTCAATGTCAACGGCGCTCAGAGCAACTCGGTCGTGGTGGCTATCTCGGCCAGCGGGAAGTAACCGCCCATCCGGAGAGCCGGGTGTTATACCCTGTTTCGTGTCCATCATGAACCGGCGTAAAGCACTCGGCACTCTGGCCGTCTCCCCCCTGCTCGCTGCTGACCCCGAAGCGAAACCGCAGTACTACGAAATCCGCACTTACCAGCTCCGCAACGGCTTCTCAAAACAGTCCGGGCCCGCAAAGAAGATCCAGGGCATCGGACCCGTCGGCGTCTTCAATCCCGTCATTGGCGAAAACAGCCCGTTCCTGATGCTGCTGCTCACGTACTCATCGCTCACCGAAGCGGAAAGCATCGACGAAAAGCTCAAGATCGATTCAGCCATCGACTACGTCCGTTACGAAAGAACCATCCTTCGCGCCTTCGCCGGAATGCCCCGCATGCAGCTTCCGCCGGAATCGAAAACACCGCACATCTTCGAACTCCGCACCTACGAATCGAACAGCGCCGCCACTCTCCGCAGGAAAATCGACATGTTCAACACCGGCGAGATGCAGATCTTCCAGCGCCTCGGTATGAACCCCGTCTTTTTCGGAGAAGCCCTGATCGGACCGAAGCTGCCCCACCTCACCTACATGCTTGCCTACGATGACCTCGCAGCCCGCGACCGCGTTTGGCAGGCCTTCGGGTCCGACCCCGCCTGGCAGAAGCTGCGTTCCACGCCTGGCCTCTCAGACGCCGACATCGTTTCGAACATCAGCAATGCGATCCTCCGCCCTGCCGCCATTTCCGATATACGATAGCGCTGAACAACACGCCCTGAGCACACACATGGACAGACGTCGATTTTTTCAGACCGCAGGCGGCGCCCTGGCGCTCGCCCCCACCGCCGCTTTAGCTGAACCCGCGGCCGCTCCGCCGCGCAAAGCGACGATGCATATCGGCACCCAGCACTCCGACAAAGACGAGGTACTCTCCGTCATGTCTTCGCTGGGCGTGAATCATATCTGCAGCGGAGAGATCGCGCCTTCGCTCAACGAAAAATGGTCGGTGGACGGACTCTCCCGCCTCCGCGAGCGCGTCGAAAAACACGGCATCACGCTCGACATGGTGCCCATTCCCCTGCCTTCCGCCTACATCTCAAAAGCGGAGATGGGAGCCATCATGCTGGGCGAAAGTCCTTTGCGCGACCGGCAGATCGAGCAAATCCAGCAGATGATCCGCAACGTGGCCAAAGCGGGCATCCCGGCCATCAAGTACAACATGAGCATCCTCGGTGTCGTTCGCATCGCGCGCACGCCGGGGCGCGGCGAAAGCACCTACAGCACCTGGAATTACAAGGAAGCTCCCGATAAAGACAAATTGACTGAAGCGGGCCCCGTCAGTGCCGACGCCTATTGGGAACGCATCGATTACTTTCTCGAACGTGTCATGCCGGTTGCGGCTCAGGAAAAGGTTCGCATGGCCTGCCATCCGCATGACCCCGGTATGCCGGAACCGCAGGGATATCGCGGCGTTCACACCGTGCTCGGAAGCCCGGCGGGACTGAAGAAGTTCATCGCGATGCGCGAAAACCCGTATCACGGCCTGAACTTCTGCCAGGGCACGGTTTCCGAAATGCTGCAGGACCCGAATAAAGAGATCCACGACATCATTCGCTACTTCGGCACGAGGAAGAAGATCTTCAACGTCCACTTCCGCAACATTCACGGCAAATTCGGCGACTTCCAGGAGACGTTCCCTGACGTCGGCAGCGTCAACATGATCGACGCTATCAAGACCTATCAGGAAGTCCGCTATCCCTACATGCTCATGCCCGATCACGTCCCCGAAATTCCAGGCGACAAGGGCGGTGCCCAGGCCTTTGCCTTCGCTTTCGGCTACATCCAGGCGCTGATCCAGATGCTCGGCTAACTCTGCTCCAGCCAGCGGCGCATCTCTGCCCTTGGAGCCAGCCCCGCCTGCTGCTTCGCCATCTTTCCGTCCCGCATCACGACGAAGTTCGGGATACTCTGCACGCGGTAGCGCGCCGCCAGGTCCTGGTGTTCTTCCGTGTTGACCTTCAGCACCAGCGCGCGCCCGGCCATCTCCTGCGCGAGCGCCGCCACTTCAGGAGCAGCCATCCGGCAAGGTCCGCACCACGATGCCCAAAAGTCCACCAGAACGGGCACCTTGGCGGCCCTTGTGATCTCATCGAACGCCGCCGCATCCACCTCGATCGGCACGGCAAGCGGCGGCAGAGCAGCCTTGCACGACCCGCACCGGCCAGTATCGGAAAGGTGTTTCGCCCCCACCCGATTCTTCGCCCCGCATGACGGGCACGAACGCAAATCCGAATAAGCCATATCTATTGGATACAACAAATCCGGAAAGTATTCATCGGTAGGCCGCCGCCTGTATTCCGTACAGAGCCGAATAGGGTCCTCCGCTCGCCATCAGTTCCGAATGTGAGCCCACTTCCACCAATCGCGCCCCGTCCAGCACCACGATCAGGTCCGCCATCCGCACGGTCGAAAACCGGTGCGACACCAGGATCGTGATCCGCCCGTTCGCATTCCCGTTCTTCGCATGCGCGGCGGCATAGCGCTCGAAAAGTGCATGTTCGGTCTCCGCATCCAGAGCCGCCGTCGGCTCATCGAGCACCAGCAGCAGAGGACGTTCCCGCATAAAGCCCCGCGCCAGCGCGAGCTTCTGCCACTGTCCGAAAGAGAGTTCCGCGCCACCCGGCCAAGTCGGGCCCAACTGCGTCCCGAGCCCTCCCCCAAGCCTCGCGACGACATCCTGCGCGCCCCCGCGCTCCACCGCCGCAAGCACCGCGGGTTCATCGTCGATCCGTGCAATCTCACCCAGCCCGATCGTCTGCCTCGCCAAAAACTCGAACCGGAAGAAGTCCTGATAAGCGCCAGCCAGCCGGTCCCGCCACTCACGAGCGGGCATCCGTGAAAGCGGCGTACCGTCCACAGTAATCGATCCCGAATTCGGCTCGTACATCTTGCTCAGCAGCTTCACTAGCGTGGTCTTACCCGCGCCGTTTTCTCCCACAATTGCCACCACCGCGCCCGCCGGCAGTTTCAGCGACACGTCGTCGAGTACGACCCGCGACGTCCCCGGATAGGCAAACGTCACATGCTCCAGCCGGATCCCGTCCCGCAGCGTGTCAGGTACCGGAAGATCGCCCGAAGCCGCCACCGAAGCCGCATAATCTTCCAGCCACGCGAGCCGACGCGAGCCGTCCATCCAGAATCCGCGCAGAAAGCCCACCTCCCCCACGGTCGCCCCAATGTACGCCGAGAGCCGCGCGCCCGCGGCCAGCACCAGCAACACCTGCGACGCGGGCGCGTGGATTCCATACGCCACAAACACAACCGCGCCCACAAACGCCAGCCCGAACACCGCCCACGCCAACGCGTGCCATACAGCCGACCCGCCCCGCGCCGCCGCAACCGGTCCGTACCAGTCCTGCCACGCTTTGCGCCGGTCCGCAATCAGCTTTTCCCCGATCCCGGTAACCCGCACTTCCTTCCCCGGAGCCGCCGTCGTGGCAATCGTAAAGAGATGCCGCGCCAGCCTGCTGCTTTGCGCCCCGCGCTGTTGTGCGTCTCTCTCCACGCCCGGGCGCCAGGTCGAGGTCATCACCGTCGGCACCGCGAACAGGAACAGAAGAATCAAAGCCGGATGTACCGATGCCAGCAGAAACATCGTCACCACAAGCCGCAGAATCCACCCCACCGTGGAAAAGACCGACATATACATGTGATCCAGCACGAACACCTGGTTACGCAGCATCGAGAGCCGATCCAGAATTTCCGGCCGTTCCTGATGCGCCACCGTTGCGATCCCCGCCTGCAGGCGCGCCACATGCGCCTCAAGCGCGATCGTCACCCGGTCGCGGAAACGCCGCTGCATGCGCGTGCTGAACGTAAGGACGATCCACGTTGCCGCTGTCGACAGCGCCAGTCCGAATGCCGCCCACCTCACCAGACCGGGGTTGTGCCCGATGATGCCCTTCCCCAGCAGCATCAGCCACAGGGCCAGCAGCGCATCCGGCAGAGCCGCCAGTTGCGAAAGGCCGAACGACACAGCCATCAGCCGCGGCTCATGACTGTACCCCAGCTTGCACAGCCGCCACATCGACCGCAAAGCGGACGGCAAAGGCCCGATCGCGTCAGCTTCGCTCACAGAACTGCCAGGCTTAGATGACGTCATAAACCGCGCCCTCTTCTTCCGGAACATTGAACCGCTGCGCCTGCAGTTCGAACATCGTCCGGTACCGCCCGCCCAGCGCCATCAGTTCATCGTGCGTCCCCAGTTCGATCACGCGGCCCTGCTCCATCACGCAGATCCGGTCCGCATGACGAACCGTCGAGAACCGGTGCGAGATCAGGATCGTCGTGCACTGCCTGGTCGCCGCCAGCAAACGGTCGAAGATCTCCGCCTCGCCCCGCACGTCCAGTTGCGCCGTCGGTTCGTCCAGCAACACGACCCCCGCCCCCAGCTTCACCGACGCTAATGCACGGGCCAGCGCGACGCGCTGCCATTGCCCGCCCGAAAGATCGGTGCCACCCGTATACCCTCGCGCCAGCACCGTATCCGGCTCCGCCAGCCCGGCCGCTCCAGCCGCTTCGAGTGCGGCCCGAATCACATCCTCCGGCGCACCGCACGGCGCCACGTTTTCCCGCAGCGGCAACTCCAGCCGCATAAAATCCTGGAACACAGCCGTCACCCGCGAGCGCCACGATTCCAGATTGAACTCCCTCAAATCCGTGCCATCCACTTCGATCCCGCCCGACTGCGGATCGTACAGACGGCACAGCAGCTTCGCAATCGTTGTCTTCCCCGCCCCGTTTTGCCCCACGATCGCCAGCGAAGAACCGGCCGCGATCGTAAGGTCGAAGTGATCCAGTACAGGCTTTCCTTCCGGATAAGCGAACGTCACATCGCGCAGCCGGATCTCGCGCAAGGGCGCGCCCTCGGCCCGTTTGTCGCCGGAGGCCATCTGCCCCGCCGCCCGCATCGCCGGCTCCAGTTTCAGCACCGCATTGACCGGAGCAGCCGCGCCATCGAGCGCCCAGCTAAACCCGCCGAACGCAATCATCGACACGCCGATCGCGCTCTGCACAAACACCACCGCTTCCCCCAGACTGATGCGCCCCGCGCTTGCGGCGCTCCCGAGTGACCAGAACACGGCCACGTTCGCCGCCAGCACCAGCAGAACGCTCCACACCAGCGGACGCTCCCGGAGCCGGGTCGCCGCATACTGAAGATCATGCAGCCGCTTGCGCCGGTTAACGAAGCGTTCGATGGTCCAGTCAGCCAGCCCGAAAAGCCGCAACTCCCTGCTGGCCGGAGGCTCCACCGCCAGCCGGTACGCGTAATCGGCATCCCGCCGCGCACCGCGGACCTCTTCGGTATTCCGGTCGAACCAGACCGCGCTTTCGCGCAGCAGCCAATGAGTCGCAAGCCACGCACCCGCCAGCAGCAGTGGCGCCCACCACGCATATCGAAGCAGAATTACCGCGGATGCAAACCCTCCTATCGCGTCCACAATGCCGCGCGCAATAAAGTCCATCGAGATCGAGAGCGGCGGTCCCGTCATCCCCAAATCGAAGTCGCGCGCCACCGTCAGATCCGCCGTTAGCGCCGGATCCTCCAGATGCGCCATCCCCGGCGGCCGCACGCACGCCTCGGTGAGACGGTCATAAAGCCAGGCTGCGGTACGGTCCCCGAGGTTCGAGCTCAGCGCCTGATGAATCGGCCCTGCCACTTGAAGCAATACGAAAATTGCCCCGACGTACACCAGCGCATGAGTAAGCGACTCCCCGCGCTGAATCGCTCCGATCAGCACGCCCATCGCAATCCCGAATCCGGCGGGCAGCAACCCGCGCATTACGAGCACTATCCACCACGCGGACGCAAGCCCCAGGTCCGCCCTGGGTAGAACACCGAAAAACTTCCGCGCCTGCTCCAGCATCACTGCATTCTTCCACAAATCGGAAGCGCGTGTCCTGTGTTTTACCTCAAACTCAAACCGCCATCGACGGCCATAATTTGCCCGGTCACAAACACGGTGCTCTTCAGAAAAAACAGCACTGCCTCCGCCACTTCATCGCCCGTCCCCGCGCGTCCCGCCGGAGTCGCCGCAATAAACCGTTCAATCCGTGCATCCGTCTTACCGAACGGAATCACGCCCGGTGCCACCGAATTCACCGCAATCGCCGGAGCCCATGCCTTCGCCAGCGCCTTCGTCAGCATCACGACTCCGGCTTTCGAAGCACAGTAGTGCGCATGTTCCTGCCAGGGCTTCAAAGCCCCCAGTGAACTGATGTTCACGATATGCCCGCCCGCACCCGCCAGCATGATCTTGGCCGCCGCCTGGCAGCAAAAGAAAACCGATTTCAGATTCACGGAGTGAATGTAATCCCAGTCCGCCTCTTCAATCTTCAGCGGATCGAATCTCGTGAACCGCGCCGCGTTGTTCACCAGCCCGTCCAGCCGCCCGCACGTCTCCGCCACGCGTCCGAACATCGCCCGCGTTTCACTCACGCTCTCAAGATTCGCCTGAAACACCGGAGCATTCCCGCACTCAGCCGCCGTCGCCCTCGCCTCTTCTTCCGACCTGCCGTAATGGATCGCCACCCGCGCGCCCTCGGCCCACAGCCGCAGCGCGATCGACCTTCCGATCCGCTTCGCGCCACCGGTTACCAGCACTACTTTGCCTTCAAGACTCATGATCTCAGCGGCGGCTCCGCCTCGACCTCCTCCTCCGCACCGCTCGGAACCTCCAGCACCGGCGGTTCAGGCAACCGTCCGCTCCAGTTCGCCCACGTCCAGAACACAGCCGTCGTTGAACTGATAATCCCTGACCACATCCCGATCGTCCTCGGACTAAAGGCCGTTGTAGCCGCGCCCGCCGCCATCATCGACAGCAGCATCGTCGACCACGTAATCGATTCGAGCGTCGCGAAGACACGGCCCCTGAACCGGTCCTCCACATGCCGCAGCAGTTGCGAGAAATTCATCACCGAACTTACCGCTACCGCACCTCTCGACAGTGCGATAAACAGGCACGCCCACCCGATCGTCGGCGCCTGACTGAACAGCACGTAAGCCCCGCCGTGCAACACGTACACAATCGCAATGGTGCGCTTATACTGCACAAAATTCAGCCGCTTGCCCAGCCAATACCCTGTCCCGCCTCCAATCAGCAGCCCGATTCCTGCGCAGCCCCAGATAATTCCGATACCCATCGGCCCCGCATGGAACACCTTTTCCCCAAAGAGGCTGAACAGAATCTGCGCCGCGCCTCCGCCGCTTGCCCAGCCCACGCTGATCATCGCGATCCCCGCCACCAGCGGCGTAGAGCGCATGTACTGCAGGCCTTCCCGATACTGCCGCGCCCCGGTCTTCGTCTGCTTCAGTTCGCTCCCCGCCGCGCGAAAGCCCCCCGGCTTCCGCAACTGTGAGATGCACGCCGCCGAGATCAGGAACGACATCGCATTGAACGCAAACGCGATCCGGTATCCCGACGACACCCCCACCGCGCCAAGAAACGCCCCGATCGTCAGGCTCGCCCACGACGTTGTCTGCGTCATCGTGTTCGCTGCATGAAGTTCTTCGGGCGTGGCAATGCTCGGAAGAATCGACGCCCTGCCGCTTGTAAAAAACGGCGAAGCGAACATCAGCATCGCGCTCAATACATACAGCAGCCAGTCCTGTTTATATTGCAGACATGCAATAAAGCCCACCGCGATCACGGCTCGCACCAGATCGCTCGCAATCATCACGCGCTTACGATTCATCCGGTCCAGCAGCACGCCCGCAATCGGACCCGCCACCAGCATGGATACCGCGCGCGATAAAAACACGCCCGTGACCACCAGACCCGAACGCGGATGATCCATCGCCAGACTGAGCACCGCGATGTTATTGAAGTGGTCCCCCACCTCGCTGACAATCTGCCCCGACCACGTAAACCTGTAGTTGCGGTTCTTCGCCAGCAGTTGCGTGAACGCGCTCATCCAAACCGCTCCGTCACATACACTCCCGCGAAGATAATGCCGCCCGCCGCGGCCGCCGGAGCCGTCAGACTCTCCCCCAGAATCATCATGGCCATCACACTCGCAAACACCGGCTGCAAATACTGGAACGCCGCGATGCGTGATGCCGGCATGCGCGCCAGCACGTAGTAGTAGATCAGATACCCCGTTACCGACGAACACGCGCCCATATAAAGCACGCCCAGCCACGCTCCCGTCGACACGTGCCCGTAATTGAACGACCGGCTCGTCCACCACAACGCCGGAGTCAGCAGCATCGCACCCACCACATGTCCCACTGCCGCAATCGCGATTCCACCCGATGTCGGCTTCCACAGCTTCCCGAATGCCGTCATCGCCGCGAGCAGCAGCGCGCAAAGCAGCACCAGGAGGTCCCCCGCAACAGACGGCCCGTTCACCGAACCCGCCGGCCGGAACACCTGCAGCAATGCGACCCCCAGAATCGCGATGAACATCCCGGCCAGCTTCGGCCACGTGATGCGCTCCACTTTGAGCGCTGCCGCAATCATCAGCACCCACAGCGGCGTCGTCGCCACGATCATCGACGAGTGGATCACCGTCGTTCGCGCCGCCCCCAGCGTCCAGAACAACTGATTCAGGCTCATCCCGAATACGCCCAGCGCAATCGCCACGCCCGCTTCACGCCGCGTCCACTCCATCTGCCGCTTCCGCGCATAGTTCCAGTAAATCGGGATCATCAGCAGCGCCGCGACAGATGTCCGCAGGCACATCACCAGCAGCGCCGGAAACTCGCGGAATGCAATCTTCGCGGCCACATAATTACCTGACCAGCACAGCACCATCACGGTGATCAGACAATACAGAACAAAGTGCGGGCTCAACTCACCGTTTCCTCGCGGACGGTGACATGCCTCATGAAATCGCGGTCGATCTCATAACCCAAACCAGGCTCATCGCGCACCCGAATCGTCCCCTGCCCCGTAATCTCCACTTCGGGTGAGATGATGTCGCGCTTCCAGTAGCGTTTGCTCGCCGATACATCGCCCGGCAGCGTGAAGTTCGGCAGCGTCGCCAGCGCAACGTTATGAGCCCTCCCGATCCCCGCCTCCAGCATGCCTCCGCACCAAACCGGAATCCCCGCCGCCTCGCAGACATCGTGAACCCGCTTCGCTTCCGCGAACCCGCCCACGCGCCCGAGCTTGATGTTCACAATTCGCCCCGCTTTCAGCCGGATTGCCTGCTCCGCATGGTGCGCCGAACGAATGCATTCGTCGAGACACACCGGCGTTTGCAACTGCGGCTGCAGCACCGCGTGATCGATGATGTCGTCGTGCGCGAGCGGCTGCTCGATCATCATCAGGTAGAACTCATCCAGTTGCTTCAATCGCGCCGCGTCCGCCAGCGTGTACGCCGAATTCGCATCCGCCATCAGCCGGATCGCCGGGAACCGCTCCCGAACCTGCCGGATCGTATCCACATCCCATCCAGGCTTGATCTTCATCTTGATCCGCTGATACCCGGCCGCCAGTTCCAGTTCGATCTTCCCGATCAGTTGTTCCACCGAATCCTGAATCCCGATCGACACCCCGCACGGAATCTCCTTCCGCGCCCCGCCGCCAATCTCTTTCCACAGCGGATTCCCGTTCACCCGCGCCCGCAAATCCCACAGCGCCGCTTCTACTCCCCCCTGCGCCATGTGATGCCCGCGAATCTTGGACACCGGCTTTTCCGGATGCAGCACCGCGGGCGCAACGTAATCCCGCGCGATCAGCCATGCCGACTCCGTCCATTCCTCGTTGTAGAAAGGGTTCTCACCGGCCGTAATTTCGCCCCATCCCGAAACCCCGTCGCTCACCGCTTCCACAATTACGATGTCGCGCTCGTACGTCCTCCCGAAGCTGGTCTCAAAGAAATGCACCAGCGGCATCTTCAGCAGCCGCAGCGTAATCCGATCGATCTTCATGGAAGCTCCGCCAGCAAATACGTTCCCGAACGTTCCACACCCACCACTACCAACCCCCGCGCGAACGCCCGGTCGAACTGCGCCGCCACCGCTGCCTGCATCTCCCGTGTGCGCTCCCCGCCCGGCACCTCGATCCGCTCCACGATCACCGGATTGAGATAAGGCCTGCCATCGACAATCGCCTGCGCCCGTTCCGAACCGATCCACCACTCCGCGATGCAGCGGTCCGTCGGCAATCCCGCGTGCAGATGGCTCGTCGTGGTTCCGTACTGGTTGTGGACGTACCGCCGGATAATCGCCCCAAGCCGCTCCACATTGAAGTAAGCGTTTCGCACCTCGAGCGGATCGAATGTCCACTCAATCAGTCTGTATCCCCCGAGCCAGCGCGTCTTCCCTCTGCGTCAGCTTCAGCCGCCTGCCGATGCCCCTGTCCCGATACTCCGGCAGCACCCCGAGCATATGGCTGTGCAGATAAGGCTTGCCCGTCGGTTTCAGGCCCGGAATTGCCAGGCAAAAGGCTATCATCTTACCCTTGTCGTAAGCGCCGAATGCCTGCCCGCCCACCTTTGTCGCCACCACGAACAACCGCACCGGCAGCAGTTCGATTTCCTCGAATCCCCAGATGGTCTGCTGCAACGCCACCGCCTCGCGGAACTGAGAGTCCTGCGTCAGCGGCTCGATGCTTATTGCTTCGCCTCTTGCCACAGTGCCTCCAGATCCTCAATCGGCGTACCCGCCACCTGCCTGCCCTGCTCGCCAAGCCGTCGCTCGATGTGCGCAAAACGCTGCCGGAATTTCGCGTTGGTCCGGCGCAAAGCCTGTTCCGGATCCACCCTTACGAACCTCGCCAGATTCACCAAAACGAACAGCATGTCCCCCAGTTCGTTTTCGAGTTCATCCGCGGCTCCGGCCTCCCGCGCCGCCGCGAATTCCTCTACTTCCTCGTCCAGCTTTTCAAGCACCTCGTCCGCGTTTCCCCAGTCGAATCCCACGCCCGCCGCGCGCGACGTGATCTGCTGCGCTTCCACCAGAGCCGGCAATGCGCGCGGCACCGTGTCAAGCAGTCCCTGCGGCGTTTCCGGCTTCAGCTTCCGCTCAGCCGCCTTGATCTCATCCCAGCGCTTTTTAACGTCGTCGCCCGTCGCGGCGCTTTCCTCGCCAAAAATATGTGGATGCCGCCGGATCAGCTTCTCATTGATCGCATCGAGCGAATCCGAGATACTGAAGTGCTTTTCTTCCGCCGCCATCTCTGCGAAAAACACTGCCTGCAGCAGGAAATCGCCCAGCTCATCGCGCAGATCGGCCCAGTCGCGCCGGTCAATCGCGTCGAGCACCTCATAGGTCTCTTCCAACGTGTATTTTTTGATCGAATCGAAGGTCTGTTCGCGGTCCCAGGGGCAGCCGCCCGGTCCGCGCAGCCGGCCCATAATCTCCACCAATTGCTGAAACCTGCGCCCCGCGTCTTCCATGCTCAAGTGTAGACTGTGGGAATGGGCGAAACCATCGACACCCACTCGCTGAACCCCGAACTTCCAACCCCAAAAAAACAGGCGAAACGAATCGTTTGAAGATCACCGTTCTCGGGTCCGGCACCAGCTCCGGTGTTCCGACTATCGGCTGCTCCTGCGCTGTCTGTCATTCGACCGACCCGCGCGACCGCCGCCTCCGGCCCTCCATTCTCATCCAGTCCGAAGGGCGCAACATCGTGATCGATTCCACGCCCGATTTCCGCGAGCAGGTCCTCCGCATCGGCCTCGAACGGCTCGACGCCATCGTCTTCACCCATGCCCATGCCGACCACATCCTCGGCCTCGACGACGTCCGCCCCTTCAACTTCCGCCACAAAACAAAGATCCCGATCTTCCTGACGCCCGCCGTTTTTTCCGTCGTCGGCCGCGTCTTCGAATACGTCTTCGACCGCAAAGAACGGACGACGATGGTTCCCCAGATCGAGGTGAATCTGATCGGTGACGACCCGTTCGACGTCCTCGGCCTCCGCTTCGAGCCGATTCCCGTAAAACACGGCGACAGCGTCATCCACGGGTATCGCTTTGGCAAAGCCGCCTACCTCACAGACCACAGTGACATCCCCGAGCCTTCGATGGAGAGGCTTCGCGGCCTCGACGTTCTGTTCCTCGACGCCTTGCGCCACAAAGAACACCCGACCCATTCCACGGTCGCCAAATCCGTCGAAACCGCCCGCATCCTGCAACCGAACCGCACCTATTTCACTCATATCTGTCATGACCTGCCACACGGAGCCACCCAGGCCACGCTCCCGCCCGGCGTCTTCATGTCCTATGACGGTCTTGCGATCGACGTAAACGAATGAGAGTCTACCGGTCGCCCGCGGAAGTGCCCCAGGATTTCGGCCCTTCCGTCGTCACCATTGGAAATTTCGACGGAGTACACAACGGCCACCGGGAGATCCTGCGCCGCGTCGTCGAAATTGCAGAGCGAACCCAATCCGTCCCCACCGTCCTCACTTTCGACCCGCACCCCGCGAGAGTCCTGGCTCCGGATCGTGCGCCCAAACTGATCGCCACCATCGCTCAGCGGCTCCGACGGTTCGAAGAAGCGGGAGTTCGCGCCGTACTACTGCTGCCGTTCTCGCTCGAATTCGCCAAACAAACTCCTGAAGGTTTTGCCTTAGAGATTCTCGCTAATACACTGAAAGCAAATTGCGTTCTGGTCGGCGAAGATTTCCGATTCGGCTACAAGCAATCGGGCGATATTGCTACCCTCCGCGAACTCGGAGCCCGTTTTGGGTTCGCTCTGCAACCCGTCCAGCCGATTCTCGGCCGCGGCGAGCGCATCAGTAGTTCCGCCATCCGCAAGCTCGTCGAAGCGGGCCACGTCTCAAAAGCCTGCCGTGCGATGGGAACCCCGTTCGCGCTCGAAGGCCCCGTCGTCAAAGGCCAGGGCATCGGATCCAAACAAACTGTGCCGACGCTGAACCTCGCCCCGGAAAACGAACTGCTCCCGAAAACCGGCGTCTACGTCACCCGCACGCAACCATTGGAACTCTATTACAAATGTCGGCTTCAGGCCCACCTTCAACGGCCACGACCTCACCATCGAAAGCTTTCTCCTCGACCCGTTCGACGGCAGTACCCCCGCCCGGATCGAAGTATCCTTCCTCGCCTACATGCGCGAAGAACGCAAATTCGCCGACCCTACTCTCCTCAAAGCCCAAATACTCCGCGACGTGCGCTCCGCCCTCGCTTTCCATCGCCGCGTTGCCCGTTTGATAACCTGAACCAATGAGTCTTACCCCCGGAAAATTGCAGCACATGAACGCGCTTTCGAACAGCGCCGGTGTTATCGCTGCCGCCGCCATGGACCAGCGTGGCAGCCTCAAAAAGTCGATCGCGTCCGCTAAAGGCGTCTCCCAGGATCAGGTCACCGATCAGATGATGGAGGAATTCAAGACTGCCGTTTCCCGCATTCTGACCCCTCATGCCAGCGCGATTCTGCTCGATCCGGAGTGGGGACTTCCCGCCGCCAAAGCCCGCGCCAAAAACGCCGGCCTGCTGCTCGCCTACGAAGAGACCGGCTACGACAACACCCAGCCTGGCCGCCTGCCCGATCTGTTGCCGCACCTCTCCGCCAAACGCATCAAAGATATGGGCGCCGATGCCGTCAAAATCCTGATCTATTACACGCCGCTCGATACAGCCGATATCAACGATATAAAGCACGCGTTCATCGAGCGCGTCGGCGCCGAGTGCGAGACCTGCGACATCCCCTTCTTCCTCGAATTCGTGGTCTACGATGAGGCGGGAGCCGACGAAAAAGCCCTGCCCTTCGCGAAAAAGAAGCCGTCGCTCGTTAAAGGCGCCATGCAGGAGTTTTCGAAGCCGCAGTATAAGGTGGACATCCTGAAGGTGGAAGTCCCCATCAACCCCGCGTTTGTCGAAGGCAGCCGAGGCTACAAAGGCCAGTCCGCGTACACAAGAGCCGAAGCGCTCGAACTTTTCCGCGACGCCGCATCCGTTGCCACCAAGCCATTCATCTACCTGAGTGCGGGCGTGACGAACGAAGTCTTTATCGAAAACCTCGAGTTCGCAGCCGAAAGCGGCACCGACTATTCGGGTGTTCTCTGCGGCCGCGCCACCTGGCTCGATGGTGTTGCGATTTACGGCAAGCAGGGCCTGAGTGCTCTCGAAGACTGGCTCTCCTCGCAGGGCGTGAAGAACATCGAAGCTGTCAACACAGCCATCAAAAGCGCCAAATCCTGGAAGCTCAAAGCCGGCGTAGCCACTGCCTGAGCCTTATAAAGTGGAAGGCACGGGCGCTTTCGCCTGTGCCTTTCTTTCCGAAACTCCCCAACACGATCGAATAGTCGACTATGATGAAGCAGCGACAAGAGTGCTGCGACTCAACAAACTCGGAATTCTGTCGGCCGCCCCGCTCCCCCGGGAACTACTCGACACCTTGGAGCAGGAGACTTCCGCAGCCTATGCTCTCGACGAAAACTTAAGCATCACGTATTGCAATCCAGCCTGGAAAAGCTTCGCGCAAGCCAACGCAGGCAGCTGTTTCACAACAGCCGGACTGGAAGGTCAGCCTGTCCTGAACTTCATCTCCGAACCGTTGAAGACTTTTTACGAACATATCTTCAGAGCAACCCTTACGACCGGCAACCCCTGGCGGCAGTCCTATGAGTGCTCAACCCCGACTTTATTTCGGCAGTTCAGTATGCACGTCCTGAAAGTCGAAGGATTGAACGCGCTCGTCGTAACTAACTATCTCGAGATTGAGTGCCCCCACCTCTCAAAGCGCACATCGAGAGCAACCGATTCAGAAGTCTACCTCTCTGATGAGGGCATCCTCTCGATGTGCAGCAACTGCCGTCGGGTGCGTCAGGCACGGGGTCCGGAGATATGGGATTGGGTTCCCGACTATCTCGAAGGCTCACGCGATAACGTGAGCCACGGACTTTGCCCGCTCTGCATTCATCAGTTTCTCGTCCTGCCTTAAACCCGGCTCGCGCACGGCCTACAACGCGGCCAGAACCTCTTCCGCGTGACCTTCCGGCTTCACGTTCTCAAAGATCTTAACAATCTTCCCGTGCTCAATCACGAAGGTCGTCCGGGCCACCCCCATCACCTTCTTGCCATACATGTTCTTTTCTTTCATCACCCCGTACTGGTTCGCGATGTCCTTGTTCTCATCCGCCAGCAGAGTGAAGTTCAGATCGAATTTCTCTTTGAACTTAGCCTGAGCCTTAGTCGTATCGGGAGACACTCCCAGCACGGTAACGCCCTTCTTCACGAACTTCTTCACCGAATCGCGGAACTCGCAGGATTCGATCGTGCAGCCCGGCGTATCCGCTCTCGGATAAAAGTACAGCACGATCTTCTCGTCCTTATGCCGGGCCAGATCGAATTCCTCGCCCGTGTCGGTAAGAACCTTGAACTCCGGAGCGTTATCGCCTTCTTTAAGTGTCATAGTTTCGCCTTCATCATTTCGTTCAGCAACCCGGGATTCGCCTGCCCCCGCGAAGCCTTCATCGCCTGCCCCACCAGGAACCCGATCACAGTGACCTTCCCTGCCCGGTACTGTTCCACCTGCTTCGGATTCGCCGCAATCACCTCGTCCACGATCCGTTCAATCGCCCCTGAGTCGCTGATCGTCTTCAGGCCTTCGCGCTCAAGAATCACAGACGCCGGGTCCCCCGTCTCAAGCATCTTCGGCAGAACTTCCTTCGCAAGCTTGCCCGTCAGTTGCCCCTTCACGATCATCCCGACCAGCGTCCCAAGCTCCTTCGCGCTCACCCGCGATTCGACAATCTCTTTGCCCTGGTCCATCACCCAGTTGCACGCCATCTTCGGATCGCCTGAAACATCGGCCACCACTTCGTAGTATTCGGCCACCGGGCGCGTGGACGTCAGCACCTCGGCATCGTATTCACGCAGCCCGTACTCCGAAATGAACCGCGCCCGTTTCGCGCCTGGCAGCTCCGGCATTGTGGACCGGATCTCGCGCTGCCATTTCTCGCTCACCCTCAGCGGCACCAGATCTGGTTCCGGAAAGTACCGGTAATCGTGCGCCTCTTCCTTACTGCGCATGCCCGCCGTCACCCCCGTATCGGGATTGAACAGCCGCGTCTCCTGCCGGATGGTCCCGCCGCCCTCGATCACTCCCACCTGCCGCGCAATCTCGTAATCGATCGCCTGCTTCATAAACCGAAATGAATTCAGGTTCTTGATCTCGACCTTCGTTCCGAATGCCTCCCGCCCCCTCGGCCGCACCGACACATTCGCATCGCAGCGCAAATGGCCCTTCTCCATATCGCACGTGGAAACTTCGACGAACTGAATGTTCTGCTTCAACTCCGTCACGTACGCGAACGCCTCATCCGCCGAGCGCATATCGGGCTCACTCACAATCTCAATCAAAGGCGTGCCGCTGCGGTTCAGATCCACATACGTGTACTTTTCCGAATCGCGGAACCCTTCATGCTGGCTCTTGCCCGCGTCATCTTCCATGTGGACGCGCGTCACACCCACCCGCTTCTTCTCTCCCTCCACCACGATGTCGATAAACCCGTGCTCCGCCAGCGGTTCATCGTACTGCGAGATCTGGTAGCCCTTCGGCGAGTCCGGATAAAAATAATTCTTCCGCGCAAACCGCGACACACTTCGGATCTCGCAGTTCAGCGCCATGGAACCCTTCACGGCCATTTCCACCGCTTCGAGACTCAGCACCGGAAGCGCGCCCGGCAATCCCAGACACGTCGGACATACATTGCTGTTCGGCGCCGCCCCGAAACTCGTCGGGCATCCGCAGAAAATCTTCGTCCGTGTCGCGAGCTGCACGTGAACTTCAAGTCCGATCACAGGCTCGTATTTTGCGATTGCCTCAGGGGTCCCCAGATCCATACGTTTCAGGATATCGTTCGGCACTGAACCGTCTCGCCGCCGCGCCTGAGCGATTCCCGCGCCGCTTCAATTACCGCTTCGTTGTAGCTGCTGTTCCCCGGCGTGGCCAGCAAAGGGTTCGTCACACCTTGCGCTCCACACGCTTCGATCAGCGCCTCGATCGAGCGATATCCATATCCAACCGGCCTCAGCCCAGGTCCGCTCCATTCCACCATCTGCAGGTAATCCGGACTAGGCTCCGAGTAACCACCATCCCCGTAGCTATACTTCAACCCTCTGTATTGATCGGAGTGCGAGATCAAGGCGCCGCGCCCGTTGCCGCTGCAGTACATCGTCAGGCCCTGCGTATTCGTTCCGGGCGCCGCGTCGGGAAAACCCAGCGCGTTCTGAACATTCAGACAAGCGCCGTTGCTCCAGATCACTCGCGCATCGGTCCACAGGTACCCTTCATTCCCGTTCGGGAAACGGTCCGAAATTCCGAACACGCTCACGCTCACCGGCAACAGACCGGTGATGAACGCGACCAGATCCACATAGTGGCACCCTATATAAGTAAACGCATCGGAGTTCTCACGCGTAAACCAGTTCTGGAAATTCGATTCCCGGTAATTCCATTTCTCGAGCAGGCACGCCGAGCCAAGCCGAAACTCTCCGAACCGCCCCTCGCGATACTGCTTCCGCGCCATCAGGCTGCGGTCATCGAACCGCTTGTGATATTCAACGCCCACAAACAACCCGCGGGCTTTCGAATACTCCGCAATCTCTGCGGCATGGGCCAGTTTAAGCGACAGTGGCTTCACACAGATTGTGTCGTGTCCCGCCCCCAGCGCATACATCGTCATCTCGTAATGCAGCGGATCGGGCGTGGCCACAAACACCACCGAGCGTTCCGGCAGGGCGCGCACCCGCTCCCTGTAGTCGCCCGGCAGCGCCTCGAATTCAAACCCCGCCGCCCGCAACTGCCCGAGCGTCTCACTCGAGCGCGCGCAGACCGACACGATGCCAATCCTGCCAATGCGCCGCAAATGCAGCAATGAAGGAAGAACCTGATCGCGGGTAATCATGCCCCCGCCAATCACCAGGACGTCAGGCCTCACACCGCCTCTTCAAAGGCCTCGCAGAAAGCCCGCAGGCCTTCCCGCAATGCGTCTTCCGTGATCACCAGCGGCGGAGCGATCTTAATGGTTGCGCCCCCGAGCCCAACCGGAGCGAACATCAGCACGCCTTTCTCAATCGAGCGCTCAACTACCCGCCACGCCAGGTCGCCATCCGCTTCGTTGCTCTTCCCCTGCACGCACGCCACGCCCGCCACCAGCCCTTTGCCCTCGATCCGCCCTATCTGCCGGAACCGCCCCTGCATCGCGATCAACTCGTCGTGCAGTATCCCGCCAAGCCGCCGCGCCTTCTCCGCCAGACCTTCATTCACAATCAGATCGATCGACGCCAGCGCCGCCGCGCAACACACAGGATTCCCCGTATGCGTCGACGTCATGCTGTTCACACCCGGCAGATCCATCACGTCGGCGCGCCCTGCCACCGCTGAAATCGGCAGCGAACTTGAAATGCCTTTTCCGAAACACGCAAGATCGGGCACAATGCCGTAGTGCTCGAATCCCCACAGCTTCCCGGTCCGCCCAAACCCCGCCTGCACTTCATCCAGCACCATCAGGGCTTTGTGCCCGCTGCACCATTGCCGCAGCGACTGCATATATTCCGCGGGAGCGAACGCCGCGCTGCCCCCCTGATACGTCTCCATCACCACGCCGGCCACATTCGAAGGCTCCACGCCTTGTTCACGCAGCGACTTCTCAAACCTGTCGAACGTAATGTCCCGCGTGCGCCAGCCATCCGGAAACGGAATCTGCACGAAGCCGGGATCCAGATTCACAATCCAGTCCTTCAGCGCCGGTATGCCGCCCGCCTGCTGCGCGCCCAGCGTGCGCCCGTGAAATGCATCGCCGTACGAGACCACTACATGTTTCGCGCGCCCCCCGTTCCGCACGCCCCACATACGGCAAAGCTTGATTGCGCACTCCACCGTTTCCGAGCCGGTCGTCAGCAGCAGTATCTTTTTCAGCGGCTCGGGAAGCAGCGCGCTTAACCTCGACAGCAGCCGAGCCCTGATCTCACTTGGAAAGCAATACGTCGTCAGAAGGTGCGACTGCGCCTGCGCTGCAATCGCGTCCGCGATCTCTCTCCGGCCGTGCCCCGCATTCGCAATCAGGACCCCGCTCGACCAGTCGATCCAGCGGTTCCCCCAACGATCGAATACCTGAAAACCTTCTGCCCGGTCCCATACCACCGGAGGCTGCCCCTGCATCGCCAGCGGCTCGATCCCTCTCAGCGTGTCCAGTACTTCCACCGCTTCGGGCGCCGGAAACTCCGCCCCGATTCGCCGATTCGCCGTCTCCACCGCCGCCACCGTTCTCGACGCGAAACTGAATTGCTTCGGCATTGCGGTTCGGAAACCAGAATAATACTCTCACGGCCCTTCTGCACAGAAATTTGACAAGTCCATCACACTTGCGGAACCCTTATCTGTTGAGATGGATTCAGAGTTTAATGAAGCTTCAGGGGTTCATTCTGTTTGCGATGCCTTTGTGTCTGTTTTCGCAACAGGCGCCTGGCCCCGCCAATCATTACGTCGGGAGCGCGGTCTGCAAGACGTGCCACCCCGACGTATGGCTCAACTTCAACCGCAACCCGCACTTTAAATCCATCGCCTCCGGCAAAGAGCCCGCTGAGAAAACCGGCTGCGAAGGCTGCCATGGGCCGGGCGGCAATCACGTCGAAGCACGCGGAGGCAAGTCCTCCATTCGCGCCTTCTCGCTCTTCACTCCCGATCAGGCCCTCAATGCCTGCCTCACCTGCCATTCGAAAGACCTGTCGCGCGCCAACATTCGCCGTTCCGCCCATACACAGGCCGATGTGGTCTGCACGAATTGCCACTCGATTCACAAAGCCCGCCACTCCCAAATTTCTGCTGGCCAAACAGCAAACGGAACTCTGCTACACGTGCCACGCGCCCGTCCGCGCGCAGTTTGAAATGCCGGTCAAGCACCGCGTCAACGAAGGCGCCATCCAGTGCAGCGACTGCCATAATCCCCACGGCGCCTTCGCGCCAACGTGGAGGACGGGCACAGGTTCGGCCCTTGTCACGAATGCGCTGGATAACGAACAGCCGTGCCTCAAATGCCACGTGGATAAGCGCGGACCTTTCGTCTTCGAACACGCCAGCGTGCGCGTGGAAGGCTGCGACAGTTGCCATGTCCCGCACGGCTCCATGAACGCAAAACTTCTCCGGCGTCCGGTTGTCTTCACCCTCTGCCTTGAATGCCACAACGGCGCCGGAACGTTTGGACGGCAAAACACCGGCGTCTTCACCCAATCGAGCACGCACAACATGCTCGACCCGCGCTACCAGAAATGCACGCTCTGCCACGTTCGGATTCACGGCTCGAACAGCGACCCCACCTTCCTGAGATGACACCGCGCGCCATGAGAAAGCTCCTGATGTTCCTCATCCCTGCCACCCTTTGCGCGCAGGACACCGTCGCGCCCACCACAGGCGAGAAGGTCGGCCCCGTCCGGGGCGAGAACTTCGGCGAATACAACGTCGTTCAATCCTGGGAGTTTGGATACCGGCTTGCCTCAATCGGCGGCGATCCCGGCAAGTACCGCAGCGATGTCAACTACCGCAATGGCTTGCGGCTTCTGAACAGCAGCGTCACTGTGAATTCGAAAGACGGCCACGGTCGCTGGTTCGATGAGATCGTGCTCTCAACGCAGGGCCTGGGCAACGACCCCTACGAATCCGCCACCTTCCGCGTGCAAAAAAACCAGTGGTACAGATACGATCTGCTCTGGCGACGCAACGACTACTTCAATCCCGGTCTTACCGTCGCAAGCGGCCAGCACCTCGAAGACACCACACACCGCTGGCAGGATCACGACCTGACGTTATTCCCGCAAAGTTTCATCCGCGTCCGCGCGGGCTACAGCCGCGTCACCGAAAACGGTCCCGCTCTCACCACTGAGCAGGAGTTCGATGACCGGAGCGACCCGTTTCCGCTCTTCCGTAACGTGCGCCGCCAATACAACGAATACCGCCTTGCCGGAGACGTCGTGCTCCGCGGTTTCCGCTTCACCGTTCAGAAGCGTTGGGAATACTTCAAAGAAGACTCGACTGACAACGTCGCCATCCCGCTGGCCGGCACCCAGCCCGCCGTTCTGACCTCTTTCAATCGTGCCCAGCCTTATCGCGGACACACGCCCGGCTGGATGGGAAACCTCTACGGCGAACGAAAATGGTTTTCAATCGACGCCCGCATGACCTACGCCGGCGGACGCGGAGACTTCATCCAGAACGAGTCCGCCATCGGTCTCGACCGCTTCGGTTCCGCACAGAACAGGCAAATCATCGTCACTGGAAATGGCGATCGTCCCGTCACCACGGGCGACTTCAACATCACCCTCTTCCCGACATCTCATCTGACCCTGGTCAACCACACCTCCGTCTCGAACACCCGTATGCTGGGCAACAACCTTTACCAGCAGTTCGATAACTCCACGTTTTCGTTTGCATCCATTAACTTTCAGTTCCTCGGCGTCCGCCTCATCACCAACGCCACCGATGTGCGGTACCGGTTTTCAAAGACCTTCGACCTCTTCGGCGGCTTCCGCTACTCCGACCGGCTCATTCGCTCCACTGAAGATTCCGCCACGCCCGGGCTCGCGCTCGACGGCGTCAGCGCCGAACAATCCAACCACACCAAGGCCGGCGTCGCAGGCTTCAACTGGCTGCCGGTTAAAAACGTGCGGTTCCACGCGGAAGGCGAACTCGGACGCAACGACAACCCCTTCACACCTGTTAGTCTCCGCAACTATCACGCAATCCGCGCCAACGTGCATTACCGTGCAAAGACTCTGACCTTTGGCGGGACCTATCAGGAGAACTACAACAACAATTCGATCGTAATCACTGCTTATAGCTCACACGCGCGCACTTACTCAGCCGACGCCTCATGGACCGCCCGCAAGTGGGTCTCGCTCGATGCCTCCTATTCCAAGCTGCACCTCGATACCATCGGCGGCATAGATTTCTTCGCCGGAACTCCGCGCCCGCGCGAGGTCACCGGCACCGAATCGCTTTACATCAGCAACATTCACGCGGCGAATCTCGGAATGCGCTTCGCCCTCGCCAGCCGCGCAGACCTCTATGTCGGCTACAACATCACCAAAGACACCGGTGACGGCCGTTCCTCCCTCGCTGTCCAGCCCAGCGCCGTTGCCCAGGTCTTCTATAACGCGCAAACCTTCCCGCTGACTTATCAAACACCGCTGCTGCGCCTTTCCGTCCGCATCGGCGAAAAGCTGCGTTACAACATCGGCTATCAATACTACGGCTACAAAGAGGACTTCGGGCTGTTCGGCATCAACCAAAACTACCGCGCACAAACCGGCTTCACCAGTCTGCTATGGTCGTTCTGACTGAAGACGCCCGGCCCTCAATTCTTCCCCAATTCCACCGCAATGCGCGAATGGTTTAGAAAGCATCACGCAACCGACGCCCGAACTCTGGGTCGGCTTCTATAAGAAATCCAGCGGCGAAGCAAGCGTCACCTGGCCCGAATCCGTAGATGTCGCCCTCTGCTTCGGGTGGATCGACGGAGTCCGCAAAAACATCGACGAACGCAGTTACAAGATCCGCTTTACACCCCGGCGCTCAGGCAGTATCTGGAGCGCGATAAACACAGCAAGCGTCTCCAGACTCATCGAAGCAGGCCTCATGCGTCCCGAAGGACTCGCCGCATTCGAAGCGCGCACTGCCGCAAAGTCTGCCATCTATTCCTACGAGCGCACCACCGAGCCTGCGTTCGAAACCGCGCACCTGAAACTCTTCCGCGCGAATAAGACTGCCTGGAGCTTCTTTGAGCAACAGCCGCCCGGCTACCGAAGAACTCTGACCCACTGGGTCACCAGCGCGAAACGTGAAGAAACGCGCCTAAGTCGCCTCAAGGCACTTATCGAAGCCTCTGAACGGCAAACACGAATGAGGTGAACAACCCTTTTTACGGGTTTACCGTAACCTTGACCGCCCGTCGCTCACTCGTAACCCGATAGTTTCCGCCCGCCGCTTTCTCCTCCGTCACAATCTTCAGTGCGAAGCACGACAACCCTGGTGCCAGCCATAACGTCGCTCGTCGGTCCACATCGCCCCTGACAGCCCTCTGCACAATCTTCGTCCCATACCCAAGTACCGTCGCCGCTCCAACGAGCTTGTTATCCGCGACACAGCCGGTGCTCTGCAACTCGGCAGGCGATCCGATCGCATAAGTCTCAATCAAATGGCAATGCGAATCCACGCACCCGCCGATAACTCTTGCCTGCGGTATTGGCCCTCCCTCTCCGCCGGCGAAATGTCTCGCCACCTGATGAAAGTGAGCCATCAGCAGCCCGGTCATATCCGCTGTACGCGCCAGCGCGGTCTGCAGCGCATCCGGCAGCCACCTCGATAACATCTCCTCCCTGCCATTGTGGCTGTAAGAGATCTCATTCATCACAACTGCCGGCGTCCCGTCCGCTGCGTAAACCAAAAACTCCGAGTCGACCGTATAAGGAACGCCGCGCACCTGCGGAAGCGCCACCGATGTCACGACAAAGATCCCCGCCGCGGCGGCTGCCGCGCCCGCCAGCAGAGCGCTCCACGGCACTGTCCACCCGCGCCTCTTCGGTCCGGCCTCAACGCGCGGAAACCTCGCCCGAATCCCTGCCCTCAGAGACGCCGACGGTCCAGGCGCGCTCCACGTATTCAGCATTTCATCCAGTTCCGAATCGTTCATCGTCTTCTCCCCGGCGCCGCATAAGCGGCAAGCGCTTCCTTCAACCCCGCGCGAGCCCTTTGCAGCCGCGACTTTACCGCAGTGACTTCAATCCCCAGCGCCCTCGCGATTTCCGCCAGCGGCAGTTGCTCATAGTGCGCCAGAATCAAAACTTCCCTCTGACCCTCCGGCAATTGGCTGACAGCTTGAGCCACAACCGTCCCCGTCTCCAACCTGAGAACTTCCTTCTCAGGCGTGCATGTTTCAGAGGCGTTCATCGTCACCGGCCGCTTCGCAGCGAGCCGCTTCATCGCCTGATTCCGCACCACGCCAAAGAGATACGTCCTGACATCCCCGCGTGCCGGATCGTATCCGCACCCCGGCCTCAGCAATTCGAGGAAACACTCCTGCACCACATCCTCCGCATCCGCCGCCGACCCCGTCAGCCGGTAGGCAAACCGATACAACGGCAGATGATGCTCATCGAATAGCTGCAGGAATGCAGCTTCCTGCCCCGCCCGCGCCGCCCTAACCAGATCCATGGTGTCTGAATAAGTATTACGCCGCGCCCCGAAAAGGAATCGCTGAAACCCGAACTAATTGTTGATTAAGTGAAGAACCGAATAAAGGAAGGAATTGGAGCGGGCGACGGGAATCGAACCCGTATAGGTAGCTTGGAAGGCTACTGCCCAACCTTTAGGCCACGCCCGCTTCTGACGCTAATTTACCATAGGGTTCTACGGGCTACACTGTTTGGCATGAAGTTCCGCCTTGCCTGGGTCGGCCTCATAGCCTCCCCTTTCCTGCTCCAGCCCGCCGGAAACAATTCCATCCGGGGCTTCGACACCGCCTCGCAGTCCGCCGAACTCAACTGGGAACAGCAGGCCCGCGCTATCCCCGACCCCACCCGCCTCCGCAACCTCATCCAGAAACTTTCTGACCAGCCCCACCTCGCCGGCACCCCGCAGTCGAAGCAAACCGCCGAATACATTCTCGGACTCCTGCGCGAATACGGCCTCGACGCTCACATCGAAACCTATGAGGCCCTGCTCCCCACCCCCGTCTCGCGCGCCCTCGAAATGACCGCGCCCACTGCCTTCCGCGCCAAACTTGAAGAGCCTGCCATCGCCGAAGACAAAAATTCCAGCGACGCCGGAATGGTGCCCTCCTACAACGCCTACTCGGGCGACGGCGACGTCACCGCGCCGCTCGTTTACATCAATTACGGCATCCCCACCGACTACGAACTTCTCGCCCAAAAAGGCATCGACGTTAAAGGCAAAATCGTCATCAGCCGTTATGGCGGCAGTTGGCGCGGCCTCAAACCCCTGCTTGCCTACGAACACGGCGCCGTCGGCTGCCTCATCTATTCCGACCCCCGCGACGACGGCTATTACCAGGGCGATGTCTACCCGAAAGGCGCCTTCCGCCCCGCCGACGGCGTCCAGCGCGGCAGCGTTGTCAACCTCATGACTCAGCCCGGCGACCCCCTCTCTCCCGGCTGGGCTTCGGAACCGGGCTCAAAGCGCCTCGCGCTCAGCGAAGCCACCACGCTGATGAAGATCCCCGTCCTCCCTATCTCTTACGCCGACGCGCAACCCCTCCTCTCCAACCTCAACGGCCCCGTCGCCCCCGAAGCCTGGCGCGGAGCCCTCCCCATCACCTATCACCTCGGACCCGGCGACACCAAAGTCCATCTCAAAGTCACGATGGACAACTCCACCCATCCCCTCTACGATGTTGTCGCCACCATTCGCGGAACCGACTTCCCCGATGAGTGGATCCTCTACGGCAACCATCACGACGCCTGGGTTCACGGCGCCAGCGACCCCATCTCGGGCGCCGCGCCGCTCATTGAAACCGGCCGCGTCTTCGGCGAACTCCTTCGCAAAGGCTGGAAGCCAAAGCGCACCATCATGCTGGCCTTTTGGGATGGCGAAGAGTTCGGACTGATGGGCTCCACCGAGTACGTCGAAAAGCACGCGGTCGAACTCACCCAAAAACTCGTCGCCTACGTGAACTCCGATTCGAGCGGCCGCGGACGCATTGCCATGGGCGGCTCCCACACCCTTGAAGCCTTCTCGGAAGAGATCGCGCGAGACCTGAACGATCCCGTCAGCAACAAGCCTCTGCTCACCGAATATCTCGAGCACGACAGAACGCCCCGCGGCGGCAGCGCCACGGCCCCCCGCGCTAAGACCGAATTCCACCTCTCCCCGCTCGGCTCCGGCTCCGACTACACACCTTTCCTCCAGCACCTCGGAATCGCCACCATGGACCTCGGCTTCTCAGGCGAATCCCAGGGCGGCATCTACCATTCCAACTACGACGATTTCTACTGGTACAGCCACTTCGGCGACCCCACCTTCGGCTACAGCAAAACCCTTGCCCAGGTCGACAGCACGATCCTCATGCGCCTCGCCGATGCACCCATTCTGCCCTTCGAATTCGGCCCTTTTGCCGCCACCCTCGACCGCTATCTGGATGAGATCGACAAGTTGCCCAACCAGAAACGCAAGCCCGACCTCTCGTCCGTCCGCGCTCAGGTTGCACAGCTTGCCAAAGCTTCCGCCGCCTTCGAAACGGCCTACGGGGCCGCGCTTCCGAAACTCGCTTCCGCCAAAATCGCCCCGCTCGGCGACGTCAACCGAATCCTCTACCGCACCGAACGCGAACTGACTCTCGACCCCGGTCTCCCCGGCCGCACGTGGTTTCGCCACCGCATCTACGCCCCCGGAAAATTCACCGGCTACGCTCCCAAGACTTTGCCCGGCATCCGCGAAGCCGTTGAAGCCGGCCAGCCCGACGAAGCCGAGCAGCAGGCAAAAGAAGTCGTACAGGTTCTCCGCACCTTTACTTCGCAGGTCGAAAACGCGACACGCCTGCTCGGCGCTCTCTGATGGCGATCACGCCCTGGGGGGACATCGCGGTCTCCGACGCGCACGTTCATTTCTTCTCGCCCGCGTTCTTCAACTCTCTGGCCGAGCAGAAGAACGCCACTAACGTTCCTGAGCTACTGGGCTGGGACGCGCCGCGCACTCCCGAAGACCTCGCCGACCGCTGGGTCACCCAACTCGACGCCCACGGCCTTGCCTCCGCCATGCTGATCGCCAGCGTCCCGAATGACACCCGGTCCGTAGGCGCTGCCATCGAACGGCACCCGACCCGTTTTCGCGCCGTCTACATGGCAAACCCGATGCTTCCCTCCCCTGACATCCGCTTCGAATCGGCCTGGCAGGAGGACGAAATCAGCGGCGTCTTCCTCTTCCCCGCCATGCATCGCTACTCGCTCACCGAAGACAAGGTTAGAGCACTCGTCCAGGTGGTCGCCGGTCATCCCGGCGCGCTCGTTTACGTACATTGCGGCGCACTCAGTCTCGGCTTCCGCAAAAAACTCGGCCTGCCCTGCGCCTTCGACATGCGCTTCTCGAACCCCATTGACCTGCATTCGCTCGCCTCAAGTTTCCCCCGCGTGAACTTCGTCATTCCGCACTTCGGGGCAGGCTACTTCCGCGAAGCCCTCATGCTTGCCGATCTCTGTCCCAATATCTTTCTCGACACCTCGAGTTCGAACGGATGGATGCGTTATCAGCCTGAAGAGATGTCGCTCGCACGCGTCTTCCGGAAAGCCCTCGACGTGGTCGGCCCCACTCGTCTTCTCTTCGGTTCCGATTCTTCCTGGTTCCCGCGCGGCTGGGTCCGCAAAGTCTTCGATGACCAGGTGAACGCCTTGGCCGCCATCGGCGCCGACGAAGCAACGGCGCGCCTGGTTCTCGGCGGAAATTTGCGGAGAATTTCACCTTTGCCCGCCACTACCCAGACAGATAATCTTTGACCCTGCCCTTCTTTTCAGCCCTGCGCCGTCCGCGCGCATCGGCCGAAAATCGTCCTGGCCGTCCTGGCTCGGTGATCGAAACTCCGTCTCTTGTCTGCTCGCTCGATCTGGCGCTCACGCTTGCCGACCAGAAAATGAGAGGCCACTTCGATCTGCCAGGGCCAACCGCCGCCCTCGTCGTCCTCACAACCGTATCCGATTGCCCGATTCAGGACCATCACCGCGACTTACTCTGGTCCGCCTTCGGGCTCCCCACCTTCGAGCAGCTAAGAGCCGTTGGCGGTAAAGTCATCGCGAGAGAATGCGAAGTTCACGACGGCCTTCACATCGTGGACACTGCCGAAGTACCTGAACGCGCCGAGATCATCGACGCCGAATGCGATTGCGGCAACCGGATGCCCAGAATCCGCGCCATCTCGCAACCGCCCCTGCGGCGCTCCGCCGTAGCCTGAGCCCGTCTCCCGACCTCTACTTCCTGGGCGCGTATCCCAGCGTCATCGACACCGAAACACTCCGCCCCGCCATCAGCGTCAGAAAGTCGCCCGGTGCGGGCAGCGATGAAGCCGTAGATGCCGGCGCAACCCCCACAATGTTGTGCTGGTCGAACAGATTGTTGATCCCGACCCGGAATTTCGTCCCCCGCAGGAACGACGCCTGCTTGATCGTGTAATTCAGGAACAGGTTCGTGATATTGAAGGGATCTATCGCGACAGCCTGGTTCTTACTCCCGTTGTCGTTATACAACCGCCCAATCCGCTTATTGAAGAACCCGATATCCCAGTTCGAATGCAGATAAGTCAAACCCGCCGTCTCGGTATCGTGCGGCGAGCTTGCCACCCATAAATGCGTATCCGCATATTTTGCTGAACCGATCGTCCCGTTGCCATAGAAAAAGAAGCCCTTCCCGATGACCGCATTCCCTTCCACTTCAAATCCCTTCGTATGGGTGTCCGCGGTCAGGTAATACACAGGTTCGCCTGTCGCGTCCGGCGCCGACGCGTAAGCATTCTGCGCATGGATAAAGTAAGCGTCCGCGTCGAGCGTGAAGCGATTCGTCTTCAGCACGGAACCGAACTGGAAGGTCTTCGTCTGCGTCGGCTTGGGCGTAACCGCCACCACCGCGTTCTTCACGTCGAATACGCTGCTTGGAGGAATTACGTTGCCGGTCGCATACTGCCCATAGACAGACCAGTTGTTCCTCAGCCGATAGCGCGCGTCCGCCGTCGGCTGCCATGCCCGGTAATTCGCCGTGTGGGTCACAAAGCTAAGCCCGCCCGAGCAGATTCCGGCCGTAACCGTGCCGCCCAGGCATCCGATCGTCTTCCCGTTATCCGCGAACTGCGTCAGATGCACATTGTAGTTAGTCACCCTCACCCCGCCCGTCACCGTCAGCCGTTTCGTCACGTGATATTCGTACTGCGCGAACGGTTGCGCCGACTGCGTGATGAATTTCTCGTGGAAGTTCGGTGACAGCAGGTCGATAAAAGTGCGCGGATCGGTCGGAGTCTGGAACCGGTCTGTGTTCGCCCGTTCATACCAGAACCCCGTCCGGAACACTCCCCATTTCGATTCCTGACTCACCTGCGTGATGTCGCCGTACTTGCGGTAGCTGTTCAGCTTATCCGTCGCGCTGGTCGCCGTGATCGAAGTTCCGTTGTTATATTGCTGGTGGTTGTAATAGCGGTTCGAGTAAACCTTCTCATCCAGCCGCCAGCCCCGCCCGAGTTCCGAATTCAAACCCACATACTCGAAGTCGGTCGGTATTTGATAAAAGTTGTATTTATAGTAGAGCGGGTCCGCCGGATTGTTGTTCAGCAGGTAGTTGTTCCCGAACTGAGCCACCTGAGCGCGCGTCGGACCCTTCACGTTCGGCGTGTTAGAAGCGAGATCCACCACACCCGTGAAGGCCGTCAGCACCGTCCTGTCCGAAAACTTATACTGATACTTAGCCGAGCCCGCCCACCGGTCCTGATAGTTATAAGTCTGGTACCCGTCCGATGACAGGTTATGGATATTCAGCAGCACGTTCGACTTCTTACTCCTGCCGCCGAACAGCCCTGAATCATAGTCGAGACTCAGCATACGGGTATTGAACGATCCGTAAGAGATGGTCGCCTGAATATCCTGATCCACCGTCGCTTCCCGCGACAGGAGATTGACCGATCCGCCTGAGTTCGAAGGTCCTACCGCCGTTGCGTCACCCGGGCTCCGGTCGAACACGGTGCTGCCGATGAAAGGCGTCGGAAACCAAACCCAGGAGTGGTGTGTCGGATCGTTCGTGTCGTTGAACGGAATGCCGTCGAACGTCATGTTGTAAAAGCCGTCTTTGAAGCCACGGAAGAAGGTCTTGGTATCGCCCAGACCCGGCCCGTTCGGGCTCACGCTGAACGTCCCCGGCGACATCTGCAGCACGTCAGAGTAGTCGCCCGTCGCAGAAATAAAATTGCGGATGTAAGTCGAACTGATGATCGATTCCGCGCTCTTCGCGTCGAGCGAAGATTGCGACGGCGCCGCTTCCACCGCCAGCGTCACGGCGGCTTCCACCGTCACCGATTGCGAGACACTCGCGACGTGCATCGGGATCGAAACCGTCACTGTCGCGCCTGATGCGAGTTTCACGTCGCTGCGCGAGTCTGCCGCAAACCCGTCGGCCGTCACATCCACCGAAAACGTGCCCGCCGGAAGATTCGCCACCGTAAACCGGCCGTCGTCCGCCGTTACCGCGCTCTTCACCGAGCCCGATGCCTGGTTTCTGACTCCGACCGTCGCCCGTTGGATCGGGTTGCCCGAGGGATCGAGAACCGCTCCCGCAATGGAGGCCGTCCCGGCTGTATCTCCTTGCGCCACCAGCGGCTTCTGGCCGGCAGTTGCGACAAAAAGGAACGTAAACGCTGCGAACACACATCTGGGTCTGCTCATGGTTGAAATCGCAGTCTAGCCAGCGTAAATGACAATATGATGTAAACGAAGTGAATTATCGGAGGCACCCGAAAGCGCCGTCGCCGTCCAAAACCGCCCGGACCCGTACCCGTTCACAACGCCCTGACATTTCTTTCAGCCCGGCAGGGTCAGACGAACGCGCCGCTTCCCGCCGGCAGCGCCGACGCCTAACCCACCTCGCGTGTTACATCTATGCTGGAGGCGAAGCCCAATAGACTCGCCGGCCTGTTCACAAAATGGCTTTGTTTTTTCAACAGTCAATTTCCAGGGCTGACCGCCAGTCGAGCTGCTCCACATCCCGAGCCAAACCGCAAATGGCTTTGTTTTTTCACCCGCCACTTCCCAGGGCGGCCCACCCAAAATGGCTTTGTTTTTTCTTCCGCCACTTTCCACGCGCGCCCGCCTGCCTGCCAAAACCGCCCCCCGCAAAACCGGTCACGAAGCCATAGAATTCTCTTTACCCCAGCAGAATAAAGCAGATCCGCCGTTTGCAACCCCACGGCACCTCACGCCCCACGCCCCTCCCGTGGTAAATCTTTGCTTGTGGAGAAACAGCCGCACCCCCATCCCGCACGCAACCCAAAATGGCTTCGTTTTTTCACCCGCCAAAATGGCTTTGTTTTTTCACGCACCCGTTTCCACCCGCCGCCGTGCCCCGAGCCTCCGTCACGAACGCCAAAACACCACCAGCTAAAATCGGAGTTGCGACTCCTCCTCGCCGCCCTCACCCTTACCGCGACGCTCCTGGCGCAACCCAACCACAAACTGCTCGTCATCTCCATCGACGGCTTCGACGCCCGCTTCCTCAACGATCCCGCCCTCAAAGTCAAAGTCCCTAACATCCGGCGTCTCATGAAAGCCGGAGCCAGCGCGACCGTCATCGGCGTAGCTCCCTCCGAAACCTGGCCATCCCACGCCTCGCTCGTAACCGGGGTCTCTCCCTGGCAAAACGGGGTTATCGCGGATAAACCCCCGTCCGGCGGCGCGACTCGGTTTTTCGCCGCCTCCGCCTTCAAAACCCCCACGCTTTGGGACGTAGCAGGCGCCGCGGGTCTCAGGGCCGCCACCATCTATTGGCCCGTCACCGTGGGCGCCACCGAAGCCTTCGACTTCCCCGAATTCTGGGAGCAGCGCCAGGGCAACGCCATCCCGTTCGAAACTATCGCGGCAAAGACGACCCCGGCCAGCGTCATTCCGCGCATCGAAAACATGTTCCCCTCGTTTGAAAAGCGCCTGTGGGACGACTCCTCCTCGGCCAATGCCGCCACCTATTTACTGGCCGCCGAAAAGCCCGACCTCATTCTCGTCCACATGGCCGAAGTCAACGCCGAGCAGCACGACACCGGCGCTCTCAGCATTTACGCCCGCCAGATTCTCGAAACCGATGACGACTTAATTGGCCAGATGCTGGCCAAAGCACCGCCCGGAACAATCGTCGTAATCCTCTCAGACCACGGCTTTGAAAATGACAATCGCACCGTACGCCCGCGAGTCATGCTGAAACAGGCAGGCATCAAAGGCCGCGTGGAAGTTGCTGACGGCCTTATCGGCACCACTGACGCCTCGGTCGCCGCGCACCTCAGGAACATGATCGGCCTCGGGCGCAAGTCCGGCATCGCCCGCGAAGTCCCCATGTCTGAAGTGCGTTCCAGAGCGCCGGGCCTCGGCCGCTGGGTCGCCGCGTTCGATACCCTTCCCGACTACGTCGCGAGCGATGAAGATCACGGACCGGCTGTCGGCCCAGGCACTCATCTTGGCGTTCACGGCCTGTGGCCCAGCCGTCCGAATTACCGCGCCGTGTTTATCATGAGCGGTGATGGCGTCCATCCGGTCAAACTCGGCGAAATCGACATGTTGCAGATCGCACCAACCCTTGCCGAAGTTCTGGGCGTAAAGCTGCCTGCCGCCAAATCAACATCCCTTTGGCATTCCGTTTCCCGCTAGCATGGCTCTGTAGGCACATACAAACCCCATATGACTGACTGGATAGACATTTCCGTTCCCCTCCGCAACGGCATGGTGCACTGGCCCGGCGATCCCGCCTACGACATCCACCACGTGCACGATCAGAAGAAGGGCGACGTCTGCACCGTATCGCAGGTGAACATGGGCGTGCATACAGGCACCCACATGGATGCCCCGCTGCACTTCATTGAGGACGCCGCGAGCATTGACGAAATGCCTCTTGACGCCACCATCGGACCTGCCCGCGTAATCCAGATCCGCAATCGCAAATCGATCGGCCGCGAAGAACTGATGGAGCATGAAATCGAAGCGAGCGAACGCGTCCTCTTTAAGACCGCCAACTCCGATCGTCTTTGGACCAGCAATGAATTTGCGGAAGACTTCATCTTCATCGCGAAGGACGGAGCCGAGTATCTGGCCGAGCGCGGCGTTCGTCTGGTCGGCGTCGATTACCTTTCCGTCGGCGGCTTCAAAGAAGACGGAGTCGCCACTCACCAGGCGCTTTTGGGTGCAGGCATCTGGGTGATCGAAGGTCTCAACCTGAGCGGCGTCGAACCCGGCGAGTACGAACTGATATGTCTTCCCCTGAAACTGGAAGGCGCCGAAGGCGCGCCTGCGCGCGCCATCCTGAGGAGTGTCGAATGAAGGCAGCAGCCGTATATCCCGGAACCAAATCGCTCGGTGTCGTCAATGACTTCGCTGAGCCGAAAATCGAAAGCCCCGTCCAGCTCAAACTGCGCATTCTGAACGTGGGGGTGTGCGGTACGGATCGCGAGATCGCTTCGTTTTTATATGGCGAACCTCCCGCCGGATCGCCTTACCTGGTGCTCGGCCATGAGACTGTCGGCGAAGTCATCGAAGTCGGCCCGGAGGTGAAAAACTTCAAGGCCGGCGACCTCGCAATCCCGACGGTCCGCCGGCCCTGCACACATCCCGAGTGCTTCCCCTGCCGCTCCGGCCGCCCGGATTTCTGCATCACTCTCGATTACACCGAACGCGGCATCATGAAGCGGCATGGCTTCATGACCGAAATGATCGTCGATGACGAGACTTACATGAATGCGGTACCAGCCGCGATCCGCGACGTTGCCGTGCTCGTCGAACCCCTGACCATTGCCGAGAAAGCGCTCATCCAGGTGCGCCAGATTCAAACGCGCCTGCCCTGGGGCGACGCGAAGCATAAAGCGGTTGTTCTCGGCGCCGGACCCGTGGGTCTGCTCGGAGCCATGACTTTGATCGAACACGGCTTCGAGGTCACGGTTTACTCGCTCGAACGCGAGCCCAATCCCGCGGCCGATATCGTCAAAGCGGTCGGCGGCAAATACATCTCCGCCAAAGACCTGACCATCGAACGAATGGCCGCCCAGGTCGGCTCCATCGACCTCGTCTATGAAGCCACCGGAGCTTCGCAGCTCACCTTCGATGTCCTCCAGGTTCTTGGCACAAACGGAGTCTTCATCATCACCGGTGTTCCCGGCAAGCACGGCCCCGTGCCGATCGACACCGACGTCATTATGCGCAATATGGTTCTCAAAAACCAATGCGTCTACGGAACCGTGAATGCCGGCAAAGACGCTTTCGAAAACGCCATCGCCGACATGACGTCCTTCTATTCGAAGTGGCCTGACGCGGTGAAAGGTCTCATCACCGGCCGCTTCCAGCTCGACAACTTTGCCGAGCCCATTCACAATCAGACGGGCATCAAGAACATCATTGAGATAGCCCGTTGAACCCGGAGCAGATTCGGCTCGGCGAAGATCTTGAGCGGCAGAAGGACTGGAAGCGCTGGGGCCCGTATCTTTCCGAACGTCAGTGGGGCACCGTTCGGGAAGACTATTCGCCAACCGGCGAAACATGGAAGTACTTTCCGCACGATCATGCGCGCAGCCGCGCCTATCGCTGGGGCGAGGACGGACTCATGGGTATCTGCGACCGCCAGGGCCGCATGTGTTTCGCGCTTGCCCTCTGGAATGGCTTCGACCCCATCCTCAAGGAACGTCTTTTCGGTCTGACCAGCGAAGAAGGCAACCACGGCGAAGACGTTAAGGAATGCTACTTCTATCTCGATTCCACGCCCACGCACTCATACCTGAAGGCGCTCTACAAATACCCGCAGCGCGCCTATCCCTATGAACAGCTCGTCGAAGAAAACCGAAGGCGCTCTAAAAAGGACCGCGAATATGAACTGGTCGATACGGGCATCTTCTCCGAAAGCCGCTACTTCGATGTTCAGATTGAGTACGCGAAAGCCTCGCCCAACGACATTCTGATCCGCGTCCGGATCGACAACCGCGGCCCCGAGCCATGCACGCTTCATGTGCTCCCCACCGTCTGGTTCCGCAACGCCTGGTCATGGGGCCGCACGGGCGAAGGCTATTGGCCGAAACCGAATATTCGCCTCGTCGATCCGACGCATCTGGAGTGCTCTCAGGAGTCTCTCGGGACCTTCTTCTTCGAAGCCTCGTCAGAGCCCGATGAGTTTCTGTTCACCGAAAACGAGACTAATAACGAGCGCCTGTTTGATTGCGCAAGCACCGGCCCCTATGTCAAAGACGCCTTCCACCGCTACGTTGTCAACGGAGATCGCGCTGCCGTAAATCCGAAGCAGCAGGGCACCAAGGCCGCTGCCTGTTATCGGCGTCAGGTCGCCGCCGGCGGCACACTCGAACTGCACTTCCGGCTAACCGCCCAGGCTGAACTCAAGCCTCTCGATTTCGACGCCGTATTCGCGCAGCGGATTCGTGAGTCCGATCTTTTCTACGGTATAGATGCGGATAGCGCGCCCGAACTCAGGACCGCCCGGAACGCCACCGCTTCTCTGCTCTGGTCGAAGCAGCTTTACCATTACGGCGTACTCGAGTGGCTGCAGGGCGACCCCGGCTACCCGGCTCCCGATCCCACGCGCTGGAAGGGCCGCAACAGCAACTGGACCCATCTTTATAACCGCGACGTCATCTCCATGCCCGATAACTGGGAGTTCCCCTGGTATGCTTCGTGGGACCTCGCCTTTCATACCGTGGCGCTCGCGGACATCGACCCCGCCTTCGCCAAAGAGCAGCTCATCCTGCTGCTGCGCGAATGGTACATGCATCCGAACGGACAGGTTCCGGCGTATGAATTTGCCTTTGGGGATGTCAATCCACCCGTTCAGGCCTGGGCCGCATGGCGTGTGTATAAGATCTCCGCGCCCGCGGGCCAGCGCGACCGCGCCTTCCTCGAACGCGTCTTCCAGAAGCTGCTTTTGAACTTCACCTGGTGGGTTAACCGCAAAGATATTGAGGGCCGCCAGGTCTTTTCCGGAGGCTTTCTCGGGCTCGACAATATCGGTGTCTTCGACCGGTCGCAGCCGCTCGCAAACGGCGGCGTTCTCGAACAGGCTGACGGCTCCGCCTGGATGGCCAGCTACTGCTGCACCATGCTTTCGATCGCGCTCGAACTCTCCATTGAAGACCCCGTCTATGAAGACATCGCCTCCAAGTTTTTCGAACATTTCGTCGCCATTGCCGACGCGATGAATACTCTCGGCGGCCATGGCTTATGGAATGACGAGGACGGCTTCTATTACGATCAGCTCCGCATCGGCGAAGCGACTACGCCTCTGAAGCTGCGCTCCATGGTGGGGCTGATTCCCCTGCTTGCGGTCGAAGTGCTCGAAGCCGATGTGATCGACAGACTGCCCGGCTTCCGCAAACGCCTCATCTGGTTCCTGAAAAATCGCGGCGATCTCTACCACCAGATCTCGTTGATGGAGGCTTGCGGCGGAGCGAACGACCATACCCACCGCCTGCTCGCGATCCCTTCCAAAGAGCGTCTGCTGCGCGTTTTGGCCCATCTGCTGAATGAGGAGGAGTTCCTTTCGCCTCACGGCATCCGCTCTCTTTCAGCCGCCTACCGGGATCACCCTTACACCCTCAGTCTCGATGGAACCGAGCGCACCGTCCCCTATGACCCAGGCGAATCGACCACCGGTCTGTTCGGCGGCAACTCGAATTGGCGAGGCCCTGTCTGGTTCCCCGTTAACTACATGCTCATCGAATCGCTCGAACGCTACGGTCACTTCTACGGCGATGACCTGAAGGTCGAGTGCCCCACAGGTTCGGGCAACCTGATGAATCTGCGTGAGGTGACCCGCGAACTCAACCGGCGCCTCTGCAGCTTGTTCATCCCCGGTCCGGACGGCAGATCGCCCTGGCAGGGCGATACTAAAATCTTCACCGAAGACCCGCACTGGCACGGGCTGAAATTCTTTAACGAGTACTTCCATGGCGACACCGGCCGGGGTTGCGGCGCCTCGCATCAGACCGGATGGACGGCCCTGATCGCCCGCTGCATGAAAGATCTGATCAATGAAGATTCGTGAACCAGTACGGGATCCAGATCACCGCGAGCACGATGTCGAAATAGTAGGCGCGCCGGTTCACCGGATCGCGCCATGCCTTGACCGCGGCGGAAATCCCGAAGGCAAGGAACACGCCGACCGAGATCACGAACCAGTAATAGAAGACAGGAACCATCGCAGCAGGCATATGCCCGCCGGACATTCGCGCATAGAACATGCCGATGAGAGTGAATACAACGAGTACACGGAAGATAAGCCGGGACATCCTCCAATCATTATCGGATTCGCTCGAGTTCGTCCGCTGAGATCTTTTCGCGCTTGCCGTCGCGCACCAGAACGATTGTCGGAGTTTCATATCACCTGGTCGGCAGCCGCCATCGCGCTGTCGCCCGACAGACTCTGCTTTGCAAGCAGGCCGCGAACCTTCTCCATGGCGGCCGGCGGAAGCACCTGGCTGAGTTCCCGGTCTACGTTTCCGGTCGCTTTCCAGGCCGCCTGCGTGCGGAAGATCTGTTCAGCCGCGGCTTCATAAAAGCCTGCCTCGCCCGCCGCATCGACGTACCGCGCGGCCTCAGCAGCATGAGAGTGCGAGGGCAGCGGGAAGTCGCGGTAGAGAACCTTGACCTTGCCCGAAGCCGTCACCCCGGGCATCTTGTTGAGGAACAGCGACGCGCAGGGCGGGCACTCGTAATCGAGATAGATCTCGACGCTAACCGCCGCGTTTACGGGCCCGGCTTCCTTGTAATTGCGCTCGGTTGTTTTCCGGCACGCGGCGTCGGTCGGGCTCTGACCGCATGTGCCCCGGCCGGGCAGCGCGAACAGCGCAAAGGCCAAAGCCGAGGCGCTAGCGATCGCCCACATCCAGGGCACCCGCGTTGTCCGGGACGCGCCGCCGGATTTCAATCGCGCCAGCGCGTGCTCCGCGTTCGGGTGCCAGCCGGGCGCCGTATCGAGTGCCTGAAGAAGAGTATCCACGTCACGGTTTTCCATAGTGTTTTATGTATTCCTTTCTGAATGCTTCCTGTGCCCGGCGGATCAGAGTTCCAACTGAGGCGGGGTTCAGGTTGAGGGCCGAAGCCAGTTCTTCGTAACTCAGATCGTTCGATCTGAGAATCAGGATCTCGGCCTGAGTTGGCTTAAGAGCCGCGAGGACGCCGCGAACGCGCTCCTGTTCCTCGCTCGCCGCGTGAAGTTGCTCTGGCGTCGGTGTTCGGTGAAGAATGGCGAGCAAACCTTCGTAACGACTCTGCCGGATTTGCCGCCGCAGTTCATCGAGGCCGGCGCGCACGGCGATTCGATAGATCCACGCCTCTGGCTGTTCCCCGAGAATGCGCGGATTGCGCCACAGCTTACAAAACACGTCTACCGCAAGCTCTTCAGCGCGGGCCGGATCTTTGACCACCCGCGCTATCAGGCGCGCGACCCGCGCATAGTTCGCGGCGAAAAAGGAATCGAACTCGAAAGCCTCTTCCACGGTCGCCGTGCCATCCGTCACTCTGCCACTCTGCCGATTGTGTTCACTGTTGTTTAAACGAATGACAGAAGGATTTTGTGACGGCCAATGATATATACTTCGTCCAATTATGAAGTCATTCCACATAGCGGTACTGGCATTCCTGGCGGTCGCCGGCGCCGGGGCGCAGACCAAAGCGCCCCTCTACAACACGACCAAACAAAAGCTTCTGGACGGCAAGCAGGTGTTTAGCTTTACCCAGTCGAAAGCGGACCCCGCCCAATATTGCGAATACGCGAAACATTACGACTACACCTGGTTCGAGATGCAGCACAGCACTCTCGAATTCAAAGACATTGAAGCGATGATCGCCGCCTGCCCGCATGTCGCCGCCACGCCGATGATCCGGCTGCCCGACGCTCAGGAATGGCACATTCAGCACGCTACCGATATCGGAGTTCTCGGAATCATTGTCCCCACGGTCGACGATGTCGATCGCGCGCGCGAAGCGGTGAAGTGGTCGAAGTATCCTCCCTTCGCTCGCCGCAGCGCCGGTGCGGGTCAGGCGGCCAGCATCTGGGGCATCAACGGCATCAATTACCGCAACACGATCAACGACAATATGCTGGTGACGATCATGATCGAGACGCCGACCGGAGTTGCCAATGCCTACGACATCGCGTCCGTTCCCGGCGTTGACGTGGTGATTATCGGCAACAACGATCTGAGCTCGTTTTCCGGCTACAAACAGGGCGACGACAAGTACGAAGAATTAATGACCAAGGTTCGTGATGACGTGCATCGCGCAGGCAAGATCTTCGGTCAGGCCAACGCCGCGCTTTATTACAAAGGGCACAGGCTGAGCAATGACGCGAAGTTCTTCCAGAACGGTCCGTCGAACGATGGCTGGGTGCCACCGGCTCGCGGCGGACAGCGCGTTAACCCGAATGCCCCGCCTCCGGGAGAAGCACCGTAGACGTCTTCAGCAAGCGTGTAAGCCGTGGACCGGTTCGCCGCTTCCAGCAGCTTACGCAAATTCAGGTAATCGTTCAGAAGGCCCGCCCGCGCACCGTCGGGCGGGCCGACTTGTTTCAGCTCGTTGAGAAACTGGGCAATCTGTTGCCGCGTGGCAATCAGCGCGCCGGTGCCGAACGTAAACTCCAGCCGCCCGCCCGCCAGTTCTTCCCCGCCATCCATCAGGTCGCTGAACCAGTCCGACCGTTGTGAAAGCCACGGTGCGAGCGCGTCAATCTGTTGCTTCTGCGGAATACACAACTGCTCGATCAGCATGTCAGCCAATTCCTTGACGGTGCGCTCGGTGGGCTTGTGCCCTTTATCAGGTTCTATGGAATCGATCCAATGCTCGTAATCCTGGCGTTCGAGCACCATGCGCCCGCCCGTCGCGATGATCTGTTTCAGGAGCGCCACCACCCCACCGGGGTCCGAATTGCGCTCGTACTGCCGGAGCGCCGGAGCGACCTGTTTGTCGTAAGGAGGAAGGCTGAAGAGGCAGATCAGATTCGCGGCGGCCATATCTACACCTGCTGCTTCGATAATATACTTCCGAGTTCATCCCATGCGTAATCTGCTCCTCACCGCGCTTTGCGCGACATCGCTGCTGCAGTGCCAGCAGGGCAATTATCCACTCGGTCCCGATTCGCAGCCGAAAGAAGGCGTGCCAAGGGGCATTGTGACGAAGTACGTGCTGACTCCGGGCAAGTTCTATCCGGGTACGCCGCACAACTATTCGGTCTATGTACCGGCTCAGTACAATGCGGCGAAACCAGCGGCGTTCATGATCTTTATGGATGGCAGCGGTTCGCTCGGCGGAGGGCAGCGCGTCCCGGTTGTCTTCGACAACCTGATTGCGAAGGGCGAACTGCCGCCGATGATTGGCATCTTCATCGACCCCGGCGTGCTCCCTGCCCTGTCGGATTCCGCGCAGAGCCGCTATGAGCGCATCTTCGAATACGACAACATCAGCGGGCGTTTTGCGCAGTTCCTGCTCGAAGAAGTGATCCCAGAAGTCGGCAGGAAATACAACCTGTCGAAAGACCCGAATGACCGCGGCCTCGCCGGAGTGAGCACCGGAGCGATGGGTGCCTTCGTGGCGGCGTGGCAGCGTCCCGACCAGTTCCATCGCGTGCTGACTTTCATCGGAACGTTTGTGGATGCCAAAGGCGGTTCTGAACTGATGGCGATCGTTCGAAAGACCGAGCCACGGCCTCTCCGCATCTTCCTGCAGGACGGCAAGAACGATCACCTGGTTCCCGGCATGCCGTATGGCACGTTCTACGCCGGCAGTTGGCCGATCAACAACGAGGTGATGTATGAGGCGCTGCAGTTCGCCGGGTACGACACCAAACTGACCATCGGCGAAGGCGGTCACGACATGCGGCAGGGCGGTGCGATCATGCCCGACGCGCTGCGCTGGCTCTGGCAGGATTATCCGAAACCGATTGCGGTGCATGAGCCCGAGATGTTCAACAAGCCGGGTTACGATCCGCGCGGCCGTGTTTACACGATGGTCTCGGCTGACAAACCGTGGGAACAGGTGGGCGGCACCTATAAGTCGGTGGCGAGCCCGGCGTCGGATAAAGAGGGCAACATATTCTTCGCAGACCCGGCGGCGAACCGCATTTATAAGGCGAATGCGGGCGGTGCGGATGTGGTGGTCTTCAAGGAGAACTCCGGTGGCGCCACGGCGCTTCGGGTAGGAGCGGACGGTCGTCTCTACGCATCGAAGCCGGCGCGCAGACAGATCGTGTCATACGGTACCGGCGGCGATGAAAAGGTGGTCGCGGGGAGCGTGGACGCGAACGACCTCGCTGTGACGGTGAAGAACGAGGTCTATTTCACCGATACGGTTCACCGGACCATCGGGATGATCGATGCGCAGGGCCAGAAGCATACGGCTTACGCGGGCGGCGAGATTGTCGCTCCCGCCGGACTGAGTCTGTCTCCGGACCAGGCCATGGTCGCCGTGACCGATTCTCAAACGCGGTATAGCTGGTCATTCCAGATTGGCAAAGACGGAGCGCTCATCAACGGTGAACCGTTCTACCGGCTTTACATTCAGGACCTGGAGCCACGCAGCGGAATCAATAGCGTCACAATGGACGCCCTTGGGCAGGTTTACTTCGCAAGCCCGATCGGCATTCAGGTCACTGAGCAGAACGGGCGCGTGGCGGCGGTTCTGAACCCACCTGAATACGGCACCATCTCAAACATCGCGTTCGGAGGCAAAAACTCGGACTTTATGTATGCGGCCGAAGGGAGCAAACTCTTCAGGCGGCCGGTAAAGATCAGCGGCGTCCCTGTCTGGTCGCCCGTGAAGCCGCCGAAACCTCCTTTGTGAAGACAGCGGCAAAGGCTTCGCCCATCAGCTTGTAACCGGGATTCGCCGGATGCAGCATGTCCGGCGAATCGGCCTCGGGGCGGAAGCGCTTTGGGTCCGACGGATCGCGCGTGGCAGCATCGAAGTCGACGACGGCATCGAAGGCACGGCTGTTTCTGATCCAGTCATTGACAGCGGTGCGCACGCTTTCGCCGTGGTCGGTGTAAACGTTCGATCCGCCGTACGGGGTGAGAGTGCAGCCAATCACGCGGACGCCATATTCGTGCGCGGCTTCGATCATCTGGCGGTACGCTGCGATCAGAGTATCGGCGCTGAGTTGCGGGTTGCCTGTGATGTCGTTGATGCCTTCCAGAATGCTGACCCATTTGATGCCTGGCTGAGCCAGCGCATCGCGGTCGAAGCGAACCAGACCGCCGCCGTTATCGCCAAGAACCCGATTGCCGGAGATCCCGGCGTTGACGACTCCCACGTTCGGGACGTGGGCGGCAACTATCGCCGGCCACATGCCGTCAGTCTCCGGCGTGGATTGATCTCCGTCTGTGATCGAATCCCCGAAGGTGACCAACGCACCGGTCGAAGCGGGGGCAAGGACGTCGATGCCGGCAAGCCAGTACCAGGATTCGCGTGTGATCGCGTCAGGAATATCCGTGGAAGCGGTCAGGTTCCCCTCCTTCGAGATGTAGGTTGTGTGCAGCGCGAAGCGGTGATTCGCGGGCGCGGCCGTCTCGCCTGGGATATAGATACTTACTGCCACATGAGACAGCGCCGGGAGCTTGAGATTGACAGGGTCGCTGATGAGCGTCTCCCCGCCGTAGAGCAGTGCTGTTGTCTGACCGCTGAACGTGAGGACCCGGTCCGTTCCGGCCACAATACCCGATTCCGAAGACCGAAGCGCAATGTGCACGGCGCCGATCGCTACCGCGGGCATCCCGAAAGCGTTCTGGAGACGGATGCGGACGCGCTCGCCGCCGAGAGAAGTTTGCGCGATCATCCTGACCGTCTGATTACTGATAGAGGCCAGCGGCGCAGGGATACCGAACCTCCGCTGCGGATTTGGAGTCGACGGTCCGGGCACGCGCGGACCGGTTGTATATAACTGTTGGGAAGTCCCCCACGTCGCAACCCAATGCTCGCTTCCCACCTGCGCCGCAAGAGGAAGAATCAGCAGGAACCCGATACAAAGCACCATGCGAACCATCATATTTTGTGATATTGGTTAGCGAGAATGAAATTTCTGTTCCTTGCGTGTTTCGCGATGTCGGTCCACGCCGCGCCCGCGATCAGGGTCATGATTATCGACGGCGAGAGCGGAGGCCCGTACCACAAGTGGCAACTGACGACTCCGGTATTGAAGAAGGAACTGGAAGATACGGGCCTGTTTCAGGTTGACGTTGTCACGGCGCCGAAGGAAGGCCAGGATTTCAGCAGGTACCAGGTGGTGGTGTCGAACTTTGACGCGGCGGACTGGCCCGCGGGTCTGAAGTCATCGTTCGAAGCGTATGTAAGAAACGGAGGGGGCCTGGTGACAGTTCATGCCGCCGATAACGCGTTCGGAACGTGGCCGGAATACAACCGCATGATCGGCATCGGTGGATGGCGGGATCGGACAGAAGCCGCCGGTCCGCTGTGGTTCTACAAAGACGGCAAGCCCGCTTCCGACACGTCGCCCGGCAGAGCCGGCGGACATGGAGCACGCGTGCCCTTTCAGGTGGTGACCCGCGATAGGAAGCATCCGATCACGCGGGGATTGCCGGCCGAGTGGATGCATCAGGGGGATGAGTTGTACAACACCCTGCGCGGTCCCGGCGAGCATATGACGATTCTCGCGACGGCGTTTTCAGATCCCGCGAACCACGGCACGGGGCGGGATGAGCCTATGCTCATGGCGATCGATTACGGCAAAGGGCGCGTGTTTCATACAACGATGGGCCATGACATTGTGGCGCTCAGTTGTGTCGGCTTCATGGTGACATTCCAGCGGGGCACGGAATGGGCGGCAACAGGAAAAGTGACACAGAAAGTGCCGGTCAACTTCCCGACGTCGAACTCGGTCAGCTACCGAACGGACATCGCAGCAATGGATCCGAACTATAAACACGGCCTCAACGGGCTTGACAGCGTTGCAAAGTAAGACCAACGCTGTCCGGATCGTCCAGGATGCGGGCATCCGGTTCGAACTCCGGAGCTATGAAGTCGATCCTGACGATCTGCGGGCGGAGACGGTGGCGGCCAAGATCGGGTTACCGGCGGAGCAGGTCTTCAAGACACTCGCCGTCAAGGGCGATCGGAACGGTGTTTGCCTCGCGGTCATCCCCGGCAATACAGAGCTCGACCTCAAAGCCCTGGCGCGGTTAACGGGCGACCGCAAGGTTGAACTCGCGCCTCTCAAAGAAGTCCAGTCGCTGACGGGCTACATACGGGGCGGCGTCACCGCTATTGCCGGCAGGAAAGACTATCCGGTGTTCATGGATGAAACCGCAGTTCTGTTCGACACGATCTCTGTGTCAGCAGGCGTGCGGGGCACGCAGATCCTGCTCGATCCGAACGACTATATCCGGCTCGTCAAGGCGACTCTGGGCGATATCGGCCGCGCCCAATAGCAGCTATTGCGGCATCCCGGGAAGCGGAGGCAGTACGGGGGTGAGTTTGCCCCATCCCTGTTCTTTGGCCAGCTTCATGTCTTTGATGAGCTGCTCAGGCAGAGACGAGTTCACCTCCGGCCGCGCATCCTGATTGCCCAGCACCCAGCCGACAGCCGCGACCGTCTTCGAGACGATCTGCATCTGGCGATAGTCGATCTTGTCGGGCGTATCGGTGGGCCGGTGATAATCAGTGTGCAGGCCGGTGGTGAAGAAGGCGATCGGGATGCCCATCTTCGCGAAGTTGTAATGGTCGCTCCGGTAGAACACACGCTGGCCGTTGGGCTGAGGTCCCAGGTTGTCGTGGGTGGCGTCAGGTTTGGTGGTGTCGTAGAAGTGGTTGAGGGTGAGCTTCTGGTATGAGCCGTTCACGTTCTCAATGGTCTTCTCAAGATCGGTGCTGCTGATCTCAGGCCCGACGAGCAGAACCTCGCCAGGTTTGACGAGCACGCGGCTCGCATCGGAGTCTTTGTAGCCATCGCCCTTTGTGCGGCCGATCATATCCATGTTGAGGTTGGCGACAACCTTATGGATGTCGATGGGCGGGTACTCATTGAAGTACTGAGAGCCCCACAAACCCTTCTCTTCGCCCCCGTTCCAGAGGAAGACAATGGTGCGCTTCGGGCGCATGCCCCTGGCTGCGCCCTGTGCGTAGGCGCGTGCCATCGCCAGCATTCCAGCGGAGCCGGAACCATCGTCATCGGCGCCGTTGTTGACGTTGTGCCCGTCGGGGAGAGGAGCGCTGAGCCCGATATGGTCAAGGTGAGCGCTGATGATTACATACTCGTTCTTCAGGACAGGGTCGCCGCCTTCGACGATGCCAATCACGTTCTCGCCATGAGCAGCCTCGCTTCGCGTTGCGACTTTAAGGCTGATCTTCTTAGCGGCGTCGAGCGCGAAGCCATCCTGTTTGGTGCCGGAGCCGGCGCCGTAGAAGATCTGGGAGGCATTGGTCTTCTCGCCCTGGAAGATGGCGTTAGTAAGGTTGAGTCCGGCGGAGACGACGGGGACGACCGGGCACGCGAGTGTTGCCTGAAGCTTCGGCACTCGATAGGCGGGGCCGTTGAGCGCCGGTCCACCGCGGCCGCCGCCACGTCCGGCGTTCGGATTGGCTAATGCGCTGAGTTCCTGGAAGCCGGCGACGCTGACAACGGCCAGCGCACCGCGTGCGGCCGCGGCCTGATCCGGACTCATGAAGTCCTTGCAACTCTCGCCGAGCGGGTTCGGTGCGCCGCGTCCACCGCCTCCCGCTCCGCCGCCTCTTCCACCGGCAGCGGCCTGAAGGGCGGCGAGTTCGGGCGGAAGTCCTGCGACGACGACGATCTTGCCTTTGACGTCAAGGCCGGCGTAGGGGTCGATGTTGGTCTTCGCGATTGTGTATCCATTGCCTGCGAAGACAGCGTTGCCGGTCACTTCGAAGGAGTCGAGCGGGGCTCCGCCGCGGCCACCGGCGGTGATGGTCCAATCCTTGCCGTATTCGAACTCGGTTGTGCGGGCGCCTGTGACGGAAGCCTTGCTATCGGCGGGAATGACCGTTTTCGCGATCAGCTCCATGGGCATGAGGTACGGCTGCAGCGGGCCGACGGTGTTCGAGGTGCTGCCGCCAGGTTTCAGGCCCCATTCGGCGAGGTGGCTGGCGACATAGAGCGCGGCAGTGTCGTATCCGCGGGACGGCAGGTTGCGGCCTTCGAGGCCATCCGAGGCAAGGAAGTAGAGGTAGATCTTCAGTTCGTCTTCACTGATGGAGTCGGCGTTACCGAAGCGAGCGGGGGTGACCTTCTCGACGGCTGCGGGATGGGCCGTGCTGGCTATGAACAGCACCGCCAGCGCTGCTACTGCAATACCTGACTTATGCATAGAGGGTAAAAGACAGGTTACTATGCGGCGCGGGAACGTGAGTAGACCCAGGAGGCTCCAAGCAGCAGAACGCCCAGGCCGACGAAAGCGGTGGTGCGGTAGAAGCGCTCGAGGAACCAGACGTCCCAGAGATAGAGCTTGGCGATGACCAGGCCGAGGAGAGCAAGGCCGAGCGAGCGGTTGACTGACGAGCCACGGGCGATGCCATAGCCGAGAGCGGCGATGCCGTAGAGGGCGAGAAACACGGAGTCGATCTCGCTGACGGCGCTGCCGCGATCGGGCCGGGCAACGAAGAGGTCCACCTCCCGGAGAACGCCGACAATGAAGCAGCCGTTGGCGGTGAGCCACGTCGCGCTGCGGCGGGGGATCAGGTGGACAGCCGCGAGCGCGAAGGCGAGGATGGCAAACGTCTGGGAATGGTGCGGTTCGAGCAGGTACCAGCCGGCGAGAAGGGTGGCCGAGGCGACGACGGGGGTGATCGACGCGGCGAGGAAGACGCAGGTCAGCGCCACGGCGAAGAGGTACAGGGCGGAGTCAATGCGGAGCAGTACCGGCGTGAGGATGGCCGCGAGGAACCCGAGCGCTGCCATGACAGCATTGGCGTACCTGAAGGACAGAGCAACGGCAAGGGCGCTGACCAGCAGAAGTCCAATGAAGTCGGCTGGCTCAGAGATGAGCTTGTAGTAGCCGAACGCGGCATAGGCGGCGATGTAAAGGGCGGCGATGCCACAGCCGGCAATGCCCTGTGAAAAGGTCTGCTGGTCTTTGCGCCTGAGCCACTCGGCGGCTGCGAGCAGGAGCAGGCCGGCTATGACGCCTGCGGCGACGCGGCCGGCGGCCCCGATCCACGCGTTGTCCACGGCATATCGGAAAAAGAAGACGATGCCCAGCGCGAGGGTCAGGGCACCGATGCGGTTGACCGCAGCGGGCCCGAAGTGCCACGGCCTTGGCTCGCGGACGGGTGCGGGGCGGAAGCGGGCCATGTCGGCCTCAAGGGCTTCGACGCGGGCGCGCAGGTCGCGAAGCTCGTCCGCCTGGTCCGGCACTCTCTGAGTCTAGCGTCCGGGAGCTAGACTGGCTGTAATGACCGACACAAGCCCATACCGCCTGATCGTGCTGGACGTAGGAGGGACGATCATAGAGGACCGCGGCGACGTGCCGCTGGCGCTGCAGAGGGCGTTCGGCAGGCACGGGCTGAATCTCGACGCGGCTGAGATCGCAGGGTGGCGAGGGGCATCGAAGCGGGAGATGGTCCGGCATTTCGTGGAACTGCGGGTGAAGGGGACGCCGGACGATCAGGCCAGGCTCAGCAACGAGGTCTACTCGGACTTCAGCGCTCAACTGGAGGCTGCGTACAGCACGGCCAAGCCCATCGAGGGGGTGGAGAAGGCGCTCGACGAGATGCGGAGGCGGGGGCTGCTGCTGGCTACGACCAGCGGCTTCGACCGTGAGTTGACCGCCTCAATGTTTCGGCGGCTGGCGTGGACCAAGTACTTCGTGGCGTCTGTGTCAGGGCAGGACGTGCCACTGGGGCGGCCAGCGCCCTACATGATCTTCAGGGCTATGGAGGCGGCGAGGGTGGTAAACGTGGCCGAGGTGATGGCCGTCGGGGACACCCCACTCGACCTCAAAGCCGGCACCAACGCGGGGGTGCGCGGGGTGGTGGGCGTCCTGACGGGTGCCTCTACTGCTGAGAAGCTGACTGCGGAGAGGCACACGCAGATTCTTGAGAGCGTGGCGCTACTACCGACCTTGGTATCGTCCTGACAGGGTCGAGATCGTCGCACAAGCTGACGAGGGAGGAGAACGATCCAGCTGTCTTTTTGGTCATTACCAGTCCCAGTACCGAAAAGATTGACATTGTCAGATTGCTCATAGTAGGTCCGTCTACACATAAGCAACCTGGATGCCACTGTGAAACGCTTACTTGATCAGGGACGCTCCTGCGAGCGCCGCTACTGCGCCCAAAGTGGTTTGAGCGGCATTCAGGCCGAGTTTGAAATCGGCGTCTGAGAAGGCAGAGAACACGTCGGTGGGCTGGTGCCAGTGCGGGTCCCAACCGCTGCCGATCTGACTGGCGCGCTCACTTTCTCGCACGCTGACAGTGGCGACGACGTCCTGAAACCGTCCGGAATCAGTGTTTGTCATGTGGGGACTGACTACAGCGGGGTAATCGCTGGCGTATTTGTCGTTCGCCTCCTCAAGTTTCCAGGCGAGTTCGGCGGCTTCTTTGGCCATTTTTGAGGTGACCTGGAATTCGATATTCACGTCGGCTTCCGGCCGCTGATCTTTGGAGACGGTGCCATCGGCGCGGGGCATCCCGTGATCGAAGAGCATCATATCGTGCTGGATCATACCGAGCCAACGGGGTTCAGGGTACCTGCCTGAGCCAGCCGGGTCTTCTTTGCCCTGTAATTCTTTCCGCTGGGTAACGTAAGCAAGCGCGCCGTTGGTGCCGGTTTCCTCGTTGTTCCAAAGCGCGAACCGGACGGAGCGGTCTGTAGTCACATCAGGGCTGCTGAGAATGCGCGCGATTTCCATGACGAGCGCGGTACCCGAGCCATCGTCATTGGCGGCTTCGCCCCAGCCGGTCCCATCCATGTGGGCACCGACGATGTACATTTCTTCGGGGTGCTTCGAACCGATTTTGGTGCAGAAGACTTCCTGGCGCTCGCCGGGAACGGAAGGAGGGGTGTCGAGCGCCCGGAGTTTCTCGTCAGGCTGTAATTGAGGGTCGTTGTTGACGCCGGTTTTCACCCGATTGCCGCGCTGCCGGGGAGCGTTGGCGTTGCGGGGCCGCGGACGCGGAGTGGCAGGGGGCTGATAGTCGTAGGTGATGCGTTCGGTGTTCGAGCAGCCGTAGCTTTTCAGCTGGGCTTCGATCCAGTCAACGGCGGCGCGGTTGCGGTCGGTACCCTGGCGCCGGTCGCCGAAGAGGGTGAGGCCTTTGATGGTGGCCTTATATTTTTCGAGGTCGAGGCGCCCGGTCAGGAGCTTAACCGGGTCCGAGTCCTGAGCGTGCAGCGTAGTGCAGAGGAGCAGCAAATATAGGGGCGATTTCATTTGGCGTCCTCTTTCGCAGGTACCTGAACGGCAGGGGTATTAGCATCGCGCACAAGTTTGTTGAAGCCGGCGAGGTCAGTTGTGAGAAGGCCATCGAGGGTGCGGATGCGGGCGTTCACCTGTGGCGCCAGATCTTCGTAAACCATGTAGGACTGGCGGGTGGGCTCGGACTCGGAGTTCGCGACAGTGCCTAAGACGTAGGCGATTTTGTTGTTCAGCTTAATGGGGAAGTTCAGAGGATCTTCGCTGGCTCGGTTTTTGGTTTGGTAGAGATCTTCCTCGACAGCGGTGAGCTTTTGAGTGAGGGCTTTGGCGGCGGCAGAGACGTTTTTGTCGTCGCGTTTCGCGTATTCATCGAGCTGGCGGCGAACCTCACGGATACGGATGACGGCGGCGTTCGTTTCAGACAGTTTGTCGCGAAGCTGAAGCGCGAGAGAGAGCTGTTTGCCGTATTCCTCGGGCGTGGTTTTGAGGCGCGGGTCGGGCTTTACTTCGAAGGGCTGGGTTTGCGTTTTCCCGTCCACCGTGATGCGCACTGAATACTGCCCGGCGAGATGCGGGGACCCTGGACGCCGGCTGCCCACATGATGAGTCCGGGGAAGGTCTTCGCGTCGGGATAGCGCATGTTCCAGATGAATTTATTCATGCCCTGCTGAGCGGTGACGCGCGCTGGGGGCACGATGCGCGGTGTTTCCTCATCGCCTTCCCCGCCCGGCGCCATGACGGGACGCGCGGGGGCATCGGCCTTCGAGGAGAATTCCTGGACGAGCTTGCCCGATTGATCGAGGAACTCGAGTTTGAGGTCGCCTTTCGGCTTGTCTTTGAGCGAATAGTAGACAACGACGCCGGCCGGCGGGTTTTCGCCAGTGGCGGGCAGCGGCTCCGCGGCCTCCGCCTCCGCCGCGTCCGCCGCCTCCGCCACGATAGGCAGCTTTGGGCTGGTACAGGTGAACGTCGTTCGGCAGACTGCTTCGGATCGAACTGGTATAGGAGCGGCAGGTCATCGAAGACCCAGAAGGCGCGGCCCTGGGTCGCGATTACCAGGTCTTTTTCGCCTTTGTGAAACATCACGTCGGCAATGGGCGTGACGGGCAGGTTGAGCTGGAAGGACTTCCAGGTGTCGCCTGAGTCATACGACATGAAAAGGCCCGAATTCGGTGCCCGCGACGAGCAGGCCGCGATGGTTGGGGTCTTCGCGGATGGTGCGGGTGAACTGATCGTCAGGGATTCCGGTGACGATTTTCTTCCAGGTCTTGCCGAAGTCGACGGTCTTAAAGAGGTAGGGATGGAAATCGTCCTGTTGGTAGTTGGTGGCGGCCAGCCAGGCGGTGCCGGCATCGAAGGGCGAGGGGTCGATGGCGTTGATGCGGATCCATTCGGGCATGCCTTTGGGCGTGACGTTGGACCAGGTTTTGCCGCCGTCGCGAGTGAGCTGGACGAGGCCGTCGTCGGTTCCGGCCCAGATCTGGTCTTTGGCGACGGGGCGATTCCGCGACGGTAAAGATGGTGTCGTAATACTCGATCGAGGTGTTGTCCTGAGTGATGGGGCCGCCCGAGGACTTCTGCTTCGATTTGTCGTTCCGGGTGAGATCGGGGCTGATGTTCTGCCAGCTCTGGCCTTCGTTGAGCGACTTCATCAGGACGTTGGAGCCGATGTACAGCGTGTTGGGATCGTGGGGCGAGAAGACGATCGGGAAGCTCCACTGGAAACGGTACTTCAGGGTCTCGGCGCCATAGCCCATGGGGTTATCGGGCCAGGCGTTGATGTTGCGGGTCTGTCCGGTGCGATGGTCCTGACGGGTGATGAGGTTGCCGTAGGAGCCCGCGTAGACGATCTCGGAGTTGCGGGGATCGGGCGCGATCCAGCCGCTTTCACCGCCGCCGACGTCATACCAGTCGCGATCGGTAATGGCGCCGGTGGCCGTGCGGGTGGCGATCCGGACGGTGCTGTTGTCCTGCTGCGAGCCGTAAGCGTGATAGGGGAAATCGTTATCGAGAGCGACGCGGTAGAACTGCGCGGTGGGCTGATTGTCGATGGATGACCAAGTCTTGCCGCCATCGGTGGTGACGGCGGCGCCACCGTCATTGCCTTCGATCATGCGTTCGGGATCGTTGGGGGCAATCCAGAGATCGTGGTTGTCGCTGTGGGGAGTTGCCATGGTGGTGAAGGTGCGGCCGCCATCGATGGAGCGGAAGGCGTTGACGTTGAGAGCGTAGATTTCGTCGGCATTCCTGGGATCGGCAAAGATGTGGGAGAAGTACCAGGCGCGCTGGCGAAGGCTGTTCTGTTCGTTAACGCGGGTCCAGGCTTTGCCTGCGTTGTCGGAGCGAAAGAGGCCGCCATCGGAGGCTTCGACCATGGCCCAGACGCGGTCGGGATTGACGGGAGAGACGGTGACAGCGACGCGGCCGAGGACGCCTTTGGGAAGGCCGGGGGCGTGAGAGAGGTCTGACCAGGTATCGCCGCCGTCGGTCGATTTCCAGAGGCCGCTGCCTGGGCCGCCGCTGTCGAAACGCCAGGGTTTGCGGCTGACCTGCCAGAAAGCGGCGTAGAGGGTGCGGGGGTTGGTGGGGTCGATAGCGAGATCGACGGCGCCGGCTTCGTTGCCTTTGGTCAGGACCTGCTTCCAGGTCTGGCCGCCATCGGTGGTGCGGTACACGCCGCGCTCGGGGTTCGGTCCCCAAAGATGGCCCAGGGCGGCCACCTAGGCGATGTCGGGATTCTTCGGGTGGATGACGATCGAGCCGATGTGATAGGTCTGGCGAAGGCCGACGTTTGTCCAGGTTCGGCCGGAGTCAACGGATTTATAGACACCGTCGCCTTCGGACGCGTTGCCTCGGACGCAGGCTTCTCCCATGCCCGCGTAGATGGTGGCGGGGTCGGATTGGGAAACGGCGATGGCGCCTACGGACGAGGATTTCAACTGGCCGTCGGAGACGGGAAACCAGGAACGGCCGGCGTCGGTGGTCTTCCAGATGCCGCCGCCTACCGAGCCGAAGTAATAGGTTTTGGGATCTGAGGCGACACCTGTGACGGCGATAGAGCGCCCGCCGCGAAAGGGGCCGATGAGGCGGAATTTCAGGTCTTTGAGCGGGTCGGAGGCGAGGGTAGGGTTTGGTTGCTGGGCGAAGGCGGCAGTCAGAGCGAGAAGGGCGGGCCAGGTTCGGTTCATGGTTTCAGATAGGATAACGCGGCACGGCGGCAGAAGGCTGATTTCGATTGCGCGCCGCGCGGCGGCGGGCGGATCGGCTGCGGCGGGTGTTGCGGGTGTGACGTAGACGTGGTTTTTGACGGGCTGCTGCGGTTTGGCGACAGGTTCGTCGGGCGGCTGCGGGCTGAGGATTTCCGGTTCGGAAGCGGTGGGAGCCGGAAACGCAGGCTGGACGGCCGGGAGTGTTGAATACAGGGCAATCAGGTCTTCCCCGGGTTCGGTTAACGCGTTTTTTGGGAGGTCGTTTTTGGGCGGTCACTTTGTTGGACGTTCCCGGGTTCGGTTGACGCATCATTCTGGGCGGCCTCTTCGCTCTCTTTGCGGGGTTTTTGAAGTATTCGACGCAACGCATGAGCGGCCGTCGAGGCGGGGTCGTTCGTAGGTGTTGACCAACTGGATGATGCGGGGGTTTTCGGCGCAGGCTTTCCAGTCTTTGGCGGCGCGCTCGCGCAATGCCGCGCCCATTTTTTCGATCATGTCGTAATCGGTTTCGGTGACGGGCTGGTGCTCGGCTACGAGGCGGCGATAGATGTCGGGAAGATGGCTTTGCCTTCGGGGTGACGGAGCCGCGAGATTTGGCTCCGTTGAGGCGGGAGGCTTCGGGTTGTTTGATGCGGCGAGCGATGCCTTCCGTCGAGATTGGGCATGTCAGCACGCCAAGCCTTCGCATGGCTTCGGCGTGAGGAATGCCTTTGGCGGCGTTGTTCCTGAGCCAGGTTCTGGTTTCGGTCACAACTGCCTTTTCGTCTTCAGTCTCGGGTTCATCGTCAAGCGGCGTGTTGCGTAACGCGCTCACTGCGGGATCGACAATCGTTTCCAGAAACTGCACGAGGCCGGAAAGTTGCGTATCCTGTGTGATCTCTTCCTGCTCGACAGGAGCCAGCTCGAGCGAGCGCGAAAGCGGCTCCGGCTTGGGAGCCCTTACTGCGCGTCGCGGTCCGGCGATCGGTGGGGCTTCGGCCAAGGGATGGATGGCTTCCGCTTGGGCGCGGTTTGTTGCGGGACGGGTAATCTGGGGGATGAGCCGCGGCGGGATTCGTAGATGAACAGGCTGATCTGGTGGTTGATTGTGATGGCGGGGACCGGGGGGCTTTGCCTGGGCGAGGCGATTCCTGTGACGCGGGGCACCACGCTGGCGGGGTCCGAAATGGAATTGCCGAGGGACCTGGGTTCGGGGTTCAGCATCTTAGTTCTCGGGTTTTCGCAAAAGAGCTCTGTCGGCGCGGCCGAGTGGGGGAAGGGCGCGTGGAAAGCCTTTCGAACTACGCGGGCTCAACCCTGCTGTTATGAGATTCCGGTGTTGGCCGGATTGCCTCGTCTGTTCCGCGGGATCGTTTTGCGAACCATGAAGGCCGGGGTGCCGGCGGAGCAACAACAATCATTCCTGCCGATCTTCGAGAAGGAACGGGAATGGAAAGCGGTGGCCGGATTCAGCGAACCCGATGACGCTTATGTACTACTGGTGCGGCAGTCGGGCGAAGTGGTGTGGAGAACGCACGGAAAGGTTTCGCAGGCGGGTCTCGCGGCCCTGAAGAAGAAAATGGAAGAGGCCGGACAGTAGCGTTTTTTGCGGTTGCTACACTCACGTGTTGTGATCCACACCAAGAGGTGGGCGTTCCAGCTTTGCTTCGGACTGAGCGTCGTGATGGCGCAGCAGCAGCCGCAGGGAAGTCTGCAGGTCACGTCGGCGCTGGGGCGGAAACTTTATGCTTTGCCGGATGACGCGAATGTGGCGGCTGCGCGGAAGAGCCTGGCGTTGGAGCCTCAAAATGCGGAACTGGCGCTCCGGCTTTCGAAGGCGCAGGCGGCACGCAGGCAATACAGGGAAGCGGTGGCCACGACAACGCGCGGGCTCGGGTTCGCTCCACGGAATGCGGACCTGTATGTGGAACGCGGGCATCGGGAACTGGGACTGCGGGAGTTCGACACGGCGATGAAGGACCTGAACGAGGCAACCGCGCTGGCTCCGGAGAACCTGGATGCGCATTATCATCTAGGGCTGGCGTATTACTTCTCGGGGCAGTTTGGGCGCGCGGGGGCTTCCTTCGAAAGAGCGAGGGATCTGGCGAAGAGCGACGACAGCCTGATCGATTGCTCGAACTGGCTGTATGTTTCGCTCAGGCGCGCGGACCGGCCGGCCGAGGCGGCTCAGGCGCTCGGACGCATTACGCCGGCGGTCAAAAATACCGAGCCACATCTGTATTTCTATCTGCGGCTGCTGCGGTTTTATCAGGGGGAACTGACCGAGCAGGCTTTGCTGCCGAACGCGCCCGCCGGGCCGGATGACGTGGAGGGCGAACTCTCGTTTAACACGGTGAATTACGGGGCCGGAAACTGGCACCTGTATAACGGCAAAAGGCAGGAAGCGGCGACGTTCTTCGCGAGGGTGGTTAAGGGCGAGGCGTGGAATTCGTGGGGGTTCGTGGGGTCTGAGCTGGAGCTTGCGCGCGGGCTGAAGTAGTGAACGGCAACGCGGCGCGGAAGCGGTACGGCGTTACCGGTCTGCTGGTGCTGCTGTTCGTAATCACCTATCTGGACCGGGTTTGCATCTCGGTGGCCGGGCCGCGAATACAGGAAGACCTGCATATCGGGCCGATAGGGTGGGGTTGGGTAACAGGCATTTTTACGCTCTCTTACTGCCTGTTTGAGATTCCGAGCGGAGCGCTGGGGGACCGGATCGGTCCTCGCAAGGTGCTGACGAGGATCGTGCTGTGGTGGTCGGGATTCACGGCGCTGACGGGGCTGACGACCGGATATTTTCCTCTGCTGGTGACGAGGTTTCTATTCGGCGCGGGAGAAGCCGGCGCGTTTCCGAATGCATCCGTGGTGGTGGCGAGATGGTTCCCGGCACGGCAGCGGGCGACCATGTGCGGGGTGCTGCTGATGGCGGGCCAGATTGGCGGCGCGATGGCGCCCTTGCTGGTGGTGCCGATCCAGAGGCGGTACGGGTGGAGGGCGTCGTTCTTTGTTTTCGCGCTGACGGGGGTTGTGTGGGCAGCGATCTGGTACGCGTGGTTCCGCGACTCGCCTGACGAGCAGCCGCAGGTGAAGGCGGCGCACGCGTTTCCGTGGCGGGTTGCGCTCGGATCGCGGTCGGCGGTGGCACTGCTGGGGACGGCGTTCTGTTATGTCTACTCGTACAACTTTTTCCAGACGTGGTTTCACACGTTTCTGGTCAAGGGCCGGGGGCTGACGGAAAGCGGGCTGTGGCTATCGACCCTGCCGTTCGCTGTGGCAACGTGTACGAACCTGACAGGCGGGGCGGTAAGCGACTGGCTGGTGCGGAAGCTGGGGCTGAAGCGCGGGCGGCGGCTGCTGGGGGCGGCGACTCTGAGCGTGGCGGGACTGTTTACGCTTGGGGCGATGCTGACGCATGGACCGACTGCGGCGGTGGTTCTGCTGACCGTGGTTTACGGAGCAATTACGTTTCAGCAGTCATCTGTGTTCGGGGTTTGTCTGGACATAGGAAAGACGCACGCGGGGGCGATGGTGGGTTTGATGAACACGTCGGCGCAGGTGGGCGGGCTGCTGGGATCGGTGGCATACGGGTACATTGTGGAGAGCTTCGGGAGCTACGATGCGCCGTTCATCCCGATGGCGGCGCTGCTGTTTGTGGGCGCGTTGTTGTGGCTGCGGATTGACGCATCAGAGGAACTGATGGCGGCGTAGGCAATCAGGAACGTGATGACGATAGGGCGAACGCGGCGCGGTCGGCCTGAGCGAGGAAAAAAGAAGGCCTGTTCATTGAGCCTCCCGGTTGGCAGCCTCGACATAGACCGCGAGAATGTGGCTCCAGGCTCCAGGGCCATCGAACACGGCGCGGAGTTGCCGGTAGCCTTCTCCGTGGCGTTCGAGCTTGCTGTGCTCAAGTTCGACGAGGGTGGCGCCGGGACCTTCCGGGATGAAGCGAATTTCGAGTTCGCTGGCCTGGCTGAGGTCGGGATTAAACTTCCATTCGGGCTGGTCGTGGCCGGGGCCGACGTGCCATGAAAAGGCTACGCGATGAGGCGGGTCCCAGGCAAGGACGGTGCCCCATTCGCAGCAGTCGCCGGCGGCGTTGCGCTCGTACCATTTGCCGCCGACACGGGGCTCTACGAAGATGGCCTGAAACGGAACCTTGCCGATGTGATGGGTGGCTGGCCACCAGGTCTCCATCCGTTCGACGAAGACGCTGAAGGCGCGCTCGACGGGCGCTTTGACGCGAACGGTTTTGCGGACGGAAGTGTCATTCAGGGCTTCGGGGTCTGGGCTTTGCGGGGACTTTGGGGCTGGGTTTTCGAGGCTGCCGGACATGGTTCTCTCCTGATTGTTCTGGTGCTTCGGCCTGCTGCTGAAAGGCACTCATGGCGTTGGTCCACATGAGATCGAAATGAGCGCGAAGGCGGGCGATACCTTCGGGGTTGAGCTGGTACAGGCGGCGGGTGCCAGCCTGACTATCGGTAACGAGTCCGGCGTCTTTGAGGACGCGGAGGTGCTGGGAGACGGCGGGACGGCTTACGGGCAGGGTGCGGGCGATTTCGTTTACGGCGACGGGACCGTCGGCGAGCCTTTGGAAGATGGCCATGCGGGTGGCATCGCCCAATGCGTCAAGTCCGGCCTGGAGGTAAGCATCCACTAACGGTAAGTTACTACTTACCGTTTAGTTTGCACGAACAGACCCAGCGATGTCAAGGTCAGGGCCGCGGAGGGAAATCCGCAGCCAGGTTCGATATGCTGAGAAGCCGTGCGGCTCTTTACTGTTCTTGTTTTGGCTTGCGGCGTGTGTGCGGGGCAGAGTTTCGGGCCGGGCGCGATCCCCGGGAGGATGCAGCATTTTGTGGACGACGGGACGGTGGCGGGCGCCGTTACGCTGGTCGCGAATGCTAAGGAGATCGCAGAGTTTCACGCGAACGGGATCGCGGAGATCGAAGCGTGTCATCCGATGCGGCAGGACACCATTTTCCAGATCATGTCGATGACGAAGCCAGTGACGGCGATCGGGATCATGATGCTGGAGGAGGAGGGGAAACTGGCGCTGCGCGATCCGGTGGAACAGTATCTGCCGGAGTTTCGGAACCAGCGGGTGGCGGCGAACGCGGGTCCTGACAGTGCGCGGCTGGGGACGCCCCGGCGGCGATCCACGATTATCCGCAACTGATGAATGTGAGTCTCGAAGAAGTGGTGCGCAGGTGGCACGTCAGCAATTGCTGTTTCAGCCGGGCACGCAGTGGAGTTACAGCAGCGCGGGGATCGAGGTGTTGGGGCGGCTGATCGAGGTTTGTTCGGGTGAGAAGTACGAAGAGTTTGTGATGCGCCGGATCCTGGAGCCGCTCGGGATGAAGGATACGTTCTTTTATCCGCCGGCGGATAAGGTGGCGAGAATTGCGATGGTGTATGTGCAGAAGGGTGGGAAGCTGGCGAGAGCGGGCGGAGGGATTCTGGGGGGCGATCCGGCGAAGTACAGGCAGGGCGCGGTCTTCCCTGCCCCCGGATGGGGCCTCTATTCGACCGCGCAGGATCCGTTGCGGCTGTACAGGATCGATCCGGTGAACGGGTTGATTTCGATTCTGATGATTCAGCGGGCAGACGGCGGGACGGACAGTTTGCGGAACGTGTTTCTGAACATGGCGGAATCGGGCACGGGCGGTAAGGAGTGAGGATGAAACGGTGGCTGGCTGCGTTGGCGATGGCGGGGCAGGTGGTGGCGGCTCCACCGGCGGTGCGCGTATTCGGCGCGGCTCACGCGGGGGAGGTTTACCGGGTGCTGCTGGACCGGGATGCGCTGCTGCTCGAATCGATTACGGACGTGATCCGGGCGAAAGACATAAAAGACGGGCAGGTGCTGGTGACGGCGGGGTCGGTCCAGGAGTGCACGTTCCACTATGTTGCGACGACGGACCAGAAGGCGACGAATCAATATAAGACCGTGAAGGGCCCGTATGAGATTCTCAACGCGGGCGGCCTGATTGCGAACGGCGAGCCGCACCTGCATATCACGCTTTCGACGCAGGGGACGAGCGCGATGGGCGGGCACCTCGAAAAAGGGTGCAAGGTTCTTTATCTGGCGGAAGTGACGATTGTGAAATATACGGGCGAGGCGCTGACTCGCGAGAACAATGCGAACGGCATTTCGATGCTGAAGGTGAAGCCGTAAAGAAAGGGATCAGCCTTTGATAACGCCCATGGGGCGCAGGCGGGCGACTTTGCGGGCGAGGCCGGCCTGGTGGACGACTTCGATGACTTCGTCCACGTCTTTGTAAGCATCGGGAAGCTCTTCGAGAATGCCGTCGCGGGATTCGCTGCGGACCAGGATGCCGGCTTCATTCAGCTTGCGCTGTTCGTCGCGGGCATTGCGGCCTTTTTTGGCGGCGGCGCGGCTGAGCAGGCGTCCGGCACCGTGGCAGACACTGCCGAAGGTCTGGCGCATGGCGCCTTCAGTGCCGACGAGTATCCATGAAGCGGTGCCCATGCTGCCGGGAATGATGACGGGCTGACCGGGGAAGGCGCGGGTGGCGCCCTTGCGGTGGACGAGCACATCGCGGCTGATGCCATCGACCTCGTGCTTTTCGCGTTTGGCGATGTTGTGGCAAACGTCGTAAACGAGATCGAGGCTGGTGGCTTTGCCGAAGACGGTGCGGAAGGCTCCGCGGAGGAAGTGCATGATGCCCTGGCGGTTGGCCCAGGCATAGTTCGCGGCGGCATTCATGGCGGCGAGGTAGCTGCTGCCTTCGGGCGAATCGATGGGAACGCAGGCGAGCTGGCGATCGGGAACGGACAGGCCGTACTTTTTCATGGCGGCGCCCATCTGCGCCAGGTAATCGGTGCAGACCTGATGGCCGAGGCCGCGGGAGCCGCAGTGGATCATGGCGGTGACGGCGCCTTCGCGAAGGTTCATGTTGCGCGCGGCTTCGGGGTCGTGAATCTGTTCGACGTACTGGAATTCGACGAAGTGGTTGCCACTGCCGACGGTCGCAAGCTGGGCGCCGCCGCGCTCGCGGGCGCGCTGCGAGACTTTGCCGGGATCGGCCGAGGTGAGTTCGCCATGGTCTTCGGTGAATTCAAGGTCGCGAGGTTCGCCGTAATCGTTGAGGATCATCCAGGCGGCGCCGTGCTGAAGGACGTCGGTCAGCTGCTTCGGGTTGAGTTTGATGCGTCCGTCGCGGCCGGCGCCTGAGGGGACATCGCGAAAGATCTGGTCGACGAGTGCCTGCGATTTCGGAATGACTTGTTCGCGCTGAAGGGTGGTGATGGCGAGGCGGACGCCACAGTTGATATCGAAGCCGACACCGCCAGGGGAAACGACACCGCGTTTGAAGTCGGTAGCGGCAACTCCGCCGATCGGGAAGCCGTAGCCCTGATGGATATCGGGCATGGCGAGGCTGTCGCCGACGATTCCGGGCAGGGCCGCGACGTTGACGGCCTGCTGGAGGGACTGGTCCTTTTCGATTTGTTTGAGCAGAGCGGCGCTGGCGTAAACCATGACGCCGGTGCGCATGCCAAGCTCCATGTCGCGGGGGATGCGGTGCCGGTAGGGGTCGAGATGCTCAAGTTCGAAGGCCATGTGTGCGGGGGAGGTTCAGATGTCCAGATAGACTTCGGCAACCCATTGACCGTTCTCCTGGGCGAGCCTGAGCTGGTGCCAGGTGGCGGCTTTGACGACGAGCTGCATGCGGTGGCGGGCGGGATCGATGGGTTCGCCCCAGGCATGGGCGGCCAGTTGACCGCCGCTGAAGGTGTGGATGTCGATGCGGCTAAACGCGACGCGTTTGGTTTCGATGTAATAGATGACTTCGTTGAGCCAGTTGATGAGGAGGGATTCGGGGTCTTCGCCGGACGCGTTCAGCAGATAGGGGAGTGCTGGTTTGAGAGTGTCGGACTCGAGCATGAGCGACTGGACAGCGAGGGCTGTGGAGGCGAACAATTCGGGGAGCGTGGCTCCGTAGCCGCGCACCCCGATGTCAGCGGTATGCTCCAGGATGTCAAAACTTCGCACCCGGTACTATTTGCCTTTGGTCGGTTTGCTCTTGTCGTTGTTTTTGTCTTTGTTCTTGCGTGCCATGGGTGCCTCGGCATGGGAGGGAGCAAGCGATGGGCCAGCACCTGACGGGCCCGGCTATTTTCGAGCTGGCGGGTTTTCATGTTGTAAGTGTCGCCGGGCGAGAGGAAGTAGTAGGGTTTTCTGGATGACAGGAATTGCGTCGCCGCAGTTTAGCACTTCTCTGAACTCGCGGAGCGTGAGGGTGTTGGCATACGAGTCAACGCAATTCCACTAGCGACCGCCGTTGAACCAGACTCCACTGGTGTCGCGGAGAGTGGCGGCGAAGGCTTCAGTGTCGGCGACTTTGGGGTCTGCGGTGTGAAGCATGTCGACATTGGTGAGACCCAGTATTCTCCAGGGCGCGGCGATTTTGTCCTCGTCAAAGGTGATGAGTTTACGTCATCACCGCGGTTGCCGTTTGGAACACCGGCAATTTTTATAAATGTTTCGTAAATGCCAGTGCCTTCGGCTGAACCACCGCCCTGAATCACAACGATTGGCCGCTAACAGTGCAGCGGCTGCGGATAATGTCCGCGGAACTGCGTTTCCGCTCATAGTCGCGTTCCTCATCCTGTGAATTGACACAGATCCCCTTAACAGGGGATAGTCTCGATTCGAGTGGAGATATATAGTAACTCTGGGAGCGCCATCATGATCGACCTCATCAGAAGTACCGTGCCGTTCATTCCGATCGCAATTGGTATGGCAATCTATGGCCGCAGAACCGCGGCGGCCCTGATCCGGGTGCTCACTCTGGGCGAAGAGCTCGAAGCCTGAGCGACTGCTACCGATACACGCCGGCGGCTTTAAAGTCGCCGGCTTTTACAATCGCGAGCGAGGCAGGATCTACGTGGCGTCTGAAAGCCGCGCTGATTTCAGCCGGGGTTAATGCCGCAATCCTTTGTTCCAGATTTTCGTCCCACTTCATGGTGCGATCGTACTGTTCGTTGGTTGCGAGAACAGCAAGTAACGCAGCATCCTGCGAACGCGAGACCATTCTGGCGTCGAGGTAAGCCTTTTTGGCTTCTGCAACTTCTTTCGCGTTAAAACCTTCTTTCACGGTTCGGGCTAGTTCGTCTTTAAAGCTGAATTCCACTTTGGGTCCGTTGGCGGGATTCAGGCTGACGGTGCCGGCGAGGAGGGATGAGTCGCCTTCGAAGGGAACCGAGATGCGCGCGTTGGCGCCGTAGCTGAGACCTTCGCGGTTGCGGATGCGATCGGAAATGTGTGAGGTGATGGGACCTCCGAACATGTATCCGGCCAGCAGCATGGCGGGGAAGTCGGGATCGTCCTGCGAGAGTTTGATGCGAACGCCCGCTTCGAACTGCGCGTTGGCTTTGTCGGGCGTCTCGATTTTGCGGTTGAGGGCCGAGCCGGTCTTGTAAGCTCCAACGATCGGCTTGTATGCCATAGGGGTGTCCCAGCTGCCGAGGAGTTCGGTGGCGAGGGCTTTGACGGCGCTTGCGTCAACGGGACCTACTACCGCAAGGACACCGTAATTGGCGCCATAGAAGCGGTCATGGAACTGTTTGGCGTCTTCCAGCGTGACGGCCTTCATCTCTGCTAACTGCTCTTCTCGTGTGCGGGTATACATGACATCGCCGGGGCTCCAGGGGCTCAGATGACGGGTGAGAGTTTCGGCGGCGAGTTGAGTCGGCTCGGTCTGCGGGTTCTGGAGCGCCTGGAGGCGCGGCTGCAGGAAGCGTTCATATTCGACGGGCGAATAGGCGGGCTCGCGCAGCATCTCAACGGCGAGGCGGAGCGCAGCGTCGAAGTTAGCGGCAGGAACTGTGAGTGTAGCGGTCGCGGTGTTGACGCCGCCGCCCGCGGCACCGCCGCGTCCTCCACCGCGACCGCCTCCGAAGCCGCCACCACCGCCGCCGCTGACCTGGATGCGGGCGTTGAGCTTTCGCATTTCATCGGACAACTGTTCGCGGTTTTTGGTTTTGGTTCCGGTGCTCAGCAGGGCACCGGCGACCTGCGCGGCGGCATTCCTGCCGGCGAGAGTCGTGGCATCCCCAAAGCGCAGTTCGATGGTGGCATCGACCATGCTGGCCTCGGTTTTCTTCGGCAGGAGAACGAGCTTCATGCCGTTGGGCAGTTTGGAACGGACGACGCGCTTTTCGATGTTGGCGGGAGTGGGATCGAAGACTTCAGCATGGGTGATACTGACGGTGCTTTTGTGATCTTTGAGCAGGAGTTCGAGATCCGGGGTGGGCGGAACCACGGTTCTGTCCGGAGCTGCGTCGGGGATGTAATAGCCGACGGTTCGGTTAGAGGCTTTGAGATAGGCTTTGGCTACACGAACGACGTCCTGGGGGCCGACGTCTTTGAGCCGATCGTGCTGGAGGAACATGAGCCTCCAATCGCCGTCGGCGACAGCTTCGTTCAGAGCGCCGGTGGCAATCGCCTGAGGATCTGAGAGGCTGTTTTCGAGGTTTCGGAGCAGGTTGGTGGTGACGCGCTCGACTTCCTGTGTGGTGGGAGGATTCTTCACGACGTTGTCGAGCGTCTCGATCATCTTCTTTCGAACTTCATCGAGCGACTGGTCTTTGCTGAGACTGGCGCTCAACATGATGAGTCCGGGGTCATGCTGACCGCGAAAGCTCATGTTGGCTGAGTTCGCGAGCTTGGTATCGACCAGGGCTTTGGTGAGCCGGCCTTCACCGGCGGCGCCGCCGCGGCCGCCACGGCCCCCGCCCGCTCCGCTCATGATGCCGGCAAGCACCTGGAGCGCGGCGGAATCGGCGTGCCCGGCTGAGGGGCCGTGATACGCAATCATAAGATCCTGCCCTTCGCCGACACGGCGGAGTTCTACGAAGCGCTCACCATCCTGCGACGGTTCTACGGTATAGGTGGCATCGAGTTTGCGGGTGGGGCGCGGGATTTTGCCCATGGAATCGGCAACCGCCTGCAGGGTTTTGGTCTCGTCGAGGCGGCCGGTCAAAATCAGGACGGCGTTATCGGGTTGATAGAACTTTTTGTAGAAGGCTTCGAGGCGCTCGACCGGGACCTTTTCGATGTCGTCTTTCGAGCCGATGGTGGATTTGCCGTAGTTGTGCCACAGATATGCGGTAGCCGCTACGCGCTCGCGAAGGATGCTCTGCGGACTGTTTTCGCCACGCTCGAACTCATTGCGGACCACGGTCATTTCGGTATCGAGAATTTGTTTCGTGAATTTGATCTTCACCATGCGGTCGGCTTCGAGACCGACGGCCCATTTCAGGTTTTCGTCGGAGGCGGGGACGGTTTCGTAGTAATTGGTGCGGTCGTCAGAGGTGGTTCCGTTCCAGTTCGCACCGCGGGCGACGATCTCGTTCTTGATCTGGCGTCCGTTAGTGGTTTCGATGAAATCCATGTGCTCGAGCAGGTGCGCCATGCCGCTTTCGCCATAGCCTTCGTGGCGCGAGCCGACCAGATAGGTCACGTTGACCGTAATTTTCGGGTTCGCGGGGTTCGGATAGAGGAGCACGCGGAGCCCGTTCGGGTAAACGTATTCCGTGATGCCGCTTTCCGACGCTTTCTTCTGAACACCCGGGGGCAGGGTTTGGGCGAGAGAAGCGAGAGCGAGCACCAGGCATAGAGCCGGGGCGAAGACCAAAAATCTGAGACGCATCGTTATTAGCGTAGCGGGTGCGGAAGCGCACGGATTGCGATTTTTCGTAAACCGGAGCAGCGGGGTTCGCTACTGAATCAGGTTCTCGAGGCCGCGCAACTCTTTGAGCGTCAGGACGTCCTCAATTTTCAGCAGGATCTTGACCGAACCTTTACATTTGGCGATGCCGAGGACGAAAGGCGTCTTTACGCCGTCGCCGAAGTCGGGCGCATCTTCAATGTCGGCTCCGCTGAGGTTCAGAACTTCCGAGACGTTGTCGACAATGAGGCCGATGAGCGCGTGTTCGCCTTCCTGAACTACCTGTACAACGACGATGCAGGTGGTTTCCGTGTACGGAACGTCAGGAAAGGCAAATTTGAGGCGGAGATCGACGACGGGGATAATCTTGCCGCGGAGATTGATCACGCCTTTCAGGTGAGCGGGGGTGCCGGGAACCTGGGTAATGTCCTGCACGCCCATGATTTCCTTGACGCGCAGCACGTGAATGCCGAACTCTTCCTTGCCAAGCCTGAACGTCAGGTACTTGCCGGCGCGGGGATCGATTGTGGTTTGCTGAGCCGGCAGCGCCGGGGTTCTCTCAAGTGTTTGTGGCATCATCCGTGAGTAATATCGGCGTAGAGGGGCTGAAGCTTTAGGGGCGAAAGATTCAGGAGGGGGCGGATTTCGGTTTCGATCAGGGTGGAATTGCGGTAGGCGGGCGGGGGTGCGGGGAATATGGGTTTTCGGGCCAGAAGTGAAGGGGCGACGCCGGGCCAGGCGAGCGGCGAGGCAGAAACGACAAGCAAGGCGTCGGCGCGATCGAGAAAACGGCGGCTCGAGAGCTTGAAGTCCGGCACGGCGCCGTCGAGAACCATGAGGCAGAGGTCGGGTTTCAGGAACTGCAGCAGGCTGTTCGATTCCACGATGCAGTTTTCGGATGTGGCGAGCAGGCGACGAAATTTGGGAAGAGCATCGCCCAGTTTGCCGGCGGGGGTGCGCAGCCACAGAGCGCGGCGGGCACCGGAGGCGAGGAAGCGTCCGCTATCGGTGTGCGTGGCATCGCCTCGTTCTTCAGAGATGGCGATGGGGTGGACGGGGTCAGCGCACTCACAGGGCGCGCCTTCGTGGGAGCAGACGCCCTGGCCATACTGTGTGATCTTGACGGCCGTCCAGTTGGCTTCCGAGGTGGCGGCGATGATGCCGCAGACGACGGAGGTCTTGCCTATGTTGCGCGAGTGGCCGCCGACGATCAGGAGCATTATTTTTCCCTGCCGCGCTTTGCGGCCCTGGACAGTGTCGCGAGCTGCGCGAGGTATTGGCGGAGGGGGCGTGCGGGCGTCCCCCAGACCGGCTCCCCTGCCCTGACGATTTTGGAGGTGAGGATGCCGGCGCCCGAGCCAATGACCGCGCGGGGCTCGATGCGGGCTTTGTCGCCGACGCCGACCTGGCCGCCGACGATTGCGTAATCGCCCACGGATACACCGCCTGCGAGACCGGTTTGCGCAGCGATGACCACATGCCGGCCGATGCGGCAGTTATGCGCGATGTGCACCATGTTGTCGAGCTTCGAGCCATGGCCGATGACGGTGGCGCCCAGAGTGGCGCGGTCAATGCAGGTGTTGGCGCCGATCTCGACGTCGTCACCGATCTCGACGGTGCCCACCTGCGGGACTTTGCGATATTGCCCTTCGGACATTTCGAAGCCAAAGCCATCGGCGCCGATGACAGCGCCTGAGTGTATGACGCAGCGCGCGCCTATGGAGACTCTGTCATAGAAGATTGCGCCGGGGTGGATCAGGCAATCGTCACCAATCCGCACATCGCTGCCAACGGAGGCGTTCTGTCCGAGACGTGTTCGGGCGCCGATGCGCGAGCCGCTGCCGACGAATACGAAAGGGCCCACTTCCGCGTCAGGATGAATCGTGGCGGTGGGCTCAACAATGGCGGAGGGATGGATGCCCGGGTGCGCGGGCCGCTCGGGATAAAGGAGGGCGAGGGCCTTCGCGAAATGCGCGCGCGGCTGCGGAGAGTGAATTACGGACTGCGCGGGCGCGGGATCGAAATCCGGAAGGGCTATGATACAAGCGGCCCGGGAGGCGCGGGCAGCGTCAAATAACTTAGGAGATCCGACAAAGGCAAGCTGTCCGGAGGCCGCATCATCGAGCGCGGCGGCACCGGTTATGAGGCGGTCAGGATCGCCGAGAAACGGGAGCTTAAGTTCGGTTGCGAGATCCCGCACGGTCCATTCAGACATTCCATGCCGAACGTAACACAACATCACTGGCGCGTGTGAGAATCAGGCTATGCCTACGAATCAATACCATGAACCAGCCGATGAATTGAGCAGTGAGACACGGACTTTTGCGAGGATGATTTCTTCAGTGATCGAAGAGGCAGAGGCGATCAACTGGTATGAGCAGCGGATTTCGGTTGAGAAAGATAAAGACGCCAAAGCGATTATGCAGAATGCGCTGAAGGAAGAGTACAAGCACTTTGGGATGGACCTTGAATTCCTGCTGAGACAAAAGCCGCGCTGGAGCAAGATTCTGCAGGGCATTCTGTTTAAGGAAGGCGATATTGTGAAAAACGGTGAAGAGGCGGAAGAGGAGCACGGAGACTCATAGGCAGGAGTTCCCGCAGGTGGCAGTCCGGCACGCGCGCACCGGACTGCACCTTAGGCGAGGGCTGGTTAGACCCAGTTAATTATCGGTCGGTGTAAGTTGCGAGTCGAAGCACGCTGGAAGGACGTCCCATGGAATGGATGGCCTTGAGATACATGCCTTTTTCGGTGCGCTCGAAGCTGAGGGCACTCTTATCGCCTTCGGTATCATCTCCGGCGGAACCTAAGATGATGGCGCTGCCGCGCTGCCCGCGAATGAATATGGTGTGGGCACCCGACTCCGAGACGACGTAATCTCCGGCTGGCAGATTGGTGTGTCCGGCGGTAAATGCAAACGGCACTGTTACGCGCAGGGGTTCGAGTTCACTTGCAATTGCGGGCAAAGCTGACGTGGAAAAACCGATGGTTGAGAACGCGAGAAGCGTTCTGATCTGTTTGTTCATAACTGGTCCTTTGTAATTGGATTTAAGTTGTCGCCAAAAGCCGGCGATCGACTATCCCTGCCGCGGAATTACTGGCGGGGAACCCAAACGATGGGGATGTCTGTCCTCAGTTGGAAGACAGATTAAAGCTGACTACAGGTGGAACAGCGGAGGTAACGATGCGACTCGATGCGTCCGCCATCCATGACCCAAGTATAGCTTTCAGACAGCCCCTAAGGCCAATCGGAATTTTTGATAGTTTGTATTGTTACTAAGCTGTTTCAGGCTGAGTTGCTTCGGGCTCAGTTGTTTCAGGCGCGGCGGGAGGTTCTTCCACCGGGAGTGTTTTAACCGCGTTATCGAATAAGAAGTTCAGAGTCTTCTCAGTCTGAATGTGGGAAGCGATGCGATCGAGGCCGCCGTTTTCGATCAGCTTTCTGCGGACGGCAGCGACGGCTTCGCGCTCCTGACGGGCGACGCGATCGACTTCCTGATCGACTTCTTCGTTGGTCGCAACCAGCGCCTCGCGTTCGGATACCTTGCCGAGGATCAGAGAAGCGCGGACCTCACGCAGGGCCATGCCACGCTGCGCTTCTTTAATTTTGCTCCAGTCGAGATTGAACGACTTGGGGTCGAGACCTTCACTGGCAAGCGCGCGGAGACGCTGCTCGACGCGATTTTCGATCTGCCGCTCAACGAAGACATCGGGGACAGGGAAATCATTGGCATCGACCAGTTTGTCCACGAGCTTGTCTTTGGCGGTGCGCTGCGCTTCCATCTGGCGCTGCGCGAAGATGGATTTGCGGACTGCCTCTTTCAGTTCGTCGGCGGTGCGGAAATCGCCAAGATCCTGCGCGAATTCATCGTTCAGTTCGGGCAGTTCTTTCCGGCGGAGACCCTTCACGACCACCTTGAACCGCACGGTCTTGCCTGCAGAGCTGCTCGCGGCCGTAGTCTTCGGGGTAGACGACGTCGAACTCCTTCTCGTCGCCCGGGGAGGCGCCGGTCAGATTTTCGGTGAAGCCCGGCAGCGTTTCCGGGCCCCCGATGAGGATCTGGACTTCGTCGGATTTGATGGGCTCGTCGGTACCGGACAGGCTTTCGAGCGAAACGACGGCGTAGTCGCCAGTGGCGAGCGGGCGCGGCTCTTCGTTGGCGTAAGTCGCTTTGCCTTCGCGAATCTCTTCGACACGCTTGTTGACGTCTTCATCGGTCACGACCGGTTCGGCGTAGGGAATTTCGACGCCTTTGTAGTCGGCGAATTCGAATTCGCGGGAAAACCTCGAACTGCGCTTTGAAACGGAGCGGCTCGCCATCGTGAAAGTGAACATCCGAAATATTCGGGCGTGCCCACCATGTTGCAGGTTCTCTTCCTTGACTTTGGCTTCGAAGAATTTCGGAACCAGGTTTTCGAGAACCTGCTGCCGGATGTCGCCGCGAAAAGTTCTTGCGCACCAGCGAGACGGGGGCTTTGCCCGCGCGAAAACCCTTCAGATGCGCCTTCTGGCGGAACGTTCGGTTACAACGCCGGTTTCGTTCTCGACTGCGTCGCGGGGATCGAGATTTCAAGCTCGTGCTTACAGCCTTCCACTAATGCCAATTCGGATTTACCTCAGGGAGAATGGGGGTCGAACGAAACCTCAGGATATCAAAAGGGTCAGAGCTTTTGCCTATACGCCGGACATATACGCCGGGCGTGGCGGCGCCTTGTGTGGAGATCCATCGCGATCCGGACTTGATTTACAAGTACAGCGCTAAGACACATCTCATCGGCGTTATCACCAAACAGAACGGCGGTTCTCAGTCTCGGCAATATCGGGGCAGCAGCCGGCAAGCCCGTTATCCGAGGGCAAAGCGGTGCTGTTCAAACGCTTCGCCTAACCGATTCGCATGGTCTTCAACGGCGCCGGAGCTGCCGCATTCACGTGAGCTACGCACTTGCATAGATCTCGGCGCTCGTTCGGAAAACGTCACGATGTGCGACATCGACGGAGTAATCTACAAAGGGCGTACCGATCGGATTGATCGCTTGAACGGGCGGTTCGCGACCGATACGTCCAAGCGTACCGTCCTTGAGGCATTGGAAGGCGCGGATGTTTTCTTCGGCTTATCTGCGGGAAACTGCGCAACGCCGGAAATGCTGCTCGGGATGACTGACAACCCGATCGTTTTTGCGCTGGCTAATCGCGATCCCGAGATGGCTTACGATATCGCAATCGCTACACGCCCGGACCTGATCACCGGTCACGCGATGTAGAGGATTTCGTCGCCGCTCGACCCGCCACGTTCCCGGCTTGTCCTGAAAAGCTTCGATGACCCCGTCGGTTTCGATGGATCGTGCAGCGGTGGCGCCGTGCCCTGGCCGGCACGCCCTTGTCGGCTCCGCGCGCCTGCGCAGGAGAAACGTAATCGTGACGTGCCGCTTCCATGAGAGGGTCTGGTCATGTCAACCGAAACGCCTCATGTTTCTGGTCCATTTACGACCAAGCGTCGTGTCCAGCAGATCGTCCCCCAGTCCGATTATTTGAACTGAAGTTACTCAGGCGGAGGTTAGGGCCATGCGGAGACGCAACCCGAGCGCCGCCTATATCGGCTTGGGACCATTGCTGCACTAAGTAAGCCAGAGCGGCATCGACGCCACCCTTTTTGTGCGGGATACCAGCCAGTTCGAGCCCCATCTCGACGCCGGCAAGGGTGCCGGCCAGCATCAGGTCGTTCAGATTGCCCAAATGGCCGATGCGGAATGCTTTTCCCGCCCAGCCGACCCAGACCGGCTCCCAGAGACATATTGAACTTCTCCAGCACGAGCACCCGAAAGGCGACCTCGTCAAAACCATCGGGCAGGAAGGATCGCGGTGAGGACGTTGCTGTATTCTTTCGGATGAAGAGCCCAGATCTCAAGGCCCCAGGCCCGCACCGCGCGACGGGTGGCTTCCCCGTGACGTTGATGGCGGCTGAAGATGCTCCCCCATGCCCTCTTCCTTCATCATCGCCAGTGCTTCTTTGAGCCCGTACAACAAATTCGTCGCGGGCGTGTAGGGGAAAAATCCCTTCGCGTTCGCTTCCAGCATGTCGTCCCAGCGCCAGAAACTCTTTGGCATAGTGGAACTCTTGCTGGCTTCGAGAGCCTTCCTGCCGATGGCATTGAAGCTCAAGCCGGGCGGCAGCATTATGCCCTTTTGCGAACAGCCGACCGCCACGTCCACGCCCCATTCGGTGTGGCGATAATCGAGCGATCCCAGGGAAGAAACGGTATCCACCATCAACAGCGCGGGGTGCTTCGCGGCATCGATCGCTTTGCGGACCCCCGGAATATCGCTCACAACTCCGGTCGCGGTCTCATTGTGGGTGACCAGCACTGCCTTGATTTCATGGCCCAGAGTCAGCCACCAGCCGCCGGTGGATCTCTGCCGGTTGCACGGCGTGCCGCCAGTCGCCTGGAATCAGATCTACGGCCAAGCCCAGGTGGCGCGCCAGATTTTCGCCCAGAGCGCCGCGAACTGGCCGGTATCGGATGAAAGCACCTTATCGCCCTGGTTGAGCGTGTTCACGAGCGCCGCCTCCCACGCACCGGTACCGGAAGCGGGGTAAATAATCACTGGCTCGCTTGTCTGGAAGACGGTTTTCATGCCTTCGAGGCATACCTTGGCCAGCGCCGCGAAAATGTGGACCGCGATGGTCGATGGTCGGGTTATCGATGGCCCGCAGTACGCGCTCAGGGACATTGGTAGGACCGGGAATTTGCAGGAAATGCCTGCCAGGTTGATAAGTCATGATTTAATCGAATCGTGAATCTTCAAAATAGAACTGAGTGCAGCGAGGACAGGCGGGCGAACTCACCTGACCATATGTCCTGCATGGCGGACTTTCAATCTTAACACGCAGGGTTTTCTACGTGCGAGACGAGAATTGTCCGACGCAGATGATCATGAAAGGAGAATGAAGGGACCCGTTTTGCGGTCGGTGTGCATATACGCATGCAGAACGGCGGGAAACAGACTCCGCGACAGATCAGCGAGTTCGCGAAAGGCGGCAAAAGCCCGAGAGGTATACCTTTGGATCAAGGGCGTGCTGGTTGCCCAGGAATTTGCCATCCGGAGCAGGATACTCTGGTTACAGCAGTTGAGGCGATGCGGTTTCCGCGGAAATACACGGATCGGACATCACGCGTCTGGCCGAAGTGGACGGGGCGCATGAATGGCCGAGCGGCCCGGCGACGCAAGCAGAATCGCGGTACAGCAACTCGCGGCAAATCATTTCGGGGATCGGGAAACTTTTCATGTGTGTTCTTCCTTTGGTAGGTTAGTCCAATTGGTGTAAGGTCAGTAAAAGAGCAAATATTATGACGATCAACCGCCGAGATTGCGCCAAGGGCCTGTTTGGCGCTGCCGCTTGCTTATCTTCCCGGGCAGGTGGCCGGGCAATCGGGCATTGAACAGCATAGGTCGATTGTTCCGGGAGCGATCCCTCCCGGAGCGATTCCCGCCGAGGGTGTCGGGCAACGTTTCCATCACCTGTCCTAGAGCGGGCTGGGCGGGCGGCCGGACAGCGTTCAGGTGATGCTGAACCGCGGTCATCTTTATGTCGGCCATATGTTCAGCAACGGCGTGACGATTCTGGATGCGGCGGATCCGCGCAAGATCAAGCCGGTGGGATTTTTCACGGGCGGCGACTTTACTCGGACCCATCACTTGCAGGTTTCCGACGATCTGCTGCTGCTGGCCAATGGGGCGAATATCGTGGCCATGCAGTCTTACGACAACATCCGCGGTTATTTCGAGAATGCGCTGGCCGATAGTATTACCAATCGCAAGAAATTCCGTTCAGGGCTGAGCATTCACGATATTTCCCGTCCTGGCGAAATGAGAGAGATCGCCTTTCTGGAAATGCCGGGGCTGGGCATCAATCGCTTCTGGTGGGCAGGAGGGCGCTACGCCGCGATTGCGGCGCATATCGACGGTTTCACCGACCACTTCCTCTGCATGGTGGATCTGCGGAACATCACGAAGCCTGAAATCGTGGGGCGGTGGTGGATGCCCGGAATGAACCGGGCGGCGGGCGAGCCGTCGACACTCGCGCCCGGCCGCCGCGTTGCGCTGCATCACATGATCACGGCCGGCAATCGCGGCTATGGAGCGTGGCGAGACGGCGGATTTACCGTTCACGATCTCAGCGACCCGGCAAACCCGAAGATGATTTCGCATATCAACTGGTGTCCGCCGTTTCCCGGCGGTACGCACACTCCCCTTCCGTTGCCCGGCCGCAAACTGGCAGTGGTGGCCGACGAAGCCAACGCGGAAAAGTGCGCGAAGGGCATGTTCTGCACCTTCATCGTGGATCTGCGGGCGGAGGAAAATCCCGTTTCGATTTCCACTTTGCCGGCGCCAAAGGAGCGGGACTACTGCGGCTTCGGCACATTCGGCCCGCACAACCTGCACGAAAACCGGCCGGGCACGTTTCGCAGCGAGGAGAAGATATTCGCTACTTACAACGTCGCCGGCGTGCGTGTCTTCGATATCCGTGACGCATTCGCGCCGAAGGAGATCGCTTACTGGATTCCTCCCGCGCCTGCCAGGCTGATCGATCCGCGGCCCAATATCGCGCTGGCCGCGAAATCTGCGGACATTCTTGTTACGACGGATGGACTTGTGTATGTCACGGATTGGAACGCCGGCTTGAACGTTCTGCAATACGAAGGCTAGTGGCGGCGATATGGCGACTTTGCCGCCAAGTGGAGTCTGTTCGCTCGGCGTCGTCCAGACTCCTGGGTAAAAGAGAAAGTCTGCTTTCCGGATCGAGCGTGAGCAAGAAGCCGTCGAACGCAAAACAAAATGCCAAACCTCGCAGCCAGCCCTCCCAGCATGAAACCTATCCGGGGTACTGGCTTCGGAAGGCCGAGAAAGTTGGCCGAAGCACGTGTTGGATAAGTAGGACGTCCTGGTCACGATTGGCGCGTTCGCACGAGGCGGGATCGTGAAGAAAACGTCTTGTTGCTTTCTGCTTTTTTCGTGTGCCCGCTTCAGTTGACTTCACTTTCGTGACCGACCTATACCGGCTGCTATCCCGGCGCGAACTTCACGGTGCGGCCAGGATTCGCGGGCTCCGGATAAGAAGCCGCGTTGGCATTATTTGGGATGGCCGATAATTTGCGCGTAGGTGTCGCACGCCCCCGAGGAACCGCGAAATTTACCGGCGTCGGATGTGCGCCGGCCGTTGCATCGACGGCTGTTTCCACGCACTGGCGGCGCGGGCTCGGTCTTCTGGCAACGCATGGGTATAGACGGTCTGGAGGGGCCGCCGATGCTACACATGCTTTGCGGACACCCGGGATGATACTGTGACCGAAAAGAATAGAAACCAGCGATACATCGACGTCCAGGTCTTTCAGTCAACGATCTATAGACTGTAGACGAACAGCACTTTGAAGCGAAAGGAGCCTGCCAGAGACACGCCCGGCCTCCGACCAAAGGAGTATCCGCCTGTAATGAAAGCTGTAATGAAGGCCATCATGAAGCCGGCGAAGGTCCACGGCTGTGTTTGATTCCCGGAAGGCTTGCGTTTCGCCGAAACGCCCTTAGGGCGTTTTCTTCTGTGCTTGCCAGTATTTGGCACCATGCCTCCAGTACTCGCGGTCATGTGGGCGAGGCATACAGCTATCCTCGAAAGAGGAATGACACGACGAAAGTCAGACGATCCACCGCCAGCGCATTCTGCCGGCGGGTCCTTTGAGTCGGTGCCAGCCTGGCTGCGCGATGACGATGCTCTCGCCGAAGCCTTGAAGGTAGACGATCTCCGATCCGAATACTGCCAACAACTGGAAACCAGAGTTGCCGAATTATCGGCAGAAGTAGAAATTTTGCGAGAGTTGCTCAGGCAGAAAAGGAGGTGCTGCTTCGACCACCAGCTAACTTGACCTGCTTCGTTTCGGACATCTCGAATTACTCGTCGTCACAACAGAGCTTTCCTTCCATGGCATTCACCTTCATCCGCCCCTTTTTAGGCGAATAAGTATAACCCATATCTCTGGAACTTTCTGTTACCTGTGTCTCGGGTCGCTAACGGCTGAACTGGCGGTGCCCTGTTTCGGAACGAACGACTTACTTGCCGCCTTTGTTGAATATCGCCGAATCGATCGACGCGTTTACCTTCACCTCGTCAATTTTGAACTGATCCCGCCCGTCGAGCCACACAAACTTGTACTGGAACGGGAATTTGTATCCATCGACATCGCGATAGTCGGCATAATCCGCCTGGGAAGGTATGCGTCCGATCGGCGATTGGCTGTTGCGAACCATGCGTGACAGCAGACCGGAAGCCTTGTCGAAATACAGCGTTACGAGAAGACCGCCGGGACCAGTACCCTGAATGACATCGACCTCATGGCCGTCGATATTGTCCGGATTGCCCGAACGAATGCTGGTCAGCACCGTCTTAATCTGTCCGGGGAATGAAAGCTCGGCTTCGACTTTCAGGCCATCGAGTTCTTTTCCGGTTACATCGTACTCGCGGAGCAGTCCGCGAGGCGATTTGATCCAGCCCGTCATGCCGTTGAAGGACCGCGTGCTGTCGCCGCGTTCCGGGTGATCTTTGAAACTGATCTTGACAGTGCGCTTGTCCGGCGACTGGGCGTAGATCTGGAACGAACCGCCGCCGCCGAGGCCTTCGTAGCCGACGCTCGTACCGGATGCGACCCAACTCTTGAGCCCGGCCAGTTTCTGCGTTCCACCGGCCGCCGCGATGTATTTGTCGAGAATCTGCGTGGCAGACGCAAGACCCTGTACCTGCGAGATCACGTCCTGATGCTCTTCGCTGGGCGGACCATACAGAGCGTCGAGCGAGATCGTCGTTACAGGCACATCGTGGCCGTGGTGGCAGGTGAAGCAGGTCACCATCTGGGCACCGCCGAAGTTGCCCTTATTGATGGTGGCAACCATCTCGATCATTTTTCGCGTCATGCGTTTTTTCGGCGTGTCCACGACCCAGTCCACGTTATCGGAACCGGCACCGGGATGGCAATCCGCGCAATCATAACCGAGATCCGCCGAGATGACCCCCATCGTTCCGACAAAGTCGTTGACAGTGAGTACCTTGAGCGAACTCGTCGTGACGTTCTTGAAGACTTCGCCGGCCGTCTTGCCTTTAGTGGAAATGGTGGCGATCGTTGCCTGAGCGGAAGCGCGGTTTATTAAGGTCTCACCGGCAAACCACACGACACCCGTAACGCCAGCCGCAATGATCAGCCGCCTCGAGGCAAATTTCATATTTTGTCCTTATCTGTTTCCGACGATCATGCCCGTGAGCGATTGGCAAAGAACCACGGGCAGAGCCCCCCGACCGAGCGGCGCGGACACCGGTCCTGAAGATAATCGGGTACTACAGTTACTGTCCGCCTTTTTGATCTTTTTGATCTTTCTGATCTTTTTGATCTTTTTGCTCCGCGCCCGTCTCGCCGGCGGAACCGGCGAACAGCTTCCGGCCGTCAGGCAATTTAACCGTTTTCGCGTTCGCGAGGTGGGAGCCATCCTTTGCCATCGAACCCTGCACAGAAACCTGATCACCGGGCTTCATCGAGGTTCGGGTCCAACCTTGCCG
>CAWIZX010000012.1:0-453278 GCA_963840735.1 Terriglobia bacterium
CAGCAAATTGAGGTGTATGTGGCGGACGCTCACACTGCATTTGGTACATCCGGCAATATTCAGCTACCAGGGGCCGCCAGGTTCCAAGCCGTAGCGTTCGCAACCTACGAGTTTCTGTGCCGTGGAGAAAATGGCCCGTGGACACTGGTTTCATCAAACGCGCGATAAGCTCGATTTCAAGGCTAACCTCATCGTCAGCTTCGAAATGGAACTATTAGCCGCGTACCGAAGAGATCCTATGTTGACCGAAGTTAGCCTCTCTGCAAAGGGGAGTAGCGAATACAACGCCTCCGGACGTGAGCACCTTCCCGCTCTCGACGCGGTTCGCGCTGCCGATGGTAATAACAGGTCAATCGCCCGTCTGGCTGTTTTGGACTGGGCGCGAACGTTGGCAAGGCTCAGTCAGGGATGTACGTTCTTCATATGGTCGTCGATGAGCGGCTCCGGGTACTCCAACTCGTTGTTCGGGCCGTCAAGTGGGAGGCATGTTCGATATCGCGCCTTGCGGAAATGGCAGCTATGATCTCGGATGTGTGGGAGCAATGCTTCGTGGACCTGCAGCAATACTATCCGCGATGCTTTCTGCTGTAACTCGATGACTGCTTCAAACAAAGCCCTGCGTCGGGGACTAAACGTTCTTTCGTTCATGGGTTTTGATCTTCGAACCTGCTACCGCAATGCGACGGGTCTTTACCCGTTCATCAGGGCGCTTGCCCGTTACTCCAGGATGAACCGGGAAAGTGCATTCCGAGTCAGGCTTGGCGAATCTTTGTCCGATACTGAGCAACTGGCGCGCGGGCACGGCAGTATGGATGGCCACTACTTCCATCAGGACCTATGGGCTGCAAGGAGGATCTTCGGAAGAAGGCCCTCGCGCCACATCGACATCGGCTCTCGGACCGACGGCTTCGTTGCTCATTTATTGGTCTTCATGCCCATAGTACTTGTGGACATTCGCCCTGCGGAGACCCCAGTCCGCGGCCTGACCTTCATTCAGGACGACGCAACAGAGTGGGTGACTTCCCGGATCATAGTGTGGATTCACTGTCGAGCCTTCACGCCGCAGAACACTTCGGGCTCGGCCGTTACTCCGATCCGATCGACCCGCGTTCGTGTTTCCGGTTCATGAGTTCGCTTCAGCGTGTTCTCCGGCCAGGTGGGAGGTTATATTTTTCGGTACCGATAGGCAGGGAAAGACTAGCGTTTAACGCCCACCGCGTTTTCGATACGAGAACCGTGCTGAGCGCGTTTCGCGAGCTTGAATTGGTATCCTTCTCATTCGTCGATGACAACGGGGCGATGCATGAAGATGTCGAACTCTCTGTCTTTCCACCAAGCGAATATGCGTGTGGTCTGTTTGAATTCACGAAGCCGTCCTGACGGCTCTCCTCCGATCCGATGAACCTTCAAAAGAGATCCTTGAGCCCCGGCCTTATATTGTGGGCCACCACCGTTCTTATCGCTCCGATTCTGGTCATCGGCGAGGTTACGCCACAATCTTTCCTGAACCCCCATCTTCTAAACCTTTTTGCGGCAGTCGTTGTATTCATTCATGGGTTAGCTGCACTGACAGCCATATGGCGGATGGAACGGAGCAATGCGCACGGCACGATACCGTTTGCATGGGCGTTCTTCGCCGTTCAACATCTCGCATTCGGGTTTGGTGCACTCCTCATAGTGGTGTTCGACGACGATTACTATTATGGAAACGAGCTGGGGACATACGCATTCAGCGGATCTGTTCTTCCCCTCCTGCTCGTTCAGTTCGTAGCAATGTCGATGGCAATGCTTGGCGTTTGGTTGGCGACCGGCCGCAGAAGTTGGTGGGTTCGGAAGCCAGCGGGCATGTTTCCGGCCAGCACTAGCCTTTCGTGGGAGGTTTGTCAGGTCGTCTGTATTGCCGGGTTGTTTCTGCACGCGCTTATCTGGATCGTTCTGCCAAGAATCCAGGCACTGAGTGCCTTCAGTTATCTGCCTTTAGCTTTCGGTGGTGCTGTGAGCAGCACCTTTGTGATCTGGGGACTTGCGTGGCCCCGATGTCGTCAAAGGTGGATATTCGTTACCTACGGATCGGCTTTTGCGATGCTGCAGGTTGTTCAGGGAAATAGGAGCTATTTTATGTTTCCGGCGCTCCTGTTCGCCATTGGCCTTCTCTTATCGCATGGAGGGAAGTGGAGGCTGAAAGTAGCTGTGCGGATCGTCCCGATCAGGATTGCTTTCCTTACGCGTTTTTGAAGAGCGAAGACATCCGAACCGTGTTTTACGCGGAAACCCTAGCAGCGCCAGCGAGAGCGGTCCAACGTTTCGAGTTATTGGGGGGCAACGACGCCTATACCGATCGCTTGGATGCGACTCCGGGCCCCGATGAACGGTCCATTTCGCATCGGCAGCCGACTGTTTGAACTCTCTGCAGCGGACGTAATAGCAAAAACGCCGTCTGCGGTCCCATATTGGGGCTGGACGGGGGAAGACTGGAATGTGCTCGTCACTAGCTTTCTGCCACTCAAGCTAAACCCTAATGCAAGCTTCTACACTAGTGAGCGACACGGTGTATTTTTTCTTCGAGCGTAGGGTGGTACATCGACCCTTTTGCACAAAGTGGCGATATTGGAACCTCCATGCCCGCAACCATGGTCGCTGACGCATGGCGGCGGTTTGGCTGGTTTGGTGTTGTTGTTTGGTTCTTGGCATGGAGTTGCATACTGGCAAGAGCCACTGTGGTGCTTCGATTCGGGCCGACGATGCTCACTACGGCCGTGTTTGCTTCAGCGCTCCTGGCGGATGTTGTGCAGGATTACACGAGCGACATTACCTACCAGATATCTTCAATGCCTCGAAAGCTTGCCGTCATGGCTGCTTTCGCAGGCTCGATGTGGTTTCTGCGGAACATGACTTCGCGTGACGACAAATCCACAAGTCAAGGAAACGCGCTCGCTGAGCCCATAGGTCACCTGATCATTTTGCCTGCAACCTCGGATTCAGCCAGAACTAACTGAGTGATAGGAAAAATCATACGACTCTTCGGCGGGGGACTTCGTGGCGCCACCTTCGCCCAGATCGCAATTCTGCTCGCTGGCATGGTTAGTGGAATTGCTGTTGCTCATTCTTTGGGACCTACCGGCAGGGGGAACTTAGCCATCGCTCTGCTTTGGCCTGGAATTCTAATAATGCTGGGCGACATGGGATTAGGCTTTGCCTTTGCCTACTATGCTGCCAGAGAGAAGGATAGGATTAGCGATCTTTGGACCCTTGCCTGGCTGGTAGGTGGCATAGTCGGTTGCTCGCTAGCCGTCTTTGGGTGGTTCATTCTTCCGCTCTATGTTGCACCTCTCAGGCTTGCCGCACGCGTATCGTTCGAACTCAGCTTGCTTGCGATCCCCTTAGTCCTGATAAATGGCTATCAGGCATATTTGTTGCTCGGTGTGGGATTCGTCGCCGACAATAGCCTTATTAGAATGGCGTCGGGACTCTGTTACGCGGTCTCGGCCCTGCTTCTCGCAATCTTGGATGTGCGCAGTATCGAGTCCTTTACGCAAGCCTATTTGCTGGCGCAGTTCGTTGCGTTAATCATATCGACTTGGCTTACGGTCCGGCGCTTCCGCCCCCGGTTCCGGCTCTCTTCGGATTTGCTGCCGGTTCTGTTCAGGTTCGGGCTTAAAACACAATTCGCGAGTATTGCATCTCAGGCGAACTTACAGGGCCGACCAGGCTGTTATGAGCTTCATCCTGTCACCGGGGCAGATTGGGCAATATGTAGTGGCTGTAGCTGTAAGCGGCATTCTGAATCCTTTTCTCACGGCATTGGCTGTTGTCATCCTCCCACGGGCAAGCAACACGCATGACATCGTTGAGGGCGCAAGGTTGGTCATTCGCCACGTCCAACTTGCCTTTCTTCTGGCACTGCCGGTCCTCGTACTCGCCACGATCTTCATGCCCAATATGTTGATATTTCTTTTCGGAGAGATGTACGCACCTGCCACTCTTGCGGCGCGCGTTCTGGTCGCCGCTGGTGTTTCCAGGGCATAAATGCGGTCCTTGGAAACAGTCTTCGGGGGCTCGGCCGTCCTGGCTCTCCTGCTATTGCTGAAGGTGTCGGGATGCTTGTCACCGTACTGCTCCTTATACTTCTGCTCCCGGCACTTGGGACAGTCGGTGCGGCCATCGCGTCGCTGTCCGCTTACGTCATCGTCGCAACTATTCAATTCGGCTTTGTCGCCCGCGTTGCGGGCTTGACGACACTGAACCTGATGTTCACTGGGCTTCCATCGCCGCATTGGCGCACCTGTAGGCAATCTTTGCGGGCTTTTGTAAATAGATAATCTGCAAGTTTTTTAGGACTCTCTTTGACCGACAATAGAATGACCAATCTGCCCTCAATCGACAATGCAATGAACTGGCCTGCCGGGCATGAAGCTCGAAAAATACTCATTACCGGCGGTGCCGGGTTCGTCGGCTCACATCTCGCCGAGTTGCTCCTCGGCGAGGGATCTTCGGTGAGCGTACTCGATGATCTCAGCACTGGCTCTCTCATCAACATTGAGCATCTCTTACCAAACCCCCGATTTCAGTTTGCCCGGGCAGATGTCAACAATGAGGTCGTCCTCGATAGGCTTGCCTCCGAAGCTCACACAATCGTGCATCTCGCGGCTGCTGTTGGAGTTCAACTCATTGTCCAGAAGCCGGTTCACACGATTCTTACAAATATCAAGGGTGCCGAAAGTGTCCTGAATGCCGCCTTGCGCTATGGGTGCCGCACTTTCATCGCCAGTACTTCCGAGGTCTTCGGGAAGAGCGTCAAAATCCCCTTCTCCGAGGATGACGACGTGCTCCTGGGCGCTACAAGCAGAGCCCGGCTGGTCATATGCCGTCAGCAAAATGGTTGATGAATGTCTTGCTTTTGCTTACCATCGCGAGTACGGCCTGCCCGTCATACTGGCCCGCTTGTTCAACACCGTAGGGCCGCGGCAGCGGGGATACTACGGCATGGTCATACCGAGAATGAGATTGCGCAGCGCTGCCGGAGAACCGATTACTGTATTCGGTGATGGCTCCCAGCGCCGATGCTTTTGCGATGTCCGCGATGTTGTCACGGCCATCCACCTGATACTTCGTACTCCGGGCGCAAGCGGTGAACTGTTCAGCATCGGAAGTGGGGAGGAAATCTCAATTCTCGACTTAGCATCCAGAATAAAGCAGATAGCTTCAAGTCGTTCGGAGATTGTCATGATGTCGTACAAAGATGCCTACGGACCCGGCTTTGAGGATATGGAAAGAAGGGTGCGGACACAAGCAAGATCAAAGAGCTGACAGGTTGGACCACCACCATAAGCCTCGATCAGACCCTTGCAGGCGTGCGTGACTGGTGCAGGGCGAATCCCGAGGCCGGTCTACGCCCGGACTGACACTGAGTGGCACCGACCATCGAAGCTGATGAAAACGATCCTGATAGCCGGGCGGATTACAGTGGATTCGCTCGAAGGCTCTTATGCGCGGGCTCTTAAAAAGCTCGGCCATACGGTGATTGAGTGGGATGCTCCCGCCGCAATCCGCAAATCCGAGCGTCTGGGCCGCTTCGGGGCGATAGTAAACAACTTTCTGCCTGTTGAAGCATGGCTGCTCAAAGCCAATGGTCAGTTTCTTACGGCTGTACTGAAATCCAGGCCGGATGTGGTTATCGTCGTCGCTTCACATCGCATTCTTGCCGGCGCGTTGGGTCAGATCAAAGCCGCCTTACCCGATTGCCAACTCGTACTGTTGTGGCCGGACACGCTGCTCCACTGCCCCTCGCTTACTATCGACTGCATTGCCGTCTACGACCTGATAGCTACATACAGCAGCGCCAGCATCGAGCCCTTCAGGCGCTTGGGCGCGCGGCGTGTGGAGTGGGTGCCTCTTGGCTTTGATCCTGAACTACATCCGCCCGACGCTGGCCTGAACGGGAATTCGCGTTTTGCGGGCGAGTATGATGTCTCCTTTGTCGGAAATCGCAGCACGCCGAACGTGAAGCGGTCGTTTTACGTTTGGTTGAGAGCGGGTTTCGTGTTGCCGTTTGGGGAGCCCCGACAAGTTGGACACGAGCCGCGAACCGTGCTGCCTCGAAGAAATACTTCAAGGGCGGTCCCCTGTATGCCAGGGATCTGTCCGCCGCCGTTAAGGCTGCTCCGGTCAGTCTCAATCCCGTAGCAAGCTCAAACTATCCGGCTGCAAACATGCGTTTCTTTGAGATCCTCGGCTCAGGTGGTGTTCCTCTGTCCGCTCGTTGTCCGGAGATGGAATCCGAGTTTCCTGATCGGGAAGCTTGCTTCTACTACGACGATATCGAAAGTATTGCTGGCGTTTTGAGCAGCATTTTGAAAGACGCCGCATCCCGACAGCGGGTTGTGCAAAACGGGCAGAGCCGCATCTTGGCTGCACACACGTACACCCATAGGGCTTCAGAGATGCTCGGGCTGCTGTTCGGAGACGGTATCGCCTGAGTCAGCGGCTTCGGCTCGCCCGCTCTGATTCGAATGACGGTTACCTACTTCTATCGAAAGCCGGCCGGGTTCCACAGCATCGAGCGGGTTTTCGAAACCGTTTGGGAGCCGTATGCCGGAATCGGTTTCCATCCGGAGCTTCGTGTGTCGTTTCAGCCGGGGGATTTTGGGCCGCATGCGCAATATGATCGAGGCGCGCCGAAACCAGTCTGAGATCAATCACGTTACGGGTGATGTTTTCTATCTGACCCTGGCGCTGAGCCGTCGTCGCACTGTCCTGACCGTTCACGACTGCGGTTCCATCAAATTTCGCAAAGGTTTAAGGCGTGAACTGGTACGGCTCCTGTGGTTCGAATTGCCTACCCGATGGGCGACGGCCGTTACCACCGTTTCTGAGACGACCAGAGACGAGGTTCTGCGCCTGACATCTTGCCCGCCGTCCAAGATCACAGTTGTTCCTAACCCGCTTCCGCCTGGCTTCGATCCTGATTTCAAACCGTTCTCGGGCGGCCACCCGCAACTCTTGCAGGTAGGCACAGTCGACTGCAAAAATGTCGAAAACGTTATTCGCGCTTTGAGCGGACTGCCGTGCCGTCTTCCATCGTCGGCCAGTTGTCGTCGTCACAGAAGGATCTCCTCGCGCAATACGGGATCGATTACCGGAACGTCTTCGGACTCTCTGATTCCCAGATCGTCGAAGAGTATCGAAGATGCGACATTGTCTTGTTTTGCTCAATTCATGAAGGGTTCGGAATGCCGGTCATTGAGGCGAATGCAGTGGGAAGACCGATAGTGGCCAGCAATATTGAGCCAATAAAATCAATTGCGCGAAGCGCCGCCTGCCTGTAGATCCATACGACCCATCTTCCATTCGGTGCGGAATCGAGCGGGTGGCGCTTGATCGGGCGTACCGGGATCGCTTGGTCACAGAGGGCTTCGCGAACGCCCGCCGCTTCGATCCGGCCGATGTAGCCGGGCAGTACCTTGCGGTTTATAGAAGGGTGATCGCCGCCAATGTGTAAAGGGCGAAGGCCGTGACGTTTGTGTTTTGGCAGAACGTACCGAACCATTTACAATCGCCATGGCTCTCGGAACTCGCGGCTGACATCGATTCGTCCGTAGTCGTCGCCGTCCAGAGTGGCAACCATGTCGAAGAGTCCCGAAGTGGTCTTGGGTGGCAGCTCCCTGAATACCATCCCGCGCGGCTTGAGGTGAGCATCACGCCTGCTAAGGCCGAACGCATTATCGGCGAAGCAGGTCCTGAAGCCATCCACATTTTCACAGGCGTGGGTGCCTATCCCGCCGTTCACAACGCCTTTCTGCAGTGCGTCGCAAAACGCTTGCGGATTGGGTTGTTGGCAGAGCGGACCCACCCGGGTGGTCTTCTGGCTGTCCCGCGCTTTCTGAAGAGCAAACTCATAAGCATGCGGTTCAGACGGTACGTCAACTTCGTCCTGGGAGTAGGCAAGGGAGGTTTTCTGTGGTACCGGGACCTCGGGTATCGACCCGAACGCGTTTTTCCCTTCGCTTACTTTCCCCCTCTTCCACCGCAGGATGAGCCCTGCCTGAACCTTAACTGGAGCCCCTCAGACGTCAAATTGCTGTTTATCGGGCAGCTCGTTTCCAGGAAAGGCGTCGATCTCTTGATCTCCGCACTGACAAAGGTTCACGCCCGCAATTGGCTGCTCAATATCCTCGGGGGAGGCGAAAAACAGCAGGCTTTAGAGGCAATGGTCAGGTCCGCGGGCTCTGAGAAGCAAATCCGGTTTGTTGGTGTATTGCCGAATCCAAAAGCAATGGCCCTGCTTCGCTCGAGGCCGACGTCCTGATTCTGCCGAGTCGGTTTGACGGCTATGGCGCAGTCGTCAACGAAGCTCTGTTCAGAGGCGTCCCGGTGGTTTGCAGCGACATGGTCGGCGCTCGCCAGGTTGTAGAATCCGATCCGTGCCTGGGATCGGTCTTCACCTCAGGAACCTCCTTCATCGCTTGTTTGCAGGACTGGATTGCGAAAGGTCCACGTACTCCGCAGCAGCGCGCGCGGATCGGAATCCTGGCTGAATCTGTCGAGCCTGCTACAGCCGCCTCCTATTTTTTGAAGCTGATGGACCACATTTATGCGGGCGGTCCTCGTCCCTATGCTCCATGGGATCGCTCAAACCCTCAGCCCGGTCCGGCTTTGTGAAGACATTCTGCTCCTTCAAAGGTTACGGGGACTTCGTGGTGGCCTGCCGGTTCCTGCGAGCGCGTCCGCCGGGTGAGTATCGCATTCTCGCGTCGGCACACTTGAAAGCAATCAACTCTGCTTTGGGCTCCCCCGTCCCGGTAACCTGGGTAGACCTTGCGCCGGACAAGGCCACTGCAAAAGATGGCTTTCCGGCAATATACGACCTTAGGCGCCAGGGCTTAGTCGCCGGCGCCCGCAGCCTGCTCCGAATTCGAGAGGCTCTTGCAGAGTCTCTCGGTGCAGACGACGCGCTTGTGTTTGAGTGGCTGAGGTCTCGCGAACGCCTCATGGCATGGCCGCGTCGGTGTTCACAAATAGGTCGCGGCGCGCACAACATCTACTTGAGTTACGGGAACTTTTTTGATTGTCCGGCTGTCGAACCCTGGCGCACTGCCAGTCGGAACCCGCGAACATTGGCCGTGTTCCCGGATGCGCGTCTTCCGCACAGAGTTCTCGGCTCTGGCCTTCTCAAGGCCGTTATATCGGAGTGCGCCCGGAGGAACATCGACTGCACCATCCTGCGCGTTGGCAAACCCGGCCCTGATGATGCTTCCTCGAACTATCCCGTCCAATGGATTCAGACCTTCGATGAAACCGTAGCGGCAATCAATAGCCACGACGTCGTGGTTTCATCCGACAGCCTGCCGGGACACATTGCGGAGTACTTCCAGGCTCCCGTCTTTGTCTTTACGCCTTTCAGAAAGGACTATTGGATGCCGGGCTCGACTTTCCTGCGCGGAGGGTTCGGGTTGTTCGACGACCCAGGATCGCTCGGGCGTTGGCTGGACAAATTTGATGATTCGCAGGCAATTGGATGAACGCGCCAAGGCATTTCCTTGCGCTGGACGGAGTCCGGGGTTCGGCCGTGCTGATGATCGTCCTGCATCATTACCTTCAAAGTGTTCCACCCGGCAGACTCGTGAACTGGCTGGAACGCGCTGGTTTCGGGACGGGTGTGGACCTTTTCTTTGTCCTCTCGGGCTTCCTTATTACCGGCATCCTGTTGCGGTCTAAGCACTCCGATCGCTTTCTCTTCAATTTCTATATGCGAAGAGTGCTGCGCATTTTTCCGCTGTATTTCGCATTCCTGATCCTGTTTTTCTCCTTTCTGAATCGTGTAACACCAGATCCGGTATCCGAGCAAAATGTTTGGACGTATTGGCTGTTCCTTCAGAACATCGGAATTACATTTTGGGGAACGAGAGGCGGTCCGATACACTTCTGGTCCCTCGCGGTTGAAGAGCATTTCTACCTGTTTTGGCCGTTAGTCGTAGGGCATCTCGGACCCAGGTGGCTGCTCCGTGTGCTCTGGTGTGTAATCGCCTTCGCCATTCTGACCCGCGCCGTGCTGACGGTTGCCGGCTTCGATGCTCAGTTCTTTACGCCCGCGAGGTTCGACTCTCTTGCCGCTGGGGCCATTGTGGCAATTTTGGCCGAACGCGGTACGCTGACCCGTGCTTTGAGGCCCACCCTGCGCGCGATCGCGGTTGGGGCGCCTCTGCTGGCCGCGCTTGTTTTGGTCGGTTCGCGCGCTTCCATCGCAGTCCAGGTCCTGAAATGGCCATTGATAACGTTTCTCTACACCGGCATCGTTGCCGCAGCCATTTCACTGCCGCCCGGTGCCATGTTGATTCGGTTTCTCAGTTCCCGGTTTCTGTGCGTCACGGGCCGCTACAGCTATGGAATGTACGTCATGCATGTGGCGGTGATTCGGCTCATACACCTTATCGTTCCGTCATCGTTCCTGGTTGGTCTCGCCCTGTCCGTGGCTGCTACCTACCTGGCCGCATGGGTGAGTTGGCACTGTATAGAGAAACATTTTCTTAAACTGAAGGACCGTTTTGCTTACACACAAACCGCATTCTCGAATGCCGCCTGAGTTCGATGTCCGCTCTTAAAACCGCCGTACACGACTTCTGGAACGCAGCCTCCTGCGGCGAAATCTACGCCACCGGCCCCGACTTCCGTCATCAACTCGAGTCCCAGGCCGCCGAACGCTACCGCCTCGAACCCTACCTCCGCCCCTTCGCCCAATTCGAAACTGCCCCCGGCAAAGACGTCCTCGAAATCGGCGTCGGCATGGGTGCCGACCACCTCGAATGGGCCCGCAACAACCCCAAATCCCTCACCGGAATCGACCTCACCGAACGCGCCATCCGCTTCACCGCCAGCCGCCTCAGCCTCTACAACCTCACCTCAGACCTGCGCGTCGCCGACGCCGAAAACCTCCCCTTCTCTGACGCCTCCTTCGACCTCGTCTACTCCTTCGGCGTCCTTCATCACTCCCCCGATACCCCCCACGCGATCCGCGAAGTCTGCCGCGTGCTCCGGCCCGGCGGCACAGCCCGCATCATGATCTATCACGCCCGCTCAGTCGTCGGTTACGTCCTCTGGCTCCGCTACGCTCTCCTCGCCGGCCGCCCCTCCCGCACCCTGCGCGACATCTACGCCGCCCACCTCGAAAGCCCCGGCACCAAAGCCTACACCGTTGACGAAGCCCGGGCCATGCTCGCCGGGTTCTCATCCACTGAAATCCGCATTCAGCTCGGGTTCGGAGATCTCATGGAAGGCGCTGTCGGTCAAAGACACGCCGGAGTGTTGCTCACCACCGCCAAACGCATCTGGCCCCGCTGGTTGCTCAAAAAACTCATGCGGAATCATGGCCTCGGAATGCTGATTACGGCAGTAAAGTAGCAGAAAAGGAAAGGGGGCGCCGGGACGTCCCGCCCTCCCTGTCGATTCGGCCCATCCGGGCTCTTTGAAAACTGAATCCACCGCATCGGAGGGAATCCCACGGCACCCAGGTGACTCCAATGCCATCCCGCGCGAAATCGCTCCCGGGGGCGGCGCCTAACCGCGAAAAAGAACGCGTCAAACGAACCCGAGAGGCGGGAAATCTCTCCGCTCAAGCAAAAACGTAGGAAAACGATCCCGGCAGTGCCGCTAACTCAACGCACCCCCCGAAGGGGTGCCCGCAACGTAAAATAGTTCTTCTGTACCCTCACTCCACACCCGGAGCTTCCATGACCCGCAACTCTGTCCCGCATAAATTCGCATGAGCACCACCAGCGCCGCCTCCCGGATCCCGCTCCTCAACCTCAATCGCCAGACCGCCGCCATCCGCCCCCAACTCGACGCCGCCATCGCCCGCGTTCTCGATCACGGACAGTTCATCCTCGGCCCCGAAGTCGCCGAACTCGAACGCGAAATGGCCCGCCTCTGCGGAGTCACCCACGCCGTCTCCTGCGCCTCCGGCAGCGATGCGCTCCTCCTGCCCCTCATGGCGCTCGGCATCGGCCCCGGGGACAAAGTCGTCACCACGCCGTTCACCTTTTTCGCCACCGCCAGCGCCATCACACGCCTTGGCGCCACCCCCGTCTTCGTCGACATCGAGCCCCGCACCTTCAACCTCGATCCCGCCGCGCTCGACCGCTGCCTCGCCCGGTCCGGCCCCGTCAAAGCCATCATCCCCGTCGATCTCTTCGGCCAGTGCGCCGAAATGGACTCCATCAACCGCCTTGCCGATGCTCGGGGCATTCCGGTCATCGAAGACGCCGCCCAGGCCATCGGAGCCACCTGGCGCGGGACCCCGGCCGGCGCTCTCTCCTTGTGTGCCTCCTTCAGCTTCTTTCCCACCAAGAACCTTGGAGCCTTTGGCGACGGCGGCCTCATCACCACCAATGACCCGGCCCTCGCCGCGCAGCTCAGCATTCTCCGCGTCCACGGCAGCGCCACGAAGTACTATCACTCGGTCGTCGGCATCAACTCCAGACTCGATTCCATCCAGGCGGCCATCCTTCTCGTCAAACTGCAGTACCTCGAACAGTGGACGGAAGGCCGCCGCGCCAATGCCGCCGCCTACCGCGAACACTTCGCCCGCCGTCTCCCCCATTTTCAGGGCGTCCCCGTTGAACTTCCTGAGAACAGACACGTCTACAACCAGTACACAATCCGCGTGCCGCATCGCGATCTTGTGCGCGCCCGCCTCGCGGAACTCGGCGTAGGCTCTGAGGTCTACTACCCCGTCCCGCTGCACCTGCAGGAATGCTTCGCATATCTCGGATACAAACCCGGCGACCTGCCCGCCAGCGAAGCCGCCGCCGCCGAAGTCCTCTCGCTTCCCATCGAGCCCGGCCTCTCTGAAGACGACATCGCAACCGTCGTTGACCGTCTCGCCGTCGCCCTCAATCAATGAAACAGATCATTCAGGATGTCCGCTCCGGCGCCACCACCGTCAAAGAGATCCCTGACCCGCTCGTCCTGCCCGGACAGGTTCTCATTGCCGAAATGGCCTCCGCCATCTCCGCCGGAACCGAGCGCTACGTAGTCGATCTCGCCCGCAAAAGCCTGCTCGGCAAAGCCCGCGAGCGCCCGGCCGACGTCAAACGCATCCTGCAGAAGATGCGCGACGAAGGCATCGGCGTCACCCTTACCCAGGTCACCGCCAAGCTCAATGACCCGATGCCACTCGGCTACTCCGCCGCGGGTGTCGTCCTCGAATGCGGAGCCGGTGTCACCGAATTCAAGCCGGGCGACCGCGTCGCCGCCGCCATCCCGCACGCCGCCATCGCCGCCGCCCCCCGCGGCATGTGCGCGCTCATGCCCGCGAACGTCACCTTCGAGCAGGCCTCCTACACCTCCATCGCGTCCATCGGCCTCCAGGGCGTTCGTCTCGCCCACCTCTCTCTTGGCGATTCCGTACTCGTCATCGGCCTCGGCCTCATCGGCCAGATCTGCGTCTGCCTCCTGAAAGCCCAGGGCTGCCGCGTCTTCGGCACCGATCCCGACCCCGCCAAACTCGAACTCGCCCACGCCCTTGGGGCCGACGTCGTCGCCGCCGGTTCGCCCCTTCAGGCCATCAAAGACTTCACCGGCGGCTTCGGCGTCGATGCCGCTGTCCTCACCGCCGCCACTGACAGCAATGAGCCCATCGAGTTCGCCGCCGATGCCTGCCGCCAGAAGGGCCGCATCGTACTCGTCGGCGTCGTCGGCCTCAACATCCCGCGCCCGCCCTTCTTCCGCAAAGAGCTCGAGTTCACCGTCTCTTATTCCATGGGCCCTGGCCGCGGCGAGCCCGCCTTCGAAGAGAAGGGCCTCGATTACCCCATCGGCTATGTTCGCTGGACCGCCCAACGCAACATGCAGGCCGTCCTCAGCCTCATCGCCCAGGGCAGGCTTCCCGTCGAGCGCCTCACCTCTCACAAGTTCCCCATCGACCGCGCGTCTGAAGCCTACGACCTCATCACCAGCCGCCGCGAGCCCTTCCTCGGCATCGTCGTCGAGTACCCGGAGCCCGCGCCCGTCCCCACTCGCCGCATCGACTTCAATGCCTCCGTTCCCGCCGCCGGCCAGCTCGGCGTCAGCCTGATCGGAGCCGGCAACTTTGCCCGGCTAGTCATGCTCCCCGCTCTCTCCAAACTCCCGGGCATCTCATGGCGCGGCATCGCCACTGCCAAAGGCGTCACCGCCGAGAGCACCGGCCAGCGCAGCGGCTTTCACTTCGCCACCACTGACACCTCTGAGATCTGGAACGACTCGCAGACCGCGGCCGTCTTCATCGCCACCCGCCACGACCTTCACGCCGATCTCGTCGTCGATGCCCTCCGCGCCGGCAAACACGTCTTCGTCGAAAAGCCCCTCTGCATCGCGCAGTCTGAGCTCGACCGCATCGCCGCCTGCATCGCCGAACTGGGCGACCGCTGCCCCATCCTCACCGTAGGCTTCAATCGCCGCTTCGCCCCCGGCACTGCCCGCCTCCGTAGCTTCTTCGGCTCGTCCGGTCCGCTCAGCATCACCTACCGCTTCGCCCCGCCCTTCATCCCCGCCGACCACTGGACACAGGACCCTGAAGTCGGCGGCGGCCGCATCGTCGGCGAGGCCTGCCACGCCATCGACACCTGCGTCGCCATCGCCCAGTCGCCCCCGGTCAAGGTCTACGCCGAATCCGCCGACGCCGACGACCGCGTCTTCATCACCGTCCGCCACCGCAACCGCGCCGTCTCCGTCATCTCCTACCAGGCGGGAGGCGATCCCGCTTTCCCAGGCGAGCGCATCGAGATCATCGCCGCCGGACGCAGCGCCTCGCTCGAAGGCTGGTCCGATGGCCGCCTCTGGTCCAAAGGCAAGTGCGAGAAATTCAGCGGCGATAAAGATCGCGGCCACCAGGCCGAGTTCGCGGCCTTCATCGACGCCTGCCGCAAGGGCGGCCCCTGGCCCATCTCGTGGGAAGACATCTATGGGGTCACCTGGGCGTCTCTGGCAGCCGTTGCCAGTCTGCGCGACGGAGAACCGAAACTGGCTGAATAGCCGGCTCTTCTTCTCATGTGTGGCATCGCCGGACTCTTCAACTACGCCGACCCTGACCGTCCTGTCGACCGCGACCTGCTCGTTCGCATGACGCGCAGCCTCGCCCATCGCGGACCCGATGCCGAGGGCTTCCACGTCCGAGGGCAACCTCGGCTTCGGCCACCGCAGGCTCTCGATCGTCGACCTGTCCCCCACCGGCGCCCAGCCCATGCCGAACGACGACGGCTCCTGCTGGATCTGCTACAACGGCGAGTTCTATAACCACCGCGACATCCGCCCCCGCCTGGAAGCCAGAGGCGCGCGCTTCCGTGGCCCCTCGGACACTGAGACGCTCCTCCGCCTCATGGAGCTCGAAGGCCCGGACAGCCTGGCCGGCATCTCGGGCATCTTCGGCTTCGCGTACTGGGATGGCCGCAACCAGGCCCTCACTCTCGCCCGCGACCACATGGGCGTCAAACAGGTCTACTTCCACGACGACGGCCGCCGCATCGCCTTCGCCAGCGAGATCAAGGCCCTCCTGCAGGACCCCTCCGTACCCCGCGATCCGGACCCTGAAGCCATCAACCAGTACCTCCACTTCCACACGGCTCTGTTCGAGCGGACCTTCTTCCGTCACGTCCGCGTCCTCCGGGCCGGCCAGGTCCTTCGCGTCACCCGCCATGGCTCCGTCCCCCGCACCTACTGGTCGGTGCTGACCTTCAACAAGTCCACCGCCGCCGAAGAGACGCAGATCGAAGGCCTCCAGTCTGAGCTAAACCAGGTCGTACGCCGGCAGCTCATGTCGGATGTCCCGGTCGGCTCCTTCTTCAGCGGCGGCATCGACTCCTGCGCCATCGCCGCCCAGGCTTCCAAAGCGGGCAGCAAGCCCCTCTGCTTCGGAGTCCACTTCACCGGCCAGGGCGTCACCGACGAGCGCCCGTATCAGGAGTCCGCGGCCAAAGCCCTCGGCCTCGACCTGCAGCTCATCACCATGGACGGCGCAACCTTCCCCGATGAGTTCCGCCGCCTCATGTACCACCAGGACGAGCCCGTCATCGGCTCCGCCATGTTCCCCATGGCCAAGGTCAGTTCCCTCGCCGCAACTCAGGTCAAGGTCTGCCTCGGTGGGCAGGCGGCGGATGAGATCTTCGGCGGCTACGCCCGCTACGCCCTCGGCCGTCCCATGCAGGTCATCGGCAACATGTTCTTCGAGCCGTCTGCGCCGCGCGCCCAGCCAGCAGCACGTCGGCGGCAACCTCTCGAAGCAGTTCGCCGAAGGCGGCACCATCTCCCGCCTCGCCCGCAACATCAGGCACCTCTCCAACTGGGAGACCAGCTACTTCGAGCACTTCGCCAAAGTCCCTCAGGAATCCTGGCTCCGCTACTTCGCCAACCCTGAGTTCTGCTCCCGCGAGCACGCCCGTCAGCTCTTCAATGAGACCGTCCGCAGCTCCCCCGCCACCAACCCTGTCGACAAGCTGATGCACTGGGACACGCAAACCTATCTCACCGGCCTCTTCCATCAGGACGACCGCATGAGCATGGCCGCCAGCCTCGAATCCCGCGTCCCCTTCGCCGACCCCCGCATGGTGGACTTCGCCTTCCACATCGACCCCGATCTCAAGCTCCGCTCCGGCGCGTCCAAGTGGATCCTCCGCGAAGCCGTCTCCGACGTGCTGCCCGCCCTCGTCCTCAACCGCCGCAAGGTCGGCTTCGACACCCCCGCCGAGAGCTGGATCAAAGGCGCTCATTCGGGCTTCGTCCGCGACCTGCTTCTCTCGACGGGCGCGAGGCAGCGCGGCTTCTGGAACCCCGCCGCAATCGAATCCCTGCTCGAACACCAGGCCGACCGCGGCTGGTTCGACGTGGTCTGGAAGCTCCTGTCGATCGAGATGTGGGCTTCGGTCTTTCTGGATGGCGTCACGGTCCCGCCCGCCGTTCGCGCGCCCGCCGAAGCTTCCACCCACGTCTACTCTTTGGTTCAGAAGACCCGTCACTTCGCTCAGGAATGCCACGAACTGGGCGTCAGGGGCACACTCGCCCGGGGTCTCTGGGAGATGAAGACCCGCAGCGGGTTCGTCCAGGTCAAGACCGCCACCGAAGCTGAGGACTCCGTCAGAACCGCCCTCGATTCGCCCACGGTTCGCCTGCCGTTCTCCGATCCGGCCGCCGTTGCCGATGCCATGCGCGGCATCATGCCTGCCGCGCAACTCGCCGCGCTGGCGGGCGAAGCCTCCGAAGGCGCCCGGGGCCGCATCCTCTGCTTCAGCAAATGGGTCGCGGACTACGGCAGCCCCATAGACTGGCACCGCGATCCCGTCGCGGGGCATCGCTGGTCCCGCTCCGCCCACTGGTCGCGCGTCCTGCATGGCGCGCCCCGCAACGTGGACGTCAAGTTCACCTGGGAAGCCGCCCGTTTCCCGCAGGCTTACGCCATGGCCCGCGCTGCGGCCTTCGATCCCGCTTCCGCCCGCCAGCTCTCGCAGGCCTTTGCCGCGCAGGTGACCGGCTTCGCCGAATCCAACCCCTCAGGCCGCGGGGTTCATTGGTTCTCAGGGCAGGAGGTCGCCCTCAGGATGTTCGCGTGGCTGTTCGGCTACCACGTCTTCAACAGCAAGGGCCTGGTCACGCCCACCCTGCGCCACACTCTCGCCTCGAACCTGTTCGCCTCGGGCTGGCACATCGCCGAGCATATCGAGTACGCCCGCGATTCCGTCTACAACAACCACCTTCTTTCGGAAGCGCTCGGTCTCTGCGTCGCGGGCCGCCTTCTGAACGAGCCGATCGGGGAACAGTGGGTTCGCGAAGGTCTGGTCAACCTCGACCTTCAGGCCGCCCGCCAGATCTACCCCGATGGCGCTTACATTCAGCAATCCCATAACTACCATCGCGTCGCCATGCAGATCTATCTCTGGGCATCTGCCTTCATGCGCGCCAATGGTGAGCAGCCGCCCGCAGCCTGGACAGAAGCGATGGAGCGCTCGCTCGACTTCCTGCTCGCCCACCAAAGCCCCGCCGATGGCAGCGTGCCGAACTTCGGCGCCAACGATGGCTCGCACCCCCTGCTCCTCTCCTCCGGCGAACTCAATGACTTCCGCCCCGTCCTTCAGGCGCTGAGCATCGCCACCCGGGGCGAGCGCATCTACGACCCCGGCCCCTGGGATGAAATGGCCCTCTGGTTGTGCGGACCCCATGTTCTTGACCTGCCCCGCAAACAGCCGCGGCGCGCCTCCGTCTCCTTCGCCCACACCGGCTATCACGTTCTGCGTGGCAACGATGAATCGAGCCTCTGCACCTTCCGTTGCGGCAGCGTGCTCGACCGCTTCTCGCAGATCGACATGCTCCATCTCGATGTCTGCTGGCGCGGTCAGCGTGTTCTCGCCGATGGCGGCAGCTACCGCTACAACGGCGCGGCGCCCTGGCACAATCACTTCCTTCGCACCGAGAGCCACAACACCGTCGGGATCGACGGGCAAGACCAGATGCTCCACTTCCGCCAGTTCAAGATGCTCTACTGGACCGAAGCCCGCCTGCTGCGCTTCGAGAACACAGCCGAGTGGGCGCTGTGCGAAGGCGAACACTACGGCTACCGGCGCGAGCAGGGCTGCACCCATCGCCGCGCCGTTCTCTTCGCGAAGGACGACATCTGGGTTGTCGCCGATACGATCACGGGCGAAGGCGCTCACCAGATTCGCCTGCACTGGCTGGGCGGCGACTACCCAGCGGCTTTCGACCAGGCCACCGCAACCCTGCAACTGACCACGCCCGCCGGTGACTTCGCCGTTTCCATTCTCGATGAAGCCGCAGTGCCGGTCACCGGCGCCGACGTCGTTTCGGGCGCGAACGATCCGCCGAGGGGCTGGCAGTCCCTGCACTACGGACACAAGGTGGCCGTACCGTCGCTTGCCGCCACCAGCAGCGGCCCGCTGCCCGTCACCTTCGTAACCGTGATGGGTCCGGCCGACGTGCATGCCTCGCAGACGGAAGGCAACTGGCTGGTTCAGAGCGGCCAGACCGGCATTACGTTCCGCATCGAGAACGGATGCTTTGCACGCATCGAGGCTACCCGATGAACATCCTGGTCGTACATCAGTACTACCTGATGCCCGGCCAGTTTGGAGGCTCGCGCTTCAATGAGATGTCGCGCCTCTGGTCCGAGGCCGGCCATCGCGTCACCGTAATCGCGGGCACCATGGACCACGGCACCGGCCAGTCCCCCGAACGCTATCGCGGCAAATGGATTACCCGTGAAATGGACGGACAGGTATCCGTTCACCGCTGCTACGTTCCAGGTACCTACGGCAAAGGGTATGCCGGGCGCATGTGGGGCTTCTTCGGCTTCGTCCTGTCCGCGTGTACGGCCGCGCTCCTCGTCCCCAGGCCGGACGTTGTCATTGCGACCTCGCCGCCGCTGATCGCCGTGTTACCGGGCTGGGTCGCGGCGCGTCTCCGCCTGCGCAAGGTCCCCTGGATCTTCGAGATGCGCGATCTTTGGCCTGAGAGCGCGGTCACCACGGGCGTTCTGAGCGACAACTCTATGCTCACGAAGCTCCTCTACGGCATCGAGAAATGGGCCTGTGCGAGTGCGGACGCCATCAACGTCCTTACACCTGCCTTCCGCGACGACCTGATACGCCGCAAGCTTGCCCCGTCTTCGAAGATCGCCTTCGTTCCGAACGGCGCCGACACGGACGACTTCGTCCCCGCGCCCCGCGACAACGATGTTCGGCGCGAGTTCGCATGGGGCGACCGCTTCGTCGCTCTCTACGCGGGCGCGCATGGCAGAGCCAACGCCGTCGCTCAGCTCATCGGCGCGGCTGAGCTGCTCCGCGATCGCAAGGACATCCTGATTGCATGCGTTGGCGATGGCCCTGAGCGTCTTGCGCTCGCTGCCGAGGCCGGCGCGCGCGGTCTCAGTAACATTGTGTTCTATGGACCTCAGCCAAAGTCGCGTATGCCGGAGATCGTGAGCGCTTCCGACCTCGGCATGGCCGTCCTCCAGAACAATCCGACTTTCCGGACGGTCTATCCGAACAAGGTGTTCGACTACATGTCGTGCGCTCGTCCCGTGCTGCTCGCCATTGATGGCGTCGCCCGCAAGCTGGTCTGCGACGAAGCTGAAGCGGGCATCTTCGCGGAACCTGAAAATCCGCAGCAAATCGCCGCGGCAATCGTCAGACTCGCCGACGCCCCGCAGTTGTGCGCAGCTTTGGGCGCCAGCGGACGCCGCTGGGTCCTCGCCAATGCGACCCGCGACGGCCTTGCGAATCGTTATCTCGAAGTCATGAGGAGGCTGGTGCATCCGGATCATGCTCTACCGGCGCATTCTTAAGCCCGCTTCAGACCGGCTGCTGGCCGCCGTTGGGCTGGTGGTGCTGTCTCCGGTGCTGGCAGTGCTCGCCTGCATGATCCGCTTGCGCATGGGCGGCCCCGTGGTGTTCAAACAGGTCCGCATCGGCCTTAACGATCAGCCGTTCGGGTTCCGGAAATTCAGGACCATGACCCAGGCGCGCGATACACGGGGCAACCTGCTCCCCGATGAGCAGCGTCTCACCCGCTTCGGCAGCTTTCTCAGATCTGGCAGTCTCGATGAACTGCCGCAGCTCTGGAACGTGCTGAAGGGTGACATGAGCCTCATCGGCCCGCGCCCGCTCCTCACCGAATATCTGCCCCGCTACTCAGCAGAACAGCGCCGCAGGCATCTTGTGAAGCCCGGCATCACCGGCTGGGCGCAGGTCAGGGGCAGAAATGCCATTTCGTGGAAAGAGAAGTTCGAACTCGATGTCTGGTACGTGGATCACTACGGCCTCAGGCTCGACCTCGAGATTTTGTGGCTCACTTTTGCAGCGGTTTTGAAGCGCGACGGCATCAGCCGCGAAGGGCACGCCACATCGCCGCCGTTCCTGGGGAATACATGACGAATCCGATGGACCTGACGGGCCGGCGCATACTCGTCACAGGCGCCTCATCGGGTATCGGCCGCGAGACTGCCATTCTCCTGAGTGAACTTGGCGCCGCCGTCATCGTCAGCGGCCGCGATCCGGAACGCCTGAACCACACGGTCACCCAACTTGCCGGTCCGGGACACCACGCAGCCCCATTCAACCTGGACGACCTCGAATCGATCCCCGGATGGGTTCGCGATCTGACGGCTGATCACGGTCCGCTGGACGGTCTGGTCCATAGTGCCGGGCTCCACAGCGCAGCCCCTCTCCGAACCATCGGTCCCGCCGCCATGGACAAGCTCATGCGGGTGAACGTCTATGCTGCCGCAATGCTCGCCCGCGGTTTCCGTCAAAAGGGCTCGCGAACACAAGCCCCGGGCAGCATCGTCTTCGTCGGGTCTGTGGCCGGAATCGTTGGCGAACCGGGAATCTCAGCCTACTCGGCCAGCAAAGCCGCCCTGATGGGCATGGCCCGCTCCCTCGCCATCGAGCTCGCCCCTGAGCGCATCCGTGTCAACGTGGCCGTGCCCGGCTTTGTTGAAAGCGAGATGTCTGACCGCTTAAAGCAAAGCCTCACGCCTGAACAGTTTCAGGTCATTGAGAAGAACCACCCAATGGGCGTTGGCAATGTCCGGGATGTCGCGGGCGGCATAGCTTTCCTGTTGGGCGACGCCGCCCGCTGGATTACAGGGACGTCGCTCCTCATCGACGGCGGGTACACGGCGCATTGATGAAGGCCTCTATCCGCGCGATCGAATACTACCTGCCTGAATGCCGTCCTTTCAACCGAGCAACTGGCCGCTGAATTCCCCGAATGGTCCGTCGCGAAGATCGAAGACAAGATCGGCATCCGGCAGCGTCACATTGCGAGCGACGCCGAGTGTTCTTCCGATCTCGGGATCGCGGCCGCCCGGAAACTGTTCGCATCGGGTGCTGTCAGCCCCCCGGAAATCGACTTCCTGCTCTTCTGCACGCAAAGCCCTGACTACTTCCTTCCAACCACGGCGTGCATTGTTCAAAACGCTCTCGGCATTCCGACCCACGCTGGCGCGCTCGATTTCAATCTCGGTTGCTCGGGCTTCATCTACGGTCTGGGTCTTGCCAAAGGCCTGATCGAAACGGGGCAGGCAAGCAGGATTCTGCTGATCACAGCCGAGACTTACAGCAAGTTCATCCACCGCGCCGACAAGAGCGTGCGCACCATCTTTGGCGATGCGGCAGCGGCCACTCTGATCTGCGGCGCCGACCGTCCCGATGAGAGCCTTGGCCCATTTGTGTATGGCACCGACGGGAGGGGTGCGGCAAACCTGGCTGTATCCGCAGGCGGCATGCGGAACCGGATGACCCGCGGCAGCGCGGTTGCTGACGCGGAGGGCAACTGGCGCGGCGCGGACAACATTTATATGAACGGAGCCGAACTGTTCAGCTTCACCATGACAGAGGTGCCCAGCGGCAGTCGGCAAACTGCTCCGGACGACCGGAACCACCATCGCGGACTTCGACCTCTTCGTCTTTCATCAGGCGAACCGTTACATGCTCAACCACCTCCGCAAGTCTGCTGAAAATTCCGGAAGATCGCTTCTTCATCTCAATGGAGAGTTGCGGCAACACAGTTTCATCGACGATTCCCATCGCGCTCAAAGATGCTTTGGATCAGGGCCGGCTCAAACCTGGAATGCGATTGATGCTGGTCGGCTTTGGCGTGGGCTATTCCTGGGGCGCGGTTTCGGTCCTCTGGGACGGAGCGCTGTGAAGCGCTGCCTGGTGGTAGGCGCGGGCGGCGCCGGCCGCGAAATTCTGAGTTGGGCGTTGCAGGTTCAGCAAACCGATTGGAAGATCGCGGGCTTCCTTGATGCCAATCCGGACGCCCTCGTCAACACGCCATTCCCCTACAGCGTCCTGGGTTCGCCCGGCACATGGCAGCCGTCGGAAGATGAAGTTTTTATAGCCGCACTGGGAAATCCGGCCACCCGGCTTCGCGTGTGCTCCGACCTTGAGTCCAGGGGCGCGCGATTCCTCACAATCGTTCACCCCTCCGTCATTCTGGCCCTGAGTGTCGAAATAGGGCAGGGAACGGTCATCTGTCCCGGAGTGATTATCGGAGCCAATGCGAAGATCGGGAACTCTGTCCTGATCAATCTCTCGGCAACCATCGGTCATGACGCCGTTATCGGCGACGGCGCGACCGTCAGTTGCCACTGCGACATTATGGGATACGCCCGCATCGGAGAGGGCTCTTTCCTCGGCGGGCACGCCTGCATCCTGTCGCGCAAGAGAGTCGGCGACGGCGCGATTGTAGGGGCGGGCAGCGTGGTGGTCAGAAACGTTGCACCGCGCTCCACTGTGATGGGGGTTCCCGCGCAGGTGCTGATCTCACCTGTTGTACCCTGAACCTACATGGAGCGAGAACCCTTCCTTCGCCAGCTTGACGAACTGCTCGAACTGGACCCTGGAACTCTCAAAGGACCTGAACGCCTCGAAGAACCTGGATGCCTGGAATTCCCTGGCTGTCATCGGCTTCATGTCCCTGGCGAACGAACACTATGGTGTGATCGTGTCGCCAAAGGACATCGCTGCATCTAAGACCGTCGACGACCTGCTTGCGCTGACCCGTTAGCTGCTGAGCGGTTTGTAGTAGCGGCTGTAATACTTCCCGTAGTACCCGTAATAGTAATAACGCTCGCTCATATCGGCGCGAACTTCGTTCAACACGAGCCCGATCACATTCGCCTTCAGCCGCTTGAGATTACTGAGCACGCTGGATACAGCGGTCCGCTCCGTTTGGCCAGCCAGCGCAACCACGACCACGCCATCCACCAAAGCTGCGATCTGAAGAGATTCCGCGAAGCCCAGCAGCGGCGGAGCATCGCAGATGATCAAGTCATACTCATTCATGGCATCGGCCAGCAGATGCCGCAGTGTCTCTCCGATCCCATCCGCCGCGCGCCTCGACGGAGGTCCGGCCGGAAGCACATCCAGATAGGGAAGCCCTTCCGGATGTTGCAGCAGATCGCGCCACTCCGCTTCACCGTTCACCACATTGGATAAGCCCTTGTCATTCGTCACGCCAACGTGCTGATAAACGCCGGGGCGCCGCAAATCGCCATCGATGATGAGCGTCTTGCGCTTCTGCTGACTATGCACCACTGCAAGGTGGACACCTGTGGTCGTCTTACCTTCACGCGGTGTCGCGGACGTAAGCAGCAGAGTGCGCGGACGACTCTCCGCGTTGGGCAGCAGAATCGAATCGCGAAGGGTGCGCACGGCCTCTTCGTAGCTGTTGCCTAAGCCGCCATCGGTCCCGAAGAACGCGCGCCTGGTGCCATCCGAGTTGGTCGAAGTGCCTGGCAAATGTCCGCGCCAGGCCTTTACCACCGGCAGGGCGCCCAGAATCTCGGTTTGCAACTGACGCTGGATCTGATCCGGATCCCGCAGCGTGTGATCCAGATTTTCCGAGATGAAGATCACGACAATCCCGAGAAAGGTGGAAGCAAAGAACGCCATAATCGCATTGAATCTGACCCGCGGATAGACAGGAGACCGCGCCGGGCGCGCCAGATCCGCAAGCCGGATCGAACTGTTCTGAAACCCCGCGTTAATACCGGCTTCGTTGATCTTCTTGTTAAGTTCGTCGAACACCGTTTTGTCCGAATCCGCTTCACGCTTCAGAGCCTGGTACTCGACTGACTTCGAGTTCAGATGATCGAACTCGGATTTCACGTCATTCACCGCAGCCTGCAATTGCTTCTCGCGGTCAAGCGCCTCGCGATACTCGGATTCCACGCGCTTGACGATGTTTTCGCGGAGCGCTTCAAACTGCTGCTGCAGTTCTGCCTGTTGATTCGCAGCTTTCTTGTATTCCGGGTGATTCGGGCCGAACTGATTCTTCACAGCCACGAACTTCTCAGAAGCCTCATTGATCTTGTCCGCCAGCTTGCGAAGCTGCTCGCCCTGAGCCGATGCTTCGAGCGCCTCGACGGATCCGCCACGCACGGCTGCCGCGGCGGCTTCCTTGCGTACGCGATCGCCCTGCGCTGACGTCCACTCGGTGTTCAATTGCAGCACACGTGCCGAGAGGATACTGGTCTTTTGCTCCGGGCTGATCACGTTCAGTTCCTTTTCGAACTGAGTCAGCGCCAGCTGTGAACGCTCCATGCGCGCCTTCAGCGATTCAAGCCGGTTACTCATGAACGCCGCCTGTTTTTCAGAAGCCTGAAAGCGGATTTCGTAAGAGTGATTGATGTAGCTGTTCGCGACCGCGTTGGCAACCTCTGCCGCGAATGCGGGATTCGGCGAACGGTAGCTGATCTGAAGCAGATACGTCTTGGGCGGCCGTGTCACTGCCAGGTACGGCAGGCTGACAGGAGCTTCGCCGCGCGCCGGATCTCTCGCAACATCAACCGGAATTGCAATCTTCAGTTTCTGAGCCACAGGGCGCAAAACGGAATCGGACTTAATCAGCTGAACCTGCGTCGTCAGGAAGATTTCCGAATCGTTTCCCGCCATACGGGTCCCGGCGGAATCCTGGCCGACCACGCTCTGCGGAGCCATACGGTCAACGTCGATCGTCGCAGTGGATTCATAAAAAGGCGTTAGCCTCGAAGACACAACAATGGTCGCCGCGACAGCTATCCCGACAAACAGCAGCAATCGCCATTTGTGTCGGCTGATCATCCACCAGTAGTGGGCAAACGGAATTGAATCGGCGGCGGATTCCTGTTCCTGCACCGGCGCGGACTGGTAAAATGCGATGCGCTCGACGGCGGCCGGCGGAGCCCCTTCCGGAGAACGAAGGGCTAAGGTCTTCTGATCGTTAATCATTGAATATCAGGGCAAAAACACGGCTTTGAGAGTGGTCCCTCCATTATCCGCCATCTTGTGACGTTTCTGACGTATTTGTTTCCCGAATAGCGGCAAGTGCGCCTGCCAAACTGAACCAAATAAACGCAATTGGCTGCGCGCGCATCGGATAGTCGATATAACAGTGCGCTAAAACACTAATTATTCCGATGCCCCACACAGACCGAACCGACACTCGTGAAAGTGCGGCTCCCACCACCAAAATGAGCAGTGCGAACGGGATGCCGCCGTCCGAAGCCCACTGCGCCCAGTCGTTATGCGCCTCGTTCGCGATAAGCGACATGTCCAGCGTGGCGTAGCGCGGGTATACGGCTCGCCAGGTTCCAATCCCATGACCGAACCAGGGGGCATCACGGATCATTGATTCCGTCGACAGCAGTAGCTGGTGGCGAAATTCGTAAGGGTTCTTCTCCTGGAGTTTGCCCCACAATTTATCCGTACCTGCGACCGCCGAAGCCCAGCCGACGAGCAGCACCACTGTGAGGACGACAGCCGCTCCCCGCTTCAGCCGCCACTCCCCGGAAAAGAACATCACGATCAGGAACACAATCAACTCCGCGAGCAGGAGCGCGAAGCCGGCGCGGGATGCGCCCGCTACCGTCGCTGCGAACATTGCGGAGAACGCCAACCCGCCGGCCACCACGCGGCCCTGCTGTATCTGCCACAGCGCGATGGGCGCGGCCAGTTCCATGAGCGCCGCGAACTGGTTGGCGTAGATGATCGTACCAATTACAGAATCGGCCGCAGGGATTAGTCCGAACACGCGGACTGGAACGCTGTAGATCTGAAGCAGTGCTTCAACTGCCAAAGCCGTGACAGACCACAGCAGTCCAGTCAGAAAGACATGCCGGTTCGTGGGCCGACGCAATATCTGGAAGGACAGGAAGAAAGCAAGAGCGCACATCAGCCACGTGATCGAAACGCGCAGCGTGAACGAGGGGATCACCGTCTGCTTCGCGAGTAGCTGCAGGAAGCCCCAGATGCCCATGAGGCCGACGGGTATCATGATCGGCCGGAAGACCACTTCGCTCGCGGTCACGGCCCAGACAGCCGCGGCGACGGAAAGAGCAATAATGCCCGTGGCTACAGGCCAGTAACGCGGAGACCACCACACGAGAACCCCGGCCAGCAATGCGGCGAGCAGCACCAGAGGCAAGGCGGGAACAGGTCGATGGCTGCTCAGGAAGCGAACTCCAGTAGTGCCTTAGTCAGTGTCAACGAGCCTTTCGCCCTCACGGTACCGGGTGCGCGCGAATAGATCAGGTCTATGCGGATCACGTTTGAGGGCGCGCTGAATACGCAGGGGGTATGTGTGAGCAACGGGCAGACTGCAACCGGCGTTGTAGCGGCGGCTGTCTGGACGATGCGCAACTGAAAGCCCGCATCGTCCGGCAGAGTCAGGCCTGAGGCATCGATCGCCGGACGCATTTTGTACGCGCGCCCCGGAATGACCGGAACAACCAGCGACAACAAGGTCACGGTCTCAGGCTCATTCCCGTCGAGCTCAATCCGCAGGCCGGGGGATAGTTTCCGCATGAACACCCCGTCCGGGTTGCTGGCGATCCAGGAAAAGACGCCTTCAGGCGACGGCAAGTTGAATTCCGGATCGGCCACAGAAGCACCTACCGCGGGGTTGAGCTTCGAGGCAGAAACAACGTTTGCATCCACCAGCGTGTTCCATGCCTTCACGGCCTCCGCCACGTGCTCATGCTTCACAAGCAAGCCCGGAAAAGGCGTCAATGCCGCCGCATCTTCCACCGGGTTGGCAACCGCGAGTGCGAGCGGCCATACCTCGGTTGCGGCATCGACCCTTTCCGTGCGGATTAAATACGAGAGATATTCGATTAACCTGGGCCGTCGCCGCGGCATCAGATCGAGAATCTTGTCCCTGTCGTTTGAGTACTCCCACGCCAGATCGAAGACCGGTGCCGGGTCGAACCCGAGAGGGTCCAGTTGCAGACATCGCCGCAGCATCGGCCAGACTTTTTCAGGTTGGTGCGACCGGGCATAGAAGTTCGCCAGAGTCCAGGCCGGCTTGAACTGGCGGTCCACGTCTGCTGCCCGGGTGTAATACGCTTCAGCCACGACGAGATCCCGGCGGAACTCAGCTCGCAGACCGAGTGTCATCAGGACCGTCGAATCGAAAGGATTCAGTTCGGAAGCCTGACGCAGATCGTCGTCGACCGCACCCGAGGAGTCCCCGTTATCGCTGCGTACGATCGCATTCATCGCGCGCAAACGAGCCTCGCGCGGTTCCAGCGCAGCCGCCCGGGCGAGGGCCTCCGGCGGTCCGGATTCCGCCAGCCAGTCCGCCCACGCCATCCGCGCCGACCACCACGATGAGAAGCCGCATACGGCAACCACCAGGATCCGCGTGGCGACACTAACAATACCGGCGCGCACCGTCCTACGCTTGTGAAGCCTTCAGTGCCTGATCGAAGTCGTCGCGAATATCCTGCAGATCTTCTATGCCCACTGAGACTCTGATGTATTCGGGACGCACGCCGGCCGCGGCCTGCTCAGCTTCACTCAACTGTTGATGCGTGGTGGAAGCCGGATGAATCACCAGCGTCTTGGCATCGCCAAGATTGGCAAGATGGCTGGCCAGCTTCAGGTTGTTGATGAGCTTCACGCCCGCCTCTTTGCCGCCGCGAATGCCAAAGCCTACGATGGCGCCCGGTCCTCCCGGGACGTACTTTTTCGCGTTCGCATGATGCGGGTGATCGGGCAAACCCGGATAGTTCACCCACTCGACGGAAGGGTGCTTCGAGAGCCATTCCGCGAAGGCCTGCGCATTGCTGACGTGCCGTTCCATCCGCAGATGAAGGGTCTCGATCCCCAGCAGGAACAGGAATGCGGCAAAAGGACTCATGGCCGCGCCCGTGTCCCGCAGCCAGTGTGTCCGCATGTAGATGATGTACGCGATGTTGCCCATCGGCTTCAGCGCTTCCGTGAACACCACACCGTGATACGACGGGTCCGGCTCAGTAAATTCGGGCCACTTCTTCGGGTCCGCTTCCCACAGGAACTTGCCGCTGTCGACAACGATCCCGCCGACATGTACGCCATGCCCGCCCAGAAATTTAGTGGCAGAGTAAATCGAAATATCCACGCCGTGATCGAACGGCCGGAACAACGCGGGCGTCAGCACCGTGTTGTCCATCAGCAGCGGCATACCGTGCGAATGCGCGATGTCCGAAATGGCTTTGAAATCCGGCACATCGTTTCTCGGGTTTCCGATCGACTCGATGTAAACGAGCCGCGTCTTCTCATCCACAAGCTTGTGGATCTCTTCCGGATGATCGGGATTGAAGAACCGAACTTCGATGCCCAGGTTCTTCAGCGTTTGCGAGAACAGCGTCCACGTGCCGCCGTAGAGGCTCGTGGATGAAACGATGTTCTGCCCCGAGTGCGCGATGGTCAGAATGGCCGCAGTGACGGCAGCCTGGCCGCTCGCAAATGCCAGCGCCGCCGCGCCGCCCTCCAGAGCGGCCATGCGCTTTTCCAGCACGTCGCACGTGGGATTCATGATGCGGGAGTAGATGAAGCCGAACTCTTTCAGGGCAAACAGATTCGCCGCATGATCCGTGTCATGAAACACATAGCTGGTCGTACTGAAGATAGGTACCGCGCGCGCGCCCGTGGTGGGGTCGGGTTCCTGACCCGCGTGCAGTGCCAGCGTGCCGAGACGGTGCTTCGATTCTGAATCAGCCATTTCCGCAATCATACGACAGCGCGTAAACCGTCAGGACCTCGGAACCCTGCCGGGCGGGCAACCGTATGAGAAACTGACGGCTTCATGGCAGGATTGCGACATCTCGCGAAGGTGTGTCTCGTCGTGCTGCTTGTGTCTGAAAGCGCACTGCCGCAGACTGCGGGCCGCGAGACGCTGGACTACGCGGTGGAATGGCGCCTGATTCCGGCCGGTACCGCGAAATTCTTCTTCACACCCCTGCCTCATACCGGTGCCGCGGCAAGTGAAGTGCGGCTGCATCTGGAATCGGCCGGCCTGGTGTCGCGTCTCTTCCGCGTCAGCGACGATTACACCGCGATGCTCGGGGATAATTTCTGCGCGCAAAACAGTTTTCTCTCGGCTCACGAGGGCAACAGGAACAGAGAGACGCGCGTGGTTTACGATGGCGCGGGGCACAAGGCTTCCTATGCCGAGAAAGATTTCAGCAGGAATCTCACGACCGTTCACGACGTGGAAATTCCTCCGTGCGTTCACGACGTAATCGGGGGGCTCATGGTGCTGCGCAATCTGAAACTCGACCCGGGCAAGACCGCGCAGATTCCCATCAGCGATGGCAAAAAATTCGTCCAGGCCAAGGTTGAATCGCAGCGCCGCGAAGAACTGAAGACCGACCTGGGTGTTCTCAAGACTATTCGCTATGAGGTCTTTCTTTTCGATAACGTGCTCTACAAAAAGGCCGGGCATCTGCATATCTGGCTTACGGACGATGAGCGCCGCCTGCCCGTCCAGATACAGGTTCGTATGCAGTTCACGATCGGCACCATCACGTTCCGCCTGCTGAAAGACGATAAGCCGTGAAGTGGTTTCTGCTCATGATTTGCGCGTCAGCGGTGCCCATGAAAATGTGGGCTGCCGATGAAGTGCAGCAACTCCCGACCAGGGTTCTTCAACTGATGGAGTCTACCGCGGTCGCGTCCCCCGGCCTTGTGCGTGCGAGCGAGGCCATCCGGCAGAGCGCCACAGCCACAGTGGCTTCCATGCAGAAAGCACCCCACAATGCCGCGCTTACCTACCAGTTCATAAATGACATCAAAGCGTATGTTGCGCTGAGTGACGCCATGCCGCGCTCCGAACCGTTTCCGCCCACCGCGGACCAGCAATACTCAGAACTTCGTGACGATCTGGCACGCATACAGCGGCTTTTCGCAGCCGCGCTGCAGGGACGAAACGTCGAGGCCGCGGCCCATGATGCCGATCCCGCCAATCTCAAACGCTACGCCGCCGAAAATGCGCAACTACCCCCGCCGGGCAGAATTCCGCGCGTCGTATTTCTGGGCGAGACTGCGACTGAATCGTGGCGGCTCAACGAATACTTCACCGGGCGCGACTTCCTCAATCGCGGCATCGCCGGGCAGACATCGCTCCAGATGCTCGGCCGGTTCACGCAGGATGTCATCTCGCTCCACCCCAAAGCTGTCCTGATCTTTGCAACCGCTGCCGATGCCAGTGTCACCAGCGTTCAGGATGATTTGGCCATGATGGGCGACCTTGCAAAAGCCCACGGAATCAAGCCGCTGTTTGCTTCCATCCTCCCCACCGGCCAGGCTGAAACAAACGTGCAGCAGATCAATCGCTGGCTGCAGGATTATTGCCGCCGCGAGAACTTCACGTATGTGGATTTTTATTCCGCAGTGGCTGACAGCACCGGGAAAATGCAGGCCCGAGTTGTCGGACGATGGTGTACAGCCGAACTCCAGAGGCTATCGCGTCATGTCACCCATTGCTCTTGAAGCCATTGCGCGAGTGGTAGTCGCGGCAGGTCTGACTGCGCCTGACCCTAAATCGCGCGACGTCCGGAAATGATCTGGATCAACGCGACCACAATCGCGATCACCAGAAGAATGTGGATGAAGCCGCCCAGAGTATAAGAGGTCACCAGACCAAGCAGCCAAAGCACCAGCAGGATTACAAAGATCGTCCAAAGCATTGAGCACTCCTCCTTCGCCAGGAGTTAGCAGTTACTGAACCAAATGCGAATCGGTATCCACACCTCCACATCCAGGTCTCTTGAAGGTGCTGCGCTGAAGGCGCATGAACTGGGCGCGAACACTTTTCAGATATTCTCATCGAGTCCAAGGATGTGGCGCGCCTCGGTGCCCGATCCCGCGGATGTTCGGAAAATGCGCGATGCGCGCGCACGTTTCGATCTGACCCCGCTCGTCATCCACGTCAATTATCTGGTGAACCTCGCCAGCCCCGATCCGGTCATCCGCGAAAAGTCTATTGCCTCTTTTCGCGGCGAACTCGATCGGGCTGCTGCGATGGGCGCTGAGTATCTCGTTTTGCACCCGGGCAGTTACAGGGGGCAATCTCTCGAGCAGGGCATTGGGGCTTTCGTTCTCGGCCTGGCCGAAGCCGCGAAAGGGTTTCGCGCTCCCGGGCTCACGGTGCTGCTTGAGAACACCGTCGGCGGCGGCTGCCAGATCGGATCGCGCTTTGAAGAACTGCGGATGATTCGCGATCTCGCGGCGAACCGAACCGATCTCCCGATCGCCTACTGCCTCGATACCTGCCACCTGTTTGCCGCCGGTTTCGATATCTCCAGCGCCGCGGGCCTGAAGACAACACTGAACGATGTTGGCCGCGTTCTCGATCTTGCCTATGTTCAAGTCATCCATACCAACGATTCCAAAGGCGCGCTCGGATCGCGGCTCGACCGGCACCAGAACATTGGCGAGGGCCAGATTGGCGAGAAGGGTTTCCGCCGGTTTCTGCGGCACGCCGGCCTTCGCGATAAAGCCTTCATTCTCGAAACGCCGGTCGATGAAGAAGGTGATGACCGCCGCAATCTCGATACGCTGAAACGGCTGGCCCGCCGCTAGTATTTTGCAAGGAACTGAGCTACACCCGGGGCTTCAGCAGCCTTGTTGGCGATACACAGATCCACCGCCTCAAGCGTCTGATCGAGCGCTCGTGGTGCCCCGGTAAACTTATCCACCCTTGGCGCAAAAAAACTCTTCAGTTGATCCCGTGCCGACGCGTCGCAGAAGCCCGCGCCCACGCGGGGAAGTTCCGCTCCGAAATCGAAGCCGCCGCCCGCCGGCATCTTTGCCACAATCTGATCCCAATGCGCTTTCAGAAATTCAAAGGCAAGCATGCGCGTTGCATCCCGCGTCTGGCCGGCAAACAAGAGGGGAACTCCCCGCATGAACGCAATGTCCCCGCTGACTATCGCGTTCATCCCTGCTTCGATCGCGCTGCGGTCACGAAAAGAAGCCATCGCCCCAACCAACGTACGCCCTACCTGCATATCCTTCGTGTTGCGAAACTCAGCAAGCATGCGGTCGAAAAGAGTCTTGTCGCCGTAATACGCAGCTGTGCTCAAAACCGCTGACAACATGATGGGGTCGATCGCGCTATGGTCGGCGAACCATCGGTTTGTGAGATCCTTAGCCTGCGCTGCGAGTTGTTCGTCGCCTCCCAACGTTGCCACGGTGCGGACCAGCCGTGAACGCAGCAGTCGTGTATCTTCCGTGTCATCGGGCTTGGCGGTCCAGCCCAGTGCGTGGGCGCGCGCCCCAAAGTTCTTGCGCACGAACCGCTGATAATTGGGCATCAGAGCCTCCGGAACCAGATGCGCTCTGAGCCCAGCAACCAGCGATGCAGCGGTTACCACCACGTCGCGTTCCGGATCGTCATGGAACTTTTCCACCAGACCCAAAACATCCGCCGCGGCAAGTTGGCCTGAATCGGACAGCGCCTGAGCGTTGCCCATCAGGTCTGCGCGCTCTTCAGGAGAGAGACGCGCAACCACGTCGCCCGCAGTCAACGCTGACAGCAGATTGCCTTTGTAATTGACGCGGTAATACCCGTTCGCCCGATCGTTCGCCTGCACCCACGCAGGGCAACCCTTTGCGCCTTCCAGAGCCACCGCTTGCGACTGCTGCGTCACGAGCGCGCACTGGCTCTGCCCCGCAGTCCCTGTGCCGTACCGAACACACAGCGGAAGGTTCCAGGTTTCGTTCGTGGAACCTTTCGATCCCACCGGCAAAGAACGCTGCTGTTCCACCTTCAAGGCCGGTTTGCCGCCGTTGCATTCAAGCGCGATCGATACGAGCGGCACGCCCGGCTGATTCAGAAAGGTTGAGAATGCCGTTGTGACGTTGCGTTTTCCGGCGGTGCTGAGTGAATCCAGAAACTGGCCCGCGCTGGTGGCGCGAAACATGTATTGCTTCATGTAACTCTGCACGCCTTTGCGGAAGTCGTCCGGTCCCATCCAGCTTTCGAACATCCCGATCACCGACGCGCCCTTCTCGTACGTAATCAGATCGAACGCATTGGCGATGTCGTTGTTGGAAGCGATCGGCTGACGGATGCGCCGCGCCGACACCATGCTGTCTTCCTGTTCCGCCCGAAGTTTGCTTCCGACATCGGTCACGCGCGTGTGCCAGTCTGGCTTCCATTCCGCGATCAGCTTGCGCTCCATCCACGTTGCGAACGCCTCGTTGAGCCAGATATCGTCCCACCAGCTCGTAGTCACCATGTCACCGAACCACTGGTGCGCCAGTTCGTGGGCCGCCGTTTCCGCATAAGCTCGCTGACGCTGGAGGCTGTCCGCCTGCGGGCTTCGCCAACAGGATGTTCTGCTCGTAAGTCACCATCCCGACGTTTTCCATCGCCCCGAATCCCGCCGTATTCGGGATCGCCACCTGGTCCGCTTTGTCGTAGGGATAAGGAATGCCGAAATAATCTTCCAGCCGCGAAAGGATGGTCGCCGTCACCTCGGACGCATACTTTGCTTCCGCGGTCCTTCCTTTCGGAACCACAATCCGCACGGGAACTTTGTTCCGGCCCACCGTGCCCGCGTTCACGAACTCAAACGGTCCCACTCCAAACGCGACCAGATAGCTGGGCAGAGGCTTGGTTTCTTTGAAGACGATCGTCTTTGTACCGTTGGCTGAAGTTTCTGAAGCCGGCTGGGTATTGCTGATGGCGCTATCGGCCGCAGGCACGTTCAGCGTCAACTGCCAAGGCGTTTTATACGATGGCTCGTCGAAACAAGGAAAAGCCGCTCGGGCGTCGGTGGGTTCGAACTGCGTAAACAAGTACCACGTGCCGCTGTCCTGCTCGCGGAAGATGCCGCTGCTGTTCTTCGAGCTGATCTCCCCGCTGTATTGCAGTGAAAGCGTCGCATCGCCGCTCCCGATCGCCTGTCCAAAAGCCAGTCCGACGAAATTCGCACCGCCCGGAATCACGCGCGCCGCATGATCCGCGCCGCCGGCCTTCAGCGTCGCGGACGCGATCTTCAGGTTCTCCTGATTCAGCCATATGGTCGAGGCAGGTTTCGCGATTTTGAGCCGGATCTCGATTGACCCGGTGAAACTTTCTTTCGCGGGATCGAGCGACAGATTGACTCTGTAACTTACGGGCTCCAGGTCCTGAACTTCCGCCAGCCGCAGTTTTGGAGGCGTATCGGCGGCAAAAGCATTCAGAGGAAGCATCAGCGCGAGCGCGAGAAACAAACGTGGCATACGGACATTGTCGAATAATCGAGCGAGAATTGCTTCATGGCACCCGCTCGCGCGCGAACCAGCCCCGCCATTCTGTGGCTGGAACTTACCTCGAAGTGTCCGCTGCGGTGCATCTTCTGCTCGCGGGAAAACCTGCGTGGTGAAGGCGAGCACATGAGTATCTCTCTCGTCGAATCCATTTTGAATTCCCTCGACTCCCCTGAGATTGTACGCCTCAATTACTCCGGTGAATCCGGCAATTATCCGTGGCTCATCGAAGCGATCCGACTGGTCAAAAGCATGACGGACGCTCAGACGGAAATGGTGACGTCGCTGGTCAGCATGCCGCTCGATAGCGTCCGCGCGCTCGCTCATTCCGGAATAGACCGGATCAGCATCTCATTGCATACGCTTGAGAACGCCAAATTCCCGGTCATCTACGGCGGTGGAGGACTTGACTCATTCGAGCGCCGGCTCGCGCTGCTTGCCGAGACCGCGCAGAAGACGCCGAGACCCCCGATGATCGATTTTGCAGCCGTGGCGATGGAATCGAATGTCAGCGAACTGCCCGCGATCGCATCGTTCGCATCGAACAACGGGGCGCCTCTGCTCTCCATTCATCCCGTGATCTGCAGGGGCGCTACTCCGGCGAGTTTCCACGCCGAAGTCGCCGAAGACGGGGCTCTGACCGACGCCTTTCAGGGACGTCTCGATGCAGCCGTGAGAGCTGCCCGCGACCTGAATCCGAGCATGAGCATTTCCGTGGCGCGGCCGCGTAGCCCCGCGGGGACAGGCCCGTTCACGTGCGAGCAAAACCCTTTCGAAACGACGCATATTCTTGCAGGAGGGGAGGTGGTTGCATGTGAAGTGCTCGACCGCGCGAGTCTGGGAAGTCTGCATACGGCAACACTCGCCGCCATCTGGAATGGCCCTGCATACAGCGACTTCCGCGACCGATATGCAACGGGCGCAGTCCCCGAATGCGCCAACTGCATCTTCCGGTCACCGGTTCCGAAAGCAGGCGCGGTTGACGCTCTGTGGGGTTGGCACGAGCGGGATGAGACCGGCACCCTCTGGTCGCGGCCAGCCACCGGTTTCGAATGCGAGGCATCGGGACACAACACTCTTACTCTGACCGGGGTCTTGCCGTCGGACCCGAGAACCAACGCTCTGCGTTTCTACCGGGATGGACAAGAGGTCGGGCTGGTGCGTAACGACTCCGCCGAAGCTCTTCCATTCCAGGTTCAGCTTCCGCTGCCCGTTTCCACGTCGATACATCGGTTCGTTGCACAGGTCGATCATGGCTGCTCCCCGTGGCGCCGCGGCACCAGCAACGACTCGCGCGAACTCGGATTTGCCCTCTTCACCGCTGAGTTGTGCAACCGATCGGTCGAGGACTGCGGCGCTCGGATACCGGCCGTGAGTCGTCCTGTGCGGCTAAGGGCGCAGCTAGCCAGTTTGCTGCTGACCAACGCCGCACCTCATCCGCGGAACCCGACGCCGCCTCATCACTCAACACCGAACCTGCCAGACGATTCGATGGCGATTATCATTCCTGAGCGCGGCGGCAGCCCCGAACTTCGCTCATGCCTTGCCGCGCTGACGGACGCACTCGCCCAGGTCTCAATCCCGCATAGCGTCATCCTCGTGGTCAACGGATCGGACGCCCGGGATTACAAAGAGCTGGCTGCCGAGTTTCGCGCCTTCCGCTTCCACTTTGTTCCGCGCCCATTAGGTTTCACCGCGGCTGTCCGCGCCGGGCTCGGATCTTGTCGGGGCAGGCTGGACCTATCTGCTCAACAGCGATGTCTGTGTCCGCGAAGACACGTTCGCCGAACTGATTCCACATCGCGCCCCGGGCATCTTCTCGCTTGCATCCCGAATAGCGATGAAAGACGCAGCCGGTCCAAGAGAAACCAACCGAACTGCCATTGAGTTTGTCAGCGGACTGCCGAACCTTCTTGAACTGGATAGCCTCGAACTCGCCCCGGTGGAACATTACTACTCCGGAGGCGGATGCTCCCTGTTCCAGACAAGCTGGCTCAAACGCTTCGTTCGCCGCACGCCCTGTTACGATCCCTTCTACTGGGAGGACGTGGAATGGGGAGTCTGGGCCAGATCGGCAGGTCTTATGAACCTGCACGTCCCCCGCTCCGTCGTGCAACACGTTCGGCAGGCGACCGTCAGGCGCTTCTACCATCCCGATGAAGTGTCGAGAATCTTCGAACGCAACCGGCTTCAGTTTCAACTGCGCTGCCATGCCGGTGTCGGCTCCGAGGCTTTACGGGAAAGGCTGATGAACGCGCCGGACACAACACTTCGTGAGTTGCTCTCCACCCGCAGACTCGCTTCAATGCTGCATGCCCGCGCGTTGCTGACGTGATGCGGCCGGCAAGACGGCCTCAGTCCTGGTCAGCGTCCACAATATCGCCGCGCAGATCAACGGCATCGCGCCGAACATGAAGAACACGGGCGTATACGAATAATGCTCCACCATCAGTCCGGTGATCAGCGTAAACACCATCCCGCCAAAACCTGAGCCCATACTTGCCAGGCCCCAAACGGAAGCCACCGCGTTCTTCGGAAACACATCGGCCGGCAGCGCCAGCATACTTGCCAGACTGCCGGTATAGCCCGTCATCGCGAGCGAAACAAACCCTATCGAAACCGCAGCGGAACTGACGAGAACAGCCGGAATTGCGGAGAGCATCAGCGCCGCGAAGACCGTGATTGACGTCTTCCTGGCAATCGCAACGCGCATGCCCCTTTTCACCAGCCACCCGGACAGCATTCCGCCCAGGATGTTGCCCGACCCGGCGACCAGGAACGGAATCCACGCATAGGTCCCGATTGCGGCCATATCGAAATGGCGAGCGTTTTTAAGGTATTCGGGAAACCAGAATATGTAGAAGTACCAGACGGGGTCGAGAAAAATCTTTGCGACCGTGAAACTCCACACGAACCGCGTCCGGAACAATGGCCATGGAGCGGGCACCGGCGCCGTGAGTTCCCGCTCCGCCTCAGGCGGGGTCTTGTAGCCAGGCCACCACACCAGCAGCCAGACAAAGCCAATGACACCTGTCAGAGCGAAAGCGTATTGCCAGCCGAAGCGGAGCAGGATAAAAGCCACAATGGGCGGCGCGAGAATGGCGCCCGCAGCCGATCCGCTGTTGAAGACGCCCGACGCCAGCGCGCGTTCCTTCTCAGGAAACCATTCCGCCACAATCCGGATCGCCGCCGGCCAGTTTCCCGCTTCGCCTGCTCCCAGCAGGAACCGGAACACGCCCAGGCTGAGCGCCCCGCGCGCAAATACATGCAGAATCGAAGCCGTCGACCACCAGGCGATGCACAGCGCATACCCGACCTTCGTCCCCAGCCGGTCGATCAGCGGTCCCGAAATACCGTTCATGATCGTGTACGCGAGCATGAACGCGAAGACGACGCGCGAGTAATCCACATTGCTCATGTGGAACTGTTCGCGCAGGACGGGGGCTGCCACCGAAAGGGTCTGACGATCCAGGTAATTGATGAGCGTTGCCCAGAACGCAAACGCGATCATCGACCAGCGGCGTGGCAGATTCACTTTGGCCAGAAACGGAGCTATGATTATATGCCGTGGTCACGTAATTGCAATCGAGGGGAATACTATGCGAGTCAAACAGCAGGCACGGTCAATCGCAGTGGGCGCGGCGCTCTTGGCCGGAATCGGCGGAAACGCCGTAGCTCAGCAGAATGTGACAGGGGTGAACGATCAGAGCAGTCTCCAGCATCAGAGGCTGACTGGCACGTCTGACATGACGGGCAGCACCACGGGAATCATAAATGGTCGGGTATCGAATCCCAACACCAACGGAAACGACATTACCCCCAGTCTGATGGACTTCGGTTTTGGAACCGACATGGCGAACCAGGGACCGTTCGTCACCATGTCGGACAAGCAGTTTGCCCGGGGCCTTGCTTCGCGGGGGAAGATAGCAATTGAATTAGGCCGCATCGCAACCGAGCGCGCGATGAGCCCCGACGTGAAACAACTCGGGCAGCGAATGGTGGACGACTACACGAACTGGACCGGCGGCATGAATCGGGCCTCAGCGGCGCTTGGTATCAAGCTTCCGTCGGATCTCGACCCGAAGCAGCGCGCGACCGTAAAGAGCATCGAAGGTCTTTCGGGAACTGAGTTCGATGCCGCGTATCTCAAAGAAATGATCGCGCTCGACAACAGGGCGCTGACCATTGCTCAATACGAAGCCACCAATGCGGGCGTTAGCGGCTTCCGGCACTGGTCGGGTGTCATGGTGCCTCACATTCAGGATCATCTGAAGCTCGCACGGCAGGGTATGGCCGGGAATGCTGTCGTAAGCAGGAAATAAGCCAAAATAAAACGTAGTAAAATATAGTTTGGGCGCGCGTTCAGCGACTCCTCGCTTTCGCTGAACGCGCAAGCCCTACTATGAAGCAACCCTCTGCCGTCCAGCGGCAAAAACTGCTCTTTCTCCTTGTTCCCATCGGTATAGCCTCAGCCGGGCTTGGCGGTTCCTACATAGTTCCGCTCGATCACCCCGCCATTCAATACGCGACCGGCGCAGTCGACGATTCCGTCTCGCGCCTGCAGGCTCGCATTGACAAGGGCGAAGTCAGGCTTAAATATGAGGACGAATTCGGCTATCTCCGATCCGTGCTTCACGAACTTAAGGTTCCTGTCAGTTCACAGGTGCTGGTGTTTTCGAAAACCAGCTTTCAGGCGCCGCGCATCGCGCCCCGCACTCCTCGCGCCGTCTACTTCAACGACAATCTTGCGGTAGGCTTTGTCCGTACGGGTGAAGTGCTGGAATTCGCCGCGCTCGATCCGAAGCAGGGGATCATTTTCTATACGCTCGATCAGGAAAGATCGTCCCGCCCACATTTCGAACGTCGCGACACGTGCCTGCAATGCCATCAGTCTGGCGCGGAAATGGGCATCCCCGGCCTCCTTGTCCGATCCGTGACGCCGGATCGAACGGGTACGCCCGTCCTGAGCGCCGGCGGCTTTGTTACCGATCACCGCAGCCCCCTCAGCGAGCGCTGGGGCGGCTGGTATGTGAGCGGTACTTCGGGCAGCCAGACGCACATGGGGAATGCAATCGCGCAGGAAAATGCGGAAGAACGCGCGCCGGTCACCGCTGGCACTTCCAACGTGACCGACCTTAGTCCGTATTTCGACACCGGTGCTTACCTCTCGCCGCACAGCGATATCGTTGCCCTGATGGTTCTCGAGCACCAGACCCAGATGGAGAATCTGCTCATCCGCGTGGACTGGGAAGCCCGCATGGCGCTTGCCGAAAACACGTCGATCAACGTGTCTCTTCACGAGCCTCCGGACCAGATCCGGCCCTCGATTCAGCACCGCATCGATACGGCCGTCGAAGAGCTTGTTCAGTACATGGTCTTCACCGACGAAGCGAAATTGACTTCGCCAGTGAAAGGCACTTCAGGGTTCGCGGAAGAATTTTCAAAACCCGGCACCCTGCGGGAACTCGATTTGAAGACCAGGCTCTTTCGTTATCCGTGCAGTTTTATGATCGCCTCGCCGGCGTTCGATGCGCTGCCGCAGGTCGCCAAAGACCGCGTGTACAAGCGGCTCTATGAGGTTCTGACCAGCCGGAACGAACGCCCAACCATTGAGATCGTTAAGCAGACGAAGAAAGACCTGCCGCCGTACTGGACTTAGTTATAACCGCGCTACAACCGCCCGCGGGCTTACACCTTCCGCAACTCAGCCGCTTTCTCTTCCGCGACGGTATCGTTCAGGAACGTGCCGGTCCCGCTTTCCACTCCGGCCAGATACTTAATCTTCGTGGCGCTCCGCTGAAGCGGGCAAAGCTCCACATGGAAATGGAAGTAATCGTGTTCGCCGCGCACCGGCCTCTGCCGCACCATCATCATCAGCGGGATTGAAAAATTCCATAGCCCGTCGTACTTCATACGTACTGCCTTGATCGTGGACGCGAGGTCCGTCCGTTCCGCGTCCGTCAAATCCGCGAGCGACCCCGCGTGACGCCGCAGGTAGATCTGGATCTCCCCCGGCCATCGCGCCGCAAACGGCACAAACGCGACGAACGCCTCGCTCTCGAGCACAATTCGAACCCCGGCCGCGAGTTCCCCCTTGAGAAGCGCGCAGTAAAGGCACTCCTTTTCAGCGGCGAAATAGTCTCTGGCCGAGGCAAGTTCCCGTTCCACCAGCGGCGAAAGGAACGGCATCGCATAAATCTGACCGTGTGGATGAGGCATGGTGACGCCGATCGCTTCGCCCGCATTTTCGAACACGTATACGTACGCGGTATCCGGGTCCTGAAACAGTTCGGCGCTTCGGGTGCACCAAAGGTCCACCACCTTGCGCCAATGCTCCGCAGTCATCTGCGCGGGCTTCAGGTTGATGGTCCGGGTGATAGATGACCACATCGCAGGAACCGCGCGCGCCGGTCGAAGAAAAGAGTTCGCGCTTATCTTCGAAAGGCGGCGCATCCCGCGTGAAAGCCGCAAAATCGTTCGGGTACAGCAGCGTCTCGTACTCCGCGGGAACCCGGCCGGAACCGGGGCAAAACGGGCACCAGTCCTTCGGCATTTGCGGACGGTCCTGCCTGTTTGCCGCTACCCCCACCCATTCGCGCAACAGCGGATGCCAGCGTAATTCACTCACGCTCTCATCGTCACAAACTGCGCACAGGCAAAGCGACCACGTCATCCACCCGCATGGTTTCTTTCACCACGTATGGCTCCCCGTACTTCACGCCGATCAGGTTGCCGTAAAACCGGGCCATCGCGGCCAGCCGCTCGCGGATTTCCTTTTCGTCCGGGAACAGCGTTGACCCTTCCGACACTGAGCCGTACTGCGATCGATAGGCCAGCAGCGAATTCCATGCGCCTGTCGAAGAATGCGCGTGATATCCACCACGAAAGTCGGCGTCACATTCGCGTACATCGAGGCGTAGATGATCTTGTCGGGCCGATGCGGCTCGGTCTCCGGATCGAGCTTTCTTAGGCCCGCCAGGAAACATGCCTCGTAGCCGATTTCCGAGGCCCGGTAGTGATCGGGATGCCGGCCTTCCCAATAGGGCAGGATCACCGTCCGCGGCCGCAATTCGCGGATGCGCCGCGCCAGCGTCATCCGGACGGCCAGGACTGTTCTCCAGGCGCGCGTCGGGCAGATGCAGGTTTTCGCGATGCGCCACCCTGAGCACCCGCGCCGCTTCCTGCGATTCGGCCACGCGGATTTCGGGCTGCCGCGCGTCCCCATGTCACCCGCGGTCAGGTCGATAATGCCGGTCCGGTAACCCGCCTCGGCCATGCGCAACACCGTGCCCCCGCAGGTCTGTTCCACGTCGTCGGGATGGGCGGCTATCGCCAGCAAATCGAGCATCGTCCAGCGCTACCAGTAAATATCGCGCCGCGGATAATATCGCTGCCGCGTGCCCATGACGTTCACCAGAATCATCCCCGCGATAAACCCGCCGATATGCGCGAACCACGCCACCCCGGCGTCCGTCACATGCGTATGCGCAATCGACCCGAAGCCGCTGAAAATCTGGAAAATGAACCAGTAGAGAAGCACGGCCATGGCGGGAAGATCCCATGTCGTTATGAAGATGAAAACGAAAACCAGGGTGTGGATCCTGGCTCTCGGGAACTTCAGAAGATAAGCGCCCATCACGCCTGCGATCGCGCCGCTCGCGCCGACCGTCGGCATGCTCGAGAAATAGTTAAACGCCACGTGTACAATTCCGGCGATCACTCCGCACGTCAGGTAAAAACCCAGAAATTTCGTGTGCCCCATCGCGTCTTCGAGGCTTTTCCCGAACGCCCACAGAAACAGCATATTGCCGAAAATGTGGCTCCAGCCCCCGTGCAGGAACATTGAAGTCAGCAGCGTAATGGGGCGGAAGTGCGCGGGCGTAGTGCCGTACAGAGTAATCAGGTAATTGCGCGAATACTCGTCAAGCGTCAGTTCGTAAATGAATACGAACGAGCAGGCAATAATCAGCAGGGTTGTAACAATGGGCGGACTATGCGTCGGTTGATCGTCGCGTAACGGGAACATTCAGCGGGCTTGCGCCCGGCGGGCGATCTCCGTGTGTGGGCGCCGTTCCCCGCGTTCCATCAACGTACGCGCCTGATCGAGAGTGGCAATGCCGCCCCTTGCGCCTGACGCGGTGCAGTTCAGAGCCGCCATCGCATTTGAAAAAGCAAGCGCTTCGGCCATGGGCATCCGCTGCAAAACAGAATAACAGAATGCGCCATGAAACACGTCTCCGGCTCCGGTTGTATCTACACAGTTCACAACGAACGCCGGCGAATAAACGAAGCCGTCTTTACAACACGCGAGCGCGCCGTGACTCCCCAGTGTCATTGCCGCCGTATGCATGCCGAATTGCGTCCTGATCGTCTCAAGCGCAAGGAATGGATCGTCCATGCCGGTCCAGCGGGCAGGGAATTCGGAACTGGCGATCAGATAATCGACATACGGCAGCACACGGTCGAAACCTGGGTAGACGGTATCCACATCCACGGTGACCGGAATCCCGTGCTCGTGCGCGATGCGGGCCGCGTGTTCCACCGCCCTTGTGTCGTGCCCGTCAATGTGAAGCAAACGCGCGCACGTGATTTGCTCTTCAGAAATCTCTTCGGCGTGCAGCGTCAGGCACTCAGGCCGATTCCAGAAGACGGTGCGTTCACCGGTCGACTCATCGATCACGATGTACGCCGACTGATTCGGACAATTCCGCCGCCGTTGCACGTGCTCTATATCGACGCCCGAACTTTCCAGACTTTCGAGCTGCAGTCGTCCGCGTTCATCGTCCCCCACGGTCCCGATATATTTCGCCGCCAGCCCCAGACGCGCGCACGTGACCACCGCGCTGGCCACCTGTCCCCCCACGGAATAGCGCTCGCCGTGAAACGGAACTTTGCCCCCGTAAGCAGGGAAATGCGGGATTTGCAGCACCGTGTCGGTGGCATTCAAACCCACCCCCACCATGTCGAACCGGACCGCGTTCTCAGGCACTCGCGAAGGCCTTGAAATGCTTGCTCAGTTTCAGCCCCTGCCTCTGATAAGACGACCCGATGCCTTCGCCGTAAAGCACCCGAGGCTGTTCCAGCAGCCGCTCGAATACGAGGCTCGCCACCATCTGCCCGTCTTCAAGGATGAAAGGCACCTCATGCGACCTGACTTCAAGCACGGCGCGCGTGCCGTTGATTTCCCCAGAGCCATAGCCGAATCCGGGATCGAAGAAGCCCGCGTAATGGATGCGGAACTCCCCGATGGTGGCGTCGAACGGCACCATCTCAGCCGCATACTGCGCGGGAATTCTCACCTTTTCGCGCGATGCCAGAATATAGAAATCTTCCGGGTCCAGAATCAGAGAGCGGCTTTCATTGCGCCGAATCGGCTCCCAGAAATTCCTCGGGTTCGTAGTACTGCACGCGTGAAAGATCGACCAGCGGGGCATGCTTCCTGGCTCTGTAACCGATGATCGGCGAACCGTCGATTCCGGCAAGGTCTACTGAAAGCCTCAGCCCGTTCGAGATTGCGGCTTCACCCCGGCTGTCGTCCGGCAGGTACACGAGCGCGACTTCGCTTTCCAGTTGCCGGAGCAGAAGGTCCGAGGGGACATACTCGCCCTTGAACAACCGAAGTTGCGACAGCCGCTCGCCCTGTCGCACCACCACGCTGAAGGTCCGAGGTACCACTTCCGCATACAGCCGGCCTTTATACCCCGCCGGAACCATCTCAAACTGGCGGCCTTCATCTGTGATCAGGCGCGTGAAGATATCGAGTCTGCCTGTCGAACTCTTAGGATTCGCCTTACCTGAAATCGACGCGGGCAGCGCCAGTTCTTCCTGCAGCGGGACGATATAGACGCAACCCTTCTCGAGCACCGCGGATTTTGTCAGGTCGATTGTGTGCAGGCGGTACTGCTCCAGCTTGGTCGTCACTGTCGAAGTGCCGGCCGCAAGAAAGCTGGCGCGGACCCGGTACGCCTCGGAGCCGAGCCGTAAATCGATTGAGGATGGCTGGATCTGTTCGGGAAGAATCGGCGTTCGCGCCCGGATTGCTCCGGACGCGATCAGTTTCTCAAGGCTTTGAGACGGAAGAACGCCTCTGTCGCTCTGGTTGTCAGGCGGGTTGTAAGTCTGGTGATCTGCGGTCATTGGGCCAGACCCCCCATCATGTCACGCCTGACCCTGAAAAACGGGGGGAACGAGCATTCCCCCTGCGTCACTACCGGTTCTGGTACTTGGGAGTCGAAAGATATCCGGCGATCTGGTCTTTACCCACCGAATTCACAACCACTTCGTACAGCGATTTCGAAACATAAAACTGAAGCGGCTCGTTGATGTTCTTGTCTTTCTTTTCGACGCTCTTATCGTCCGCTAAAACTACAACCGTAAACTTATTATGTTTCGGGTCCGATTTTTCAAGCCGGACGTTGATGTCGCCGACCTTCTGCATGTTCTTCTGTTTCTTCAGCGAGAACTCGATGATGTTGCGTTCGCCCCGGCGGCGCAACTCCTCGATTTCCTTGCCGTTGGTCGCAACGAAACCGCTCGTGATCCCCAGATCGCCTGAAACCTTCTTCAGGTCCGATTTGGTCTGCGTCAGATCCGTCTTGGTGCTGGCGAGATCGGTCTTGACACCGGCTACGTCTGTATTTACGTCTGCAAGCCTGGCATTAGCCGTATCGGCCCGCTGTTTGACATCGGTGATCGAAGAGGTCAGTACCTGGGAATTCTTTTCCTGATCTTCTTTCAACTGCTTAGCCTGCGCGTCCGTGTAAGTCAGCGCTTCCCGCTTCGCCTGACTGGCTGCCTGACTCAACTGTCTCGACCGGTTTTCCAGTTCCTCACGCAGTTCCTCCACATGCTTACGCTGGGAGGCCGTCATTACGGTGCTGTTTTCCTTGATCGTGTCGATCTCATTCTGCATGATCTCGCGGTTGTGATCCGTGTCCGCCTTCAGGTCATGTACCTGATACAGAAGAAAAGCGTTAGCGGCTAAAGAAGCAACAATCGCGCCCGCGGCAAGAGCCATTTTCAGGTTCGAGTTGCCGGGTGGAGGCGGTGGCGGTGCGTACGGGTATTGCGGAGAACTCATTCAAATAGCTCCTGGAGTTAGTTAAGTATATAGACAGCGCCAGCGCGTCCGTACGTTTCACTCCGAAGATTTCACGCGGAAGCTGTCAATCTGAGTGACTGGCCCGATACTTCTCCACAGCGTCCGCGCAACCATTGAGAGTACCACTCAATGACAACCCGCCACTCTGGTAAAGTAGCGCCGGCTGCCCCCCATTCCATGAGAAAGCACACACCTTCTTGTCCCTGGCCCGCACCGATCTGAGAATGTCTTCCGGCTTCCCCGGCAAACTCGCCAGCGTTTCGCTAAGCCGTACCAGCGACTGCGAAAAAGCCGGGGGAGAACTCTCTCCCGCTCGCGCCGACTGTACCGGCGGACTAACCTTGGGCGCTGCAGGGACAGGCGCAACCCGCTTGGAATCAGGCCCCGCCAATCCCGGGACCGCTCCAAAGAACTGCGCCCAAACCAGATACAGCGACACGATCACAGCAGCCGTAATGGCCGCCGCAGACAATCTCAATCCGATTCGTTCTCTCGCGCTGTCCCGGTCCTGCGCCTTTTCGATAACCTTACCGGCAGCCGCCAGTTCCTTTTGCAGGGTGGCGATCTTTGCGAACGCCTGCGAGCCTTCCAGTTGCCTGGCCCGCATTTCCGCCTCGAGCTTCTGCTGCACCATGCCCAACTGACTCCGGAGCCCCACCAGTTCTGCCCGCCGCTGGTTGTGCTCCTGCTCCAGGCCTTTTTGTTCTCTGTGCCACTCCGCGCGCAGTTTTTGAATTTCGGCCGGATCCGGTGGCCTGACCGTGCTTGCCGTCGAAACAGCCGTTTGCAACTGGGCTCGCAAGTGAGTATCCACAGTTCCTCCGCTTTATCCATCGGCATGCCTGCGGATAAACTTTAGCTTGCCTACCGAACGGGCCATCACCGAGAGGCTGCGAACTCTCTCCCGCATTCCGCCTGGTTCAAACCTGATCCTCGGCATCGGTGACGATTGCGCCATTTACCGCCCTGCCGGCAAATCGCCCGAAGACCTCCTCTTCACCGCCGATCTCATCATTGAAGACGTCCACTTCCGCCGCCAAACGCACAAACCGGCGGATATTGGCAGAATAGCTCTCGCCCGAAGCCTCAGTGACATTGCCGCCATGGGTGGCTCCCCCCGCTTCTGCCTCGTCTCGCTCTGCATTCCCGAATGGGCAAAACCCGCGTGGGTCGACCGTTTTTTCGCATCCCTGACGGGGCTCGCCTACAAATCCGGAGCCATCTTAGCGGGAGGCGACCTCTCCCACGGCGCAACGTTCGCCTGTGACGTAACGGTCTGCGGAGCCGTGCCCCAGGGCCAGGCGCTGCTCCGCTCCGGTGCGCGCCCGGGCGATCGCATCTACGTCTCCGGCCAACTCGGCGGCTCCGCCCTCGGTCTCGCCAAAGGACCCGGCCGCGGCGCCGCATGGAATCGCCACATCCGCCCCGAGCCCCGCATCGAACTCGGGCAATTCCTCCGCACAACTCTTCATGCCACGTCCGCCATCGACCTGAGCGACGGCCTGTCGCTCGATCTCGAGCGCCTCTGCCTCGCATCGGAAGTCGCAGCCGCTCTCGACCAGGATCCACCCCGTTTTCGAGGCGCTTCCGTCGAACACGCTTTGCACGGCGGAGAAGATTACGAACTCCTGTTCACCGTCCCGGCACGCACACGCGTCCCCGAAAATTTCGGCCCCCTGCCGCTGACCCGAATTGGTAGCATCGTCGAAGGCGTCCCGGGCCAAGTGCGCCATAAAGGGGAACCCCTCCCCCCCAACGGTTACGACCACTTCAAGCAATAATGGACACTCCCGATCCCGCGCCAGTCATCGACCTGATGGAAGGCTTTCGCCGCTCCAAAACGATGTTCGCCGCCGTAAGCATGGGGATTTTCGATCTGCTCTCCGGCCAACCCACTCCCGCGGCGTCCGTCGCAGCCACGCTCAAAGCCGACCCCGACGCGACTGCCCGCCTGCTCGAAGCGTGTGTCGGCCTCAGCCTTCTCGAACGGCGTCCGGACGGCTTTGTGAATTCCCCTCTTGCCGACGTCTACCTGCGCAAATCGAGCGACCGCGCGCTCACCGGATATATCCTCTACTCGAACGACGCGCTCTACCCAATGTGGGGGCACCTCGAAGATGCCGTCCGCGAAGGAACGCCGCGCTGGGAACAGACTTTCGGCTGGCCAGGACCCATCTTCGAACACTTCTTCAGCACGCCGGAAAAAATGCGTACTTTTTCCATGGGAATGCACGGCCTCGGTGTCTCTACCTCGCCGGACGTGGTCCGCGCGTTCGATCTCAGCCGTTTCCATACCCTTGCCGACCTCGGCGGGGCCACCGGACACCTTGTCATCGCCGCCTGCGAAACCTGGCCCAACCTGCGCGGTGTCGTTTTCGATCTGGCCGGAGTGATCCCGATCGCCGAAGAGCAGATTCGCAAGTCTCCGGCTCAGGCGCGCATCACCGTCAAGGCCGGAGACTTTTTTTCTGACGAACTCCCCGCCGCTGACCTCTACGCGCTCGGCAGAATTCTGCATGACTGGCCCGAATCGAAAATCCACCTCCTCCTTGGCAAAATCTTGCACCGCTTGCCCGCGGGCGGAGCTTTGCTGATCGCGGAGAAGCAACTCTATGAGGACAAATCCGGCCCGGTTGGCGCCCACATGCAATCGCTCAGCATGCTCGTCTGCACCGAAGGCAAAGAGCGCACTTTTTCCGAGTACCGCGAGCTTCTCCTGGTGGCTGGCTTCACCGAAGTCGAAGGGAAGCGCACAGGAAAATATCTCGACGCCATCCTGGCGGTCAAAAAATGAAGATCGGGAAAATCGCCTGGGGCGGCTGGCCTAACTGCTACCGGATCTCAAACGATGTTGCCGACCTCATCGTCACCAGCGACATCGGTCCCCGCATTATGCGCTACGGTTTCGTCGACGGGCAAAATCTGTTGAAGGTTTTCGAAACCCAGCAGGGCAAATCGGGAGAAGCTGAATGGCAGCATCGCGGCGGGCACCGAATCTGGTTGGCCCCCGAACACAAAACTCTCACCTATGCACCCGACAACGGCCCGGTGGACGTTCAGATCGTCAACGGCGCCGTCACCGCCACCCAACCGGTCGAGCCCCTCACCGGCATCGTGAAGCAGCTTGTCATCCGCATGGACGAACACACCAGCCGCGTCGAAATCCTTCACCGGATGTGCAACACGCTCCCGTTCGCGATCCGGATCGCACCCTGGGCCCTGACCATGCTGGCACCCGGCGGCACCGCCATCACCGGCTTCCCGCCGCGCGCGAGACACGAAGACGTTCTCAGCCCCACCAACCCGCTCATCATGTGGGCCTTTACTGACCTGCGCGACAAACGCTGGACTTTCCTCGAAAAATACCTGGTGCTGCGCCACGATCCCGCCGCCGGCACGCCTACCAAACTCGGTCACTTCAACGAAAACACCTGGGGCGCGTATCTGCTCGGCTCAGATCTCTTCGTCAAGCACTACCAAGCCGAACCTGGTAAAACCTACCCGGATATGGGCTGTTCTTACGAAACGTTCGCCAACGCCGACACGCTTGAAATCGAAACTCTCGGACCCATTTCCACCGTCGCGCCCGGTGCCTGGCTCGAACACGTCGAACACTGGTTCCTCTATCCGGACGTCGCCATTTCCGGCTGGACCGACCAGGCCATCGACCACGCGCTCAGAGACCCGGCCTTCATCCGCTAATCTGGATGAGTGGACCTCGAAAAGACGCTGCTGCGGAAAGTCGGCGAAGCGATTCATCGCTTCAAAATGATCCGCGACGGCGATCGCATTGCGGTAGCCGTATCGGGCGGCAAAGATTCCGTTACTCTCCTTGAGGCTCTCCTCCTGCTTCAAAAACGCGCCCCGATCGATTTCACCGTGTGCGCCTTTACGGTGGAGCAAGGCAAATTTCTCAGCCCCGTCGGCCCCGTGGGCGATTACATCAGGAGCCTTGGAGTCGAGTGGACCTACTACACCGATAACCCGTCCCTGCGCCTGCTCGAAGAGAAACCCGATCACGGCTGCGATATGTGCAGCCGCTTCCGCCGCCGCGCTGTCTATCACATTGCGCGCGAACTCGGCTCGAACGTAATCGCCTTCGGCCATACCGCGGACGATTTCTGCGAGTCGCTTTTCCGCAACATCATGTTTACCGGTCGCCTGAGTTCTCTCCCGGCGGTCACCCATTCGAAAAAAGGCGAGTTCCGGCTCATCCGCCCCCTGGTCTTCGTGAACGAAGACATCACCCGCCGCTACGTGGAATCGAAAGGCGTGCCTGTCGTTCCATGTGGCTGCTCTCTCCGGACCGGAACCGTTCGCCGGAGCATCCGTGAAACGCTCGCCGACTGGGAACGCGAGCACCCGCACCTCAGCGAGAACATCATTTCAGCCATGGGCAACATCAATCACGGCCGCCTGCTCGACACCCGCTATCTCGACCCCGATGGCGAAGCTGAAGAGGGCGCCGAACCGAATTCCATCCTGCTTCCCATACTTCAGGAAGCATGAGCAAAGAAGTATGAGCGAGGCCCGCAATGCCTCCGTCATTGCAGAGAGCCGCCGCCAGATCGAAAGGCTTTCCCGGCTCGGCTGGTATCACAGCATAGAACTCCCCGACGGCAGTGTCATCGAAGGCCATCAAAGCCTGGAGCAACTCCGCCGCCGGCTTGCCCGCTTCCCCATCCCCTCAGACCTGACCGGCAAACGCGTGCTCGACATCGGCGCCTGGGATGGCTGGTTCAGCTTCGAAATGGAGCGCCGGGGAGCCGAAGTGCTGGCCCTCGATTCCACGCGCAATACACGCCTGCTCGAAGCCCGCCGGCTGCTCAACTCACGGATCGACTACCGCATCGGCGATATCTGCCGTACCACCGCTCGCGAGATCGGCACCTTCGATATCGTTCTGTTCCTCGGCGTTCTCTATCACGTCAAACACCCGCTGCTTGCTCTCGAAAACGTCTGCGGCATGACGCGCGACATGGCGTGCATCGAGTCGTTCGTTACCGACCCCGACCCCAACGGCATTCCCCAAATGGAGTTCTACGAAACCACTGAACTGCGGGGCCAACTGGATAACTGGGTCGGCCCGAACGCCGCGTGTCTGCTGGCGTTCTGCCGCACCGCCGGTTTTGCGCGCGTCCGGTATGAAGGCGCTCTGGGTGAGCGGGGGCACGTTACCGGCTGGCGCGCCTGGTCCCAGCATGAAGCCACCGAACCCGCGCCCACGCTTCTATGCATCGAAAACAGCGCCACCCACGACCACAATTTCTCAGCCACCGCTGACGATTACCTGACCATCTACTTCAGCAGCCCCCACGAAATTCTCGATTGCGACAACGTTTTCCCGAATGTCGGCGCTTTCGGCTCGCGCCCCATCCACGTGGCGGGAAGCAGCGCCGGCTGGCAGGCCACCTGCAAAATCCCTCCCGGCCTCGGTCCGGGCTGGCACAATGTCACCCTTTCGGTCGCAGGCACCGCCCGCACTGCGCCTCTCCGAATCGCCCTCGACCTCCCCGGCAATCTGCGGAAGCAATCCATATCCCCAACCGATTCCTCTATCCGGCTCACCAGGGTTGCCGACGGCAAAACCTTCGATCCCAACCGCGTCCGTGCGGGCGAAAACAGCGCCATCTCGGTCTGGGCCGCTGGCCTGCCACACGGCATATCGGATAATGAAGTGCGGATCAGGCTCGACGGAACCGACCTCCCCGCCATCTGGATCGCTCCTGCAGGCTCCGGCGAAAGGCAGATCAACGCTTTGCTTCCCTCGGGAATCGAAGCCGGTCGCGCTGTCGTTACCCTGGCAGTGAGCAATACGGAAACAAACGCGGTTCCCATAGAAATTCATCGCACCTAACCAACTCATGCCAGTCCTGTTAACCAGCGATTCGCTCGCGAAATCGTTCGGCTCCCGCGCAGTCTTCACCAATATCTCGCTCAGCCTCCACGATGATGACCACCTCGGCATCATCGGCCCCAACGGGGCAGGGAAATCCACGTTCCTCCAGATTCTCGGCGGTCTCATGGCCCCTGACAGCGGCACCGTTTCCACCCGGAAAGGCGTACGCCTCGCGATGGTCGTGCAGGACCCCGTTTTCGAAGGTCATCAAAGCATTCGGGAAATCATCACCGCCTCGGCCCGCGACACCGAAGACCGGGATATCGACGTCTCGAAGATCATCAGCCGCGTCGGTTTTGCAGATCCCTCCGCGCGCGCCGACACGCTGTCCGGCGGCTGGAAAAAGCGCCTTGCCATCGCCCAGGCGCTCGCCACGCACCCCGACGTCCTTCTCCTCGATGAGCCCACCAACCATCTTGACGTCGAAGGCATCCTCTGGCTCGAAAAGCTGGTCAACTCCTCTTCGTTCGCCTCCGTTTTCGTCACCCACGACCGCTACTTCCTCGAAAACACCTCAACCCGCGTCGCCGAAATCAATCGCGCCTATCCGCTCGGCCTGTTCGGCGCCACGGGCAATTACAGCAAGTTCCTCGAAAAGCGCGCTGAATTTCTCCGCTCCCAGCAGCGCGAACAGGACGCCCTCGCCAACCTGGTAGACCGCGAAGTCGAATGGCTGCGCCGCGGCGCCAAGGCGCGCACCTCGAAATCGAAGGCCCGCATTCAGGACGCCATGGACCTTCAGGGCAAACTCGCCGACGTTACCGAGCGCAACCAGAAGGGCACGGCCACAGTCGATTTCACCGCCACCGGCCGCATGACGAAACGCCTCATCCATTGCGAAGACATCTCGAAAAGCATGGGTGGCCGCGTTCTCTTTCAAAACCTCAGCTTCACCCTCGGTCCCGGCATCCGCATGGGCGTTCTCGGCTCGAACGGCAGCGGCAAAACCACCCTGCTGCGCATCCTTGCCGAAGAGATCCGGTCGGACACCGGCGAAGTTCGCCGCGCCGAAGGTCTCCGCATCGCCTACTTCGACCAGAACCGCGATCGCCTCGACCCTGAAACTCCGCTCCGCCGCGCTCTCGCTCCGGAAGGCGATACAGTCATGTTCCGCGATCGCCCCCAGCACGTCGCCGGCTGGGCCGCCCGCTTCCTCTTCCGCAACGAACAACTCGACCTGCCCATCGGCCGTCTGTCCGGCGGTGAACGCGCCCGCGTTCACATCGCGCGCCTCATGCTGATGCCCGCCGACATCCTCCTGCTCGACGAACCGACGAACGACCTCGACATTCCCACGCTCGAAGTCCTGGAAAGCAATCTCGCAGACTTCCCTGGCGCGATCGTTCTGGTCACCCACGACCGCTTCCTGCTCGACCGCCTCTCCACCGTGCTCCTCGCCATGAACGGGGAAGGCGAAACCGAGTTCTTCGCCGAACTGTCCCAGTGGGAACAGGCCACCTTCTCGAAAAAGGCCGCTCCCAAAGCCACCGCATCCGACCGGAACGCGCCAGCCGCGCCTGCGAGGAAAAAGCTTTCCTACATGGAAGCCCGTGAGTGGGAGACCATCGAAGCGGTTGTAGCCAGCGCCGAAGAGGTCCTCGACCAGAAACGGACCCAACTCGAATCTCCCGACGTGGTCTCAGACCATGTCAAGCTCACTGCGGCACTCCAGGAAATGGACGCCGCGCAAGCCGAGGTCGATCGCCTTTACGCCCGCTGGGCCGAACTCGAAGCCAGGCAAGCCTGAATCGCTGTCTCAGCGGAATCATTCTCAGTGAATCAGGCAGCCCCGCCATGCGCCGCACCTGCGGCAGCGTGTGATCGGGATAAAACTGGCAAGCCGGTATTTTCGGAATTCCCGGTCGAGCGGCGTCCTGCATCGCCAGCAACTTCGGCACAGCAGACTCCGCCAGAATGCCCACAAAAACGCTCCTGCCGCGAGCACGGCAAACACCGGCCATGCGGCGTGTATAAAGTCATCCAAGCCAAATTGTAGTTCAGCCAACTTTCAGGCTGTTTCGTTACCATGAACAGAGGATGCAGATTCTCGTCGTAGAAGACGAACGCCGCATGGCCGAACTGCTCAAACGCGGTCTCACCGAAGAAGGCCACCACGTGATCCTCGCCCGCGACGGAGCCGAAGGCTTCGAAATCGCCTCCGCTTCCGCCTTCGATGTCATCGTTCTCGATGTCATGCTCCCCAAAATGGACGGCATCGCCATCACCCGCCGCCTCCGCGAAGCACGCAACCAAACCCCCGTCCTCATGCTCACCGCCCGCGATGCCGATTCCGACATCGTAATCGGCCTCGATTGCGGCGCCGACGATTACCTGACCAAACCCTTCGCTTTCGATGTTTTCCTCGCCCGCCTGCGCGCAGTCAGCCGCCGCGGAGCCATCCCTCGCCCCGTGCTCCTGCAGGTGGGCGACGTCATGCTCGATCCCGCCACCCGTTGCGTCACCCGAGGCGGCGACTCCATCAGTCTCACGCCGCGCGAGTACGGCCTGCTCGAACTCTTAATGCGCAACACCGGCCGGGTAATCGGCCGAGAAACCATCCTCGAATCCGTTTGGGGCTACGGTTGCGAAGTGAACGAAAACACGCTCGAAGCCTTTGTCCGCCTGCTTCGGCTCAAAATGGATCTGCGGGAGCCCAAGCTGATTCACACCGTTCGCGGCGTTGGTTACATGATGCGTGAACCCGCCGCCACCGTGAAAAGCCAGTGAAGCGCTCAAGATCTATACAGTTCCGCCTCACCGCCTGGTACGCGCTCCTGCTCGCCGCCGCGCTCGGCCTTTTTAGCGGCATGATCTGGCTGTCACTCCGCGATCGCCTCATTGACGAAACAGACCGCGAACTCAAAGCCACTTCCAGCCGGTTCGAGGCGTACTTTCGCAGGCAAATCTCCTCCGAACGCCGTTCGCGCGTACCGGGAGAATTAGAGGAGTTTTGCCAGGCTCTGCCACCCTCCAGCTTCATCCGGCTTTCCAGCACGGCGGGCTTTCAGTTTGAATATCCTGTTCACGCCACAGCCGAACGGCACAACCTAAGAACCTTCGAGCAAACCTTCAGGCTCGGAACCGAAACCTTCAGCCTTGAAGCCGGCACCTCGATGCGCGGCATTCACCACACACTCGAACTCCTCCGACTACTCCTTCTCAGCCTGATCCCGGCAGTCATCGCTATCGCCTGCCTCGGTGGCGCGTGGCTCAGCCGCCGCGCCCTCAAGCCGGTCGATGAAATCACCGCCGCCGCCCGCGCCATCGGCATTGAAAACCTCTCCTTACGGCTCCCCGTGCCACCCACTGGTGACGAACTCGAGCGCCTCACCGAAGTCTGGAACACCATGCTGAGCCGCCTGCAATCCGCCGTCACCACCCTTTCCCAGTTCGCCGCCGACGCATCCCATGAATTGCGTACGCCCCTCGCCGTGATCCGCACCAGCGCCGAACTTGCCCTGCGCCGCGCCCGCTCCCCCGAGTCCTACCGCGAGTCCCTCGCCGAAATCGCCGGCGAAGCCGCGCACATGACCCAACTCGTCGAAGACCTGCTCTTTCTGGCGCGCGGCGATTCCAAAGTCGCCGCCATGCCGATGACTGCCCTCGACCTCCGCAATATTCTCCGCGATGTCACGAGCGAACTGCGGGGCCTCGCTGAAGTGAGCGGCATCCATCTGCGCTCCGTTTCCCCTGACACTGAAATTCTGGTCTCAGGCAACGCCGTCGCGCTCCGCCGCCTCTTCCTGGTGCTGCTCGATAACGCGGTCAAATATTCCCACCCAGCCGCCGAAGTGACCATCGCAATCAGCCGCAACGCCGACCGCGCCACCGTCGCCGTACAGGACACAGGCATCGGCATCGCACCGGCCGACCTTCCGCTCATCTTTGACCGCTTTTACCGCGCCGACAAAGCCCGCAGCAATGGCGGCCATGGCCTCGGACTTTCCCTTGCCGCCACCATCGCCCGCGCGCACGGCGCCACAATCGACGTATCGAGCTCGGAAAACTCGGGCTCCACCTTCTCCGTTCAGTTCCCGCTGCGCTCCGGCATTGCTCTTCCTGGCCCACAGCTCACAACCGCTTTGCCCGAGTCTGTCACCTCAGACCGCGCCTGATCGTGTTAACGTATTTCTCCAATCCACATCGGGCCACGCCGCCTACCGGAAATCAACTATGGTCCGTAGCCGTCTCTCCGCGCTTTTCACGCACGCCGTTCTACTACCGGCCTTGCGCCCCGCAAAGCGCTTTGCGACGATGGCGTGATGCCGCTTCCTCTGCTGCTCGCTTTTCTGGCAGTCGACCTCACCCCTCAAAACGCCCCCAAACTATCGGTTGCCTGGACATTTCACACACGGGCCGCGGCGCCTAACGAACGCACTGCGCGAATTGCCGCCTTCGAAGCCACTCCGCTACTCGCCGAAGGCTTGCTCTACGTGATCACGCCTTTCAATCAGGTGATCGCGCTTGACCCCGAAACAGGCACGGAACGCTGGCGGTACGACCCCAAACTTGCCGATAACCCCAACTATTCCGAAGCCACGGCGCGCGGTGTCGCCGTCTCAGCGGGTATTCTCTACTTCGGCACGCTCGACGCGCGGCTGATCGCCCTGAACGCCCGAACCGGACGCCTGGTCTGGCAAACAAACGCAGGCCCGAACCCGAACGACGGCAATTACCAGATGACCTCGCCGCCCGTGGTCGCCGGCAACCTCGTCATAGTAGGCTCTGCTATCGGCGACAACTCGCGTGCCCAAATGGATCGCGGCGTCGTCCGCGCCTTCTCCGCCGATCACGGCATTCTCAAATGGACCTGGGATCCGACCCCGCCCGGCAAAACCGGTGCAGCGAATGCGTGGGCACCCATGTCAATAGATGCCGAGCACGATCTCGTCCTGATCCCCACGGGCAGCGCCTCGCCCGATTTCTACGGCGGCTTACGGCCCGGTGACAACAAATACGCGAACTCAGTAGTCGCTCTGCGTGCATCCACAGGGAAACTGATTTGGTCGTTTCAGGTAGTTCACCATGACCTCTGGGATTACGATGTCGCATCCCGCCCCGAACTCATCGACTTCAACGGCAAACCCGCGGTCGGTGTGGTGACCAAGGTCGGTCATTACTTCGCGCTCGACCGCCTCACCGGCAAACCTCTGCTCCCTGTCTCCGAAAAACCTGTCCCCGCGTCCGACGTGGACGGGGAAGCGGCCTCGCCCACTCAGCCGTTCCCGGAGTCAGGAATCTTCACCAAACAGCAGTTTGTACCCATCCCCGGCTGGTGTACCGATGAATTCAACAAACTCCGCTACGACGGGCTCTTCACTCCGCCCAGTCTCAAGGGCAGTCTCGTCTTTCCCGGCAACATCGGCGGAGCCAACTGGGGCAGCAGTTCGTACGATCGGGAGCGAGGCTTACTCTTCGTCGCAGCTAACCGCCTCGCGACCGCCGTCACTCTGATCCCCCGCGAAGTCTTCGATTCCGCCGGGCACGGCGACACCGGTGAGCGCGTCGGCCTTGAATACGGATCACAGACCGGCGCCCCGTTCGGCATGTCCCGCAGAACTTTCGTCGGACCGGATGGCCGTCCGTGCAATCAGGCTCCGTGGGGCGCGCTTGCGGCGATTGACGTCGCAACGGGCAAACTGCGCTGGGAAACGCCCATGACTGTCGGCATCGGGGGCCCCTTGGCCGTAAATGGTGTCGTCTTTTTCGGCGGAACAGTTTTCGAAACTAAGTTCCGAGCCTATTCAGCCGAAACGGGCCAGAAACTCTTCGAAACCGATCTGCCGTTCTCAGCCAACTCCGTTCCCGGCACCTACGTTTGGAAAGGTAAGCGGTACATCGTAGTCTCGGCCGGCGGCCACGGCAAAGTCGACGCGTCAAAGGTCGGAGATGCCGTGATTGCTTACACCCTGCAGTAGTACCGCTCTCTCGTCTCGCGGGTCACCCCTGCGGCAGAATCTCCGCCGAAACATGAGATAATATGTGCGGTTACACACTCAACGTACAAGGCTCTCTTGCGCACTGTAAACATGAATTCTTACCCCGTTGTCGCGGCACTATTAGCCGCAGCTTTCGTTCCGTTTGCGACCGCGCAGACCTCGCCCGGCCCCCCGCGCTACATCACGCTCCCCTATCACTCTTCATTGACAGTCGGGACTTCCGTCGGTACCGGCGCCTCTGTGCCAACCATCCCCATGTGGCAGGCGACCGACGCGGGTTACACGTTCCAGATGGTCGGGGCCAACCCCATGATCACGGGCTCGAATTCAACCACCGCCATACCGACGAACATCATCCCTCTCGTCCTGACCTTCTCTGACGGGAATGTGTTCGATCCAACGGTCGCCAACGCCTGTTCCCCTGCGGCGAGTGCTCAATCGCTGGTACTCGCGTCGCCGCTTCTCAATAATTCTGCTTATACGAGTGGCACTATCAGCGGCGGCACGACCCAATACATAGATTTCTTTCAGCGCGCCGCGTTTTGGCGATACACCGGACCTTCAGGCATCAACCCGAACTATCACGTCCTCCTGAGCCCGCTGCCTGGAGCCGCGGTACACATTTCCGTGCCCGCCGCCAGCGGAAGGACGGTTCAGACGGGCTGTGGCCGCCTCGGGGAAATGGATATCAACTGGTTCGATGAGTATGTCGACAACACCCTCATCCCCCAGCTTGCCGGTGCCGGCGTTGCCCCGAATACTTACCCTGTATTCGTCCTTAACAACACGGTCATGTACGACACGAGCACCAGCAACTGCTGCATCATCGGCTATCACTCGGCGTCGAATAACCCGAGCTATTCGAATCAGGTGCAAACCTATACGGTTGCCGACTTCGATACTTCCGGCTCTTTCGGCTCCAATCGCGATACGGCTGCTCTTTCGCACGAGGTCGGCGAATGGCTGAACGATCCGCTGGGTAACAATCCGACGCCCAGCTGGGGTCACCTGGGACAGGTCTCGGGCTGCCAGTCGAACCTTGAGGTTGGCGATCCGCTGAGCGGCACTGAACTCACCGTGGTGATGCCGAACGCCTACAGCTATCACGTTCAGGAAATGGCATTCAAGAGCTGGTTCTACCGGGATGTCCCGTCCAGCGGAGTGAATGGATGGTACTCCTCGAACGGCACTTTCAAAACTCCCGCCGCCGCCTGCGATTCATCCGTAACTACGCTTGCCATCTCCCCAACAACCATCGCCGCCGGGTCGACCGCCAGCGTGACTGTTACCGTAGCCGCCGGGTCCGGGTATTCCGGTACGCCGTCCGGCACCGTAGCGCTGGTTTCAGGCGCCACGCACGCAACCATCGCCACGCTAACCCTGTCGGCCGGACACGCTTCCGGCGCGGTCGCATTCCCCGCCGGAAGTTACAACGTGACGGCGAATTACAGCGGTGACCCGAATTTCGCGGTGAGTTCGTCCGCCGCCGTAGCAATGACGGTCGGTTCCCCCGCCATAAACCTGAATCCGGCATCCTTGACGTTTGGCAGCCAGAACACCGGGACGGTCAGCGCTGCGCAGTCCGTCGTTCTGACCAACCAGGGCACCGCGCCGGTAACCATGAGTTCTGTTTCGATCACGGGCTCCAATCCTTCGGATTTCGCCCAAACCAACAATTGCGGAACCAGCGTCGCCGTCGGCGGTTCCTGCACCATCTCAGTTACTTTCAAACCAACGGCAGCCGGTACCCGCGGTGCGAGCCTCAGTATCGCCGATAACGTCGCCGGTTCGCCTCAGACGGCCCCGCTGACCGGCACCGGAACAAGTACGTCCGTCGTCTCGACAGTCGTCTTCGTCAAATCCGACACCACCACACAGGGAAACTGGCATGGCATCTACGGAGCGGATGGCTACAACGTGATCGGCGACCTCGCTTCGAACCCGTCTTACGCCGCTCCGGTGCCCGCAACTCAGTTCAGCTATACCTGGTCCGCATCCACCTCAGACGGCCGTGCCCTCCAAAAGGCCTCCAACCCGTCTGACCGCATCGCCGCAACGTGGTATTCCGGGTCGTCGTTCACCATCGATCTGAACACCACTGACCAGGCTTCTCATCAGGTCGCCCTCTACTGCCTCGACTGGGACAGCAACGGGCGCCGCGAAACCGTGGACGTCCTCGATCCGAGTGGCGCCGTCCTGAATACGCAAACGCTGAACAGCGGCTTTACCGGCGGCGTGTACCTTGTATGGAACATCTCCGGCCGCGTCATTTTGCGCGTAACCAATACGGCGGGCGGCTCAAACGCGGTCGTCTCAGGACTATTCTTCGGATCGGCAGCCCCCATCGTCCCCGCGACCGGCACGGCCACCTTCGTCAGGACTGACACCGCCACCCAGGGGAACTGGCCCTCCACCTACGGCAAAGACGGCTACAGCGTCATCGGAGACACGGCCGTAAACCCGGCGTACGTCACCCCGTTGCCTACCGGGCAATATAGCTACACGTGGGCAGCGTTCGACCGGCGATCCCCGCGCTCTCCAGAAGGCCTCGAATCCCGCCGACAGGATCGCGGCCACCTGGTACACCGGCGGCTCGTTCACGGTCGATTTGAACATTACGGACGGCCAGACCCACCAGTTAGCCGTCTATTCCCTCGATTGGGACCACACGACGAGGCAGCAGACACTCGATCTGCTCGATGGTGCCGGAAACGTACTCAATTCACAGCCTGCAAGCAATTTTAACGGCGGCGTCTACCACGTCTGGAACGTCAGCGGACACGTCGTTTTGCGGGTTACCAACACGCAGCCCGGGTTGAACGCTGTGATTTCCGGGCTCTTCTTCGGGGGCACCGTCGCCGCACCGCCGCCTCCTGTCGCGGCGACAGCAGCATTCGTCCACGCCGATTCAACTACCCACGGCAACTGGCACGGCGTGTATGGTGCCGACGGGTACAGCGTCCAGGGGGACGCTTCCCTGAGCCCCACATACGCTTCTCCTGTGTTTACCGGCAGCTACACCTATACCTGGAATCCTTCTACGGCAGATGCCAGAGCTCTCCAAAAGCCCTCAGATCTAACGGACCGGATCGCCGCCACCTGGTACTCCGGCACGTCATTCAGTATCGCGACGAACATAAGCGATACGGCAACCCATCAGGTTGCTATCTACTGTCTCGATTGGGACAGCACAACGCGCCAGCAGACCGTCGATGTTCTCGATGCCAGTGGCGCCGTCCTGAACACCCAGACCCTCACCGGGAATTTCAATGGCGGTGTGTATCTCGTCTGGAACGTCTCTGGTCCGGTCACTTTCCGAGTCACGAACTCCGGCATAAATGCGGTGGTCTCCGGACTCTTTTTCCGGTAGCCTCTCCACCGATGTTCGCGGCACAGGGCCAGCTAAGTCCTGTCGGTCCTGTGCCATATGCGAAAATCGGACGTTGTTTGAAGATCGCTGCTTTCCGTACTGTCTTCTTTCCCAGCGTCGCCATCTTTACACATAATCACGTTCTATATTCCCGATAGGAAGTAACAATCAGATTAGCCACTCGTCTCATTGGAGACGGCTCAGAAAGGTCTATGCAAAACAAGTTCAAGCGGTTAGCGGTTTTATCTACAGCATTGCTGTGTGCGGCGGTGCTCTCGCACCCACAGGTTTACGCGCAGGGAGCGGGCACGATACGGGGGTCGGTCACCGATCCTTCGGCTGCCGTGATTCCCAACGCAAACGTGCAGGTTGTCGGAAACGGCATTACGCGCGCCACCAAATCGGACGGACAGGGCAAGTATACGGTCAGTGTCCCTCCCGGAAAGTATTCGGTTCGCGCCGATGCTCCCGGGTTCGTCAGCTACACCCAGCCGGAATGGACCGTATCCGCCGGACAGGTCGGGACTCTCGATCTCGCTCTCGCCATCGCGACCGATGTCCAGCAGGTTCAGGTTACTGACCAGGCCGTAGGCCAGGTCAACGTCGATCCTTCGTCGAACGTCGGCGCGCTCGTGCTCAAGAACGAAGATCTTGAATCGCTTCCGGACGATCCGGACGATCTTCAGGCCGATCTTCAGGCGCTCGCCGGTCCCGCCGCCGGCCCGAACGGCGCACAGTTCTTTGTCGATGGCTTCAGCGGCGGCCAATTGCCCCCCAAGAGTTCCATCCGCGAAATCCGCATCAACTCCAACCCGTTTTCTTCGGAATTCGACCGCCCCGGCTTCGGCCGCATCGAAATTCTGACCAAACCCGGTACAGACAACTTCCACGGCAGCGCCATGTTCAATTACGGCGACCGCATCCTCGACACGCGTAACCCGTTCCTCGCCACTGAACCCGGCTACAGCACCAAAATGTTCGGCGGCAACGTCGGCGGCCCTCTCAGCAAAAAGGCTTCTTTCTTCCTCGATTTCAACCGCCGCCAGATCAACGAAAATAATCTGATCAAAGCGCAGGTGCTCGATAACAATTTCAACGAAGTTCCGTACATCGACGCTTATCCCACCCCGAACCGCTTCTGGGTCATCAGCCCGCGCCTCGATTACCAGATCAACGCCACCAACACCCTGGTGATGCGTTACAACCATTCGGATTCATCGAACGTGGGGGGCGTTGGCAACTTCGCCTTGCCCACCCAGGCCACCAAATCGAACAACAAGAACAATACGGTTCAGATTACTGAGACCATGATCCTCGGCACCAAAGCCGTCGACGAAACCCGCTTTCAGTTCCGCGACAGCCACGTCAACCAGAGCGCTCTCGGCAACAATTCGATCCCTGGCCTCGATGTGTCAAGTTCCTTCAACTCAGGCGGCAGCCCGTTCATCTCCAACTACACCCAGGACAAGGGGTTCGAGCTTCACAACATCCTGACCTTCACGCAGGGCACGCATGCGGTGAAAGTCGGAGCCCGCGCCCGTCAGGAAGATGAGACCAGCTATTCCACATCGAACTACAACGGTTCTTACTCCTTCAGCCTGAATCCTTCGCAAACCCCGGCCTGCCTTGCCGCTTACGCCAATCCCACGTCTCTCGACCTCTACCGCCAGACGCAGATTCTGCTGCAGACGGAAGATATTCAAACCGTCGAGGCTCAGGGTTGCGGCCCGACGCAGTTCACGCAGGCTGCCGGTATCCCCCTCCAGAAAGTGCGCCAGTTCGATCTCGGCGCGTTCGTGCAGGATGACTGGCGCTTCCGCCCGAACCTGACCATCAGCCTCGGCCTGCGTTACGAGACCCAGAACAATATTCACGACCATCACGATTTCGCGCCTCGCATCGCCGTCGCATGGGCGCCCGGCGCGAAGAAGAACGCTCCGTCCAAAACCGTCATCCGCAGCGGCGTCGGCATCTTCTATGACCGCTTCGACATGGGCAACGTGCTGCAGGCTCTCCGCAACAACGGTTATGCGCAGCAGAATTACACGCTCACCGCGACCAACGTTCCGCTCAGCTATTACCCGAATATCCCCCCGGCCTCGGTTCTCGCCGCCGGAGCGCTCTCGGTTCAGAACATCACCCGCATAGATCCTACGGTGCGGGCGCCTTACATGATGCAGTTCTCGCTCGCGGTTGAGCGGGCACTTCCCGGCCGCACATCGCTCTCGGTCAACTTCATCGAATCGCGCGGTGTGCATTCGCTCATGACACGCGATGTCAACGCTCCGTTCCCCGGTACGTTCGGACTTCCGACCAGCCCGCTCGGCATCATCCCGTTCCCCGGGTATGGCCCCATCAGCCAGTACGAAACCACCGGCGTTTACAAACAGACGCAGGGCATCGTGAATATGAGCACGCGCTTCAATCGCCGCTTCTCACTCAACGGTTACTATGCGCTTGGCGACGCCAAAGGCGATGCGAACGGACAGTTGATGGATCAGTACAACGCTGCGCTCGATTACGGCCGCACTCGTTTCGACATCCGCCACCGCGGCTTTATCGGCGGCAACATCACGCTGCCCTATAACATCAGCGCGGCTCCGTTTATCACGATGAGCTCCGGCGGTCCGTTCAACATCACCACCGGAAACCAGTACAACGGTGACCAGATCTTCAATGCGCGCCCGGCGTTTCTCCCGTCCGGTACCGCGTGCGTCAACAGCAAGACAATAAAGTGTACGCCCTGGGGCAATTTCGATCTGAACCCCAAACCGGGCGAAACCATCATCCCGATCAACTACGGCGATGCTCCGGGGAATTTCTCGGCCAACGTTCGCCTCAGCCGTACCTGGGGCTTCGGCGAAAAACGGGCGGTGGTGAATCCGGCGGCGGGCATGGACGGTGGTCCCGGTGGGCCCGGCGGTCCTGACGGCGGCGGTCGCGGCGGTGGGATGCCCGGAATACGTGGCGGTGGTGGCCCCGGCGGTGGCGGTGGTGGCCCTCGCGGCGGCGGTGGTGGTGGCGGAATGGGCGGCGGCGGCTTTGGCGGCGGTGGTGGCCGTGGCGGCAACGCAAGCGGCAAGAAGTACAGCCTGACCGCAACCGTAAATGCCCGCAATGCCTTCAATCACGTCAACCTCGGAGCGCCGAACGGCAACCTGACATCACCGTTCTTCGGGCAATCGCTGAACCTGGCGAGCGGTGGCGGTGGCGGGTTCGGTGGTGGCGGAAGCGCAGCCGGAAACCGCAGAATCGAACTGCAACTCCGGTTCGCTTTTTAATCGCAGGCGGCGGGGCGCGGCTGGTCAGGGAGCTTTATGCTTCAGACCGGTCGCGCCCCAATCCTGCAGTGTGGTTTCGTGTCCCGCCAGATCGTGGATGCGGAAAGTGGCTTCGCTCTTTCGAATCTCCAGCGTCGCGTACCCAAAGAACCATCCATCCTCGTACTTCCCCGATGCCCGAAGGTGTCCTCCCGAACTCACCATGGACACGTATTCAATCCCTTCCAGACTGAAGTGCAGCATTTCGTGTACATGCCCTGCAATCACGTAGCGGACCCCGTATTTCTTCGCCAGCACGTGCAGCGGGAACGTTGTATCTCCCAGCAGCGCATTCAAAATCCACGACGGTCTGTGCGACACGATCGCCTTGAAAGGCTGGGCCGCGTGAGCCTTCAGATCCTCTTCAAGGTACGCGATCTCCTCAGCCGAAAACGCTTCGCTCCGGCTGTTATCGAGCACCGTGAAATGCGCCTCACCGGAATCGAAACTGTAATGCGGAGCATGCCCCGAATACTTCCTGAACAGCTTCTCAGAAGCCTCTGACCAGATGTCGTGATTCCCCGGGGCCAGATATAGCCGGATGGCTTTATAAGGCTGAATCCCGCGTTCCACGTCCTGCCATTCGGCCTCAGCCGTGGCGTCTTTCAAACCCTGGATCGTATCCCCGACGCTCACCGCGAAGTCCGGCTTTTCTGCCGACACGCGTTCCCAGACCTTCTCGTAAACCCCAGGCTGAGGCTCCCCGGTCCTGTCTCCAAGAATGGCAATCCGGATGGAATCGGGTGCGGGCGCCGCCCATACAATCGCCAGCACCAGCGTCAGCGCGGCGCCGGCCCCGCGAACCTTCACACCGGAACCCGGACCCGCGCCAGCCGCAGTGCGTTCCGCATCAGCTTCAGTCCCGTATCGCCCTGCGCGCGTCAGAATCGACTCCGGATGGAACTGCACCGCCTCAATCGGAAGCTCCCGGTGCCGCACGCCCATAATCACTCCGTCTTCGGTCCGCGCCGTCACTTCAAGCACCGCGGGCAGTCTTCTCCGGAATCGCATAGAGCGAATGATAGCGGCCCACCTCAATCTCTTCCGGCAGACCTTCGAACACGCCCGCCGCCCTGATGCACAACCTTCGAAGGCTTGCCGTGCATCGGATAAGGGAGCACCCCAGTTCGCCCCCGAACGCCTCCACAATCCCCTGCAGCCCCAGGCAAACTCCGAACACCGGAATCCCCGCCCGCGCCGCATGCCAGCACCAGCGCCGGCACGCCGAAATCCTGCCGGCCGCCCCGGTCCCGGCGAGATCAGAATCAGGTCCGGCTCCACCGCGATCCAGAAACTCGAACGGCGTCCCCGCCCGGTACGTCACCACTTCCGCCCCCGTCTGCCGCGCATAATTCGCCAGCGTATGGATGAAGCAATCGTCGTTATCCACCAGCAGCAGTTTCATCTTCAGCGGCTCTTCGCGCCGCCGCTTCCGCCGCCGGCCTCCGGCTGTGCCCAGCAGCCGGAAAAAGCCATTCGCTTTCAGCCGCGTCTCGCGCTCTTCCGACGCCGGATCGGAATCGTAAAGCAGCGTCGCGCCCGCCGGATACGTCGCATATCCGTCGCGCAGATACGTCGTGCGAATCGCAATTCCGGTATTGATATCCCCGTTCAGCGACAGCATCCCGACCGCCCCGCCATACCAGTCGCGCGCCGTCTTCTCAGCGCCTCAATCGCCTTCGCCGCCGCCTTCTTCGGCGCGCCGATCAGCGTCACCGCCCACATGTGGCTCAGGAACGCATCGAGCGAATCGAAACCCTCTTCGAGGAATGCCTTCCACGTGATCCACCGTGTGGAACAGACCCGAGTACGCCTCAATCAGCCGCCGCCCGATCACCTTCACCGAGCCCGGCTCGGCAGACCCGGCTCTTATCGTTCCGGTCCACGTCCGTGCACATGGTGAGTTCGGACTCTTCTTTCGTCGAATTCAGCAGTTCCCGGATGTTCTTCTCATCCTGCAGCGGATCGCCCGTCCGCCGCGCCGTTCCCGAAATCGGACAGGTCTCCACCCGCTCGCCTTCCACCCGCACAAACATCTCAGGCGACGCCCCCACCAGTTGCTCATCGCCGAACTGAATCAGAAACTCGTAAGGACTCGGGTTCGCGCTGCTGCATTTTCTGAAACAGCGTCCGACGCCTTGCCCGAATACGGCGTCCGGAACGTCTGCCGCAGCACCACTTCGTAGTAATCGCCCCGCGCCATCCCCTCGCGGACGTGCTCCACGTTGGCCATGTATTCCTCAGGCGTGTGGTCGGACGTGATCGGCCCGGCCTCCCGCTTCGGCGCCGCTGCAACCCGTTCGCCCGTGCGCTCCAGACCGCGCGTCGAGACATCCTCCCTGCTCGAATTCATAGCTGAAGCGCTCGATCGTTTCGCGCTTCCGGTCCATGTAGATAATGTCGTCGAACAGGAACAACTGCAGGTCCTTTTGCATGTTGCGCGGCAGCCGCAGCGGAATCGGCTCGAACTGAAACAGCAGGTCATAACCGAACGCGCCCGCCAGCGCCAGCTTGTCGTCGTTCTCGTTGCGGAACTCGTGCGTCAGCGCGCGCAGAATCGGAAAACACCGACGGCTGCTTGCTGCGCTCTTCTTCCGCGAAGAACTTCGGCATCGGCTTCAGACGCCCGCGCAGCGTGCCGTCCGTCTTCCCGGAAATCATCCCAGTGCGGATGCTCTGCCAGCACCGGCTCCAGCATCCTGTTGATCGCCGCCCCGCGTTCGTTCAGAGGCCGGAACGTCACCTCCCGCTGAAAGCTCACTCAGCTCCAGCGGAGGCCGCACCGAAACGATGTCCCAGCGCGAATAGCGCCCCGGAAATTCATAGCCCGACGAGAGATAAACCCCGCGGTATTCGTCCAGTTCCCGCATGAACCGGCTCAGCCCTTTGCGGTAAGGCAGTTTAGACGCTGTGCGCGTCGACACTGAATGCCGTGCGGCGTTATGTATCGAACTTCCCGCATCATTTGGTCTATGTGTCAATTATCGCCCAGGGTGGTGTTACGCTTGGAAAGTCGAGATGTATAAGGCATATTTCGGACTCACCAGTAACCCGTTCAACCTGAGCCCGGACCCGTCGTTCCTCTATCGGAGTCCGCAGCATGAAGAGGCCCTGGCAAACCTGGTTTATGGCGTCCAGAGCCGCAAGGGCTTTATCGTGATCACAGGTGAAGTCGGCACGGGCAAGACCACCATGCTCGAATGCCTTCGCGACCACCTCGCTTCGCACCAGACACCCTTCGCTTTCCTCTTCAATTCACGCCTTACGCCCGACCAGTTCTTCGAAATGGTCGCCTATGACTTCGATCTGAAATGCGCGCGCACTTCGAAAATCGAAGTCCTGTGCGCCCTCAACGCCATGCTTCTCGATCGCGCCAACCGCAATCAGACCACCGTCCTGATTGTCGATGAGGCGCAGAATCTCGAATGGGAAGTTCTTGAAGAGATCCGTCTTCTCGGCAACCTCGAAAACCGCCGCGGCAAGATGCTGCAGATCATCCTCGCCGGCCAGCCCGAACTCGACCGCAAACTCGACGATCCCGCTTACCGCCAGCTCAAACAGCGCATCGCGCTCCGCTGCCATTTGCGCCCCTTCAACGCGGCGGAAACCTCACAGTACATCGCGACCCGGCTTGCCCGCGCCGGCATGCGCGAGCAAAACGTCTTCCCTGCCGACGTCATTCTCGAAATCCAGCGCCGAACCCAGGGCATTCCGCGCCTGATCAACTCCGTTTGCGACAATCTGCTGCTCACGGCTTTCGCCATGGAAAGCAAAAAGGTCACCATTGAAATGCTTGACGAGGTCTCACGCGACCTGCGCCTCGAGTGGGCCGGCAGCAGTCAGTTGCAGCGCGTTGTCTGACCTTCGACTAATTCCCCGCCGTCCTGCAATACATCTCCAGCCCCACTGCCCAGCGTTTCTGAAACCCCTTCCAGCTATCGTCTGACCAAACCGTACCCGTGCAGATAAGCCCAGTCCGCTGCGCCACGCCCTTCAAGAGCCTTCAAAAGCCGGCTTGATGCCACCGCTGAAATCCGCCACATCGTCGTGATCGCCCGCAATGAACAACGACGGGATGCGAATTCCGCGCTTCGCCAGCCCCGGCGCATCGGCTGCCTGCCCGCTGAACGGCATCTGTCCGAACCCCACGCCCGCGACGATCAAGCCCGCCAAAAAACGCATCTACTTCAATTCGATTACGAGCGTGCGATAAGTCTTCCGGTCCAGATTCGTCAGGACTGGCGCCACCTCGCCCTTGTTATGCCAGATAACCTCGCCCGACTTCCTCGTCCGCACTTCCTTCGCCCCCGTATCCGGGTCGATCCGCTGGTACCGTGAGTCGTCCAGAAATACAATCACCTGGTCTGAAGCCCTGACGAATTTCTCCCTCGCCTTGCCCGGCTCATAATCCATTTCCGTCACTCGCACCCGCGCATTTTCGAGCTTCACCCCGCGCGGCACATCTGCCCGCCCGGCTACATACGCCCCGCCTATGGCGGCCAGCAATAACCACTTCCTCATACCCGCGTAACTTATCATGGAGGGTTATGTCCGCACCCAAAATAGCCGTGACAGCCGGCTCGCTGATCCTGGCTGCGGTGCTGCTCTACTATTCTCTTCGCGGCATCGAATGGCACACCGTAGGCGTGCTCCTCAGGACTGCGCATCTCTCATGGGTCTCGGTCTACTGCCTTTTAGCAACTGTGGCCCTTGCCCTCCGCGCCTATCGCTGGCGCATCCTTCTGCGCACTGCGGGCGACGTTTCCATCCCAACCGCCTTCTGGGCCACGGCCGCGGGCTATTTCGGCAATAACTTCCTTCCCGCGCGCGCCGGGGAAGTGGTCCGCACGGTAATGGTCAGTTCCCGCGCCGGGCTCAGCCGCGCCTTCGTCCTCACTACCGCGCTCTCTGAACGCATGGCCGACGCCATAGCGCTCGTCACCATCAGCGCCCTCGTCTTGCTGACCCTTCCTTCGCAGCCGGGCTGGCTCGCGCATTCCGCCAAGCCATTTGCCATTGCCGGGTTCGGCGGCGTGATCGCCATCGCCATACTGCCCTGGCTCGAGCCGCTCATCCAGCGCATTCTCGCCTCGCTTCCGCTCCCTCCCGGCCTGAAACACAAACTCTCCGGCCTCATAGGCCACATCGTCCACGGAATCCGCAGTTTTCACGATCCCAAGCGCATCGCCGGCTTCCTCTCCCTAACCGCGATTATCTGGTGCATCGACGCCACCGGTGCCATCTTTATCGCCCGCGCCCTCGCGCTGCCGCTCAGCTATCCGCTCTCGTTCCTCCTGATCACAGGCCTGGGACTCGGCAGTGCTCTCCCGTCCACGCCCGGTTACGTCGGCATCTACCAGTTCGTGGCCGTGAGTATTCTCACACCTTTTGGGATCGCCAAAACCGACGCAATCGCCTATATCCTGCTCCTCCAGGCAGCCAGTTACATCGTCCTGACCTTCTGGGGCGTGATTGGCCTGTGGTTCCACAAACAATCGAAGCCCATTGCCGTTGGGTCTCCTGCCACCTAAAAACAGAAGAAGCTTGTTGCGGTTTCCATCTGCTGTTGGCACAATAACCATGCCATGCGACTGCGCGTGCTCGGAATCATCCTCGCCGGCGGGAAAGGGAACCCGGCTTTATCCGCTAACCAAGGAGCGCGCCAAACCCGCCGTGCCTTTCGGCGGCAAATACCGGATTGTCGATTTCGTCCTGAGCAACTTCATCAACTCCGGCATCTATTCCATTTACGTGCTGACTCAGTTCCGCAGCCAGAGCCTGCTGCAGCACCTGAACGAAGGCTGGCAGATCGGCGGCATTCTCAAGAACCAGTTCATCATTCCCGTGCCCGCCCAGATGCGGTCGGCCGGACGAGACCTGGTATCAGGGCACCGCCGACGCCATCTACCAGAACATCAATCTGATCGAACAGGCCGAGCCTCACGTCGTGGCCATCTTCGGCGCCGATCACATCTACCGCATGAACATCGCGCACATGATCGACGTTCACGAGAACACTGAGCGCCGCCTGCACCGTCGCCGCCATTCCCGGTCGAAAAGAAGTTCGCCCACGAATTCGGCGTCATCGAAACCGACGAGAACAACCGCATTCTCGGCGTTCCACGAAAAGAATCCCGATTCGCCCACCATTCCCGGCGCAGCCGGATCAGGTCTTCGCTTCCATGGGCAATTACCTGTTTTCAGCACGCGCGACGCTGCTGAAGGCCCTGCACGAAGACGCAGCCGATCCCGCCAGTTCCCACGATTTCGGCCGCGACATCCTGCCCCGAACTGGTCGCCGACCAGCAGGCCATTTACGCCTACGATTTTCAGACCAACAAGATTCCCGGCGAACCGCGCCGACGCCAAAGCTTTACTGGCGCGACGTCGGCACCATCGACGCCTACTGGGAAGCGAATATGGATCTGCGCGCCGTCAAGCCGCTGCTCAATCTCTACAACCGCCAATGGCCGCTGCGTACCAGCAGCTATCCCGATCCGCCGGCCAAATTCACCTTCGACGACGAGAACCGCCGCGGCGAAGCCATCGATTCCATCGTCTCCGGCGGCTGCATCCTCTCCGGCGGACGCGTCAAGAATTCCATTCTCGGCCGCGGCGTCAAAGTGCACGCCGGGCGCCATGGTGGAAGACAGCGTCATCCTCGACAACTGCGACATCGGCCGCCGCTCCAAAATCCGCCGCGCCATTCTCGACAAGAACGTCCAAGTGTCCCGGAAGACGCCACCATCGGCTACGACCTCGAGCAGGACAGCAGGCTCTACCACGTCACCGAAACCGGCATCGTCGTCGTCGAAGGCAACCGGTCCGCCGTCGATATCTCGACCGTCTTCGTGTGATTCCCCGGCACATCCCGTCACTTGCCAAGTGACGGGATCAGCTTCTGCAGCACCGGCGCGATATCGAAGCGCGACCCCAGGAAAAACTGCATCAGGTCGGGCCCCTTGCCGGCAATCGAGTTGAACCCGATCGTGAACGGCGTTAGCGGAATCGCCATCCGGCCTGTTGCCTGGAACCGCCACGGAGTCGAGATGCATTCGCCCGAGACTCCTGTTAATGATGCTGCCGGAAAAGCTGCCACCGAGCAGCCCGCCCGCGAGAAGTTCCCTGCCGGCAAATTCCCCCACCGGCCCATGCTCAAATCCAGGTAGTCGATCAGTTTCGGCCCCACATTCCGGCTGTTCTTCGGTTGATAATAGTGCCCGAAACGTATCCCTGCGGCATAAAACGCAAAGATATTCGAATTGTCCAGAGCCACCGTATCCCGGCAGTTCGCACTGTAGGTGAGCGAGGACGGGTTCGTGGAGCACGTACCGTTCACCGACGCCTTACCCGGATCGGATACGGTCACGAACCCGCCCTTAATCACCGGGCCGGCGAAAAGCACCTGCCGCTGACCTCGGAAATGCCACGTCGTCCCTTCCGTGTTGAACGGCATGTACATCCCGACTTCGATCTGCGCCGATGAATCCGCATTGAGCAGCGTTACCTGGTTCGTCGTCGTGTTGACCGCGGTCGTCGCTGTATTTGTCAGGCGTCCTTCGAAGTAGTTGTTCACCAGCAGGTAATTCGTGTGGTTTTTTCCCATCGGCCACCGCAGCCAGTTGTAGTCGATATTCAGAGAAACATAGGGATGATATTTCGAGAAATTGTTGTCGTCTTTTCCTGTGATCGCTCCGATGCTGAAGTAAGCTCTGACGCGGCCCCAGTCATACTCTGACGAGAACACAGTCTGGGGCGCCGTCGGAATACCCGGCGCTTTATTGAGCGAAGCGTCCTGCAGGAACGGAGTGATAGTGACCTCGTCGTTCTCATTCAGAATGGACGGCAGCACCGCATCGAAGCTCCCGCCGGGGTCCACGGTACGGCTGACAATCGTAACCGGGCGCTGTGAATGCTCCGCAATTGGCAAAGGGTAGAGCCGCGAAGGCAGGCAGTTGGTACATGGCACGGGCTCAACCCGCAGATAGTCTCCGGCCGCCAGGGTGACCCCGAAGAAGTCAAACCGGTCGGTTGCGTCCACTTCCACAGGCTTGGAATTAGTTGCGGTCTGGCCATGCTGAACGATCAGTTGAACGGATTTAACCTTGGTATGATCCACTTCTCCCACCACGTGATCGCTGTCCACTGAAGCCGAAAGCAGCATCGGCGTCATCGGGAGTTGGCTCGCGTTATGCACCGGATAGACATGTATCTCCACCCCGTTGGCCCCCGGCGCGTTGCCTGATACTACCCGGTCCCCTTCCTTTAGCTCTTTGGCGAATGTTGCCGAAACCGCCGATGGGGCCACCTCCTGCACCGCGCTCTCCACCGACGGGTCCGGGCCGCTGAGCACCACGAATGCCGTGTTCTCCTTGAACAGCATCGGCTTCCCGTTCGCGTCCGTACGCTGAATCGTGAATTTGCCTCCGGTCGCGGTCACTACACCGGCGGATGCCGCATCCGGCTTGGTGTTCCGGCAAACGGTATCGTCCACGAGACAAAGTTTCACCAGCGTCTCCCCGTTCGCAACCGTTACCTCCACGGTGCTGGAACCGGCCTTCACCGGCTTCACTGTGGGCAGCCCGAGAATCGTCTGGGGCAGGCTCGTCACTCCGTCGTCCTGGACCACCACAAACTTATCGTTGACCCGGATATTTTTGAGATCCGTGGCTGTGAAGGGAATCTGGAACCCATCGTCGCTGTCCACCGCGACATCTGTTTTTGTCGCAGCCGATTTCTTGCACGCCACATCGTCCGGTGCGCTGCTCACCCAGCAATACTTCACAAACGTGCTGTGGATTGCCCGCCCCTGGATCGCCTTATCGCCTTTAAGAACGCGTGTAACCACGGGACGCGACGTCACATGGATCACGTCCGTGTCTTTCCCTTTTTCCTGCGTTACCTTGAAGCCCTGACGAGCCGCAAGCGCCGGGACAGGAATGCTGAATGTCCCGTTTGCGCGTGGAGCTACAGGCAGGGTACACCCGCCACCCTCAATGCAAACCGTGAGCTGGCCCGAGTCGCCCCGCACCGTCCCTGTAACTTCAACGTCCCGGACGAACGCCGGGTTCACAATGGCAGGCCCGAGCGGCTTCGGGTCGGTACCCTTTCCAGCCACCGTTACCGTTCCCGAAGGCTTTCCGACTTCCGGTACAGCCTGGAACTCCTGATTAATCAGGGGCGTTACGTCGCTGAAGCTGAAATTTCCGTTTGCATCCGGTACGCTCCATATGCCCAGAGGCTTGCCCCCTCGGAAAAGCTGAACCCGGGACGTCACGATCTTAACCGCGCCAGTGATCTTCGAATCGCCCTCGACAATTGGTTTAAGCGTAGTCGGCAGCAACCCGTCCGGCTCCGCCGTGTTCCCGGTCGCTATGTTGGCCGCCGCCCCTCCCGCAGGCTTTGCGCTCTGCACAGAGGCGCCTGAGCACGGGGCTATCGGGACCACCTGCGGATTCCCCGCCGAGGGCGTCAGCTTCATGGCGCCTGGTTCGAGAGGTTCTGTCAGCAGGATTGTAAAAGCGCCCGTCTCCCTGTCGATGTGCGCGGCGACCGGAATGCTTCGATAGTTCACCTCGACCTTGATCCCTGCCGCCGGTATGCTCAGCCAGCCGCTAACCCGAATCTGACCGGCGCAAACCGGATCTGTGCGCAACGGGTAGCTGCGCGGCGCCACATTCTTCGTCGGCGGTGCGCCGGTTAGCGGGACCAGGAACAAAGATCCGAGGAGAAAAAACACTGCTGTGAGGTGGCGATGCATGGTGGCTTTGTGTACATTAAAGCGAGATTTGCAGGCAAATGGGGACTTTTTTGCATTCGAGATCTGAAAATCCCCGGTCACACAAACAGCTCTCCAGTGTTTTCAATAGTTTAGCTCCAAAGCGCGCGAAAAAACTTGACAGCCTGTGCTATCCTCCTGACCGGGAAGGCCAGCCGCCGAGCTGGCATTTTTTACGTCCGGCGCTTACTGGCTGGAAGGCACTCACGAGCCAAAGGAGCACCGAAGCCTATGTCCACCCAGGAAAGTCTTACAGCCGAACTGTACGAGGAACTGCAACCCGGCACCACTCTCGAGAACATCCTCTTCCGGCAAATCGCACGGGCCGCATGGCGCCTTGAACAGTGTGAGCAACGCGAACAACCTGATACCGGCCGCATTGTATCCACTGCTCTGAACGTCATGCTCAAGGCCACCGCCGAACTGAGGAGGCTCCAAACCAACCGCAGCATCGGCCACGAAATCAGGCCCGAAGCGCCTGCCCAGGGGCTTGCCACCCACAAAGAAGTTGCCACCGCTGTTGCCGGCCACGAACGTCGCCTCGCGCTCGCCCCGAAACGAAAGCCAGCCGACAGTTCGTTTTGTAAAACGGCTCAAACCCCTGAAAAACCGCACATCCCGCGCGGCGCACCCTGTCCCTGCAACTCCGGAATCAGGTACAAACGCTGCTGTGGAAAGGACGCTCCTCCCGTCCTGCACCACCGCGCCCGTGTCATCGCCGAAGACGCGCTGCCTAAAGCCGCCTGACGCAAACCGCATCGTAAACACGTAAAATGGCTCTTGACCGTGGTTCCAGCTCTCATCCTGCTTCTGGCCGCCTCTGCGTCCTTTGAAGACTCTTTCCGCGCAGGGCTGCTGGCGCTCGGCCGCAATGAGCTTCCCGCCGCCGCGGCAGGACTCGAAGATGCAGCGAAGCTTGCGCCATCGAACGGCAGAGTCTGGGTCGCGCTCTCCCAGACCTATTGGAAGCTGCACCGCAATAGCGACGCTGCCGATGCCGCGGGCAAGGCGTTCTCCCTTGCTCCGGATGACCCCGCCGTGCTCCAGTCGCTCGCCATCTACTACGCCGAATCGGGCCAACAGGTCCGGGCGGCTGAAACTCAGGAGGCGTATGCGGCGAAGGTCCCGCGAGACGCCGCTGCCCGCGACAAAGCGGTCGTTTTGTATTTCGAGGCCGCTCAACCTTTTCTGAATGCCCAGAAGTTCGCCGAAGCCATTCAGATTCTCGAGCCTGCCCGGAAGCGCCTTCCGAACAGCGCGCAACTTGAACTGGCTTTCGGAGTCGCCTGCTACGGCGTACGGAGGTTCCATGATGCCGCCGCGGCATTCCTGCAGACGATTGCAATAGCTCCGGAGATCGATCAACCGTATCTGTTTCTGGGCGAGTTTCTCGACCAGGTTCCGAATCGGCTGCCTGAAATATCGGCCGCCTTCGCCGCCTACCAGAAAATGCACCCGGACGACTATCGAAGTTATCTTTTGCGCGCCCGTGCGCTCGATGTCGCCTCCGTTGAGCCCGTTGAAGCGGAGCGTTTTCTTCGCAAGGCTTTGGCGATCAACAGCGATCAGCCCGCGGTCCACTTGGAACTTGCAGGCCTGCTCGATCGAATGGGGCGCTATCCCGATGCTGCGCTGGAATACGAAAAAACCGTCGCCCTAAAGCCGTCCGATGCCGCCGCGCACTATCGGCTGGCGCGCGATTACGACCGGATCGGCAAACATGATGCTGCAGTCGCCCAGCGCGCTGTTCACGCGAAGCTGATAGAAGCCCAGGCCGCCGTTCAATGAACAGGCGCCGCTTTTTATGCTCCCTCGCGGCCGCCGGACTGTTTCCCTGGAAAAGCGTGCGGGCCGCTGCCTTCCCGGTGCATTACGCCCGCCCCAATCCTTTCGATGCCGTTCTGCGTTACATCGAACCCGGCAGCGATGAATTCAGCGGAGAGAAGGCCGCCTTCGCGCTCGAAGACAGGCTCGTCCGAATTTTCGCAGGCGCTGAATCCGCGCCCCCCGGCCTCTCTCAGTGGACGTCGCGCCGCCCTGAGATTCGCGCCTCCCGGTTCTATGCCCTTGCGCGTGATCGCGTCCGGTATGAGATCCGGACCGAAGGCGAATACCACACCGGCGTGTGGCAACTGCCGGCGTTCACGCCTCTCGAACACGATTCAGTGGCATCGCCCAAACCGTTTTTCCGCGATGTCACCAGCCACGTCTTTGGCTCGGTCGAATCCTTCCGCAACCAGCTTCTTCCGGGTAACCCATACTGGCGTGCGCGCCTCGATTCAGCCGCTGGAATTGACGTCTTCGGCAACCAGGGAATAGCTGTAGGCGACATCGATAACGATGGCATCGATGAAATCTACGTTTGTCAGCCGGGCGGCCTTCCCAACCGCCTCTACAAAGTCGCGCCCGACGGCGTTGCCACCGATATAACGGAACGCGCCGGCCTCGGCATTCTCGACGAGACCACGTCCGCGCTCTTTGTCGATTTCCGCAATTCGGGCCATCAGGATCTCGTCGTGCTGCGCGGTTCAGGGCCGCTGCTCTTCATCAACCGTGGCGACGGGGTTTTCGTCGAGCGCCCCGACGCATTTCGGTTCAAGACCACTCCTCAGGGGTCGTTCACGGGCATGGCCGCCGCAGACTACAACCGCGACGGCCACGTCGATCTCTACCTCTGCTGCTATGTCTACTTCCAGAGTGAAGATCAGTATCAATATCCGGCGCCCTATCAGGATGCAAAGAACGGCCCGCCGAACTTCCTCTTCCGCAACGCCCTCACCGATGACGGCGGCGCCTTTCGAAGACGTGACCGAAGAGAGCGGCATGAACCAAAACAATGACCGCTTCAGCTTTGCTCCTGCCTGGTGCGACTCCACCGGAGATGGCTGGCCCGATCTCTACGTCGCCAATGACTTCGGCCGCAATAACTTCTATCGCAACCGCAACGGCCACTTTACTGACGAAGCTTCAAAGGCCGGAATTGAAGACATCGGGCCGGGCATGAGCGCATCCTGGTTCGATTACGATCTCGACGGCAAGCCCGACCTCTATATCTCGAATATGTGGACTGCCGCCGGGCAGCGCGTCACCGCCGACCCTGCCTTCAAACCGGCTGCGCAGAATGCTGAAGCCTTCCGCCGGCACTCGAAAGGCAACTCGCTTTATCGCAACACGGGCACAGACGTCTTCGAAGAAACCAGCCCGCGCGAAGGCGTTGAAATGGGCCGCTGGGCATGGGGCTCCGGCGGTTTCGATTTCGATCTCGACGGAGCCCCTGAAATCTTCATTACAGCGGGCATGGTGACCAACGACTCGAAAGAAGATCTGAGCAGCTTCTTCTGGCGTCAGGTGGTCGCGAAGAGTCCGTCGGCGAAAACCGTTGCACCCGAGTATGAGAACGGCTGGAACGGTCTCAACCAGCTTATCCGCGAAGACTATTCCTGGAACGGTCATGAGCCGAACGTGTTTTACGTCAGGCGCGAAGGCCGCTACCGCGACGCCTCAGGTGTCAGCGGACTCGATTTCGCCGACGATTCCCGTGCCTTTGCCGTGACCGACTTCGACGGCGACGGCAAGCCTGACATCATTCTCAGGAGCCGCCGCGGTCCTCAGATTCGCGCCATGCAAAACGACTGTGCCGGAGACCGGGCGTCGATCGCGATTCGCCTTCGCGGGAATAAATCGAACCGCGACGGCATCGGCGCACGCGTCGAAGTCAACGGGCAGGTCCAGTTTGTGACGGCGGGCAGCGGGTTCCTTTCTCAGCATTCGAAACAATTGCATTTCGGCCACCGGGCGGGTTCGGTCAGAATCGTCTGGCCGTCCGGCCAAATCCAGAATCTGACCGGTCTCGCGGCAGGTTACGTCTACACGGTGACCGAAGGCTCTGAGCAGCCGGCCAGAACGGCATTCCGCGCTCGCACCCTCTATCCTGCATCCCCAATCGCTGGTGTGAATGCCCCCACCCCGGCCGATACATGGCTGATTGAGCCTGTCCCCACGCCAGACCGTCGCCCCGGCCCCGGGTTTGTCATCCTGTACGCGGGTGACAAGCCGGCTGTGCCTGCTTCTCTCGCGATAGAGTTGATCGATGCCGCGCACTCGAAGCCGGATGTTGCCGCGGCTTATTCCCTCTTCCGCCGCTATCTCTTCGAATACCGAGGCGAGTTCCAGCTTCCGCTCACCATCCTGATTGATAACGAGAGCCGTGCGCGCCGGGTTTATGCGGCCATTCCTTCTGAATCCGTCATGCGGGCGGACCTGAAGCAACTCGCGCGCAGCCGCGAACTCGCGCTGCCGTTTCCCGGAAAATACTATCTCGAGCCGAGGCGCAATTACTTCAAACTCGGCGCCGCGTTCTATTGGGGCGGTTACCCCGACGCGCGCCTTGCCGTACCTTGAAGAGACGCTGCGAGCCCGCCCGGACAACTGGAAGGCGCTTCTCGCCATCGGCAGGATCAGGCAGGAGCTGAATCGTCCCGCGGACGCAGTCGAAACGTTCAGCCGCGTGCTCGCCATACGCCCTGATTACGCCCCGGCCATGGTGAGCACCGGAGAATCGTTGCTCGCCCTGAATGACCGCCCAGCCGCCCGCGGCATGTTTGAAAAAGCTCTCGCTGCCGATGCCAATTGCGCCGATGCGGCCAATCAGCTCGGCATCCTCTCGGCGGAATCGAACGATCTCAACGCTGCGCGGCAATGGTTCCAGCGCGCCATTTCGTGCCAGCGGGATCACCCCGGCGCCATTAACAACCTTGCAGTGCTGTACGCGAAGATGGGCCAGCCGAAAGACTCGGTCGCCGCCTTTCGTTACGGAATCGGCATGCTGCCCGACGACGAACAGCTTTACCTGAATCTGGCGCGCGTCTACGTTACGATGGGCGAGCGTGATCAGGCCCGAACTGTGCTGACCGAGTTGATAGACCGGAAGCCGGCAAGCGAGCTGGCCTCGAAAGCTTTGGCGCAACTGGAGGGCAGATGATTAAACTCGCCGCACTGCTTCTTCTTCTGATCGCCGACGATATCGGCGCGGACCGGATCGTGGCGATGTCCGAGTCGCAGTCCGAGCGCCTCAACCCGCCGGTCTTATTTGCGCCCGGAGCGCCGCCCGTGCTGAGTTTCCGCTACTTTGACGCCTCCGACCGGGGCAGGTTCGGGAACCTGGGATTGATGACGGACGATGCCGGGCATTAAGCTTTTCGCGCTGCTGCTCGCGCCCGCGCTCTACGCGCAGAACGCGGTCACGCTGGCAACCACCGGCCACTGCGATGCCGCCATCCCGGAACTGCAGCGCCTGTTCAACAGCAAACCGGACCGGAACACCGGCCTCGCGCTGGTCCAATGCCGCATCGCGGCTAAACAATTTTCGGCGGCAGCGCCCGTCATCACCCGTCTGGAACAGGATTTTCCCGCCGATCCGGACGTCCTTTACGTCTCGGCTAACTTCCACATGAAGGCCTGGAACGATGCCATTTACCGCATGTACCAGAAGGCGCCATCCTCATATCGCGTGGACCAGCTCTCGGCCGAAGTCTTCGAAACACAGGGAAAATACACCGAAGCCATTGCCGAATATCGCAAGGCGATCGCGAAGAACCCGAAAGGCATTGACCTGCATTACCGTCTCGGGCGCGCGCTGCTCCAGCAGTCGCACGATCCAGCGGCGCTGGAGCAGGCGCGCGAACAGTTCGAGATCGAACTGAAACTGAATCCCGCTGACGCCGTCGCCGAATATCAGGTCGCGCAAATTCTCGCCTCTCAGCAGAAGAAGGCCGAAGCGGCTGCGCATTTCGAAAAGGCCGCCGAACTGCGGCCCGACTTCCCTGAAGCGCTCATCGCCGTCGCGAAGCTGCGGTCGGATGCGAAGAGATACAACGACGCGATAACGCTGCTCGAAAAGGCAGTGAAAGTTCAGCCGCGCGGAGAAATCGCCCACTACAACCTGATGCTGGCCTATCGAAACGCCGGGCGAACAGCCGATGCGCAGCGCGAGAAAGCCGAACTGGACAAGCTGCAAAAACCGCCCGAAGGCGAGTTCACAGACTTTCTGAAGCGGCTCGGCGACAAGCCGCCCTCCACACCCTAATCGACCAGGCCGTTCCGAACCGCGAACCGCACCAAGCTCGTTCACGTTATGCACGTTGAGCTTTTCCATGATGCGGCCCCGGTGCGCATCCACCGTGAACACGCTGATGTTCAGGCCCACCGCCACTTCCTTGTTCGTCTTGCCTTCAGCGATCAGCTGCAGCACCTCGCGTTCGCGGCTGGTCAGCAAATCGAGCGGGGTGGTGCCGTGCATCTTGTAGCGGCTGTCGAGCGCCGATTGCACGGAAGGGCTGATGTATTCGCCACCCCGCGCCACCGCCCTCACCGCTTCGAGCAGATCGTGCTCACCCGCGTCTTTCAGCAGATAGCCGCGCGCGCCCGCCTTCAGCATCTCTCGTACATACACCGAGTCTTTGTGCATGCTCAGCGCAAGCACGCGCGTATTCGGAATCGACGTTCCCAGACGGCGCGCGGCTTCGATGCCGTTCAGTTCAGGCATCGCCACGTCCATTACGATCACGTCCGGTTTCAGTTCCTCCGCAAGGCTCATCGCCTCACGGCCGTTCGATGCTTCGCCGACAATCTGCATGTCAGCCTGCTGCGAAAGGATGGCGCGAAAGCCCTGGCGCACGACACTGTGGTCGTCAGCCAGCATAATTCGGATGCGGTTCATTTTCCTCTCTTTTGTCCAGTTCCGAAATAGGTATTGTCGCTTCGAGTGTCAGGCCGCCGGTCTCCGGTCTGGATGCACGAAACATCCCACCGGCCGAACGCGCCCGTGCGCGCATTCCGGCCATTCCAAGGCTCGGTCGTTCAAGACTGGGCATCGACCGATCCCCGAGGTTTTCTATCCCTTTCCCATTATCCGTGATGGTCAGCCGGATATCTTCTCCCGATGCGTGCAGTGTCACCGTGACCCTGGTCGCGCCCGAGTGCCGAGCGACGTTCGTGAGCGCTTCCTGGGCGATTCGGAACAGATGCGTCTCGGTCGTGTCTGTCAGCCTCGAATGCAGGTTTGACTGATAATCCACCCGGATTCCGGTGCGCTGCATGAAGCCTTCGCAAAGCCAGTTGAGGCCGGCGTCGAGCCCGAAGTCGTCGAGAATCATGGGGCGCAGCAACTGCGAGAGCTGCCGGACGTTGCCAATCGCGTCATCCACCAGCTTCGTTGTGTCGATCAGGCGCCCGGTGTTGGCGGGTGTGCGCGGGATCGCCGCCAGATTCGACTTCACCGCCGCTAAGACCTGCCCGAGTTCGTCATGCAATTCGTGGGAAAAACGCCGGGCAATCGATTCCTGATCGGCCAGCATTTGCCAAGAGACCTGGGCGAGTTCGCCTTCCTGCCAGGCCATTTTCCGGAATAGTTTACGAGTCATTCCGACCGTGAATATGCTGCAAATCAGGGCGAGCGTCATGGTCGAAAGCAGCAATGCCAGCGATTCCCGGTTAAACACCGTCGCACTTAGGCCGATCTCCGCTTCTGCCTGCGTGACGCGCGCGAAGCCCTGTCCCACCAGACGGGAAATGATCGAGATCACCTGCTCGTGCAATCGAAACAGGTCGCGCGACCGGACGGCGGCGGGGTTCTGTTCCTTGAACAGCCGCCGCGCCTCGGCCCCGAAAGCGTGCGAGGCCTGATGCAGTTCGCCCCAGAGCACCCGCTGTTCGCCGACCGGAGCGGCCTCGGCCTCCATCCGCTGCAGCGCGGCATCGGTTTCGTTCAGCCGTTTCGAAATGGTTTGCGGATCGGCAGCATCCGGGTCGCCGGTGATCGAGTAAAAAACCGCGCTTAACGTCTGCTGTTCGTCCTGCAGATCCTGAATCAAATGCCGCGTGACGCGCTGTTCTCTCACAAGCTTCACCGCGTTCGTCTGAATAGAAGTAATGTTATGAATGGCGATGCTACCGCCAAAAACCAGCAGAACGATCACGAGCGCGAACCCAATTACCAGGACGCGCGTAATACTACCCTGCGTTATCTCGCCTGAAGTACGCGAAAGCCCCATGACTACAAGTGTCGACTCCTACCGATGAGCTGTAATATACCGTAAATAAGCTATATGTCAGTAATAAATAAAGGAGGATACTGAAATCAATTAGTAGCATCCTCCGAAGCGAGAGGAGCACGGGACCTCCGACCCGGCTCCTCTCATTTTATTTGCCCTCGTTCGAAGCCCAGCGTAAATACCGCAATAATTCCGATCTGTGCCGCCATATAAAGCCGAGAAAGATTTCGCGCGTAATTGAATCGGCTTCGATGCCGGACCACGTTTCGATGCGCCATCTAAGGTAAGGGCTCCGCCAGGGGCGCAGCCGGTAGCCCTTCGTCAGACGCAGAGCCGTTCGGATCACGTTTGCCCTCTACTTTTTCGATGAGTTGACGGGCGCTTTGTCTTTGACCGCGTAGTAGCCGAGGCGCGTGCGGGCGATCGGGTTGCCCGCGCCCTTGGCGACTACCTTCACCTGACGGAAAGACCCGTCGAGCGCCTGGTTGGTGGGCGTGTAAGCGATCGTGTACTGGTTGCGGATGTCGTGCGCGACTTCGTGCGCGATCTTCTCCACTTCCGACACGTCCTTTGGATAGAAAACCTGTCCGCCGGTGCTTTCGACCAGCAGGTCCAGCGCGCGCTTGGCCTTCTTGGCTTCCTTCTTTTCTTCCTCGCTCAGAAGGCCGATGGCGTAGATCAGGACGTCGTCCTGCTGCGCCTGCCGGACCAGCGCTTCGAGCGACACGGCGCTGGCGTTGTCGTTGCCATCGGTCACGACCAGGATGACTTTCTTGTCGCGCTTGGCCTTTTCCTTCAGGTGATCGATCGACATGCGGATGGCGTCCCGCATGGCCGTGCCGCCGCGGGAATCGATCTTGGTCAGGCCCTGCTCCATTTCCTTGATGTCGCTGGTGAAATCGGCGTCCAGATAGGCTTCGTCGTTGAAGTTGACGATGAAAACCTCGTCCTGCGGATTGGAATCGCGCACCAGCGCCAGCGCGGCGGATTCCACCGCCTGCCGTTTGTCGCGCATGCTGCCGCTGTTATCGATGATCAGGCCCAGCGAAACCGGAACATCTTCGCGCTTGAAGATCTTTGATCTGCTGCGGCGACGCCGTTCTCAAACACCTGAAAGGCGCTTTGCGGAAGGTTGGTGACCAGGTGCCCGCCCTTATCGGTCACCGTAACGTTCAGCGGAACCAGGCGCGTTTCCGACGAAAAGATCGGCTCGCCCGGCATCCGGGGTATCTGCCTTGACTGGAGGTTTCGCTTGTGCCCGAGACAACGAAAGGGGCGACCACGAAAGCCGCCCCGGTCAGAAACGCTGCTATTGAAAACTGTTTACTGCGTCGGCGCATAGTAGCCGGTTCTCCAGAAGGCATGAAGCTGTGGCAGACCGCGCGGCTGAATTATCTTAACCTGAACCTTCCGATATTTGCCGTCGCGCGCCGCGTTGCTCGGGCTGTAACCGAGGACGTATTGGTTGCGCAGTTCGATTCCGATTTTTGCCGCCACATCCGGCAGTTCGTTCAGATTTTCCACGACGAAATGCCGGCCGCCGGTCGGTTCCGAGATATCGGTCAGCAGGCCGGGACCGGAAAGTTCTTCCGGCGTGCGGCCGCGCGACGACATCGGCTCATAGATTCCGATGGCGTAAATCTGGACATCGGCTTCTTTCACAAAATTCTTGAGTTCGGATTCCGTATAGCGGCTGCTGTTATCGCCGCCATCGGAGATGACGACCAGAGCCTTGCGCGGATTGTGCGCCTTTTTCATCGTGCGCAGCGCCAGCAGTACACCGTCGAGCAGCGCCGTGCGGCCTTTCGACTGCGTGAAAGTGAGCCGGTTCTGAATCTCTTCAAGGTTGTGGGTGAGCGGCGTTACCAGCTCGGGCCGGTCGTTGAATTCGACCAGAAATGCTTCGTCTTCGGGATTGGCGGTCTTGAAAAACTCGGCAACGGACTGGCGGGATTTTTCCAGTTTCGGACCCATGCTGCCGCTGGTATCGAAAACGATTCCGATGGAAAGCGGCGCGTCTTCGCTGCCGAACGAAACGATCTTCTGCTTCATTTTGTCTTCGAAAACATCGAAGACTTCCTGATCGAGACCGGTGACAAAGCGGTTCAGCGGATCGGTAACGGTGACCGGGAATCAGTACAACGTTGGTATCGACCCGGATATTCGCTTTGGGCAGCGGGGCGGCAGGCTGCTCGCCGAGCTTTGGGCGCGGCACGATAGTGACCGGCACTTCCGTCAGGTCGGCTCGCCCGCGAAGAGTGCGCGGTCGCAGCGAGCAGCGACGAGCAAATAAGATATCACGGCGGGATCGCATCTCAGTGCTTCCCTTTCTGCCTGGAGTCTAGCAAAGGCCGTCATGGTAAGATCGCGTGTGCACCGCAAAATCCTGGGCGTAATCCCAGCCCGGTACGCATCCTCTCGTTTCCCTGGAAAAGCCCTGGCCCGACTCGATTCCCGCACCATGCTGGAGCATGTGTACGAGCGCGTGTCGCATGGCGCGCTACCTCGGCAGCGTAATTATCGCCACGGACGACAGCCGGATTTACGACGAGGCGCGGCGTTTTGGCGCCCGTGTGCAGATGACGCGCGAGCGACCACCTTTCCGGCACCGACCGCGTGGCCGAAGTGGCCTCGGCATACGAGGATGCGGAACTTCGTGGTGAACATCCAGGGCGACGAACCGCTGATCGATCCCGCCGCGATCGACGCCGCCGTGCTGCCGCTGCTCGAAGAGCCTGCGATTCCGATGGGCACGCTGAAGAAGCGCATCGAAGATCCGCGCGAGATCGGCGATCCGAACGTGGTGAAAGTGGTGACGGACCGGTTTGAGAATGCGATCTATTTTTCGCGCTCCACGATTCCGTTATCCGCGCGACGGCGGACGCGGTGACTCACTACAAACATATCGGCCTGTACGTTTACCGGCGCGATTTTCTGCTGCGCTATTCCGGATCTGCCGGTGGGTCCGCTGGAACAGGCGGAAAGGCTGGAGCAATTGCGGGCGCTTGAAAACGGCTTTAAAATTCGCGTGGTGGAAACCGAATACGAATCGCTGGGCGTGGATACGCCGGCCGATCTGGAGCGGGTGCAGCGCTTGATTCGAGCCGGGCAGGCGGCCGTTCAGCGAAGAGGTGGCTAATGGCTAAATATATCTTCGTGACCGGCGGCGTGGTTTCCTCGCTGGGCAAAGGGCATCGCGGCGGCGTCCATCGGCTGCCTGCTGGAAAGCCGCGGGCTGAAGGTATCGCTGCAGAAGTTCGATCCCTATCTGAACGTCGACCCCGGCACCATGAGCCCGTTCCAGCACGGCGAAGTGTTCGTCACCGACGACGGCGCGGAAACCGATCTCGACCTCGGCCACTACGAGCGCTTCACGCATGCGCCATCTGACCCGCGCCAACAATCTGACCAGCGGGCGCATCTACGAACAGATCATTCAGCGCGAGCGGCGCGGCGATTATCTGGGCAAGACCGTGCAGGTGATTCCGCACGTCACCAACGAAATCAAGGCCGCGATCAAGAAGCTGTCGGGCGAAGTGGACGTGGTGATCTGCGAGATCGGCGGCACGGTGGGCGATATCGAATCGCTGCCGTTTCTCGAAGCGATCCGCCAGGTGCGGCATGAGGTGGGCCGCGAGAACTGCATCTTCGTCCACGTGACGCTGGTGCCCTGGATCAATGCCGCGCAGGAACTGAAGACCAAGCCGACGCAGCACAGCGTGAAGGAACTGCGCGCGATCGGTATTCAGCCCGATATTCTGCTCTGCCGCGCCGAGCGGTTCCTGCCGGCTGACATGAAGGACAAGATCGCGCTGTTCTGCGACGTGGATCCGGACGCGGTGATCACGGCGAGGGACGTCAGTTCGGTCTACGAAATGCCGCTGGTGTTCGCGGAAGAGAAGGTGGACGAGATCATTCTGCGGCATCTGCATCTGGATGCCACCGGTCCGCGCGATCTGGAGAGATGGGCCGCGATGCTGCACCGCATGCAGAATCCCGCGCGATGCAGTGGATATCGCGCTGGTCGGCAAGTACGTCGAGTACGAGGATTCCTACAAGAGCCTGAAGGAAGCGCTGCTGCACGGCGGCATTGCGCACAACGTGAAGGTGCAACATCCACTGGATCGAGGCGGAAAGCTTCGAGAAGGGCAAGCTGGAGCGCGAACTGGAGGAGTACGACGGCATTCTGGTGCCGGGCGGCTTCGGCAAGCGCGGCATCGAGGGCATGATCAACGCCATCGAATTTGCGCGGGTGCAGAAAGGTGCCGTATTTCGGAATCTGCCTCGGCATGCAGACCATGGTGATCGAGTATGCGCGCAATGTCTGCGGGCTGGCGGAAGCGAATTCCACCGAGTTCGATCCGGCGACTCCGCAGCGCGTGATTTACAAACTGCGGGAACTGAAGGGCATCGACGAACTGGGCGGCACGATGCGGCTGGGCGCGTGGCCCTGCGTGCTGAAGCCGGGCAGTTTCGCGCAAAAGGCGTACGGCGCGACGGAGATCAGCGAACGGCACCGGCATCGGTTCGAATTCAACCGCGAGTTCGAAGAGATGCTGACTTCGCACGGGCCTGCGGATCACGGGCGAGACGCCGAACGGTACTACGTCGAGATCTGCGAAATCGAGGATCATCCGTATTACCTCGGCTGCCAGTTCCATCCGGAGTTCAAGTCGAAGCCGCTGGAACCGCATCCGCTGTTCAGCGCGTTTGTGGCGGCGGCGTGCAAGTACCGGGCGCACCGGCATGGCGATGAGCGAGGCGCCGCTGCTGCCGGAGCCGGAATACCAGGCGTGAGCATTTCAGTTCGAAGACTTCCTCGAACCCGTCGCGGCTGGTGCTGATGGCCGGCCCGTGCGTGATCGAAAGCGAAGAGCACGTTCACCGCATGGCGGACGCGATTGCGACAGTGCGCGCGCACGCTCAGGGTTCTCTTATGTGTTCAAAGCGTCGTTCGATAAGGCGAACCGCACCAGCGTGCAGGGCTATCGCGGACCGGGCTGAAGGAAGGGCTGCGGATTCTGGGCGATCTGCGAAAGCAGCGGCTTTTCGATCCTGACCGACATTCATGAACCGTGCGCAGGCCGAGCGCTGCGGCGGAAGCGGTGGATATCCTGCAGATTCCGGCGTTCCTGTGCCGGCAGACCGATCTGCTGCTCGAGGCGGGCAGGACGGGCCGCATCGTGAACATCAAGAAGGGCCAGTTCGTGGCGCCGCACGACATTCACCACGCGGCGGAGAAGGTGGCCTCCACCGGCAACACGCCAGGTGGTGCTGACCGAGCGCGGGTTCGTCCTTCGGCTACAACAATCTGGTGGTGGATATGCGCGGGCTGAAGATCATGGCGGACGCGGGCTGGCCGGTGGTGTTCGACGCCACGCACAGCGTGCAGTTGCCGGGCGGCGGGGGCGGACAGTCGTCCGGGCAGCCGCAGTTTATCGAGCCGCTGGCGTCGGCTGCGGTCGCGGTGGGGGTTGCGGGCATTTTCGTGGAAGTACACGATGACCCGGAAAAGGCGCTTTCGGACGGGCCGAACGCATTGCGGCTGAGCCTGCTTGCCGCGTTTCCTGCGGCGGCTGCAACTGCTGGACGACAGGCCAGCGCGCCGATTCGTTCAACGCTTCGCGTCGCGAGTCGTCATAAATTAGAAGGGAGCCTATGTTTCCACTGCACCGAAAGCGCCGCCGCAAAGCTGGCTTTTCGCTGATCGAGCTGCTGATCGTCATCGCGATCATCCTGATTATTCTGGCGGTTGCGCTGCCGAAGCTGACCAACGCGCGAACGTACGCGCAGGAGATGGCGGCAGTGAAGGCGATCACGACGATCCACACGGCGGAAACCCAGTATTACTCTCAGTACGGACGTATGCGACGTCGCTGACGCAGCTCGGACCGCCGACGAGCGGCACGCCGAGCGCGAACGGCGCGGAATTGATCGATAAGGAACTCGCGGCAGGTGAAAAGGGCGGCTTCAAGTTCATGCTGGCGGCCGACTCCGACCGGTTACGCATTGACGGCCGTTCCGACGCAGTTCGGGACGTCGGGCAACCACACTTATTTCTCGGACCAGAGCATGGCGATTCATCAGCATAACGGCCAGGAACCGGCGTCCGCGACCGACCCTTTGCTGGGTGAAAAAGAGCAGCAGCAGGCACAAACGAAGTAGATGGATATTCCGCGCCCGCTCAATATGGAGCAACTGGTCCGGTGCCTCGAGCGGCGCTTCGGTCCGGTTGATTTGTTTGCGGACGAGGGGTATACGAAACTTCGGGTCGGCGGTGTTGCGCTGACGTTTTTGCAGGCGGAGCGGCTGTGTCTCGGCGAGACTACGCTCGACGAGCTGAAGAAGTAAGCGGGCTGGTTGAAAAAACGAACCCATTTCAGGCGGCTCCGGTTTGCGGTGCGTGAACCTGAGCCGATTGCCGGTGCGAAAAAACAAACCCATTTGAGATGGCCTCCGATTGTTGCGTGGCGGGCGCTGTCCTGAGGCAGGGCAATCGAAGTTTCGAAAGAAACGAACCCATTGTGGACGGCCCCGTCGGCGGAACGAGGGCTCCGTCCTGCGCTTCGGCCAGGCACGGGCGTGAAAAAACAAACCCATTTCGGGCAGGTCGCGGGTTGAGGGCCGGCTGTCCGTTGGCTGGGTCGTGCCTGGTGCGAAAAAACAAACCCATTTGAGGATGCCTCGACCTGCCGTTCGCGGGCGCTGTCCTGAGGTTGGGCAATCGAAGTTTCGAAAAAACGAACCCATTTGTGGACGGCGTCGTCGGGAAAACGTGGGCTCCGTCCTGCACTTCGGCCAGGCACGGGCTTGAAAAAACAAACCCATTTCGGGCAGGTTCGCGGTTGCCGTCCGTCTGTCCGTTGGCTGGGTCGTGCCGGGTGCGAAAAAAACAAACCCATTTGAAAAGGTCTCGGCTTGCCGTTCGCGGGTGCTGTCCCGAGGTGCAGGTAATCGAAGTTTCGAAAAAACGAACCCATTTGTGGACGGCGTCTTGTTTGCGGGTCGGGAAAATCGGGGCTCCGTCCTGCACTTCGGCGAGGCGCGGACGTGAAAAAACAAACCCATTTCGGGGAGGTCGCGGGTTGCGGGCCGTCTGTAGCCATTGGGATCGCGGCCGGTCGCGAACTGACGATCGGGGCACGTGAAAAAACAAAGCCATTTCAGGCGGCGACCGGGAGCAGGCGGATGCCGAACTGGCGCTCGAGGTCGTACTGAATTCCGTGTACCTTGCCGTGTCCGTCGGCGATGGTGAGCTTTCGGGCGCGAACGTCTTCGATGAAACGGGGGTTCGCGGCTTCGGCGCGGCGATTGGCGATGGAGCGAAGCTTTGCGAGTTCGTCGTCAGCCGCAAAGGTGGCGAAGTCGGCGCGAATCTTCGTTTCGACATCCGAAGCGATGGACCCGTTCTGTACGCAGATGTCGAACATGAGAGCAAGCGCGCGCTCGGAAGTCACACCGAATCGCTTACACAGTCCCCACGCCTTTTGATGAATTCTTTCGGCGTGAGCGAGTTGAATGGCCTGAAATTCGGGGGTGGCGCCGAGGCGGAGGAACGCTGTTTTCCAGGGTTCGTACACATTGTGATGGGCGTCCTGAATGGACCGTGCCCACGCGAGTTGAGCGGCGCGGGGCTGAGTCAGCATTGCCACGAGCGGGGCAGCCCGATCGCCAAAAATGGATGCAACGACATCGTGGTGCGCGGCGAACATGTCTGAGAGAAGCACCTGCATGGTGCCCTGCCCGATGTTCCACTGCAGGACCCCGTAGCTGAGACCCATGCCGTCAAAGTCTCCGGCGATGCGTCCGTAGCAGTCCGGGACGGGCGAGGAGGTTTCGAGGCAGCCAGTAAGAGCGAGGCATTGTTGAGCGATTGAGATTCGATTCGGTTCCATATCCGATCGAACAGTACCCCGCGTTGAGCGCGCAGTTTTTTCCGGATGCTGGTAAGTTATTCAAATATGACGGCAAATAGTTCCGAAATCGGTGTGACCCAGATTCGCATTCTCGCGATCGACGGAGGCGGGATCAGGGGCATCATTCCCGCCGTAATTCTCGCCGCACTCGAGCAGCGGACGGGGAAGCCGATTGCGGAGATGTTCGACGTGATTGCCGGGACATCGACCGGGGCGCTGCTGGCCACGATGCTTACCGTGCCGGACGCGGGGGGGAAGCCGAAGTACAGCGCGGCCGAGATGGTGGATATATATGTCAACGAAGGGCCGGTGATTTTTCACAAGTCTTTCCTGCGAAATATCGGGGATCTGGGTGGTGCAACAGGGCCGAAGTATCCGGACAGCGGGATCGAGTCGGTGCTCAAAAAGTATCTGGGGGATGCGCGGCTGAAGGATACGCTCAAGGAAATTCTGGTCTGTTCTTATGAGATCCAGCAGAGAGCGCCGTGGTTTTTCAGGACGAGCCGTGCGAAGGCTTCGCCGCTGCAGAACGACTTTCCGTTGTGGGAAGTGGCGCGGTGTTCATCGGCTGCTCCGACCTATTTTTCGCCCGAGCGGATCACGTCGGGGGACGGGAAGACGTGGGCGCTGGTGGATGGCGGGGTGTTCGCGAACGATCCGGGGATGTGCGCTTTGGCCGATGTGAGAGCTGCGGACCCGGAGGCAGATGTGTTGCTGGTTTCGCTGGGAACGGGCGAGCATACCCGGCCTATTCAGTATCAGGAGGCGAAGGGATGGGGGATGCTGCAGTGGGCAAAGCCGATCCTCGATGTGGTGTTCGACGGGATCGGGAAGGCCACAAATTATCAACTTCGGCAGATGCTGCCGGATGTGCGGGGGGATGGCAGGTATTTTCGGTTTCAGGCGGCGCTGAGCGTTGCGAGCGATGAACTGGACGATACTGATAGCGAAAATTTGATGGATTTGAAGGCGCAGGCGATGGGGGTCATTACGGATGAGGCGGCGGAGTTTGCCAGTTTGGTGGGGCTGTTAAAGCGGGGATAGGGCCACCGGGACCTACGGCAGATCTCGCGCGATAATGAACGGGATGGAGAAAGTGATTCGGAAGTTCGATAGCTTCGCGGAGGCAGACGCAGCGGAGATAGAGGCGTCGATGAAACTCTCGCCGGAACAGCGGATCGATCTGGTTCTCCAGCTTCAGGAACAATGGTTTACCGATGCGGCTGAACAGGGATTTGCGCGAGTTTGTCGAATTACTAAATTCGAGCAAAGTTGATTATCTGGTCGTCGGCGCGTTTGCCGTCGCGTGGCACGGCTATCCCCGGTTTACGGGCGATATAGACATTTTGGTGCGTCCTGACCCGGATAACGCTCTGGCCGTTGTTTCGGCAATCGCGCAATTTGGATTTGGCGGACTCGACCTGACAGCTGCGGATTTCACCCGGCCGGGCGAGGTCGTTCAACTCGGGATGCCGCCGCATCGCATCGATTTGATTACATCGATTTCGGGATTGGGTTTCGAGGACGCGTGGGCGCACAGAGTTCCCGGTCTGATCGACGGGATACCCGTGTTCTTCCTCGGACTTGACGATCTAATTCGGAATAAGGAATCGACTGGCCGGCCGAAAGATCTCGGCGACGCAGACGAATTACGTAAGCGCCGTCCGATCTCCTGAGGGATCATTGCCCGGATGTTGGTGTTCGCGGGAAGTCGTCGGGCCTTACGCCCAATTCGGCGAGCACATCGTTCATCGGAATACCGCTGCCACCTCGCTGCGCGAACCAGGCTTGTCCTTCATGAAAGCGGCGGCGATCTTCATCGTTGATATGGTCGGTCAGGTTGTCGGGCCAGCGGATGTCTGTGATTTGCCTTGAGAGGAAGCGGGGGATGTCGGTTTCGGCGGTGGCGCCGGTGCCGGCGAGGGCTTCGGCGACGAGCGCGGAGAACTCGGGCGGGGTGAAGGCTCTTCGAATGGATTGCCTACCGTCCACCGCGGCTTCCTTTCCAATTACGCGGCAGATAAAGATGGTGAAGAAGACGAGCGGGACCGGGTGGCGGATCAGGTCGAGAATGATGAAGCGGCGGCAGGAGCGGGCTACGTTTCGGATCAGCGCGATGTTCTCTTCGGGCGTCAGGTGGTGCGCCATCAGAGATGAAATAGCGACATCGGCTTCGGGCAGGGGATCGGTGACGGCGTTCGCGGCGACGATCGGGATGGCGGCGTTCTGGCCGGGGTTGCGGTCCACGCCGATGACTTCGACGCCCATCGCTTTCGCGGAGATAACTCAAGCAGCGCACCGCCTCCGCAGCCGATATCGAGGACTCTGCGCACGGGCGAGCGGATCTTTGCGCAGGAAACGCTCGATGGTTGGGAAGGTTCCGAGCAGACCGTGGATGCGGTGCAGATCGCGGTGGAAGTTGCCGAGGACGGGACCTGCGACGTCCGGCGAATCCATCAACTCCGGTTCGAGACTTCGCTTCACTTGCCTCGGGCGAGGCCGAGTGCCCGGATGCGTTTGTGCAGGTTGGTGCGCTCCATGCCAAGGGCGCGGGCGGCGCTGGAGACGTTCCAGCTCGACTCTTCGAGCGCGCGCAGGACGTGCTCGCGCTCGGCGGATTCGCGGGCTTCCTGCACGCTCGAGCGCGGGCCGGTGTCCCGCTGCAGTTTCGAGTTCGAGCGGGATGGCGGCTGCGGTCAGTACGTCGCCGTGGCGAGAGGATGGCCATGCGCTCGACCACGTTGCGCAGTTCGCGGGCGTTGCCCGGCCAGGAGTAGCCTTCGAAGGCGTCCCAGACTTCGGGGTCGAAGCTCTTGTGGCGGAAGCCGTTGCGGGCGCAGAAATCGTCGAGGAAGTACTGCGCCATGGCGGCGGATATCCTGCGGGCGCTCGCGCAGCGCGGGCACGCGGATCGGCACCACGCTGACGCGGTAGTAGAGATCTTCGCGGAACTTGCCCTGCGCCACCATGGCGTGCAGATCGCGGTTGGTGGCGGAGATCACGCGCACGGTGACGCGGATGGTCTGCTCGCCGCCGACGCGATGGAACTCGCCTTCCTGCAGGACGCGCAGCAGCTTGGCCTGGGAGTTGGCATGCAGGTCGCCGATTTCGTCGAGGAACAGGGTGCCGTTGTCGGCCAGTTCGAATTTGCCGCGGCGCATGGAAGTGGCGCCGGTGAAGGAGCCTTTCTCGTGGCCGAAGAGTTCGCTTTCGATCAGCTCGCCGGGAATGGCGGCGCAGTTCACCTTCACGAACGGGCCGGCTGCGAAGGGGCTGGCGGCGTGGATGTGCGCGGCGAGCAGTTCCTTGCCGGTGCCGGATTCGCCGATCAGCAGCACGCGGGCGTCGGAGCGCGCGGCCATGGTGGCCTGCTCGACCGCGCGCTGGAAGGCGGGGCTGGCGCCGATCATCTTCGGGTGCCGGGGCCGACGGCCTCGCGCAGCCGCTTGTTCTCCTGCTTGAGCGTGCCCTGTTCGAGCGCGTTCTTGACGGCGACCATGCACGCGATCGCGGCCGAGCGGCTTTTCGAGGAAGTCGAAGGCGCCGGCGCGGGTGGCTTCGACGGCGTCGGCGATGGTGGCGTGGCCGGAGATCATGATGACCGGCGCGGTGATTTCGGCGGCCTGCAGTTCGCGCAGCAGATCGATGCCGCTGGCGTCGGGCAGGCGCACGTCGAGCAGAAAGAGGTCCATGCGGGCGCGTTCGGGGAAGGCGCGCATTTCGGCGGCGGAGCGGACGGCGTTGACCTGATAGCCTTCGCGCTCGAGGATCATGCGCAGGGAGCGGCCGATGTTCTCTTCGTCGTCAACGACCAGGATGCGGCGATGATGGGCATTGTGGTCGTTAGCCTGTGGGGAGCAGAACGCGGAAGCCCGCGCCGCCGAGTTCGCCGGCGATCAGCAGGATGTCGCCGCCGGAAAGCAGGGCGCTTTTGCGGGCGATGGAAAGGCCGAGGCCCATGCCGCGTTTCTTGAAAGAGATGGTGGGCTGGAAGAGGGATTTGCGGGCGAGTTCGCTCAGGCCGGGGCCGGAATCGTGGACTTCGATGGCGACGCGGTCGTCGATGCGGCGCTACTCGGGCCAGAATCTGGCCGCCTTCGCCCGCGGCTTCGGCCGCGTTCTCGAGCAGGTTGACCAGAATGCCTTTCACCAGATCCTGATCGGCCAGCGCGCTGGGCGTGTTGGCCGGCGGCTTGCACGGCGTAGCGGACTTCGGGATGCGCGGCTTTCAGGAAGGCGATGCGCTCTTCGACGAGGGCGTGGATGTCGAGCGGCTCGGGGCAGACCGGCGGTTCGGACGAGAATTCGGAAAAGGCGCGGATGCGGCGTTCGAGCGATTCGATTTCATCGACGACGATGGCGGCGGCCTGGTCGAGGAAGGCGCGTCGGCCTTCGGGGCTGGGTTCGTCGTGCGCGGGCGACCATCTCTTCCACGGTGAGGCGGATGGGCGTGAGGGAGTTCTTCACCTCGTGCGCCATCTTGCGCGCCAGCACCTGCCAGCTGGCGAGCTGCGTGAGATAGACGAGGCGGTCGCGGTTCTGTTCCAGCTGCGCAGGCGGTGCGGTTGAAGGCGTCGGTGGCGAGGCCGATTTCGTCGGTGCGTTCGTTGGGAACGCGGATGCGGAAATTGCCGGCGGCCAGGCTTTTCAGCGCCTGCGTGAGATTGACGATGGGGCGGCTGAAGCGCGTCGCGACGAGCCAGACCAGCGCCAAGAGCGACGATCCAGATGACCGCGGCAAGGACAGACCCAGGCGGCGAAGGAAGCCGCGGCGCAGATCGACGCGATACGGTGCGGCGGGCCTGGCTGTACTCGCTCGAGAGGTCCTGCATGCGGATGGCGAGGGGGCGCTCCCAGACGCTGACGCCGTCGCGGCGTGCGGCGCAGGTAGATGAGGCGAGAGCCGCCGTCGCCGGCGAGGGCGAAACGTTCGGGTTCGTCGCTGTTCCAGAATTCCTCTTCAGGGGCGGCAGCGAGCGGCGCGAGGAAGTGCGTGGGGGCGGTCTGGCCGGCGATGGCGTCGGCCTCAGTTGCTCGCGGGCCTGCTGGTAGTATTCGCGGCCGGTCTTTTCGAGCGAGCGCGAGACGCCTGGAAAGCTGGTCGACGGGCGCGCAGGCTCTGGTCGAGCAGGATGCGACGTCAGCCAGAGGGTGGCGCCGAGCGGCACCAGCGTGGCGGCAACGAAGACCAGCGCCAGCCGGGTGCGCAGGCTCACCCGTGGCTCGCTTTGCTTCAGGTCCGCCAGGCGGAAGGGGCCGTTGTTGAGCAGCCAGCGGGGCTGCGCGGTTTTCACGGGGCGGCTGAACATTTCGATCAGACGGGTGATGTTGATGCCGGGATCGCCGATGATGCCGAGCTGGTCGCGCGGGATCTTCGGCGCGCAGGTCGAGCTGAACGTAGAAGGGGCGGTCGGCGGGCGGGAGCAGAGCGCGGTCGATGGTCAGGTTGTCGAGGCACCAGTTTTCGGCGGCCTGCGGCGGAAAGATGCGAGACGGTGCGCCGCGATCGGGCGTTCGCCGATCGCGCGTGACGGAGAACTGCTCTTCCCAGATGTCGTAGCTGAAGGCGAAGCGGGCGACGGAGCGGGCGTCGGGCGTAAACGGCGTTGGGGGCTTCGGAAATGCTGAGCTGGCCGATGAAGGCGACGGAGGCGCCGTCTTTCAGGCGTTCGAGCGGTTTGCCGGAGAGGAAGTTCAGGTGTGGGCGCGGAGATGTGGAGGAAATCGCCGTCGAGGTGGACGAGGAGACGGGGTGGGGCGACCGTGACTGCGAGGGCGCAGGTGACGGCGCAGAGCAAGGCAATGCCAGGTGCGAAGAGAATCGGGATGGCAAGCGGCGGCGTCAATAGTTCATACCTGCCATAAATACGGGGGCGATGCGTCCTTCGATGACGGGAAAGGCCATCGTCATGAAGAAAATGCCCTGGCGGTAGCGCGCTCCGAGAGAATGCCGCAGCGGCGATGGCCGGCTGCCGTTCCAGAAGGCGCCGGCATCGTAGAAAACTTCCGCGGTGCCTTCGCCCAACTGGTAGCCCCAGGTGAGGGAGTTGTGGACGATGCGGGTGCCGCCGAGGGGGTCGATTGCGTAGCGGTCCCAGCCGCGCAGCGTGGAACTGCTGCCGAGCACAGAAGCGTTCAAAGAGCGGAGCCTGACCGGTGATGGCGCCTGCCATAAGTTCGTCGGACGCGGTCTGCTTTCCGGCTTTGAACTGGTAGCGGAGAGTGACGAAGTGGCGCGAATAGGAGTAGTCGGAACCGAGGCCGGGGGTGGCGGCGCGGAGGGTGTAGACAGCGTCGACGGTCTGCTGATTGGTGTCGCCCTCGATTTTATGCCCGTAATGCACGTCGGCGGTGATGGCGTTGGCGGAGCGGAGCGGAAGGGCGGGGTTCTCGGTATCCATCTGCTCGAAGCTGAGGCCGCCTGAAACGGTGAGGGTTCTGGCGACGGCGAAGGTGATTTCGGGGGCGATGTTGCGGCGGCGGCGTGTAGAGGTCGAGATCGGGCAGGGCTGCGGCGCGTGTCGCGGTCGCTGTCCACTGCTCGTGAGTAATCCTCGAAACTGATGCCGAAGCGCACCTTGTCCGAGCCGAGTTTCGAATTTTCGTAGCGGGCCGACGATGCCTGCGAAGCGTTCGGTGAGGTCGTCGCCATTGCTGGTTGCGCCGAGGGTGAAGGTGTGTTGATGAACGCGGGTGCTGGCGTCGAGTTCGCCGGTCCAGCCCTGGCGCGGAATGGTAGAGGAATTTCGGGACGGAGATGTCAAAGGCGACGTCCTTGCGGACGATTTCGAAATTGACGCGGATGCGGCCGGGCTCGCTGCCTCTGGAGAGGTGCTGGCTGACTGCGCTGAGGTGCAGTTCTTTGCGCAGATCGCCCGCGAGGTCTTCGAGGGCGGCGACGTCGCAGCGTTCGCCGACGAGCGCGCTGAGACGATGGCGGAGAGTCGGGGGGAGTTTCGCATTTTCAACCGAACGCCGCCGATGGAGATGCTTTCGATGGTGTAGCGCTGATTGACGTTGGATTCGGCGGCGGCGCGGAGAAAGGACTGGCCGGCCGGGAGCGGCAGCGCGCAGAGCGAGCAGGAGGAGGAGATGAAGCGAACGCGCGCCGGACCTGGGAGGAAACATCGGCGGAAGCAGTGGCACGCCGCCTGCCGACACGTAAGACTTTGATAATACGATGATGACCGGATGCGACCTGTGGTGTGCCGGTCACAGGTGTGCAGGCTGGCTCGAGGGCCTGCTTAGAGGACTTTCGCCAATTCCGTTGCGAAAGCGCTCTTGGGTTCGTGTTTCGCGCTTCTTGCCGCCGCGGCGATCGGTGCGGTTGCGCTGTTCCGGTCTGGCGGCGGCGGCAGTTCCGCTCGTGCGCCGCGGGCGCTCCGGCTTTACGGGGCGACGCCTTTGGTAGGCTGAGCGGGATTGGCGCGAAGGATTTTGTCTTCGAGCGGGGCGCGGTCGAAACGGCGAATGATCGCCTGCATTTCGTCCGATGTGGGAGCCTCGACGAACGCGAAGCCTTTCGACTCCTGCGTTTCGTGGTTCCGGATGACTTTGACAGAATCCGCGACAAGGTCTTCAGCGGCGAGCCATTGTTTAATGTCGTCAGCTGTGACCCAAATGGGTAAATTGCCCAAAAAGACGGTAAAGCTCATTCAGTTTGCTGCGTTAACTCCGTGGATGGAAATGGGTGGTTCGGTGGTGTTCAAGAGGAGGGGAACCGATCTCTTGTCTTCCTGATACTAACAGACCGATTTGCGCCGTGCAATGTTACGCCTTATGTGTGGGTTGCGCGGGTCTTTTTTGCTGTGCGATGCTGCACACGGGGTGCGGCTCAGGCGCGGATGAGTCCCCGGAATTTCGCAGGTGAGGCTTCGTAGTTGGGGAAGACGGGCTTGATCGACCGGTTTCCGAGGTGTTGGCAGACGGCTTCGCTGAGAACGTCGCGGAAATCGGTAGTAAGGGCGAGGTCGCGCTGTTCGTAGAGCTGTTCGGGGGCCATGCCGGGCCATTTGCCGTAGACCTTGCCGCCCTTCACGGGTCCGCCCATAACGAACATCGCGTTGGCGTGGCCATGGTCGGTGCCACGATTGCCGTTTTCTTTGGCGGTTCGGCCAAATTCGGACATGGTGACGAGGACGACGTCTTCCATTTTGTCGCCAAGATCCTGATAGAAGGCGGCGAGTCCGTCGCCGAATTCGGTGAGGCGGCCGGTGAGGCGGGGGGCTTCGTTGACATGGTGATCCCAGTCGCCGATGTCGGCAAAGGCGACTTCGACACCGACGTCGGCCTTGATGAGCTGGGCGATTTGGCGCATGCTGTCGCCGAAGCGGCCGCGCGGGTAGGTTGCTCCGGCGGCGGGCTGGTAGGGAGTTTTGCGGAGTGAATCGAGCAGGGCGATGGCGTCGAAGGCTTCGCGTCCGGTGCCGCCGAGGATCTGGTCCTGCGATCCGCGATACATGGATTGGAGCGCATTGGCTGCAACGGAATCGCGGACGTTGAAATTGTTTAAGTTGTCGACAGCGACTGCGCTGTTGGCTCCCGCGAGGGTTCGGGGGAGCGTGGGGCCGAGACTGACGGCGCGCACAGGTGAGATTTTGCCGTGTTCAGGGGGGAGGGCGCGGTTGAGCCAGCCATCGCTCGTGGCTTTGAGGCCTGGGGTGCCGGATTCCATGTAGTCCTGGGCGTCGAAGTGGGAACGGGTGGGGTCGGGGGAGCCGGCGGCGTGAACGATGGCGAGTTGTTGCCTATCCCAAAGCGGTTTGAGCGAAGAGAGGGCGGGGTTCAGGCCGAAGAAGCCGTCCAGATCGATGGCGCCGCCGGTGGCGGAAGCGGATGGGCGGGGTACGGCGATGGTGGGCCGGAGATCGTAATAACGCTGCTCGGCATGGGGTACGACGATGTTGAGACCGTCGGCCGCGCCGCGCTGGAAGATGGCGACCAGGACTTTTTTGCGACGCTCGGGGGCGTCGGCGGCGAGGGCGGCGCGCTGGAGCCAGATTGGGGCCGCGCCGATGCCGACCATGGCGAAGGCTGAGTTGCGAAGGAAGAATCTGCGTGATAGTGACATTGGCGTTACCTGCGCTGAAAATCGGGTGAGCCGAGCGTGAGGCCGGCGAGGAGTGAGCCGGTCGCGGCTGTCCGGGGGGCTGCTCTGTCGTGGGATCGGTCAGAAGTATTTTGTGTGTGATCCGGGCCGGGTCTGCCGCGAACTGAGACTGATCCACATCAATGCCTTTCACTTTGCCCTGCGCGAGCGCGATGGCGAAGTTCATACGGGCGAGCAGGGAGGCGGAGTTCATCCAGTCGGTGCTGCGATTGGAATAGCCGGTGGGTTCGAGTTTCCGGTAGAGGGGCTCGCCAAGCTGGGTCATGAGTTGATTGAGCTGCGAGGCGTAGTCGACGTTGCCGTTAACGGCACGGATGGCGCTGGCGACCATTTCGAGCGGCGACTTCACTTTGGAACGGAAGTTCGCTGGGTCCCAGAATTCGGGGGCGGCAATCATGGTCCGCATGACTTCGCGCAGATCGCCATCGGTTGAGGTAAAAGTCGCGGCCATTTTCCGGATGAGCGTGTCGGGCGGGTTGTCGGAGACGAACCGGAGAGCGAGGCTTTTCGAAACGAAGCGCGCGGTAGCGGGGCTGTGCGACAGGATATCGATGACCTTAAGGCCGTCGTCGATGCCGCCGCCGGCGGGGATGGTGACGCCGAGGACGTGCTTCTCGCCCTGATCGTGCTGGCGTTCGTTGAAGATGAAACCGCCGCCGCGCTGGGGCTGCGCGATGGTCCAGCCGGTGAAGCAGCGCGCGACTTCGGTGACGTCCTGCTGGGTGTAGCCGCCATCGACGCCGAGGGTGTGGAGTTCCATGAGTTCGCGGCCGTAGTTTTCGTTGAGACCCTGCTTCTGTTTCTGGCCGGGGCGGAGGTTCGCGTTGGGGCCGACCGATTGCCAGTTGTCGAGATAGAAGAGCATGGCGGGGCTTTGCGCGGTGGCGAGCAGAAGGTCTTTGAATTTGCCGAGGACGCGGGGGCGGATGACGTCGCGCTCGTAGGCAGTGACCATGTATCGATCTTGCCCTTTGTCGATATCGACGTTGAAGTGGTTGAACCAGAAATCTGTGAGGACTTCCTGAAGCTGACGGTCGCTGTAGACGGCGCGGAGAAGTTTGCCTTCGACAAGATCCTGACTTACGACCTGAACGGGGCCGGCGAAGATCTGAATCTTGCGGCGGAGGTCGAGCGGGGCGGGAGCGTAGAGCTGCTGGCGGGCGCCGTTCGGGAGGGCGTCAAGAACTTCCCATTGTTCCGATTCGGGGAGCGCTTCGATGACCGCGACCTTCTCACGCGGGTTACCGGATTCGAGGATCTGCCTTTGTTCGGGGCCGACATTGAGCGCGGCAAGCGTCATCTTCGGCGGCATTGGAGTGCCTGCCGCGGCGGCTTCTTCCTGCTGTTTCTGCTGGTAGCGGGCGACGGCCTTCTGAACCATGTAGCGGGTTTCAGGGTCGGTGGGGAGAGGCTGCCGGCCTTCGGCCATGGCTTTGATGATCTGGGGCGTGGGGTAGTGGCGGACCAGAGTTGTTGAATCCATGCGCAGGGTTTCGAGCGGCTCGAGGCGGGCTTCGAGAGCCGGGTTTTCGGGGATGGATTCAGGATGGAGCTGGCGGTCGATCCACGCATCGAGGCCGAGCTTGTTTAGCTGTTCGAGATCGCCGGGGCGTGCTCCGAAAGTGAGGCGGTTCAGGGCGTGGAGGGCTTTGCGTTCTCCGGTGAGCTGCGGGGGCGCGGCCGGCGCGGTGATCCTGGCTTTTTTCTTCGCGTAGACTGCGCTCGATAAGAGCAGAAACGAGAGGCTTAGAAGCAAAACTGCTCGGGTCTTCATGGATACGAGTCGAACCTCTTCAATCAGATCAAACGCGGTTGGGGCAATGAAAGTTGCGGTCAGGCGATGAGACGGAGTGCGAACCAGGTACATCCGGAGACAAACAGCGCGGCCGCCGCGAAGCGTTTGGCGTGGAGTTTGGAGAGACCGGCGGAGATGGCTCCGAAGAGCACGGCGAGCAGGAGAACCGTAACGGCGGAGCCGGTTAGTACGAATTGCGCGGGATAGCGGGACTCGGTGATGAAGGTTGCGAGGTAGAGGCCGGCGAAGGCTCCGAAGAGGATGGCGAAGAGCGACCGGCCGCGCGAGTTCGGGAAGAAAAATATTTCGAAGGCCAGATAGGCGAGGGCGAGGGCGGCGGCTTCTTCGGTGAAGCGCGGCGTGGGTTGCGCGGAGAGTCGGGGCAGGAGGAAGGTCGCGGCGGCATCGGCGGCGACGAAGACGAGCGAAAGTACGATGAGTTCGCGGCGGGTGCGGGACGCAATCGCCAGAGCCGCGAGGAGCAGTAGCTCGGACCAGTTGGTTACCGTACGGACAACGCCCGCGATTAGTTGTTCGATGACCTTTTCGGCGGCTGTGGGTGGGCGGAAGGTCAGGGTGGTGGAGCGGAATCCTGAATCGAGAATGGCGCGGTCGGATTTGCCGTCGCGTTCGGCTCGCAGGATGTGGATGTGGTTGGCTACAGTGACTTCGTAAAACGAGCAGTCAACACCGAGGTTCCGGACCGGGGATGTGAATTCGTAGGCGGCGGTGCAGACGACGTTGACCGAAGCCGGGTCGTGATGGCATTCCTGACTGGTGCGGCTGCCTTTGTCGCTGCCGCTGGTAAATGCGATGCGGTCGAGTAAGGCTTGCTCAGGGTGATGAAGGTTGGCAATCTCATAGTCGGGCATGCGCAAGGTGTACGCGAGGCGATTGCCGGTGATAACGGCCTCGCCGCTCGACATGCTGATGACGTGAGCGGAGGCGACGCTGCCGCAGAGCAGCAGCAGAAGACAGAATTTCAACGGCCAGTGCGCTTGAGCGCGGGAATGGCGGTGGCGGCGGTGGCCGATGTGCCGCCAACTGCAATGAAGGCCTGCGCAGTGTCGGCGTCGGGTCCCTGAATCTCGATGATGTTGTCTCCCGCGGTCGCGGTGGCGGGAATGGTTACGTTGACCTGATACAAGCCCGCGAGGTACGGGGCCAGGCCAGCGTACGTGACCGGCGCGGAGAGGCCACCTACATAAGCGGCGATGGTGTTGGTGGTTTTGCTGAGAGTGTCAGAAGGGCCGGGTGCGCCTTCGGAAATCGGGGGGAAGGTCATGCCGAGGCCGGAAACATAGACGGCGACGGTTTCTCCGGGAGCGGCGGGATTGCGCGTGCTGACCACAGAGCCATTGGCGTGTTCAATGGCTCCGTAGCCGAGGCCGTTGGCGGAAAGCGTGAAGATGCCCGGAGTGGTCTTGTTGACGACGGCGGTGACGCTGTTTGACGCGGCTCCGTTGTTCGTGACCTGGATCTGGCCGATGGAGTAGGTTATGCCATAGGGAACGATCACGGCGAGCTGCGTGGGCGTGACGTAATAAAGCGGTGCGGGCAGGCCGTTGATCGTGACCTGTACGCCATCAAGGGTGGCCGGGTAAGGGACACCTGTGGCGACTTTGGTATCGGGGGCGAGATTGGTTCCGTAGAGAACCAGGAACTCGCCGGGTGAGATGCCGGCCGTGAAAGGAGCAAAGGTGGCGGCATTGACGATGCCGGTGGGATTCAGGAAGACTCCGGAGCCTGTGAGGGTTGGGGCCTGAAGCGAAACGTTGAGCCCGAGAAAGGGGCCGATGCCCTGGCCGATGCGAATGGTTCCGTTGTTCGAGAGGGTGTATTGAGTGTCGCCGGATGCGGAGGCATAAGAACCCGGGGTGGTGACGGGATAGGTGTTCGCGAAGGTGAACCCGTAGGCCGAGGTGCTAAAGCCATCGAGGATGCGCTGGTGGCCAACGATATTGCCGCCGGTCGCGCTGAACGATCCATAAAAAGTATCGAGGTCTGAGTAACCACTGGCGGCGAGGGTTGAAGCGTTGTCGTCGATGCCGGCTTCGTAGTAGGTGCCTCCGAACGGTTGAGGCGCGTTGGCGTCAGGCGTGCGGACGCCGACGAAGAAATCGTAGTCCTGAGGCGAGCCTCCGAAAACGAAGTTGCCGTCGGCGGAGATGTACAGGTATTCCTGACCGGAGTAGAAGTTCGCGGTGCTGGAGACAGGGAAGCTCAGGACAGCGGCGCCGTTGCTGAAAAAGTATTTCATGGCGGCAGTGGACTGAGTGTAGACCTTCGAGCCCCCACCCCCAAAGTAGCCGGTGATGCTGACAGCTCCGAGGTTGCCGGCACCATCGGGATTGAGCTGGAATGCGGTATCGGCGCGCGAAGCCGGCGATCCCCCGTTGGGGAGGAACCCGACCATGGAGTAGGAGCCATGAAACGAGGAATTGGTGGCCAGCGGGGAAGAGACGGGCGCTGCAACAAAAAAGTCGTTGAAGCCGCTTTCCGTGTCGCTGCCGATGAGGAGCCCGTTCGAGACCAGGACCGAGACGTTGTAGACGTTCGTGGAAGTGGAGAGTGGGTTGGTCAGGAAGCCGTACCCGCCGGCGCCGATCGAATAGGTACCTGAATTGTTCAGGGTCTGAATGGAGCCGGCGTTCGAATCGAGCACCTGGGTGCCCGCGAGCGTGTATTTCCCGTTGCCATCGAAAATAATGTTGCCGTAGATGGAAAGGGCGCGGCTCATGCTGCCGGTGGTGCCCGTGCTCTGGTTTATCAAGTAAATGACCTCGCGGAAATAGTAGGTGCCGCGCAGGAGGTTGTTGCCAGCGGTGTCCCAGGAAGGCGCCTGGGCGGACGCGCAGGGGGCCAGCGCCGCGCAAATCAGAGACAGGGTTGCCGTCAAACGAATGATTTTCACTTGTTGCACCGGACGCTTTGTCAGTGTATTGGGTTTCGAACTGTCAAAGGTTCCGGCACACTTTACGATGATAAAATTCAGGTTCCCAATGCAAACTTCAATGGCGAAAGACCCGATGGCCCGTTCTCTCTCTGAAGTGGATCCAGATATCTACAGCCTTGTTTTGAAAGAGGCAAACCGGCAAAACAGCCAACTGGAACTGATCGCCAGCGAGAACTTCACGTCGGAAGCGGTGATGGAAGCGACGGCCAGCGTGTTTACAAATAAATACGCGGAAGGGTATCCGGGGAAAAGGTATTACGGGGGCTGCGAGTATGCGGATGAGGTTGAGAACATTGCGCGGAACCGGGCGAAAAAGCTGTTTGGCGCAGAGTATGTAAACGTGCAGCCGCACTCCGGGTCGCAGGCAAATCAGGCCGCTTTCGCGGCGGTGATTCAGCCGGGGGACACGATCATGGGCCTCGATCTGGCGCACGGCGGGCATCTGACGCACGGGCACAAGCTGAACTTTTCGGGGAAGACTTACAACGTGGTCGGGTATCAGGTCAGCCGGGAAGATGAACGCATCGATTTCGACCTGATGGCGAAGCTTGCGGAAGAGCATAAGCCGAAGATGATTATCGCGGGCGGCAGCGCGTACGCGAGGACCTGGGACTTTCGGCGGTTTCGCGAGATCGCGGATTCGGTGGGCGCGTTGCTGCTGGTGGATATGGCGCATTTTTCCGGTCTGGTGGCGGCGGGGCTGCATCCGAATCCCTGCGAGTATGCGGACATTGTCACGACGACGACACATAAGACTTTGCGCGGGCCCCGGGCCGGGATCATACTCGCGAAAGAAAAGTACGGGCCGGCGATTGACCGCAATGTGTTTCCAGGTGTGCAGGGCGGTCCGCTGGTGCATGTGATCGCGGCGAAGGCGGTTTCGTTTCTGGAAGCGTTGCAGCCGGAGTTCAGGGAGTATCAGAGCCGGGTGCTCGCGAACGCGAGAGCACTGGCGGCAGGCATGCAGGCCGAAGGGTTCCGGGTGGTTTCGGGCGGGACGGACACGCACTTGTTGCTGGTGGATGTGTTCTCAAAGGGCGTGAAGGGCAAGGAAGCGGAGAACGCGCTGGACCGCGCGCGCATCACCGTCAATAAGAACGCGATTCCGTTCGATGGCAATCCGCCGCTGAATCCGAGCGGGATTCGTTTGGGGAGCCCGGCCGTGACGACGCGAGGGTTTGGCGAAGCGGAGATGCGCGAGGTGGCCGCATGTATCGCGGAGGTGCTGAACAACGTGGCATCGGAGCAGGCAATCGCGTCGGTTCGGAATCGGGTGGAGGCGCTGACGACGCGGTTTCCGCTCTATTCCTGGAAGCGGCCGACGAATTGAAGTGAAGATCGCGATCGATGTGCGGCGGATTCGCGACTTCGGAGTTGGGACTTATATCCGAAATCTGCTGCAGGCGCTGGCGTTAATAGACGGCGGGAACGAATACGATCTGATTTGCTGCGCAGAGGATCAGGCGCAGTTTGCGCATTTGCCCGCGAATTTCCGGTCTGTGCTTTATAGGCGGCGCGATTCGGCGCGTCTGGATCATCTGGATCTGCCCCGGCTGCTTTACAAGCTGCGCGCGAACGTCACACATATCCCTTTTCACCGGGTGCCGCTGCTGATGCGCAAGCCGTACCTGGTGACGATTCACGATCTGAGCAGCATGTTCTTCGACGACGCTTCGGGGGTGCTGCACGAGGCGCGGATCTTCCGGCTGAAGCGGGGTCTGGAGCGGGCGGAGCGCATCATTACGGTGTCGGGAGCGACGCAGCGGGATGTGATCAATTTCGTTCCGGAAGCGAGCCGGCGAATCCGGCTGATTTACAGCGCGCCGGACCCGCAGTTCATGGAGCGGCGGCTGCCTTCGGATGCGCGAACGGGCGGTCCCGAGGCGGGCGCGAGAGAACGGCACCGGATACTGGAGCGTTATCAGATTCGCTATCCGTTTTTGTTGTATGCGGGTTCGATTCGTCCGCAAAAAAATATTCCGCGGCTGATCGAGGCTTTTTCGGTGGCGCGGAGTTCGCTTGAGGCGCATCCGAGATACAAGGATCTGCGGCTGATTATTATCGGGGACGAGATTTCGCGGCACCCGGATGTGCGGCGGGCAGTGATTCACAGCCGGGTAGAGAGCTGCGTGCGGTTTCTGGGATTCATTCCGTTCGATACGCTGCGGATCTTTCATGAACTGGCGACAGCGTTCGTGTTTCCGTCTTTGTATGAGGGGTTCGGGCTGCCTCCTCTGGAGGCGATGGCGTCGGGAACGCCGGTGATCGCGTCGGCGGTGAGTTCGCTGCCGGAGGTAGTGGGCGGGGCGGCGATGCTGGTGAATCCGGAGAATGTTTTCGATATTGCGCGGGGGATTACGGAAGTTCTGCACGAACGAGCCGCTGCGGCAGAGCATGATTGCGAAGGGTTTGAAGCAGGCGGCGAGTTTTAGCTGGGCGCGGACGGCCCGGGAAGTTCTGGATATTTATGAAGAGGTGGGGAGCGGGAACCGCCGCGCGCGCTGACTTGCCGGTGAATCATTATGGCTAACTTCTGGACGGCAGATTCGCGAGCAGTGGCAAACGCTCTGTTGCGTCATCGCGAGCAAATGGCCGCCAGACTTGACGGCGGCGCAGCGATCCCCGATCACAGTGTGGACCGATGCACGATTACCTATGAAAACCTGCGAATTGCGGCGGGCATCGGAGGGATCGCACGAGGGGTTGGCGTTCACCTGCAGAAGGTGAGCGGATGGTGTTCGCTCAGAGACTATCCTCCGCTCGATTCGTTCGTTGTCAGAAGTCAGGAGCGGAACCCCGGCGAGGGTTATGAGGAAACAACGGCCAGCGAGGGAGACTGGCGCGAAGACGTCCGTAAGTGCCTCAGGTTTCGGGGGTATCCGAAGGCGGTTCAATAGATCGGTGAGCAGCGCGAAGGGCGAGTGGAGAGACCTCGCCCTTCGCGTTGTTTGCCGGGCCTGACTACTGGACGAAGATCGTCGTCGGCTGAGTGGTGGTGACGCCACCGATCGTCAATGCCACAGTTGCGGCGCCTGACGGAGTGCCTGGGGGAATGGTGACCTGCATTTCCAGGATTCCGGAGACGTCTTTCGGGGTGGAGCCGTCGGGTCCCAGAGTTGCCTTGGCTCCATTGATGGTGGCCGAGACGGCTGCCACAGGGATGCGGCTCATATCGACCTGCACGGCGCCGTCCTGTTCAGCGGGGTTGGTGACTCCCTCACCCGTAGCGAAGATCCAAACCATGGAACCGGCGGGTGCGCGGTTTGTGGTGGAGTTGACGCTGCCGTTCGGATTCAGTGCAACCATCTGATTCCTGCCGCTGAAGTCGATGGTGAAAAGTCCAGGAGCTGTGGCCGCGACGGGCACGGTGAAGGAGGCGGTTGTTTGAGCGCCATTCTTCAGGATCACGTTAGCGCTGGCCGACCCGGCGATCTCGTAAGGTACCTGAACGCTGGTCTGAGAACCGTTCCCATACACGATGGGCGCGGGCGTTCCGTTGAAGGTGACGCTGACGCCGCCGAGTGTCGTCGGAAGAGCGCCGGTGGCGGGAATGGTGCCACCAACCAGCGGGGACGGTCCGACGGACTGTCCATTGATGACCACGATTTCACCTGGGGCAACGGGGCCGGAAAGCTGACTGGCCGCATTGACGATGGACGAGATTGAGGCGGGCGGAGCGAGGCTGCCCAGCAAGCCACGTCTGAGGGTGCTGCCGTTGGGGACGCCCGCTGTGAAATAGAGCGTGTTGAGGTCTCCGCCGCGGCCGCCGTTTCCGAACACGATTGCCCACAGGCCAGTGAGAATGATCGGGCTGCCGGTGGTGTCGTTCAATGTGCCAATAAGAGCTCCGGTGGCGGGATCGAAGGCGTTAATGCGGCCGTCGCCGAAGTTGCCGACCAGGAGATCGCCGCCGAACGCGCCCCATCCGGCGGGAGCGATTGCTACGCCCCAGGGTGAGTTGAGCGCGCCGCCTGAGATGAGATGCGAGAGAAGGTTGCCGTTCAGATCGAAGACCGAGACATAACCATTGCCCGCGCCGCCGACATCAAGGAACGAGAAGAAATCCTGCTTCGCGTAGGTGACGTAGAGCTTGCCGCCGAGATTCCAGATGTTGAACGGAGCATAACCGCCCGGGACAGCCGGGTCACTGAACGATCCGGCGAGCGTGACAGGAGACCATGCAGGGCCGAAGACGTCGATTTTGCCGGATCTGAAATTGGCCGCGTAGAGGGTTGCTCCGGCTGTGCTGGTTCCGATAGCAAGGCCTTTGTAGACGGCCTTCCGGGATGAGTTATCGACCATGACCGATGAGACGGTTCCACCGTTCCAGCCGGAGATGGTTCCGTCCTCGGTGGCGAAGATAAACGATGAGGCGCGGCCGTTCGCGAGGAGGAACGCGGTGGCGGTTCCGTTCCAGACCTGGCCGGTGGGGAGGCCCTGTGAAGCGGTGGGAAGAGAGCCTGTGGGCACGGTGACAACTGTGGGCGTAATGGCTCCGGAACCGTTATAAAGCGTGGCATTGCCGGAAAGGTGGTTCGAGATCCAGAAGGGGCTGCCGCCGCTGAACGATATGCCCCACGGGTCAACCAGATTCGGATCAGTTACGGCGGCGGTGCCGGGTATGTTGGAAACGAGCTTGGTCTGAAGATAAATATTGCCGGTTTGCGCGGGGGCGGTGAAAGCCGAGGCGAGCGACAGGGCGATGCCGAGGGCGCTGAAATTTCGTGTCATCTTGGACTCCAGCAGTCAGCTTGTCACGAAAAGGCTGTGGAAGAGTACTTTTCTTGTAAAAGAGTTGTGAAGGAGATTCAGGCGGCGCGGGTCTGCCACCACGTTCCGGCGAGCGCCGCGGCAAGGATGCAGGCGCCGCCGAGCGCAGCAAGCGCGGTGGGGCGTTCTCCGCGGGCAAGCCAGGTCCAGAGCGGGTTGAAGACCGGTTCGAGCATGAGGAGCGTGGCGGCTTCAAAGGCCGGGACGTGGCGGATGGAGCGGGTCAGGAAGACATAGGCAAGTGCGACCTGGAAGATGCCGATGTAAATCACAACGGCCCAGTCGGCGGCTCCGTTGTTTTGGACGGGGAAGATGAACGGCAGGCAGGCGAGGCAGGCGATGAGGTTGCCGACGACCACGGTGGCGGTGGCGGGACCGATGCCGGCGTCGCGGCGCGCGAGCCAACGCAAACCCATCATTGTCAGTGCCCACGTTATGCCCGAAGCGAGCGCGACTATGTTGCCTTTGACCGGGTTTGTCGCATTGGAAGATGCGGCGGAGGAGCCGAGCAGCAACAGGGCGGCACCGGTGGCGATGCCCGCGAAGACCAGGATGTCCGAGCGGCGCGCTTTTTCGGCGAGGAGAAAAGGGCTGAGGAGCAGCACGTAAAGGGGCGCGGTGGATTGCAGGAAGATGGCGTTGGTTGCGGTAGTGAGTTTGTTGGCGGTGACGAACGCGACCATGGTTGCGGCATAGGCAATGCCGACGGCGAAGGTTTTCCAGGTCCAGTTCTGGCGGGATTCGGGGATGAGCGCGAGGAGCACGAGCGCGGCAATGGCTGAGCGAAACCCCGCTACCTGCCACGCCGTCATGGAACATGCCTTGATAGCGGCGCCCCCGGTGGAGAACAGAAAAGCAGCGGCGAAAAGCAGCAGGCGATCGCGGTTTCTCAAGTGTCAACATTAGCGCGCAGGTTCGGACGAATACCATGGAAGAAAGCAACGCCGTGCGCCTCCTTATAGAAAAGCCCGAGCCCTCGCTGTTTCAGCCCTTCATTGAGGGGCGTGTGCGGCGCTGGCGTCCCACGATCAAGTACCTTTCGCAGACGGAAGTGCATGTGTACGCGCTGGCGATCGGGGCGAGCGTGCTGCTGAGTTTCGTGCCGTTTCTGATCGTGATGCTGACGATTATCCGGGAGGTGTTGCCGGGGGCCGAGAGCGCGCTGTTTCTGGCGCTGCGGGATTTCTTTCCAAGCGATCTGGGCGCCTTCATTGAAACCAACCTGCGCGTCAACATGAATAAGCTGCATCATGGGCGGCTGCAGATAACGTCGGTTATTTTGCTGCTGTTCACGGCGAATGGGGTGTTTGAGCCGCTTGAAGTGGCGCTGAACCGCGCGTGGGGAGCTGAGCACAATCGGTCTTATCTGAAGAATCAGCTTCTGAGCTTTTTTCTGATTCTGCTTTGCGGCGGGCTGGTGCTGGGGTCGATTATTCTGACGGCGGTGAGCGAGAACTACGTGCGGCATCAGTTCGCCGTCACCGTGTTTCCTTCGTGGATGCTGCGCGTGATCTTTAAACTGGCGGCGGTTCCGGTCACGATTGTGGCCTTGTTTCTAACGTACTGGATTCTGCCGAACTGCAGAGTTCCGGTGCGGAAGATCATTCCTGTGGCGGTATTGATCGGGCTGAGCCTGGAGGTTTTGAAGTATGCGTTTTATCTGGCGTGGCCGTGGCTCGACAGGAAGTTCACGAACGAATATTCGCCGTTCCAGCACTCTGTTTCAGTGATTGTGCTGAGCATGCTGGCCGCTCTGGTGGTGCTGGCCGGGGCGGAGTGGTCGGCGCGAAAAGAAGCCTGAGGTTCAGCGAGTCCAGACAGGGGCGAGTTTCGCAAGAGCGGGTGCGATGGCGAGGTTTACTTCGCCTACCGGTTTCAGCGCGGTTTGGAGTTCGGGGCCGGGCTTGCTTTCGAGAACCATTGCAGCGATTCGCGAGAGCAAAGCCGAGGGCGCGGCGGCATCGCGCAGGATTTGACGCTGCGCAATCAGCGGCTGGAGTTTGGCATCGTTTGCGGACCAGAGCGTTAGCCAGTGCGAGATTTCAGCACGGGCGGCGGAGTCGTGCGGATTCGCCACGTAGCGATCCACCATGGTCAGTGAAGCGGCGGGCGACGGGCGGATCGGGACGCGCGGCATCCACAAGACGGTTGAGCGGCGTGCTTTGCGTGTAATCGGACTTGACGCGGTGGCGCAGACCCAGATCGCCAGGAGAGAGCACGTCGGCGAGGGTCTTCAGGGCTTCGATATCGTTCGAGCCGGCAAGGCGCTCAAGCATGCGGGGATAGTTGGCGTTGTGACGCAGACCGATGAGATCGAGTTCGGGGTCGATGGCGTCGAGCCTGCGGTACATGTCGGGAACATCGCGAACGGCGGCAGGGGACCAGTAGCGTTCGGCGATGGCGGCGGTGCGGGGCCAGATGCGGGAATCGATGGTTTCGTCTGAAACGTATTCGGCCCACATGCAGACTTCGCCGCCGAGAATTCTTTCCTTTTCTTCGGGGTTCAGGCTGTCGGCTTTATCGCCCAAGGGATCGACCAGATACAGCTTTGAGGAAGGCTCGATATGGTCGAGGTAATAGCCTGAGGAAAGGATTCCCCGATACCCCTGGTGGGCGGCCTCGGCCAGGGATTTGGCGCCGCGCCAGGACTGGATGACGATGTTTTTGGGCAGGGCGGGATTGAGAATTTCGTCCCAGCCTTCCATGCGCTTGCCGTATTTGGTGACGATCTTCTCGATCTGCCGGTTGAAGTAGGCCTGGAGATCGTGATCTGTCGCGAGGCTGTGCAGTTTCATGAACGCGGGGATGTCGGTGGTGTTCGCGTTCCATTGCTTGCCGTTCACTTCGTCGCCGCCGATGTGGAAATAGGCGTCGGGAAAGAGGCCGGCCATTTCGCCGATGAAGGCGTCAAGGAAGGTGTAGACCTCGGGTTTGGCGGGGTCCATGGCAGGGATGCAGATGCCCCATTTGCGCAGAATTTCGTAAGGGCCGGGGGCGGAGGCGAGTTCCGGGTAGCCGACGAGCCAACTGGTCGCGTGGCCGGGGATGTCGAATTCGGGGACGACGCGGATGCCGCGATCACGGGCGTATTCGACGATGCCGCGAACCTGATCCTGAGTGTAGAAGAGGCCGTCCGAGCCCATTTCCTGCAGCTTCGGGTAAACCTTCGATTCGATGCGGAAGCCCTGGTCGTCAGAGAGATGCCAATGGAAGACGTTGAGCTTGACGGCTGCCATGCCGTCGAGATTGCGGCGAACGACATCGAGAGGCATGAAGTGGCGTGAGACATCCATGTGGAGGCCGCGCCAGGCGAAGCGGGGCCGGTCGTCAATGGAAACGGCGGGTACGCTCCAGCCATCGGGTGCGTTTTCGATCAACTGGTAGAAGGTTTCCATGCCGTGCAGGGCGCCGAGCGGGTTGGGCGCGGTGATGACGGCCTGGTGGGTGTCAACGAGCAGGCGGTAGCTCTCGTCTTCATCGAGCGACTGGACCGGGTTGGAGGCTGCCTGGATGTGGATGAGGACGGTGGGCCGGGCTGGAGTCTGAAGCGGAGTTCCGGTCAGCCGGGAGATGCGGGAGGTGAGGCGGCCGATGGCGCGCGTGAGCCGTGGTTCTTTGTAGCTGGTTGCGTCAGTCGCGAACGAGAAGTCGGGGCCGATGGGGAGGCGTCCGGTGCCCGCCTGGATCGAGGACGGCATGGGCATGAGGCGCCACTCGGCTGGCATTGCGATGGAGGCGGCCAGGAGCATTAGTCCGATACGCAGCATTTTCAACCATCCTATACGCTATAAGTATGTCCCTTGTAATTGCCGGGCGCACGTTCGGGTCCCGCCTTCTGATCGGCACCGGGAAGTACAGAAGCTTTCAGGAAATGGCGCGGTGCCACGCGGCTTCGGGCGCGGAAGTGGTGACGGTGGCCGTGCGGCGGGTGAATCTGACGGACCGTTCGAAGGAATCGCTGCTGGATTATATCGATCGGGAAAAGATGTTTATTCTGCCGAATACGGCGGCATGTTACACCGCCGACGATGCGATTCGGACAGCACGGCTGGGCAGGGAAGTGGGTCTTTCGAATTGGGTGAAGCTGGAGGTGATCGGGGATGAGAAGACGTTGTTCCCGGACAATGCCGGGCTTCTGGAAGCGACGCGGGTGCTCGCGAAAGAAGGGTTCGTGGTGCTGCCGTATACGAACGACGATGTGGTGAATGCGCGGCGGCTGATCGATGCGGGGGCTGCGGCGGTGATGCCGCTGGCGGCGCCGATCGGGTCGGGTCTGGGGATTCAGAACCTGACGAATCTGCGGATCATGCGGGAGATGATTACGGAAGTGCCGCTGATTGTGGACGCGGGGGTGGGGACGGCTTCGGATGCGGCGATTGCGATGGAGATGGGGGCGGACGCGATTCTGATGAATACGGCGATTGCGGCGGCGGACGATCCGGAGAAGATGGCTTTGGCGATGAAGCTGGGGGTGGAGGCGGGGCGGATGGCGTTTGAGGCGGGGCGGATGGAGAAGCGTTTGTATGCGAGCGCCAGCAGCCCTATGGCCGGGGTGGTGGGACGGGGGCTAGCTGCTTGCGATCACGGAAGCGGTGGGAAGAACGGTTTTCCGACGGCTTACGATAGGTGAGCGACCCGAGACATAGGTAACAGAACGTTCCGGAGACATGGGTTACACTTTGTCCCCCAAAGGGGGATGAAGACCATGCCATGGAAGGAGAGTTCTGTTATGGACGAACGAATGCGTTTCGTGATCCGGCTCAAAGACGGTGAGAGCATGGCTTCGCTCTGTCGTGAGTTCGGGATCTCAAGGAAGACGGGTTACAAGCTTTTCGAGCGTTATGAGCAATGCGGAATCGAAGGCCTTACCGACCGGAACCGGCGGCCTTTCCGCTACGCCAATCAGCTCCCGGCGCAGGTTGAGGCGGCTATCGTCGCAGCCAAACGCGAAAAACCACATTGGGGCGCGCGTAAGATCCGCGAGCGATTGCTGCGCAAGCTGCCGCATGCCATCAGAATCCCGGCGGCGAGCACGATCCACGCCATTCTCGACCGGCACGGTTTGGTCAGCCGGGCTTCCCGCCCGCGCACGAGGGCCGAGGGCACCCCGTTATCGGACGGTCTGAACCCCAACGATCTGTGGTGCGCCGATTACAAAGGCGAGTTTCAGCTGGGCGATAAACGCTACTGCTATCCGCTCACCGTCACCGATCAGGCCTCGCGCTTTCTGCTGCTGTGTGAAGGGCTTGAATCCACCCGCGAAGATCTGGCGTTTCCGGCCTTCGAGCACCTGTTCCGGGAACGCGGCCTGCCTCAAGCGATCCGCTCCGATAACGGCGTTCCCTTCGCTTCTCCGCATGGCCTTTTTCAGCTCTCCCGTTTATCGGTCTGGTGGCTGCGCCTCGGCATTTCGATCGAACGCATTCGCCCGGGCCACCCGCAGCAGAACGGCCGCCATGAGCGCATGCATCTGACTCTGAAACAGCAGGCGACGCGCCCCGCCGGAGCCAACTTCCTGCAGCAGCAGGCCACGTTCGACGCCTTCGTCGAGGAATTCAACAACGAAAGGCCCCACGAAGCGCTCGGCATGAAGTGCCCGGGCGAGGTCTACAAGCCGTCGCCGCGGGTTTACACCGGTATTCCCGAACCCGACTATCCTTTTCACGACCGCACGCTGCTCGTCACCAGTTGCGGACGCATCTGCCTTCACAGGAAGAAAATCAATCTCTCGAAATCGCTCGCTGGTCAGGCGGTCGGAATTCGCGAAGTCGAAAACGGAATCTGGCTGGTCAGCTTCATGCAGTACGATCTCGGATATATCGATCTGGAGGAAAGGACTTTGCAGCCGCTGGAAAATCCCTTCGGGGCCCGTCCGCATCCCAGCCAGGATTCGAAAAACACGCCGGCAGCCGACCCGGATAAGATGAAAGCACCCGGCGAAACGGAAGCGAGCACTGCTGGAGAGCAACTCGCCGAGGGATAGCCGGCGCGACTCATCGCGGACGATTAACAGGGCGCTTCGGCGCCCTTTTTTATTGGAGGCCCAACACGGTCGTTTTACAGAAGCATCGGACCGATAGATCGCCCATGCCTTCAAAACTCACACGCTCCGCAGACATAACCGCCTGCCTGCCGGCCTGCCGTTTCCGCAGACGCCCGGATGTGTTACCTATGTCTCAGGAACAAACTGTTACCCATGTGTCCGGTCCGGACAAGGTTGAGTCTGGTGGCGGGAGGGAGACTCGAACTCCCGACCTACGGATTATGAGACCGTCGCTCTAGCCAGCTGAGCTACCCCGCCAGGAAATCGCAATTCTAACATTCGTGGCGATGGTGCGGCCGGCCGTGAGAGACTGAAGCTGACAGACGCTGGATGGATAGCCGCTCGCGCAAGTGAGAGGAAAGTCCGGTCTCCACAGGGCAGCGTGCCGGCTAACGGCCGGGGGGGATCCCTCAAAGGGGTCTTTACGGAAAGTGCCACAGAAAATATACCGCCGGTTTGTCCCTGCAAAGGGGTGAGCGGGTAAGGGTGAAATGGTGCGGTAAAAGCGCACCGCGGACGGAGCAATCCGGCTGGCAGGGCAAACCCCACGCGGAGCAAGACCAAATAGGGGAGGAGGAGTGGCCCGCTCCGTTCAGACTTCCGGGTAGGTCGCTTGAGCCGCTCAGCAATGGGCGGCCTGGATGAATGGCTATCGCCCGCAAGGGTACAGAAACCGGCTTATAGTCCAGCGTTTGTCATCATAAAATTCCAGATCGTGATTATTGTAGGCGCGGGGATTATTGGGCTTTCATGCGCGTGGCGGCTTTCACAGTCGGGCGTGAAGGTTACGGTAATCGATGCGCGCGAAGCGGCCCGCGAAGCCAGTTGGGCCGGCGCCGGGATGCTGGCTCCGGGTGGCGAGATCGACGCTTCCGCCGACATGGCCGCAATGGCGCTGCGCAGCTTGCGGGATTACCCGGAGTTTGTCCGGGAACTGCGGGATGAGAGCGGGCTCGCTATCGACTATCGGGCTTGCGGGGCGGTTGAACTTGCATTCACGGCGAGCTGAGTGGGATGCGCTCAACGCGAAGGCTGCGCGGCAGCAGGCTCTCGGCATTCATTCGGAAGCGTGCAGGCACGGGAGCTTTGAGGCTCGAGTGTATCCGGGGGACGCGGTTGTGGACCCTCGTGACGTGACACGCGCTCTGATGCTGGCGTGCAGGCGTCGCGGCGCCGCAATCATTGAGAATGAGGCGGTGCTGGAAATCGGGGCCGGCGGTCGGTTCGTTCGGACTTCGCAACGGCGTCTCGATGACGATGGTGTTCTCATCGCAGCCGGCGCATGGAGTTCGCTGATTTGCCCTGGGTTACTGGAAAGTTGGCCAGTGAAAGGTCATCTGATCGGCTATGGTCTGCCGCCGGGATTTCTCAACCCTATTCTGCGGTCCGGCCATACGTATATTCTGCAGCGCTCTTCGGGATTTCTGATTGCGGGGAGCACGACTGAAGACGTCGGATTCGACAGAACTGTGGACGAGGCGAGGGTGCTTGAAATTCGTGAGCGCGCAGGCGAGTTGCTGCCGGCGCTGCGAGGCTTGACGCCCGATGAAAGCTGGGTGGGCTTTCGGCCGCGCATACACTCCGAGATGCCGCTGATCGGGCGGGTTGAAGGTTCGAACGTCTGGACAGCGTACGGCCACTATCGCAACGGGATACTGCTCGCACCTGAGACGGCCCGCGCGGTGGTGGAAAGTTACTCGAGCGGTAAGCCGGATTCCTTCAGCGCGCGCCAGCCGCCATCGAGCGACACGACGTTCGTATAGCCCATCTTCTGCAGATTGTCGGCCGCAAGAGCGGAGCGGAATCCGCCTCCGCAATACAGGACGAATTTTGTGTCCTTGTTCGGATACTTGTGTTCGATGTCGCGTTCGATGGTGCCTTTGCTCATGTGAACGGCGCCTTTAACGTGGCTTTCGTCCCATTCGCGATCTTCGCGAACGTCGACGAGGACGTGTTCGTCGTCCGCGTCAAGCATTCTTCGGTAGCTCGGCAATATCGGTTTCTTTGACGCGCGACTTTGCGTCATTCACGATGGCCAGGAATCCGGCGCTGTGATCCATATCGAACTACTCTAACCGCTGGATCTTTGCGCCGGCGGAGGAGAGTTTGGCTTCGATGTTTTCGTAGCCGCGGTCGATGTGATAAACGCGTTCGATGACGGTCTCTCCGCGCGCCACCATGGCGGCCAGTACGAGCGAAGCGCTGGCGCGAAGATCGGACGCAATCACACCCGCGCCGGTGAGTTCGGCCTTGCCCGCGACAATGGCCCTCCTGCCCTCAAGCCGGATGTTCGCGCCCATGCGCATGAGTTCCTGAGCGTGCATGAAGCGGTTCTCGAAGATGGTCTCGGTGACGATGGAGATGCCCTGAGCCTGCGTCATCAGGGCCATGTACTGGGCCTGGAGGTCGGTCGCAAAGCCGGGATACTCTTCGGTGGTCATGTCGGCGGCGCTCAGAGCGCCTCCGGGGTGGACGTGAATGGTGGCGGCGTCGGGCGTTGAGATCTTCACGCCGGCATCGATCAGCTTTTCGAGCAGAGCGCCCAGGTGTTCCACGACGCAGCCAGTAATCTTCAGGTCGCCGCCGGTGATGGCTCCGGCGACCACAAAAGTGCCGGCTTCGATGCGATCCGCGATGATTTCGTGGGTTGCGCCATGCAGTTCGGAGACGCCCTGTACGCGGATGAGACTCGATCCGGCCCCTTCGATCTTTGCACCCATTTTGGTGAGCAGTGTGGCGAGATCGACGACTTCGGGTTCGCGCGCGGCGTTCTCGATCACGGTCTCGCCGGATGCCAGGACGGCGGCCATGAGGATGTCCTCAGTGCCGGTGACGCTGATGCGATCGAAAACGATGTGGGCGCCTTTCAGGCCGTTTGGCGCGACAGCTTCGATATAGCCGTATTCCTGGGAAATGGTGGCGCCAAGGTGTTCGAGGCCGGCGAGGTGGAAGTTGATGGGCCGTCCTCCGATGGCGCAACCGCCGGGGACGGAGACTCGCGCCCTGCCCGCGCGGGCGACCAGAGGACCGAGCACCAGGCTCGAAGCGCGCATGGTTTTGACGAGTTCGTAGGGCGCTTCGGGCGAGATAATTTTCGGCGTTTCGATGGTGACCTGTTCTTCATCGATCGACATCTCTGAGCCGATGTTTACGAGCAGGCGCTCCATGGTGCGGATGTCGCGAACGCGCGGGATGCGGTTGAGGACGACCTTTCCGGCGGTCAGAAGCGCGGCGGCAAGCGCGGGCAGCGCGGAGTTTTTGGCTCCGCTGGTGGGGATTGACCCCTCGAGCGGAATACCGCCTTCGATAACAAATTTATCCATTCGATTCTCTTTCCTCGCGGCGCGCGATGGCGGCCCTGATATTGTCTCCCGCTTCGGCCAGCAGACGGTTTGCGTCAGCGTACGAAGTGCCGGTCGCCTGAGCAACGATCCTGATGGCGCGGTCCCGCAGCTTGGAATTTTTCGGCTGCACGTTGACCATCAGGTTGCCCCAGACGTATCCCGTGCGTATGAAAGTGCCCGTAGTGAGCATGTTAAGTACCAGTTTGGTGGCGGTACCTGCTTTGAGACGGGTGGAGCCGGCGATGACCTCGGGTCCGGGGGTCGGCGCGATGGCGATTCTGACTAGACGGGACAGTTCCGAGTCGGGGGTACAACTCACTCCGATGGTGAGGGCGCCGAGCCGATTCGCCTGCTGGACGGCGCCGAGCACGTAGGGCGTGCGCCCGCTGGCGGCAATTCCGCAAAGCACATCGATGGGCCGAAAGCCGCGGGCGATCAGGTCGCGGGCTCCTGTGGATGGGTCGTCCTCAGTGGCTTCGGTGGCGCGGGAAAGTGCAGCTTCGCCGCCGGCGATGATCCCCTGGACGAGTTCCGGGGGGACGTTGAACGTGGGGGGGCACTCGGCGGCGTCAAGAACGCCGAGGCGGCCGCTGGTACCCGCTCCGATGTAGAAAAGGCGGCCACCGTTCGCGAATGCGTGGACGATGCCGTCCACGGCGCGCGCGATATTGGGGAGTTCGGGCGCGATGGACTCGGCGACCTTGCGGTCTTCGTTGTTGATGACCGCGAGCATTTCGAGAGTCGAGAGCTTGTCGATGCGAGCGGAGGCTGGGTTGGGTTGCTCGGTGAGAAGCGCACCGATGTCGCCGGGCATGAGGTTATTGTAGGTCCGACGTTGTTGTGTGCCGGGCCGGCTCCATTGGAGGTCTCGGTGAACGGTATTGCATCCAATACGGCACCGGCAATCGTTCATTAGGGCGAACTGAACCGTGACATACTGCGTAGAGACTTCATATGCTCAGGCAATTCACCGCGGTTCTCATGCTCTCGGTCGGCGCTTCAGGCGCGCAGACGCCGGCGGCAGCTCCATCGTTTGAAGTAGCGACAATCAAGCCCGCGCAGCCTTTCAATCCGGCGATGATGGCCAGCGGAAAGGTACATCTGGGGATGAAGACGGATGCCGGCCGGGTGGACATCGGCTTCATGTCGCTCTCGGATCTGGTTTGCGCGGCTTACGAAGTCAAGTCATACCAGGTGACAGGGCCGGACTGGATTACCACCGAACGCTACGATATTGTGGCGAAGTTGCCAGACGGGGCGACGAAGGAGCAGATTCCGGCGATGCTGAAGGCTCTGCTCGCGGAGCGGTTCAAGCTGGAGGTTCACCACGACACCAGACCCCACAATATGTATGCGCTGATTGTTGGGAAAGGCGGGCCGAAGTTGAAAGACGCGGCGCCGGAACAGGCAGCGGCAGAGGATGGTGTTCCGGCCGGCAAAGGCGGCATGGTGATCGACGCGGGTCAGGGTGCGATGCGCGTCAATCCGAGTTCAGACGGGAAGGGCGCGGTTGTTTCGGATTCGAAGGGCGGAACGATGAAGATGTCGATGGGTCCGGACGGGACCATGCACATGGAGGCGTCACGGACGGATATGCGCACGCTGGCTGAAATGCTGACGCGCTTTGTGGACCGGCCCGTGACCGATGAAACCGGTCTCAAGGGGAAGTACCAGATTGCGCTCGATCTTTCGATGGCGGATCTGATGAGGGTTGCGAGGGCGAGCGGAATGATGCCTGGGGGAATGGGGGGACCGATGCCCGGTGGCGCTGGTGGTGCGAGTGCAGCCGATGCCGCGTCCGACCCGGGCAGCGGCGGTTCCATATTCACCAACGTGCAGCAACTGGGGCTGAAACTTGACCCGCGCAAGGAACCGGTGGACACGATTGTCGTAGACCACGCGGAAAAGATGCCGTCCGAAAACTAGCTGAGTTCGGAAAGTAGTTGAAACCGAGAAGCGTTTATAGCCGGCTGCCTTGTGCCATGCCACGCTTGAGCGCGCCGCCCTGCGAAGCCGCGGCACTTCGGGCCTTGAGACCCGGCTGAAGAAGCACGGCGAGCCGCGATACCCCGAGAGACCGCTGATACTGGCTCACAAAGGCTCCGTAGGCGCGGGCACCGGCTGCTTCGACGAGATCTGTGCGTTCGTGCAGGAGCCGGAGAAGTTTCACGAGACCGTCGACGTCACCGCACTCGATGTGCCAGCCGCAGCCATAACGCTCGATGATTCGGGCGGTGGTGGATTGCTTCGGGCCGATAAAGAGAATCGGTCTGCCCGCGGCAAGAATACCGTATGTCTTACTGGGCACGACAGTGCCGATCGAAGAGGCCTGTTGCGTGACGAGGCCGACATGACCGCTCGCCAGCCTGGCGCCAAGCTCTTCACGCTCGCAGTAGGGCATGAATTGGGCATCGTTAAGATGATGCGCTTCGCAGAAATCCCGCAGCCACTTCTGGCGGGAACCTCCACCGGCAAAAACGAACCGGAAATTGCCGCCGTTCAGCGCGGAAATGGCGCCTGCAATCGTTTCAACATCGTGCGCAACGCCGAGGTTGCCGGAATACAGAACTGAGAAGCCAGCCTGAGGAAGCGGCTGAATGCGGTTGGCGGCGGCATCGCAATCGGCCCAGTTCTCGGCGACGTAGATGATGTCGGCGGGAATGCCGCGCCCGATGAGCCGCTCTTTCATGCATTCGCCAAGCACGATCACCCGGTCGGCCTTGCGCCGGGGCAGATCTGAGAGCCACCCGAAGATGCGCGTGAAAAACCCGTTCGGCCTGAGAACCCCGAGTTCGACGGCAACGTCAGGGTAGACGTCCATTTCCCAGATAATGTGCCGTGCGCCCCGAAGGCGCTGGATCGCAAGGCCCACAAGAGACAACAAGGGAGGAGTTGTCAGGGTGACCACGACATCGGGCCGGCCATGACGCACACCGCGCCACAGGGAACCGCAAAGGAAGCTCAGATAGGAGCCGACGCGACCCGCAATGCGGGTGGGCCAGCCAGTGTTGGAGAGGCGCGTGATGCCAACGTTGGGGCGGGGGCTACTATTCTGGCCGCCGTAATTAGCGGAACCGCAGATCACATCAACCGTTTCTCCGGAATTGGCAAGGTGGACCGCAAGGTCACTGAGGAGCTGGCCAGTGGCTGCGGTGTCGGGCCAGAAGAACTGGTTCAGAAACAGTATTCTCATCTGCGGGGCTCCGGTTTAATGTCGATATCCTTTTAAGACCCGCTCGCAGATTTCTCCATCCTGGCGGGCAAATCAACTTGCTGAATCAGTACAGGACGCGCAAGTCATTCGTCATGCCGGTCCAAACGTGTTCTGGGTTCTCCGGTCTTCCATCTACACAGGTGGAGATATTAAAGCTTAGTACAAAACCCCGCACCGTAGCAATAGTTGCGGCCGCCGGCGGATTCTTTGAGAGGGGCGCGTTGCAATCGGTTTCGTAAGACATTTTCGCGCTTTCCTGCTCAGGTCAGCGTCGCCAGTAGCTGTCTGATTTTCTGCTCGTCTTCAGGGGTGGGGTGTTTGGTCAGGCTTGTCTGGAGTTCTTTCCTCGCCTGATCGCGGCCGCCGTTTCGCAGCATGGCCATTGCCAGATGATAGCGGAAGGCAGGCTGATTGGGATTGGAGCGGACCAGAGGATCAAGGATGCGGATCGCTTCGGGCGCCACTCCTTTAGCGATGTAGCTCAGGGCGAGAGTGTCTGCGAGGGCGGGGCTTTCGGGCAGCTGTTCGAGTGCGCGCCGTGCCAACCTGACAGCCTCGTCCGGATCTTTCCCGGTTTCGGCAAGGAAATAGGCGCGGTCGTTCAGGACGGCAGGGTCTGACGGGCTCAGCGTCGTCGCGCGGGCATAGGCTTTGTCGGCGGCATCGTTCATTCCGGCCGCGTAATAGGCAATGCCCAGGCGGCAGATTTTAGAGGAAGATGTCGGGTCAAGGCGAACGGCAGCCTCGAAATTCTCCACAGCCTTGTTCTTTTCACCCATGTACGCATAGATGTTTCCGAGTGCGAACTGGTAATCGGAAGAGGCGGGCTGCGCGGTGGCGAGGGCCTGGTACTGCTGGAGAGCGATATTTATGTTGTTGAGTTTCAGAGCGACGGCGGCAAGCAACTGCCGTTTGGATTCCGCCGCGGGATATTTCTGAACTTCCGCGGAAAGTACCTTGATGGCCTCGTCGCCCGAGCCTTCCTGCATATACGCCGTGGCGAGAGCGGTTAAGACACGCTCATCATCGGGCGAGGCAGCAAGCAAGGCACGGAAAGTGTCCACGGCGCGTCTCGTCCTTTTCTCGGCAAGGAAGAGAAGGCCGGCCTGAAGACGCGCTTCCGTCCACGTCGGGTAATCGGAGATAAGTGCGCTGATCTCGGAATCGGCTTCGGCAAAGTTGCCTCTGGCCATCGTGCCCTCGGCATGAATGAGGCGGGCCTGGGCTTCGGCCGGATTGATGTTCAGGACTTCGGTGCTGTACCGAATCATGCCCTGCGCGTCGCGCCGGTCGCTGCTGATCTGGGCAAGCGCAAGCCTGGGGGCGATCACCTTTGCGCCCACCCTTGCAGCCTCCTGATAGGCGGCGACCGCCGCCTGACGATCGCCCTTCGCCATAAGACCATTCGCCAGAAGGAAGGGGAACCGCGGATCCTGCGGGCGCTCTTTCACGAGCTGCCGCGATTCCGCTATGGCTTCGTCAATATCGGCGGCATGTCCGGAGTTGGTAAGGATATTTACTTCGAGACTCCTTGCGTCCCAATTGTCCTTCTTGATGGCGATCGCCTCGCGGAGCGTTTTCAGGGCTTGGGGGGTCTGCTGTTGGGACAGGTAAACGGAAGCAATTCTGGTCAGGTACCTGGATTTATTCGGCGGGTCGGCGACCGCCGCAGCACGGTAGCACTGTTCGGCGCGCGCCCAGTCCTTCGCGGAGGCATAGAATTCAGCCGCCAGCGTGTAGCGGTCGAGAGGCGCGTCGGAGCGCACCATCATGGCGTCAACGAGCGAATTGGCTTCCGGGAGGCGGTTCTGAGAGCGATAAAATTCTGCGATGCCTACGGTAGCGGTCAGGTCGCCCGGGTTCTTTTGGATTCGGGTTTTCAGGATGCGTTCTACATCGGACAAGCGGCCGAGCGACAGGTAGAACTGAGCCAGCCACTCGTAGCCGGGCGCGAAGTCAGGACGATGCTCAACCAGGCGGGCGGCTGTGTTTTCGCTGTCCTGGACGCGATTGTTAAGGCGGAGGGCATCCGCCATCGGGAGAAGGATGGCCGGATCGAAAGGAGATGCCGCGTCGGCCTTCTCGAACTCGGCGATCGATTCGTTGAGTTTGCCGTCTCCATATAAAAGAGATGCGTGAAGCCGGTGGCCGATGGCGGAATCGGGATAACTCGCCAGGATTTGCGAAACCAGGCTGCTGACGGAGTCGTACGCGTCCTGAGGGCGTCCGCCGGTAAGGTAACGATTGAATGAGACATCCGCGAGGGTCTCAAGCACTTCCCTGTTGCCCGGGGAAAAGTATCTGGCCTGTTCGAGGGCATTTAGGGCCTCAGCGGTACGGCCGAGTGCGAATTCGGAGACGCCCAACTGGCGATATGCCTCACCGAAGCGATAATCTTTCTGGACCGCATTGCGGAAATTGAGGCTTGCCTCCTCATATTTCCCGGCTTTCATCAGAGCGTCCCCTTTGGCGAGGTAAGTAGCCGCCGAAGAACCGCAGGCAGATGTAAGCAGGATTAGAGAGGCCGAGAGAGCTGCAATGACGGTGATGCCAAAGCTGGAAGTTACGCGTTGCACAGGGTCTGAAGGATCATCATACCACTGTAAAGTACGTAACTATACAACGCCGGGGCCGCGCCGGGCGAGCTGATCGGTACTTGCAGTACTCGTCTCGTCGACAAGCCCGATCAATATTGCCACTTGCAAGACGCAAGCTCCTGAGGTACGATTACCTATACACTTGGTGAGAGAAGCCACAGAGCAGTAAAAAACAGGAGGACGTTTTGAAGATTTCGCCACTATCGATCATTCCAGCGCTGATGATGACAGCATCTCTACCGCTTTTTGCAACAACTTGCAGTACCCAGTCGCTGACGGATAACCAAACCATTTCGCCGCTGACGAGCTTGTCGGTTCCCGGCTGCACCGGGGGCCTGACATTCGTTGTCGCCCAGAACCAGCCCTTCAGCGTTCAGACGGGAAAATTGGTCAACGGTAAATACACCAACAAAGGTCAGGATAACGGCCAGATTCGCGAGGCAGTTTACAAAGAGAACTCAACCGGGTATCTGGATTTTTTTTACCAGGTAACCAATTGCGGCCCCGGTAACGGAGCCGTCAATTGCTCAGCGCCAAAGTCAACCGGCGTCACCGGAAGCAACAGATCTCAAGGCGCGATTACGTCTTTCACGATCACCGACTTTACCGGTGTGCTGACCAGCGTCGGCTATCTTACGAAAACCGGAACGGGAGCCTTTGGTTACACGGCGGCGCCCACAGACAAGCCGTTTCTGGCGCCTGCGGCAGACGCGCCCAGTTCAGCGCAGCGCTTGTCAATTCCGCAGCCGGATACCTTCCCTGGAAACCAGAAACCGAATCCGACCGACGCAATCACGTTTACGTTCGCCTCGAAGACCGGTTGCTCGGCTTGCGGAGCAATTGGGATTGGTCAGAATAGCGCGATCATTCTGGTCCGTACTAATGCCATATCGTACGACGCGCTGGGCGACGCTGTAACTGCGGGTCACACAAACAACAACGGCCTCAACGGAGCCGATCTGGCCCTCGATTCCTACGAGCCGTCCGCTGTTGCACCGGAGCCGGCATTCTACGGAATGATGGGCTTCGGCATCGCAGGTTTGGTGATGGCAATTCGCCGTCGCCGCTCCGCGACATCCGTATAATCGGTCAACTCAACATAAACCCGGCGGGATCGGTGGAAACACCGGTCCCGCTTTTTCTATTGCGGCACAGCCTTACAGCCGGGCGATGAGCGCGTCCAACTCCTGATGCTCGATTGCTGACAATGGAGTCATGACAGGGGCCAGTGTATCCGGTTTCTTCCGCAGCATCTTCCTCTACGATATTTGCGAGGAGATCGCGCTCGATTCTGTTCGGAAGATTCGGGGAACTGCGCCGGTCGAGCGCGAACCGGCATTCCGGCGCCGTGCTCCGGAATATGTGCGATTCGAACGTCCGCCGGTGCTGGAACATCTGGGGCAGGTAACGCTGGAATCCGGAGAGCGGCTGCAGTGTACGGTCAGCTATTACGATTACGGGGTCATCAGCATCGAATTCGAGCTGGCTTTCGATTGCGACTGGCCTGAACTGGTAGAACTATGCGCGTCGTCAACTAACGCGCCCCACGTGGAGCGGCAAGCCGCCGAAGTGATGAATGCGGCGCGGCGCCGGGTGGCCGCGGCTCTGATCAAACCCTACGATTACAGACTTGCTGAGGATTACTACGTCGCTCAGTTGAAACCACTCCTCTCCTCGGGCGGACCTGTAACGGGCGCCGAACTGATTCAACAGCGTGGAGCCGAAATCGCGCAGATTGTCCGCGGCGAAGCTGCGCCGCTTTCGGATGAGGAGCGGAATGAGGTGCTGAGTTCGCGGATGTCGTATTATCCGAACGACCTGCTGGTGGTTGGGTGGACTGCGGCGCTGATCTACGATACAGCCGAAGGGGCCGCACCCACGGTGCAACTGCTCGAATACGCGAATTCCCAACTGCTCGAATTCCGGCACTACGACCATGTGCTGACGGGTCTGCTGGGGCAGGTGTATGACGCTGTGAGTATCGGCTCGGGCTTTTTCGGCCGCTGGCGGCTGGCGCGCGAGGCAGAACGACTGAACGCGATTCAACTCGATGTCCGCGAACTGACGGAGCGAGTCGATAACTCGATCAAGTTCCTGAGCGACACTTTTGCCGCGCGCGTGTACAGGCTGGCGGCGACCAGGATCGGGGTCCCGGATTATCGGACCTTAGTCGATCAAAAGCTGAGTACCGCGGCAGAACTCTACAGCTTCATGATGGACAGATTCCATCATGGGCGGGCATTCGTGCTTGAACTGATGGTGGTCGTAATCCTGATCATCGAGCTGGCGTTCGTATTCCGCGGGAAGGCGTAGCCGGGCGCGCGAAGCACCGCCGATCAAATCGAGAGTCTCCGGCGCGGGATGCTCTCTTGCGCAGGCCGGTGTATCACCGTTCGGTACGATTCGAGCGCAGCGGCGGCGACCGAATTCCAGTCGAAGCAGTGTTCCGCCGTTGTGCGCGCCTGCAGTCCGAGTCGCCGGCGCAAACGCTGTTCAGAAAGAAGAAGGCGGATGGCCTGGGCGAAGTCCGGGCCGATGTCACGGATCAGCAGATCGCGCCCATCCACTACGTCGAGACCGCGGGAGCCGGCAGGAGTGCAGACGATGGCGCGGCCGCAGGCCATGGCTTCCATCAGCTTGATGTTGGTCCCCGCCGATACGGGCAGCGGAATCACAACCACATCGCAGTCCCGGTAAGCGGGGCGGACGTCTTCGACAAAGCCTTCGATGCGGATGCGCGGGTCGGGATCGATGAGCCGAAGCTTGCCTGCGTTCTGAACGGCAGTGACGTGATTCGGTCCCGCGATGACGTGCAGTCTGGCATCGGGGTTGGCTTCCCAAACACCGGGCATGATGACATCGCGCAGCGCTTCGAACGCGAGCAGATTCGGCAGGTGCCGGAACGACCCGATAAACAGGATCTCGCGCGTATTCGCTTCCGGCGCCAGCGGCTGGAACCGCCCGAGATCCACCCCGTTCGGAACAACTTTCGTTCCCGAGGGGGAGGCTCCTTCTTCGAGAGCGATCCGGCGGTCAAGCTCAGACATGGTCCAAACGCTGTCAACGGCCTTCAGGGCTTCCCGTTCGAAGTTAAGCCAGCGTTGATACTGACGGTGGGTGGCAATATCCGGCAGAGCCTGGACGATCTGGCTGTAGAGCGTGAAGGTGATGTCGTGCTCGACCAGAAGCACGGGCACGGGACCAGCGCAATTTCGATACTCCGCCATTTGGGTGTATTCGAGTTGAAGCAGATCGATGCCACGTTCCCGGCAGAGGCGGGTGACAAGGCTGGTCATAGCTGAGTTGCGATACTCGGCTACCTGCGAGGGGACGCGGGGGTCCGGGTGCTTCTCATCGGTATCGACGGCATACACTTCACGGAACACCTCGTGAAGTTCGGGATAAAAGACCGTCTCACCGGCTTCGCGGAAACATGCAAGCAGAAAATCGACGTCTTTCGAAAGTGCGCGGCAGAGATTGAAGATCCGCACAGCTCCGCCATGCGCAAGCGGGAACGGCAGATACGGCGAGACCACGAGCACGCGCGGCTTGCCGCGAAACGGGCGCGTATGAGCCGGCGACCACATCACGTTGCCGCGCGCGCGCGAAGGGTAAAGCGCCACTCTTTCGCGCAATGCGGGACTGAACGCGATCCGAAAGGCAAGTTCGGCGTCCTCAAGCGCCATAGCGGGCTCGTCCGTCAGCGCTTCGCCATAGCCCGCCACCAGACTCTTCCACCCCGCGGCTTCAGACTTGCGAAAGATCGCCAACAGGGCGCCGCCGAAAGTCAGCGCCCGAGGCAAACCGGCGCGGAGCAGCAGATCGCGTCGAATTGCGATCAGAGTTGAGTATGGCGCCGCCACCTGCGTTACCTCGCCCGATTGAAGCCGGCGGAAAGGATGCCGGGACGCGACAACCTCCCGCCATCCGGACCACGCAATCTGCCGCGCAACGGCGAAGGAATCGAGTTCGCAGGCGAGCGCGATGAGAGGTCCGGCATCGGCCGTTTCGCCTGCAAGCCTGAACACGACGAATTGCGCGTCGCTTGTTTCGAGAACACGGCGGACGTGGCGATACGGCCAGCTTCTGTTCGGGACAGGCAGTTCGGTGAAGGTGCGGGCGACTGCGGGCTCAATGGGCAACGGCTGAATCGTGGATGTGCTTTCGGCGCGCCCGACGGTAAAGCGTGCGATCGCCGGAGTCAACTGCGCTGCAACGGCCAGCACCGCGAGGAAGGAATTCCAAATCCACTGGCCCAGGCCGCCGATCCAGTCGAAAAAGCGGCGGGTCCCTGAGGCGAGAGAATCATGCAGCCGCCGCTCGATATGCCGGAGCGTTGCCGCGGGGCGCACACCGAAGAAGCCACCGGACTCATTGAATGCGACGGCGCGAAACGGACGCACGGCCACGGGCGCAAGCTTGAAGAGGGCCAGGCCGTGTCCGCCCGTCCAGGAGACGATGCAAAGTGCAGGCCAGACCGAATTCAGGCCGCGCCAGACGCGTCCCGCGCCCGCGCCGGCGATGAATTTGGCGCATCCATCCACAGGGGAGGCAGTTTCGTGGCACCAGGCATGGATCGGGAGTTCGGTGTCCGCGGTGCGGGCGTGGGCCACTCCCGCGATTACGTCATCGCGCGTAATGCCAACCACCGCGATGATGCGTGTGCGATCGGCGCCGATCAAAGCCTTGAGCAGCTTTTTCATCAGCGGAATTCGATCGCAGTCGCTTCGCCTGTGAAACCTTTTCTCAGATCCTTTGCGGGTTTGTAGCTGATGCGGACGGCTCGCCCTTTCTGCACACCGCAGGGGAGCGAAGCGCTGAGTCCGGTCATTTCAATCTGCGATGGATCGGGCACGACAAAGCGCTGAAGCTGCCCGCTCTCGTCCTTCAGCTCAAGGCGAAACTGCCGGCCTGCGCAATCGACGCGCAGGAGTTCGCCCGACGCCGAAGCGCTGCCTCTCACGTCTGACCAATCGACCGCTTTGGCAGCCTCTTCCTTAGAAAGAGGCTGAGTATTGGCGCGGGCTTCGAGATCGGCAAGCTCTTTGCGGGCCTGAGCCTTCAGGGCGTTCATCTCAGCGGCCTTTGCTGCGATATCCTTGCGGCGCGCCGCGTCTTCATCATCGAGCCGCAGTTGCTCAATCTGGCCGCGTGCCGAAAGATACTGCTGCCTGTGCGCGGCATCCGGGGCGGCCTGTGCGGCGGCGAGCCAGGCTCGTCCCGCTTCTATAAACTGCTTCTGTGCGACGCACAATTCCGCGTACTTTGCGAGCCACTCGGAATTGCGGGGCGCCAGCGTGACGGCTTGCTTCCACTCGGCCAGTCTACGCGGCGGATCGGAGATTCGCTCGCCCAGTGCCCAGTGAGCGGGCGCGTATTTCGGGTCGGCTGTAAGGGCTTCCCTGAGGATTGCGGCGGCGAGATCGGGGTCTGTCTCGATGGACGCGTATGCCGTGAGCGCGATCGGGTTGTGCGACTCGGCGCGGCGGGCGGCCTCCATGTAAGCGCCGGCGTGTTCCCTGTCACCGGCACGGATGCGGAGCAACGCGAGGCCTTCGTTGTCTTCCGCTACATGTTTGCCCGCTTTTAGCAGGGACTGGTAAATGGCCTCCGAGCCTGAAGTCAGCAGATCCGCTTGAGCGAGTTGTCCCTCATCGGACGTAAGAACGGTGGTCGTGAAGTCGCGTTCAGGATTCAGCGGCCGACTGGGCGCCTGGACCGCACTGAAAACTCCGGCCGCATAATAGCGGTCCACTTCGGCGTTGAATTTCGCGGGGTCTTCGCTGAGGCTGCGGATGGCTCCGTTCGAGTCCATGCCCGCGGCGAGATTATGAAGATAAATGTGCGCCCTGCCCGAATAATCGGGCTGTGTGATGAGGCGGTGCAGCAAGGCCCACTCGCGCGTCCGGTCAGCGGCGGGCGGCGGCGCGCCCCACGTGACGTGGACGGCATTCGATTGCACGGTGCTGAAGAAAGCCTCGAGCGCTGTCTCGAACGCGGGAGGCATTTTCGTGAAGTTTTCTTCGAGCAGGCGCGCCGTGAGTTCACGGACCAGTTCGGGCGGAAGCTGTCCTTCAGCCGCGACACAGGCCATCCTGCGGTCGCGCCCTTCGCGAATTCCGGCGAAGCATTGTGACGCTGCTTCCTGAGAGTTCCTGAAGACGACGATGCGGAGCGGCGGGTCCAGCTTGAGATCCGGCTTACCCATCACGGCCCCGAGTGCGAATCGGAACTGCTCGAACTGGCTCAGGCCCTGAATGGCCGCGTGCCGGCCCGCGTCGCTGATTGTTTCGAATGAACCCAGCCGGGCCTTAACCCATTGCGAGTCGGCAGCCGGCGCGAGGGAGGCCGCAGCGGATAACAACGCGCACGTCCACACAGCCCCGCGAGCCCCTGACAACATACAACCGAATTATATGCCCGCTTCTCGGGCACCGTACTCTTTCAACTTATTGTGGAGCGTTTTGAGGCTGATGCCGAGGATGTCCGCAGCACGGGTCTTATTGTTCTTGGTGTGACCCAGGGTGCGCAGAATCAGGCTCTTCTCCGCGTCTTCGACGGTGGTTCCGACGGTAATGCGGACCACGTCGTCGGACTCGGGACGCGGGGGTGCGACAGCAACAACCGGCTGAGCAAAGCTGATGGCCCCGCCTCCCACGGCCGCAACCTGCGCTCTCGATTGCAGGTTCAGCGGAAGCTGAGCCATTTGAATGGTACCTGCGCCCGCGACAATCACTGCGCGCTCAAGCGCGTTCCTCAGTTCTCGCACGTTGCCCGGCCAGTCATGACGGCAGAGGGCTTCCATCACCTCCGGCGCGAGGTCGGTGACCTTCATATCGTGCTTGCGGTTCAGATCGGAAACGAGGCTTTCGACAATTGGAGGGATATCGTCTTTGCGCTCCCGCAGGGGCGGTAAGTGAACATGAAATACGTTGAGGCGGTAATAGAGATCTTCGCGGAGATGACCGCCGCGGACGGCCTCCTGCGGCACCTTGTTCGTGGCCGCTACAACGCGTACGTCGACCTCGAACTCGCCTTTGCCGCCGAGACGGCGAACCTTCGAATCTTCCAGGATGCGAAGCAGCTTGGCCTGGGTGCCCATCGGCATTTCACCGATTTCATCCAGCAGCAGCGTACCGTGCTGGGCCAGTTCGAAACAGCCTGCGCGCCGTTCCGTAGCGCCCGTGAAGGAACCCTTTTCATGGCCGAACAACTCGCTTTCAATGAGCGTTTCCGGCAGCGCCGCGCAGTTGACCGCCACAAACGGACCCTGCCTGCGCGTGCTGAGCGCGTGGATGGTGCGGGCCACCAGTTCCTTGCCTGTCCCGCTCTCACCGGAGATGAGGACACAGGCCTTACTTGGAGCCGCCTGTTGCAGAAGCGAGTAAATCTCCTGCATTCTTCCCGACGTGCCCACCAGCTCGCCGACAGAACCTTTGTACTGAAGGGTTCTCTCGAGCACGCGTTTTTCATTCTTGAGGCCGCTTTGCGCGCCGGCCCGCCGCAGCAGCACCTGCAACACGTTCGGTTGGATAGGCTTTTCCACGAACCAAAATGCGCCCAGCTCGTGTACGGTGCGCACGGCGGTTTCTACGTTGCCGAACGCGGTAACAACAATTGCCGGAGGTGCATCGGGCAGTTCCCGCAGCGCCTGCAGCAGTCCAAAGCCATCCAGGCCCGGCATATTCATGTCGGTGACAATCACGTCCGCCGGGAAAGTCTCCAGCCTGCCGAGAGCTTCTCTGCCATCAGAAGCCGTTTCCGACTGCATTCCCCAGGCTTTGACCATGCCGGCCAGCCCGGTTCTTTGACTGCTCTCGTCGTCGACGATTAATACGTTCAAAATAAAACTCCAGTAAATCCAGTTGCTCCGGAAGTTATTCTCCGATTCTAAGTAACTTTGGAAAATAGTGAAGCTTCCTTAGGTAAATAAATTTACATTTGCGGTTTCGACTGCTGTTGGGATAATAGACGGCAGATGCTCGAAGCTCTTATAAGCCGCGCGCGCAGAAGATATCTTGTCAACACGGCGCTTCGGTTCCTGGCGCTTGACGCTGCGATTGTGCTGGGAGTGCTTACGCTGCTGCTGCTCGTAGGTACACGGTTTCTGGATGCGCGGACGCTGCTTACGGTCGCGATTTTGTGTGCGGCCGGCACTGTTTATCGGCTGATCGGGGGTGCTCCCGATGCTTACAAGACGGCTGTAAGTCTTGACCGCAATGCGGGCCTGAAAGACGCTTTATCTACGGCCCTTCATTTCACGTCCGAGAATTCGGATTTTGCCGTCGCGCAGCGCCGTGAAGCGGAGTCCGTGGCCGCGAGTGTCGACCTTCAGCAGGCGGTGCCTTTCACATTGCCGAAAGAGCTGTACGCGATGGCGGCGCTCGCGCTGCTGTCGTCGGTCCTGGTGGGCGTCCGGTATTACTCTACGCACGGGCTTGATTTGAAGCCGCCGCTGACAGAGGTTCTGTTTGAAGATCTCGCGTTGACGAAGCAGGCGAAGAAGCAGGCTGCTTCAGATCTGACGGAAAAACGGCGGCTCGAGACGGCCGAATCGCTGCTTGCGAAACTGGGCGTGCCTCTCGCGCCCGACGACCGGAAACAGGGGGGCGAACTGGACAAGGCTCTCGATCAGGCGCTGGAAAGCCCGACCGCGCCGGCTGCGGATAAAGGCCAGAAAGGTCAGGCGGATAAGGCGGGAGGCGCTGCGCCGCAAACCCCTGCGGGAGATCCTCTGGATGACCAGCCTCAGAACGGGGCCGATCAGAAAGACGCGGGCAAAACGCAGGACGGCAAAAATTCCGCCGGCGAGAAGGGCAATTCGAAACCCGGCGCGGGGGAAAACTCAAGCCTGATGTCGAAGCTGAAAGACGCTGTTTCGAATATGTTTTCGAAGTCGAACCAGAGCGATGCCGCCGGGCAGAAAGGCCAGCAGCAACAGCAGGCGAAAGGTGGCAAGTCAGAGAAGGGCGCGGGTGAAAAGGGGAAGGGAAGCAAGGGACAGGACCCCGGTCAGAACCAGTCCGAGGCGCAGGATGGGGAGCCGGACGGCGATGCGCAGCCGGGCCAGGAAGCCCAGGGGAAGGCGGGCGCGAAGAGTTCGCAGCAGTCATCCCAGGCGGGTAGCGGAGTCGGGAGTCAGGATGGCGCGAAGGACCTTCGGGCGGCCGAGCAGCTAAAGGCGATGGGCAAAATAAGCGAGATTATCGGGAAGCGCGCGGCGACAGTCACGGGTGAGACGACCATTGAAGTGCAATCGGGAAATCAGCAGCTCCGTACGGCGTATTCGAGCAAAGCGGCGTCGCACGGCGAAGCTGACAGCGACGTGAGCCGTGACCGGATTCCGGTGGCGCTTCAGTCTTATGTTCAGCAGTATTTCGAGCAGGTGAGAAAGGCGGGTGCGGCGCCCGCAAAGACCAAACCGGCGGAAAAGACGGCTACGCCGTAAGGTCCCAGGCTTTGCGGTGCTCGCCCTTGTCGCGGCCTTCGACGCGATCGTAAAGGTAGAGGTTCGACACTGTGCCCATGGATTCGTTGTAAAGCGTGGTGAGCCCCAGGGTTTCCCTCAGATCTTCCTGAAAATCCTGCACGGCTTTCAATTCGTGGGCGAGCGCGGGTTTGCGTTTGCCGCCCGGAGTCGTGAAGAACTTCTGAAATCCGCCATCGGTGAGCGAGCCGATCTCGTTTCCAATCATAAGCCCGGCGCGAACCACAAAGCGCGGGACATTTTCGTTGCCCGGTTCCGCAACCGCTGCGATGCCACCCCGTTCGATGAGCGTTTTGCCGCCGGCAATGGATTCGGTTTTGAAGCCGGCCGCGCGCGCGGCGCTCATGTGATCTTCGAACGTCTGTTTCTTTGGGCGCTCACGTCGGAAAAACATAGGGAAGTTTCATTATAGGCAACGCGGGGACGCGGCCACGTCAATATCACGTCAATATAATGACGCAGATGGCTTACGTCCTGTCCCTCGATGAAGGCACGACGAGCGCGCGCGCCGCGCTCTATAACGAAAGAGGCAGACGGATCGCCATGCATTCGGTGCCGTTCGAAAGTTATTTCCCTCATCCGGGCTGGGTCGAGCAGGACGCGAACGCCATCTGGCGCGCGCAGATGGAAGCGGTGGGCGAGGTGCTCTCGCTGGGGAACCTGGAGCCCGCGGACATCACTGCCTGCGGGATCACCAATCAGCGGGAAACCACGGTGGTGTGGGACCGCCGCACGGGTGAGCCGATCGCTCCGGCGATTGTATGGCAATGCCGGCGCACGGCGGACTACTGCGCGGAACTGGCGAAATCGCCGTACGCAGCGCGCATCGAAAAGAAGACAGGACTGGTGATCGATGCTTATTTCTCAGGCAGCAAGATTCGCTGGATTCTGGAAAATATCCCGGATGCGCAGTCACGCGCACGGAACGGAGAGATCCTCTTTGGAACGGTGGACAGCTGGCTGATCTGGAAGCTGACTGGCGGCGCGGTACACGTTACAGATTATTCGAACGCGTCCAGAACGATGCTGATGGATCTTGCCACAGGCGAGTGGGACCCCGAACTCCTGGGGATTTTCAACGTTCCGGCAGCCATGCTCCCGAAGATCGTTCCCTCGTCCGGCCGGGTGGGGACGACCGAGGTGATGTTTCCGGGAATCCCGATCAGCGGCATCGCGGGCGATCAGCAGGCCGCGCTTGCGGGCCAGGCCTGCTTCCGTGCGGGGCTCTCGAAGAACACATATGGGACCGGCTGCTTCGCCCTGACGCATACGGGCGATAAGCTGCCCGTTTCTACGCACAGGCTGCTTGGAACCCGTGCGGCCGCGCTCGACAGCAAACCGCAGTTTGCGGTGGAAGGCAGCGTGTTTATCGCCGGAGCCGTGGTGCAGTGGCTGCGCGATTCGCTGGGCCTGATCCGGACCGCCGCGGAGTCTGAGGACGTCGCAGCGAGCGTTGCGGATACGGGCGGCGTTCACGTGGTCCCCGCGTTTGTTGGTCTTGGCGCGCCCCATTGGGACTCCGCCGCGCGCGGGGTCATTAGCGGGCTGACGCGATCGTCGGGCAAGGCGGAAGTCGTTCGGGCCGCGCTTGAGAGCATCGCGTTCCAGAGCAGGGAACTGATCGATGCCATGGAGGCCGATTCAGGCGAGCCGATTCGGGAACTTCGAGTCGATGGCGGGGCGGCGGTGAACAACTTCCTGATGCAGTTTCAGGCGGACATTCTGGGCAAGCCAGTGGTGCGCCCGGTGGACGTGGAAACCACGGCGCTCGGAGCCGCTTACCTTGCAGGGATCGCGGAAGGGGTCTGGTCCGGCGCCGAAGAGGTGGAGCGCTTCTGGCGCGTGGAGCGCCGGTTTGAACCCGCGATGAGCGACGATGAGCGGGAACGAAGACTCGAGTGCTGGCGCCAGGCAGTTGCTAAGGCGCGCTGCTGATTCGTGCTGAACCGGAAATTCGTACAATTCGACTATGCCCTTTAATGGCCTGCGCGTGCTGTCGCTCGAAAGCCGCCGTCGCGAAGAAATGGCCACTCTGATCCGCAAACAGGGGGGCGAACCGCTGGTAGCCGCGTCGATGCGTGAAGTTGCCCTCGAAGAAAACGATGTGGCTTTCGATTTTGGCGAACGACTGCTGCAGGCTGAATTCGACTGCGTAATTCTGATGACCGGCGTCGGCACGCGCCTTCTCTGGAAGACCCTGCTGACGCGCTATCCCGAAGAAGACCTGAAAGCCGCGCTGGCGAAGCTCACCGTGGTGGTTCGGGGACCCAAGCCGTCGGCTGCGCTGCGCGAACTTGGGCTGGTACCGAATGTTCAGGTTCCGGAACCAAACACGTGGCGCGAACTGCTGCGCGTTATGTCAGACCGGCCGGAATCCCGCATCGCTCTCCAGGAATACGGGAAATCGAACACGGAACTGATTGACGCGCTGCAGGCTCAGGGCAGAGAAGTCATGGCGGTGCGGATCTACGGGTGGGACCTTCCGGAGGATACGGGCCCGCTCCGCCAGGCGGCAGCAAGGCTGATTGCCGGCCAGGTGGACGTGGTGCTGCTCACCACCTCCATGCAACTGGTGAATCTAATGAGGATTGCGGAAGAAGAAGGGATCGCCCAACAGGTGCGGGAGGCGATTGCGTCCGCCTTCGTTGGGTCCATCGGACCGACCACCACCGAGACGCTCGAAGATTACGGGCTTAACGCGGATTTCGAGCCGAGCCACCCGAAGATGGGCCTGCTGGTGAACGAAGCGGCGGGGCGCGCGGCAGAAGTGCTGGCGGGCAAGCGATAATGAAAGAATTGTCCACGGTTCCACAATCGCCGCTGAACGTCCATCTCGATCGTACGACGGGCCGCTCGACCTGCTGCTCGATCTGATCCGGCGGCAGCAGATCGATATCCGGAATATTCCGATCGCGACCATCACCTCGCAGTATCTGGCGTATCTGGATAAGGCGCGCGAGAAGGATCTCGATATCGGCGCCGAGTTCGTCTTCATGGCGGCGACGCTGATCCACATCAAGTCGCGGATGCTGCTGCCGACCGATCCCGCGCTCAAGAAGCCCGGCGAGCAGGAAGAAGATCCGCGCGAAGAACTGGTCCAGAGGCTGCTGGAGCATCAGCGCTTCAAAGACGCCGCCGAGATGCTGCAGCAGAAGCGGATGATCGAGGAGAACGTCTGGTCGAATCCGCAGATGAAGCAGTTTGTTTCTGAGGATGACGATCCCGGTCTGGCGGTCAGCCTTTTCGATCTGGTGAAAGCGTTCGGCGAGGTCCTCGAAAAGATCAAGAACCGTCCGGTTTACGAGGTCAGCGACGAAGAAATTTCGGTCAGCGACATGGTGGCGCATGTCCGCTCGCTGCTGGCTAACACCAAACGCGACAAGCCGCTGTTCATCCTGCAGGTGATGGAGCAAGCAGCGCAGCCGGCGCGCCATGATCTGCCTGTTTCTGGCGGTGCTCGAGATGGTCAAGATGCAGACGGTGCTGATCCTGCAGAAAGAGCTGTTCGGCGAGATCGCGCTCGGCCGGGGCGAGCGCTTCGACGACACCGCCGCCCTGACCGCCACCGGGATCGAAGAGGAATACAAGTAACGAATGGCATTTCCAGACGCAGAAGCACCGGCGGAAGTCACGGCAGAGATTCAGGAGCGAGACGAGGTGACGGCCGAAGACCTGCTGCCCGAAGAGGAACCGGTAGCCGCTGTTCCCGTGGCGGACGCACAGCTGAAGGCCGTGCTCGAAGCCATCATCTACGTCACGGACGAGCCGCTGTCGCTCGAGCAGATCTGCGCCGCGATCGAGCAGCCGCGCGACCGGGTGATCGATCTGCTGGAGAAACTCGCCGCCGACTACGAGCAGCCCGAGCGGGGTCTGAGCATCCGCGAAGTTGCGGGTGGCTTCAAGATGACCACCAAGCCGGAGCATCACGAAGCGGTCCGGCGGTTTGTGAAGAACCTGAATCCGCCGCTGAAGCTTTCTCTGCCGGCGCTCGAAACCCTGGCGGTGATCGCTTACAAACAGCCGATCACGGCGCCGGAAATCATGGAAATCCGCGGCGTGCAGGGCGCGGGCGTTCTGAAGACGCTGCTCGATCGCAAACTGATCGGCACGGCGGGCCGCAAACAGGTGGTCGGAAAGCCGATCCTGTACAAGACGACGCGTGAGTTTCTAGTGCAGTTCGGATTGAAGGATCTTAGCGGAGCTGCCTACTTTGAAAGAGTTTCAGGAAATCGGCCGCCTGGATACGGAGGCCGGGTCGGCGGCTGAACCTCCGGCCGGCGCGGAACCGCTGTTGTTCCGCTGTTCAGGACCCTGCCCCGATCGAGGAGCCCGGCCCGGACGAACCGCCGATTGAAGAACCGCCGCCCGCTCCCGAAGAGGAGCCGACGCCGCCCGCACAGTTCGAATCCGGGCAGGTCCAATAATGCCGGAAGAGCGGCTACAAAAGATTCTTTCGGGTGCCGGAGTGGCATCGCGCCGCAAGGCGGAAGCACTGATCGTTGAAGGCCGCGTCACGGTGAACGGCAAGGTGGTGACGGAACTGGGCACCAAAGCCGATATCGAGCGGGACCACATCAAGGTCGACGGCAAGCTGCTTCGCGAACCGGCGCGGCATGTTTACATTGCGCTGAACAAGCCCGATCGCGTGGTCAGCACGGCCAACGATCCGCAGGGCCGGACCACGGTGCTCGACCTGCTGCAAGGCGTGAAGGCGCGCGTCTATCCGGTGGGCCGGCTCGACTACCACAGCCAGGGTCTGATGCTGCTGACCAACGATGGCGAGTTCGCCAACGCCATCACATCCGCGAAGAGCCACGTCCCGAAGACGTATCTGGTCAAGATCAAGGGCTCGCTTACGCCGGAGGAGGAAGAGAAGTTCCGGACCGGCATCCCTCTGAGCGGAAAGCGCACGGCCCCCGCGGGCCTCAGGCTGATGCGGCGCGCCGATAATCCGTGGTACGAGGTGAAGCTGATCGAAGGCCGCAACCAGCAGATCCGCATCATGTTCAAGCATTTCGGGCATCTGGTGGAGAAACTGAGGCGTGTCCGCATCGGCACGGTCGAACTGGGCACACTGAAGCCGGGCGAGTTCCGTTTCCTCGATGCGGCTGAAGTGGGAAAACTATTGAAGTTGGCGAAACGCGATGACAGTCGGCGAGACAGTTACTAAGGAACGCTAAGACGATTGCGGTAGTCGGGCTCTCGTCAAACCCGGCGCGGGCGAGTTACGGCGTCTCCGAATACATGCAGTCGGGCGGGCTACCGTATCGTTCCGGTGAATCCCAAAGAGACTGAGGTGCTCGGGGAGAAAGCATGGCCCACGCTGGACGATGTTCCGGAACCGGTGGACATCGTGAATGTGTTCCGCAATTCCAGCTTTGTGCCGGAGATTGTGGATGCGGCAATCCGCATCGGGGCCAAAGCAGTCTGGCTGCAGGAAGGCGTGGTTCACGAAGAGGCCGCGGCACGGGCTCGTGCCGCGGGGCTTGAGGTGGTGATGGACAGGTGTATTTTGAAAGAGCACCGCCGAATGACGGCACTCGGGTAGGTCTTACCAGCGGCCGATTTCGTGACGGTCGTAAGCGGCGCGCATTTGCCCGGAGCTGTTCCACATCGCGCCACAGTTCGTCTCGTTCCCTGCCATTCAGATGGTTGTTGTCGAGCACATGCTGCACTGCGGCGATAGAACTGTCGAGGTCGCCCTTGTCGAAGCGGCCGCGCCGCCAGTCAGCCATAAAGTCTCTCAACTGATGTTCGGCATGAGTCAGCCGGTTACGGTCACCGCCCGAAAGATTCCAGACCCGGTATCCCTGATTCAGATCCACATGCACCCTTTCCACCAGAGCCGAAACGGCGTCCGGGCGGTAAGGACCGTTGGCGGGCCCGTACTGAGCACACGCCATCGATACTACTGTCAGGAACGCACCCAGGAACTTCTTCATATATAAGTCCTCCTGCTCTGATAAACGCATCACCAGAGCAGGAAGTTTTGGCATTACCGGAAATTAATTCGGCATCACCACGGTGTCGATCACGTGAATCACGCCGTTCGACTGCATTACGTTCGGAATCGTGACCATTGCCTTGCCGCCTTTCTCATCCGTAAGCACCAGCTTTTGGCCTTCCATGGACGCCACCAGGGTTGCACCCTGAACTGTCTTCAGCATCGCCTTACCATGGCCCGCGCGGATCTGTTTTCGAAGGTCCGCCGCTGTGAGTCTTCCGGGGACCACGTGATAGGTGAGGATCTTCGTGAGCGTATCTTTATTTTCCGGCTTCAGGAGCGTGTCAACCGTCCCTGCGGGCAGTTTGGCGAACGCCTCGTTAGTTGGCGCGAATACCGTAAAGGGACCGGGTCCTTTCAGCGTGTCCACCAGCCCTGCCGCCTTTACCGCTGCGACGAGAGTTGTGTGGTCTGCCGAATTGACCGCGTTGTCGACGATGTCTTTGGTCGAGTACATCTTCTGTCCACCGACCATGGGGTTCTCCGCTGCAATGCCGCTCGCTGTCATACACACTGCGAACGCGCACACCGATAGCACTGTTGAGATTTTCATAATGTCCTTTTTGGAGAGCCGCGTTGATTGTGGCTTCTGAAACGAGTACGACCGCCACGGGCTAACGGATGTTTTTCACCCTACGCGCAAAGCACTGTTTCTAAAAAGCGAAAAAGCTGTGCTCAATCGTCCGCGCGGAAAAAATAGTGTGTTATTTACCGTGCGGGATCACACTTATCGTTATGAACGTTAAATCCTGTAAAAGCTTAATCTCGTAGAGCAGAGTGATTGCGCTTGCTGATGGCACTTTCGCTCGTCATGGCTCGCTGTCAGCGATGCAACTAAATCAGGCACAAAAAGGACTACGTAAATGGCCGAAAAGCAGAAGTTTGAAGAGTTGATTTCTCAGGCGCCGAACCGTCGGAGCTTTGTCACGAAATTAGGGATCGCCGGCGCAGCGCTTGGGGCCATGGCGACAACAAAGGCCTCGGGGCAGACAGCGCCCGGGCCATCCGATGTCGACATCATGAATTTCGCGCTGAATCTCGAATATCTCGAAGCCGAATTCTATACCGTCGCGACCACCGGACAAACCCTGAGTCAGATCGGCATGACGGTGAGCGGTAGCGGCAGCACTGGCGCCACCACGGGCGGAGCTAAAGTAGCCTTCACCGATCCGATTGTGCAGTCTCTCGCTCTCGAACTGGCGCAGGACGAACAAACGCACGTAACGCTTCTGCAGGCCGCGATTCCGGCCTTCGGCGGCGTGGCCATCGCCAAACCGGCCATCAATCTTGGAGCCCTGGGCCTTGGCTTCGGCAGCCAGAATGATTTTCTGGTCCTCTCACGCATTTTTGAAGACATCGGTGTGACGGCCTACGGCGGGGCCGCTCCGCTGATCCAGAACAAGGCGATTCTTGGCGTTGCGGCACGAATTCTGGCCGTAGAAGCGATCCACGTCGGAGCCATTCGTCTTCAGGTTGCTCAAAGAGGTATTGCGACTAAGCCTCTCGATGGGGCCGACCATGTGCCGCCGCCGAGTGGTGGGCAATACTTCTCGACCGATACGAACGCGCTCACCGAGGTCCGTACGCCTGGGCAGGTCCTGTATCTGGCGTTCAACGCGCCGAATGCGACCAGCGGCGGTTTCTTCCCGAATGGTGTGAACGGCAATCTGAACACGTCGGCAGGCACGCCTGCGGTGAGCGATGGTTCCACACTATCGGCCAATCCGAATCCGATTCCTGTTACCAGCGGCGCCGATGGAGTAACCACCATTTCCTGGAGCGCTCCCACCGCCGCCATTATCGAAATTCACGTAGGCAGCCCGACCGGACCCCTGTTTACCCGCAACATCAACAACGGTTCCATGCAGACCGGCGCGTGGGTTACGAACGGCACCACGTTCTACCTGCAGGACGTGACGAACGGAAAGGCACTCACAACGCAGAATACGCTCGCGGTACTCGTAGTCAGCCTGAAGTCCTCGTAGCAATCCCTGAAGGGATGGGCGGACTGAATTCGCCCATCCCTTATATCCTGAATCAAACCCTCGATGTCGGCCCTGCCCCGCAAGTACACTGACTCTCTCGAACAGGAAAGGCGTATTTACCACGATTGCGTGGAAGTACACAGCCTTCCTGAGATCTTTCACTACTGGTCGAATACCCATTTGCTGCCGGCGCTGGCGCCCTTCGGCCTGCGTGGCGCGAATGACCTGTTCCTGCGGACTCTGAGGGATCAATTCAAGCCGGGCAGCGTCACGCAGCCGCGCTTCGTCAGCCTCGGTTCAGGGAATTGCGATCTGGAAGTTCTGCTCGGCGCAGCAACTCACCGGTGAGGGTCTCAATGAGTTCACGTTCGATTGCGTTGACCTGAACCCGGCCATGCTCGAGCGGGGCCGTCTGGCAGCGAGGACCGCTGGCCTTGAGGACCGCTTCACGTTCGTTGAGGCCGATCTGAACTCCTGGAGCCCCGCGCATGAATACCACGCGGCGATTGCCAACCAATCGCTTCATCACGTGCTCAATCTGGAAAATCTGTACGAGCAGATGGAACGCTCACTCGTACACGGCGGGTGTTTCGCAATTTCGGACATGATCGGAAGGAACGGTCATCTGCGCTGGCCGGAGGCTCTCCGCATTGTCCATGAATTCTGGCGTGAGATGCCGCCATCGTACCGCCTGAACCGAAGCTCCGGCTGTTACGAGGAAATGTTTCTCGATCACGATTGTTCGGGCGATGGCTTCGAGGGTGTCCGTTCACAGGACATCCTGCCACTGCTTCTGGACCGCTTTCAGTTTCGTTTTTTCTTTCCGTTCGGCAACCTGATCGACCCCTTTGTGGACCGCTCGTTCGGTCCCAACTTCAACCTCGCCAGGGCATGGGATAAGGCCTTCATAGACCGGGTGCAGGCCCGTGACATGGCCGAACTTGCTTCAGGTCATCTTAAGCCGACGCACATGTTAGCTGTTGTAAGTAAGGAGGCGCCGGCGGCTCCGGTATTCCCCGGAAGGTTGTCGCCCGAGTTCTGCGTACGCTCACCACGGGTCTCGCCTAAGTTGCCCATGACCTTTCCCATGACCGCTTACTGCTGGGAGAACTGGCGCGACACGACCGATGAAGAGTTGCGAAGCGCCTGCGCCATGCTTGCCGCCTCTACAGACCTTATACGCCAGCGGACGCAGTGGGCTCTGGATTTAGAGCGCGAATCCGCCGCGCGCCTTGAGTGGGGTTACGACACCGAACGCCAACTCGACGAAGTCAGCCGCTGGGCGCACACGCTGGAAGAGGAAGCAAACGCCAGGACTGAATGGGCACAGGCCCTTCATCTTCAACTGAAGGAACGAACCATGTGGGCCCGGAGTCTTGAAGCCCAACTGGACGAGCGCACCCAATGGGCTCTGCGGCTCAATGCGGAACTGGAAGAGAAGACGCGCTGGGCGGAGATTCTGGCCTCGCGTTTAGAAGCGGAGACGGAACGCGCGTTGAGACTGGAACGCGAGCCTGTCGCTTATGCGCGGCTTCAGATCCGGCGAGTTTTTGCCAGCGCTGTTTGCCTTGTCAAACGGCTCACCGGCGCAATGTAGGAAGTATTACGACCATGCCGCCCTGGACACCTAACACAGGAGGCAGGCTCTGCCGCTGTTCCCAGCGCTGCGGGCGTAAGACGCGCAACACGGCGATTTCATCGCAGCAGCTGAATTTGGCGCAGCGCAGGCAGTCTTTCCACGCCTTTAGCGGGAGTTCGCCACGCTCTACCTCGTTGAAACCCACCTTTTGAAAGAACCCGGGCACGTATGTGAACGCGAAAGCGGCGTCGAGCCCGTATAGCTTCGCTTCGTAAACCAAGGCCTCCACCACGAGCCGTCCCACGCCATGAGTCTTGTGACTCTCGGCCACGGCAAGCGAGCGGATCTCGCCGATCGAAGGTGAATAAAAGTGCAGAGCGCCGCACCCGGCGAGACGGTTGCCATCGTAAGCCACGGAGAAGTCGCGCATGTTTTCGGATAATTCGAACTCCGTACGCGGCAGCATGATGCCCTTGGCGGCATACCCGTTGATGAGGTCCAGCAGCGCGGGAATATCCTGCATGGACGCTTTCCGAACTTCAATATTTTTGTTCGAGGTGGTCTGCAGCGAAACAGACTCCGGTGTCAAGGCACTGATCATTTGGAAATAATGGTCCCTGGGTTGCGGCCGGAGAATACCTGGGTTATCACGTCCCGGTCGGACCCTCGTACGATAGAAATCGCCTGCACCCCATGTTCCACCGCGTAGCACGCCGCGTTAAGTTTGGCCTGCATGCCACCTGCTGCTACGCCTGCTGCGATTAGATCGCGGCACCCTGCCACCGTGAGTTCGGGAACCAGGGATTTCGAATCGTCCAGCACGCCGGCCACGTCTGTCAGGAACACGAGCCGGTCCACCTGCCAATCGGACGCAATTGCAACGGCCATGGAGTCGCCATTCACGTTATAGACCTGCCCGTCAGTGCCTCCGGCTACACATGCGACCACTGGAAGGTAGCCGGCTCCGGTCAGCACATTCAGAATACCGGGATCCGAGGCGGTGACGCGGCCGACAAACCCGAGGTCCGGGTCAAGTTGAACTGCGGTCGCGAGAGATGCGTCCAGCCCCGTCAGGCCGACGCCGCGCGCGCCCGCTGCCGCGAGTGCGCCGACGAGTTCCGTATTCACCGAGCCCGCCAGGACCTTAAGAACCGCATCGATGGTGGCCGCGGTAGTGACGCGAAGGCCGCCGACAAACCGGCTCTCAATGCCACGCTCCTCAAGGAAGCGCGTCATCTGCTTTCCGCCCCCGTGAACCACGGCTACGGCGACGCCCGAAGCGGCAAGCCCCGCGATCTGCAAGGCAATGCTGCTGCGGGTACCCGAGTCATCGAGCAGACTTCCGCCAATTTTGATGAGCGCTCTCACAACAGTCCCGCCGTTTCGGCAAATCCAAGCGCCAGATTCAGGTTCTGAATCGCCTGTCCCGCGGCGCCTTTGATCAGATTATCGATCGCGCTGACGACCACGCACCGCCTCGATGCAGCATCGGACACAACGCCGATATCGCAGAAGTTCGTTCGTGCGACCGCGTTCAGATCCGGCACGTTGCCTGCTTCATAGAGCCGGATAAAAGGCTCATCCGCATACTGCTGCTGATAAACAGAAATGACTTCGGCCGTGCTCATCGGGTCTTTGAGCCTGAAATAGATCGTCTCAAGGATGCCGCGATGTACAGGAATCAACTGCGCCGTGAAACTGAATTCGTTGTCTTCCAGACCGCTGATCGCGAGAACCTCTGGCACGTGTCTGTGCTTCAGGACCGAATATGCGGAAAAGTTTTCCGTCACTTCGCAGAAGCTGGTCTTGAGCGAAGGCTTTCGGCCCGCGCCGCTCACACCGCTCTTTGCATCGCACACGACGCCCGCGGTGCGATCTATAATTCCGGCTGAAACCAAGGGCCGCAAGGCGAGATTGGCGGCCGTCGGGTAGCACCCCGGATTCGAAATCAGCCTCGCGCCCCGGACGAGCGCGCGGTTGTATTCGGGCAGCCCATATACGGCTTCGCCCAGCAATCCCGGAGCACTGTGTTCTTCCTTGTACCAGTGCCGGTAGCGCTCGGCTGTGCCCAAACGAAAAGCCCCGCTGAGATCGATGACGATGGCTCCGGCGTCAAGAAACTTCGGCGCGAGATCCATGGATACTTCGGGAGGCGTGGCCAGCAGTACCGCCTTCAACCCATATTCCGCGACCGATTCAGGCACGGCGGCACCGCGCTGAACAGACGGCTTGCGCAGCAATTTGACGTCGCCGCCCGCGTCCGCGCGATGGTCGAGCAGCACAGGCGCGCAGTGCGGGTGTGAGGAGAGTATCCGAACGGCTTCGGCGCCGCTGTACCCTCTGAATCCGACAATTCCAACTGGGAATGGCATCGCTAGTATATTTATTCAGTCTAATGAATAAATATACCATGGGCTACAATCGTGGGATTCATGGACGCCGCCGCCCGTGTAGCCTCGCACGTCATCGAAAATGCACCACGATATAGAGAGCAGTTCCTCGCCGCTGCGCCGTTCAGGCATATCGCAATTGACGACTTCTTAGACGCCGGGTTCGCGGAAAAACTACTGCGCGATTTCCCCGCTTTCAACCCGGCTCTTGCGCGCAACGAGATCTATCGAGGTGTGTGGGGGAAGGCCGTCAACACAGACATTGCCGGAATTGGTTCCACTTACCAGGACCTGTATGCCTTAATCGGGTCGCCGGAATTTCTTTCGACGATGAGCGAACTGACCGGGATTCCGGATCTGCTTCTCGATCCCGCCATGTATGGCGGTGGCACCCATGAAAACCTGCATGGGCAGTCGCTCGATCCGCATGTGGACTTCAACTATGACGAGGCGCAGAAACTGCATCGGCGCCTGAACCTGATCGTCTATTTGAACAAAGACTGGCGTCCGGAGTGGGGCGGTTCGCTCGAAGTACACTCGAACCCGAGGCGCCCGGCCGAGAACAAAACCACGGCTTATCTGTGCAGCTTCAACCGAGCGGTGATCTTCGAGACGAACGAATATTCCTGGCACGGCTTCCCTGAGATCGAGCTGCCGGAAGCGGAACGGCACCGCTCGCGGAAATCGATTTCCATTTATCTGTACACGAAGGATCGCCCGGCTCACGAAATCGCGCCGATGCATGGGACCTTCTACGTCCACCGTCCGCTGCCCGCGCGCTTTGCGCCTGGCCATATGCTCACCGAAGCCGATGTGAAGCTTCTGAATTTCGATGTTGACCGGCGGGACCGGTGGATCGAGATTTACCAGAACATGGAGCTTGCGAAAAACGGGGAACTTGCCGAAAAAGCAGCTTACATCCGCAGCGCTCTTCGGCATGTGCGGGCTCCTCTTACCGGCTATGTGTTGCAGACTGGTGAATCGGGCGGCATGTATCCGGAAGGCTGGGTGGCCGGCGAGGTTCGGCTAAGTATTGTTCCTCAAAGGCCGGTATGTCAGCTTGTGGTCAAAGGATGGCGTCCGGAGTCGGCGCCCCCGCGGGCAACCATCTCTGTAGACGTTAACGGCGAGCGGATAGCTGAGGAGGAAGTACACCACGGCGTGTTCGAAGTGTCTGCTAAGTTTTCTGCGCCGCTTCGGGATCTTTATAGCCTTGTCATTCGCTGCGATGCGCAGTTCCAGGCTCCCGGAGATTCACGCCAGCTTGCCTATGTCCTCATGGAAGTAAGACATGAGCATGTACAAGAGACTTAGGCGAGACTTATAAGCGGCTTAGAACAGCCGCTCCTGCTTCTTAAGATTGCCGACTGTCCCGATGTTCGCGATTGAGAACGAAAACAGGTACTGATTCTCATTTCGCGTGCCCACATCGAAGCGGCGGATTTGGAAGCTGACTCCGCAGCAATCCGTGTTGTACGTGGTTTGCGCAACACCGTAATCCAGCCGCGCAAGACGGTAGTCATAGACCATGTTGAACGCGGCATTCCAACCTTTGCGATTCGGATCTCCGTACCCGAAGGTTGAGCGAAACTGGTTTGCCGGCGGCGATATCACAGGATCCGGCCGCACCTGATCGCTGCCTGCTGAAAAGAAGTACTTCTTGATATGCACGTCCGCCGAAAACATGCTGTTCACAATGCGCTGACTCAAAGGATCGTAATCCGATTCCCACGTAAACCCGATGCCGGGCCGCGGGCTCCCTCGCAGGATAGATATTATCGGCGAATAATTGCGCGGTCCGTTGAAAAAGCTATAGCCCGTAATATCGAGCGACGAAAGAAGGATATTGCGCTGCCCCGGCACCAGAGCTCCGCCGAACGTGGGATCGAAAAACCTCTTCTGAAACAACTCCCACGTGAGGACTTCAGTGACGGTATCGCCGCGTTTCGCATAGAGCCGGTTGGTGATCCCGATCTCCATTTCGTTCGTATCGGACAAAAGGTCCACCGGGTCGAAGCGAAGCGTATCCGCAAAACGCTGAACGTTCGAAACGTACCTGTAGCTGACTCGCGGCTCCAGCACGTGCTTCAGTTTGTCGCCCAGAAACGTCTTGCGGTTGAAGATCCGCTCGACCGTCGGGATAATAAAGTCCACGTTCAGTTCGGGCGCGCTGCGGGTCAGTCGATTTTCGGTTACAGTGCTGTTGTTGAGACTCTGCGAATAGAAGGTCTCATGCATTGTGAACGAGGGCAGTAAGCTAAAGCCCTGCCACCGGATCGCAGTCATCAGGGTGGGCTCAAAATCCGCCCGCGTGCTGAACTGGCTCGTTTCGTAAAAGCCCGGCTCCGGCCGCGGCTCTCTGCGGTTATAAAATCCCGCGCTCGAATCGAAGGAGAACCAGACAGGCAGAATGCGGGAGGCAATCTGGCGATCGCGGCCCATGAAGTCGAATTCCGGCAGCTTACGGATCACCACCGAATCGTTCTTAATGGTGGTTTCGAATTCCTCGGTGCGCGAGGCGGCGGTTGTGAAATTGTAATAGCTGAAGTTCTTTTCGACCGACCCGGCAGCGTGCGTTTCAGAGAAGATCGCCTCATTGAACGACTGGCTGAATTGCTGCCGGTAGGCGAGCGAACTGATGTAGTTCAGGTTCCCGCGTGCGGTCCAGCCGTCACCGAACTCCGTCCGCGCACCCCCGGTCAGGCTGTAGCCTGGAGTCTTGATCAGCGTCCCGCCGCCTGTAAGGTACCCGCGATCCTGCACGCCGTTGAAGATCATATTGAAATCCGTCTTCTGCGTTGGCTTGCCCCGGAAGTCCACGCGGTGGGCGAACCCGCGCACGGAAAAATACTGAACGTCGTACGTGAGATCCATACTGCGGCTGATAGCCCAGTAGTAGCCAAGCGCAAGACCATAACCGCGTGTCGAACTGTGAATGAAATTCGGTGTCAGGAAGCCGCTCTTGCGGGGTTCCTTCTTAAGCGACTTATAGAAGTAAGGAAAATAAAATACCGGCCATTTACGAAGGTGATAAACAGAGTGACGCGTGATGGCGCGTTCGTCCGGGATAATGTCGAACAGGTTGCTGTGCAGAGTCCACCATGGGTTCGGCACAGTGCAATCCGTGATAAACCCGTCGTGCAGAATATATTTGTCCTCCAGCTTTTCAGCCCACGTTCCTTCGAAATAGAACGGCTGCTGCGTCGTCAATACACCGGGACGCGCCACCACTTTCGTCTTTGAATATCCGCGCGGATTGTAAAACGTACCCGTCTTGGTCTTCGTGTTGTATTCGGCGCGATCGCAGTAGATGATCTCGTTCTGTGCGTAGTTGCGGTAGTAGACGTGGCCGCGCGCTTTGAAGATCTTTGCTTCTTCGTCGTAATCGGCCACATCCGCCTTGAAAGTGGCTTCGTGCAGTTCCACTACGACGTTGCCGGTGAGGTGATACACACCGTTGTCGGAATCCTGGTTGTCTGACGAGAGAAGCTCAGACCCCTCGGCGGGCGCGTTCGGCCTCGGCACCTTGACGCTGAAGTCCGGCCTGTCGACGGTCGCCGCGTCTGCAGACGGAGGCGATGGCAATGTTACAGGTTTCTCCGATGCGTTTCTGCTTAATTGAGGTGACGCAATCTGCGCCGCAGCCAACAACAGCAGGGTTATAAAGCATAAACGCTTGCTAAATACCTGGTGACATTCGCCGCTGTTTGTGTTACTCAGAGGTATGGCGGGTTTTCCGGGAAACTGCCTCAATTGAGAACCGTACCACGGCATAATTTGCGTCGCAACCGGTAGCGACAAACCCGCCGGGAATCAACGGCCTGAACGAGCGAAGGGACCTGAAAGAGCAAAGGGTATAGATGCATTGCAAGTCTTGCGGTTTCAAGAGCGGTTCGGACGATCATCGATGTCTGCGCTGCGGAAGGCGGATCGGCATGGCGATCGCCGCACCTGCAGGGGTTTCAGGCGCGAACGCTCTTGCCATTGAACCTTCCTCCAGGGCGTTCGAATTCGGCCTGCGCGAAACCCAGGACTTTATTCCCGCGCAAGCCGGCGAACCGGCCCCCGTCCAGCCTCGGCTGTTCAATGCGCCGAGTCAGAAGGTCATCCCGTTCGATGAACTGCAGCGGCATCTCACCGGGAAGATGGCGCCGAAAGCTCCGCGTGCATCCGGCGGCAAAGCTCCGGCACAAGTCGGCCGCCCGGTCCCGGAACAGACCTCTATCGATTTCGTAGCGACCGGCGTCACTCCGCGAACGCTGAAGACCACCGTCCCCACCGTTCTCTACTGTGAACAACCGGTGGCAACGCCGACTCACCGGTTCGTCGCAAGCGTCATCGACGGCGCCATGATTCTGCTTGCCTTCGGGCTGTTCGTGGGCGGCGTGGAACTCACTGGCGGAAGCCTCGGGCAAGGCAAGCTTCTGTGGATGACACTCGGTTCCTCGTTCATCCTGATCTCTATGCTCTACGGGCTGATCTGGGCCATCGCCGGACGCGAAACTCTGGGCATGTTCTGGACTGACCTCCAGCTCATCACCTTCGACGGATTCCCCGTCGATGCCCGCAGCCGCGCGTCGCGCGTCGCGTCAACCTGGCTGAGCTTCTTCGCCGGAGGGTTGGTCTGATCTGGGCCGTAGCCGATGAGGAAAAGCTCACGTGGCACGATCACATTTCGAAGACGTTTCCAACCATTCGCGAAGAACCGAAGTCTTTTGTCCGGCAGCGCGGCTGAGCCGTTACAAATCTACCGGAAAGCCGAAGCAGTAGAGGGTCCCATCCTGCGTTCCCAGGCAGACATGGCCATTCGCCACCGCCAGATCGCCGGTGCTGACATATGACCCGATCGCATTGCCGCTCGAATAGAGCAACTTTCCGGTCTCGGCATTCTTCGCATAAAGAACGGCATGGCGCGAACGAGAGCCCTTCTCGACCGTGAACCGGATCCCGTTCGCAATGGCGAAGCCCGCCTTGACATCCGCCGGAACAACCTGCACTTCATTCCCGGCTACGCAAATCGCAGCTGCGGGACCTCCGGCAAACGCGGCAGGTGGACGATAGTCCGTGCCCGTAGTCGGATGCAGTGAATAGAGCGTCTTTCCGACAAGTACATACACCGGCCGAATCGCCTGACGCACATCGTCATCGTCGTCTTCCACGTCGGGACCCGCCGCCAGAGCGGGAGCGGAGGGCACTCCGCCCTCAAGATGCCGGGTCCAAAAAACACGCCCCAGATCGGCGTCGATTGCGTAAACATCTCCGGCGGAGGTCGAAACAAATACCAGCTCTTTGGTGCCCCGGTTTGTAACCCAGTGGCCCAGAATCACTGGCGGCGAGGGAGCGCCGTTCAGCTTCAGCGTCCAGATCGCCTTCATGCCGGACACATTCGACAGCGTCAGAACCTTTTCCCGCTTCTGCACTCCACTGAACTGAGAATCGCCGCGGAAGTTCAGCCAATCCGCCGCCAGACATGGAAAGACGCAGCCCAATGCGAGAATGGCAGGAAGCGGAAAGATCTTCACGTATCGCACGCCAGCATTGTAGTAGATATCGAACTTCCGCAATTGACGCCTATGTCACTCACCGCCAAACAAGAGGAAGTCCTGCACCGCACGCTCGATGGATTCAGGGTTGAGTTGCCTTCGTGGGCCTTCGCGAACACGGGCACGCGATTCGGCAAATTTCTCGATCCCTCGGCAGCAACATCCATGGACGAAAAACTGGCTGACGCCGCGCAGGTGAATCGTTTCACCGGATGCTGCCCGACCGTCGCAGTGCATGTTCTCTGGGACTTCCCGAACGGCATCGCCGACGCCGAGGTTGCCGGGCCCAAAGCGCGCGAACTGGGCATCGCGATCGGCTCGGTCAGCCCCAATGTTTTCCAGGAGCAGGAATACAAGTTCGGATCGCTTGCGAATCCCGACCCCGCGATTCGCGCCAAGGCGCTGGACCACATCGTGGATTCGATCGAAATCGCCAAAGTGACAGGCAGCCGCGACGTGACCCCGTGGTTCATTGACGGTTCGAATTACCCCGGCACGGCCAACATGCGCCAGCATAAGCGCTGGTTCGAAGAAGGGCTTGCAAGCGCCCATTCCGCACTCGCCCCCGATCAGCGCATGCTCATCGAATACAAACCCTTCGAGCCCGCTTTTTATCACACCGATATTGCGGATTGGGGCATGGCCCTGCAGGCTCGCGAAGTCCGCCGGGCCTCAGGCCACAGTCCTGGTGGATACCGGCCATCATTACCAGACCCAGAACATCGAGCAGATCGTAGCCTGGCTCCTCGATGACGGCATGCTGGGCGGCTTTCATCTGAACGACCGCCGCTTTGCCGACGACGATTTGACCCTGGGCTCCATCGATCCTTATCAGGTCTTCCGCATCTTCCACGAGATCTGTTTCTTCGAATGGGAAACCGGGAACAAGGCCGATATCGCCTACATGGTGGACCAGAGCCATAACCTGAAGCCGAAGACGGAGGAGATGATCCAGACCATCACACGCGCTCAGGAACTGTTTGCAAAAGCCGCCATTGTCGATCATGAGGCGCTCGCCATGCACCAGAGCAACTGCAGCCTGATCGATGCCGAAGAGTGTCTGCAGTCTGCTTTTCAGACGCGACGTGCGTCCGGCGATCGAGGAATGGCGGCGCGCCAAAGGCCTTGCGGCCGATCCCTTGAATGCTTTCCGCGCCAGCGGCTACCTGAACCGCATTGTCGGAAGAGCGCGCAGGCAGGGCGCAGTCCGTGGCATCGTACGCCTGAGCTATGGAGCGCGTCTGCTTTTTACTCAAGGTGAAACAGGAAAGAATCGCGGAATACAGGCAACGGCACGAATCCGTCTGGGCGGAAATGCGCCAGGCGTTGTCCGCCGCGGGCTGGCAGAATTACTCGCTGTTTCTGCGGGATGACGGCCTGCTGGTCGGATACCTCGAAACACCCGATTTCAACCTGGCACTGGCCGCCATGGCAACTCATCCGATCAACGAGAAATGGCAGGCAGAAATGGCGCCGTTCTTCGAACAGATGGAAGGCAGACGGCCCGACCAGGGCATGCTCCGCCTCGAAGAAATCTTCCACCTGCCCTGAGTATCTTTAGTGAAACTCCAGCGAGAACGGCATCATGCGCAGCATCCCGCCGCGCATCCAGACCCGCAGCCTGTCATCGCGCCACGCGGCCTTCAAAGGTTCCAGCCCTGTTCTCGACAGCATCGCTTCCGTCTGGGAGTCGCCCGACTGTCCCGATGATTTGAACAGAAAATCGAGCACGCTCCTCTTGCCAGGATAAAGCACCAGACTGACCTTGCTGGTGGCCGGTATCCCCGCCTTCTGCTTCACCAGTTGGATGGCCTTGTCGATGCCGCCGAGTTCATCCACCAGCCCGTTCGCCTTCGCCTGATCGCCCATCCAGACGCGCCCCTGCGCAATCGGCTCAATCTGCGCCGCGGTCCTGTGTCTTGCGGCCGCCACCTTGCCCACAAAGTCGTTGTAATCGGCGTCGATGCCTTCACGCAGCTTCTGCCGCCCCGCATCGGACAAGGACTGGTAATCGGAATCGATCATCGCGAACCGCCCCCGGCTCACCGAGTCTTTCGTGATACCGATCTTGTCGTACAGGCCATGCAGGTTGGGCTTGCCGAACACCACTCCGATCGAACCGGTTTCCGTTCCCGGATACGCCACAATCGGATCTCCCGACATCGCCATGTAATACCCGCCCGAAGCCGCCGCGTCCGACATGGAGATCACGACTGACTTCTTCTTGCGCAGTTCGTTCATCGCGCGCCACATATCGTCCGATGCGGTGACTTCACCTCCGGGCGAATCGATCCGGACAATCACCGCCTTGATGCTGCCGTCGTTGGCAACGCGGTTGAGCATCTTGTCGAACTGGGCCGATTCGATACCCGTATCCCCGGTCGAATTTTCATCGCCTCTGGTAATTGATCCCTCGCCCACAACGAACGCGATCCGGTCCTGCGAGCCTGCTGGCCGAATCCGGCGCATTTACATATTCGTGCGCCGCCAGCTTCTTGATCTCGCCCTGATGCAGCGCGGTCTTCAACTCGCCGAACATTTCGTCTTCATAACGAAGCTCATCGACAAGGCCCTTCGCCTTCGCCTGGACCGACAGGAACGGACCTTCATCGATGGTCGCTCTGACACTGTCCGCGTCCGTCTTACGTCCCTTCGCGATCGTGTTGATCAGGTCACCGTACACGTCATCCGCGATACTGTTCATCACTTCCTTCGTCTCAGGGCTCATCGAAGTTTTCGTGAACATGTCGCCGTAGTCTTTGTATTTGCCTGCGTGCTCCACATCCACCTGGACGCCCAGCTTGTCCAGCGTGTTTTTGAAGTACATCAGCTCGAGTCCCAGGCCTTTGAGATTCAGCGTGTCGACGGGCGCCATGTAGATCCGGCTGCAGGCGGTCGCCATGTAGTATTCGCGTGTCCCCGGCGTTTTCAGATAAGCATAAATGGGCTTGCCCGATTTGCGGAACTCCTCGATATCGGAGTGGATTTCCTGCATCTTGGCCCAGCCCACGCCCGCGCTTTCAGGTTCGAATACGACCGCTTTGATCCGCGGATCTGAAGCAGCGTGACGCAGCATGCTCCACACGTTCTCGACCGTAATCGCCGTCTTCCCGGAAAACATCGGGAACGGGATTTCCATCGCCGGCTTCTCCGGAACATCGCCGGTCAGGTGCAGAATCAGCGTCGAACCGTCCGCAACGGTGGGAGGCTTGGTCTTCAGGGAAGCAACTGCGAAGAACCCGACGACAATGATGATGACAATGAGAACGGCCCCTGTAATCAGGCCCAGCAGAAACTTGCCCATGCACCGAAAGTAGCACGCGGCGCGGGCAGCGCTTTACTGAATCGTACTCGCGCCTTCCACGCCCATCGATTCCACGGGCGCGTTCCGGTTCACGTGATTGTCCAGATTGATCACGTATGTGTCGGGCGATTCGAGCAGCACAGGCGAGTGCGTCGCGCAGACCATGCGGAATCCGCGCTGATCCACCAGTTCCTTCAGCATCTTCAGCACGCGGCGCTGATTCGATACCGAAAGCGCCATCTCGGGCTCATCGAGCAGCAGCGTCGTGCCGCGTTCCAGCGCAGGGAAGTTCTGCTGGAACATGGCCAGCATCACCTGTCCGTGACTGGCCAGTTGCAGGAACTCCAGCATCTCCGGCTGATCTTTGAAGAAGTCCATCTGCATGCGCGGATTGTGCTGTTCCGCGTCGAACAGAAACACCTTGCCGCGCTTTACCGACGCCGCGATCGAGCTTATATACATAGCCCTCCGCCTTCTCACCCTTCAGCGCGTAATGGATCGAATGCAGCAGCGTCGATTTACCCGATCCGTTCTCACCTGACAGCATCACAAGCGGATGCGACAGATCCACCAGCATGGGCATGTGGAAGTTCAGGTTCAGGAAGACCGGATGCGCAAGGATTTTCAGGAGCATCGCAAGCCCAGAATAGCAATCGCTCAACTCGCGGCGATCAGACCGGAACGTACCAGCAGCGCGTTGGGATCGGGATCGCGGCCCATGAAGCGTCGGTAGAGATCGGCGGGATCTTCGCTGTCGCCCTTCGAGAGAATATTCTCGCGGAACGCCGCCGCCTACTTCCGGACTGAAGATGCCTTCATCGCGGAATCGCGTGAAAGCATCGGCATCCAGCACCTCTGCCCATTTGTACGAATAATAGGCCGCGCCGTAGCCCACGGGACTCGCGAACAGATGAGTGAACCCCGCGATCATCGCGTAGTTCGCGGGCAGTTTCGCGGGCGCTGAACTGCTGCAGGATATTCCGCGCGTACTGCATCACGTCGCCATCGCGCGCCGGATCGTACTCGCGATGCAGCTTCAGATCGACCAAACCGAAGCCCGAGCTGCCGCATCTGCGTGTTCGCGCCGCGATACGTCCGCGCGCGCACCATCTTTCTGAAACAGATCTTCCGGAATCGGCTTCGCCCGTTTGGTAATGCCGCGCAAACAGATCGAGCGCCTCGCGTTCCCAGCACCAGTTCTCCATGATCTGGCTGGGCAGTTCGACGAAGTCCCACGCCACGGCGGTGCCGGCCAGGCTCTTCACTTCCACGCGGCTCAGCACATGATGCAGCAGATGGCCGAACTCATGGAAGATGGTTTCCACTTCGCGATGCGTCAGCAGCGCCGGCTTGTCGCCGACCGGCGGCGTCAGGTTGCCGCAGACACAGCCGACGTGGGGCTCCGGCTGCCCGCGGTGTATCCACGCCGGTGATGAAGCCGTCCATCCAGGCGCCGTCGCGCTTGTTCTCGCGCGGGAACCAGTCGGCATAGAAGCCACCGAGCATGACGCCGTTCGCGTCATGCACTTCGTAATAGCGGACATCCGGATGCCAGACCGGAATGCCCTCGCGCGCGTTCACCTGAATCCCGTAAAGGCGCTCCACAATCGAGAACATGCCATCCACCACCGTTCCGCGCGGGGAAGTACGGGCGCAGTTCTTCTTCATCGAAATCGTAAAGCGCGCGGCGTTGCTTCTCGGCGTAATAGCCGACGTCCCACGGCTCCAGCTTCCGGCCCGCGAACGCTTCCAGCGCGGCGTTTTCTTTTTCGAAGAACGGCACAGTCTTCACGCTGCAGTTCTTCGAGAAACGACATTGCTGTGCGCGCCGTTATGCGCCATGCGGTCATGCAGAACGAAGTCGGCAAAATCGGCGAAACCCAAGCAGCCGGGCCTTTTCCTGGCGCAGTTCCAGAATCCGGACGATCAGCGGACGGTTGTCGCGTTCCGGTTCCGTCGCCCGCGCTCGAGAACGCCCGGTACATCTGCTCGCGGATAGCGCCGTCATCCAGATACGTCATCACCGGGATATAGCTGGGCGCCTGCAGCGTGAACCGCCAGCCCTGCGCGTCCCTTCGATCTCCGCGCTTTGCCTCGCCGCGTCCACGGCGCTCGGCGGAAGGCCCGCGAGTTTCGCCTCGTCCGTAATCGACAACTCGAACGCATTCGTCGAATCGAGAACATTTTCTGAGAACTTCGTGGTGATCCTGGTCAGTTCCACGTCGATCTCACGCCAGCCGCTGCTTGCCGGCCTCATCCAGGTCCGCACCATGGCGGCGGAACGAATCGAGCGTCTTGGTCAGAAATCGTTTGCGCGGCCCGGTCAGAGCCTTTGCGTCGCCGGTCTCAGCGTAGCTCTTCAATTGCTTCCAAAGCCCCGCGTTTAGAGGGATCTGGGAGTAAAAAGCGCTCGCTTCCGGCTCCACAACGTTCCACGCCGCCCGCAACTCCGGCGTTGTCGCGACCGACTCCAGATGGCGCACCACACCCAGCGCGTAATCGAGGTTTTCGGTCGCGTTTTCAAGCGCGAGCATCGTGTTGTCGAACGTCCGGCCGGAAGCATCGTTCACAATCGCGTCGATTCGCGATTGCGCCTGCACGAGCAGAGACTTGAACGCAGGTTCGACGTGCTCAGCCTGAATTCGGTCGAACGGAATGTGAAAAGCAATGGAAACCAGAGGGTTCTCAGGCATATTCTGAAGGTTTTGACGGGAGTTCTAATGGTAACTCAGGAAGCGGCCGGTGTGCGAAGTCTTTACCTTTTCTATAGCCTCGGGCGTGCCTTCCGCAACAATGCGCCCGCCCGCTTCGCCGCCTTCCGGACCCATATCGATCACCCAGTCCGCGGCGCGAATAATATCCAGGTTGTGCTCGATTACCAGCAGCGATCCGCCATTATCGATCAAACGTTCGAACGCCGTGAGCAGCTTCGTAATGTCGTCGAAATGCAGGCCCGTAGTGGGTTCATCGCAGATGAAGAGCGTTCCTTCGTTCGTCGATTGCGCCAGATGCGCCGCCAGCTTGACCCGCTGCGCCTCGCCGCCCGAAAGCGTCGTTGCCGATTGCCCCAGCCGAAGGTACCCGAGCCCGACTTCTTCCAGCAGCTTCAGCCGTGTCACCAGGCGCGGCGTATCGCTGAAGAAGCCGACCGCTTCGTGCACCGTGAGGTCAAGCACTTCGTGAATGTTGCAGGTCTTTGTACTTAATCTCGAGAATCGCGCTCTTGAACCGCGTGCCCTTGCACTCTTCGCAAATGAGTTCGACATCCGCAAGGAACTGCATTTCGACCGTCACCGTACCGTCGCCCTGGCAAGTCTCGCAGCGGCCGCCCGGCACATTGAAGGAAAAATGTCCGGCTGTATAGCCGCGCTTCGTTCGGCGTCTTGCGTGGCCGCGAACAGACCGCGGATGATATCGAAAGCCTTGATGTACGTAACGGGATTCGATCGCGGCGTCCGGCCGATCGGAGTCTGGTCGATCATCACAACATCTTTGACCTTCTCCTTGCCCTCCACCCTCGTACACGTCATCCGCCGCGATTCACCGGCGTCTTCCTCGTCGCCCTCCGGCTGCTTCGACTCAAGCGCCTTGTACAAAACGTCGTGTACCAGCGTCGACTTGCCTGATCCCGAAACGCCCGTTACCACAGTGAGCAATCCAAGCGGGATAGTGACATCGATGCCCTTGAGGTTGTGGATGAACGCGCCGAAAATCTTGAGGGCATTCTTCGGATCCGGCTTGCGCCGCTTCCCGCGCCGCGCGACTTTCAGTTCGCCGCGAAGGTACTTGCCGGTCAGCGAGCCGTTCCGGTCGGCCACCAGCGCAGGATAGTCGCCTTCGAAAATAATGCTGCCGCCGTGCTCTCCCGCGCCCGGGCCCAGATCGATGACATGGTCGGCCGCTTTCATCACGTCCGGGTCGTGCTCGACCACAATGATGGTGTTGCCCAGATCGCGCAGTTCGGCGAGGATGCGGAGCAGTCGCTCGGTATCGCGGCTGTGCAGCCCGATCGACGGCTCGTCAAGCACGTAACACGCGCCCACCAGGCGCGAGCCGAGACATGTCGCCAGTTGGATCCGCTGCGCTTCGCCGCCCGAGAGCGTCGATGAAAGCCGGTCAAGCGTCAGGTATTCAAGCCCCACATCGTTCAGAAATTTCAGCCGCTGCTGAATCTCGACCAGGATCTTGCCGGCGATGCCTGTCTCTTCCGGCGTAAGCTCCAGCGAGCCGAAGAAGACGTGCGCCTCCGCGATGTTCATCCGCACTGCCTGCGCGATGGTTTTCCCGCCGACCGATATGTACAGAGCTTCGCTGCGCAGCCGAGACCCATGGCAATCGGGGCACCGCGCATAGCCTCGATACCGGCTCAGGAACACGCGCACATGCAGCTTGTACTTTTTCGTTTCAAGAAACGCGAAGAACGGCCGCACTCCCGTCTTCGAGTACATACTCCTGCTCTTCTTCGGTCAGATTGCAGAACGGCACGTCGAAGCGCACACGGCCTTTCGCCTGCCTGCGAAAGTCGGCCATCCACTCCTTGCCCTTCGGGCTTGGTCCACGGGTCCACGGCGCCCTCATCGAGCGAGAGCCCGCGGTTCGGAATTACAAGGTCCATCGAGAAATCGATGGTGTTGCCGAAACCCTGGCAGCGCGGACACGCTCCGACGGGACTGTTGAAGCTGAACAGGATCGGCTCCGGCTCGCGGAACTCGATGTTGTCGTACTTGCACAAAAAACGCTCGCTGAACAGGTGCCGCTCGCCGGTCTTTGCGTCCTCAAAAATCGCCTCGCCCGATTCCCGATAGCACGCTTCCACCGTATCCACGATGCGCTGGTGCATGTCCTCCGCAATCGCCAGCCGGTCGGCCAGAATCCACACCGGCTGATTCCAGTCGATATCGAGCAGCGATTCGGGTGTCGAAAACTCGAACACCGTCTGCTTCTGCCACAGGCGATTGAACCCGCGCGCGCGCAGTTCCGTCAGCCGTTCTTTCGGTACCTGGCCCGGCTCATGCGTCACCGGAAAGAGCACGTAATACCGCGTGCCGTCGGGCTGCGCCAGCATCGCCTGCGCGACATGATCCACGGTGTCCCTGATCACCCGCCGCCCGCAGACGGGGCAGAAGGTGCGGCCCGCCCGCGCCCACAGCAGCCGCATGAAATCGTAAACCTCGGTCGAGGTCGCAACCGTCGAACGCGGATTCCGCGTCGTGTTCTTCTGCCGGATGGCAATGCCCGGAGCGATTCCGTCAATCTCATCGACGGCCGGCTTCTCCATGCGCTCGAGAAACTGCCGCGCATAGGCGGACAGCGATTCGACATACCGCCGCTGCCCTTCCGCATAGATCGTGTCGAAGGCGAGCGAAGACTTGCCCGACCCGGACACACCGGTGATTACGGTCAGCTGGTTGTGCGGAATCGAAAGGGTCAGGTTCTTCAGGTTATGAAGACGCGCGCCCCGGATTACAATCTCTGAGCTGTCTTCGTCAGACTTTACAGATCTCGTATGCCTGCTCCAGGCTCCTGATCGGCGGCGTGTTGACAGGGATAAACTCGTGCGAGAGAAACCCCTGGTAACCTGTATCCGCAATGGCAGTTGCCACCGCGCGCCAGTTCACTTCCTGCGTCGCATCAATCTCATGACGCCCGGGGTTGCCGCCCGTATGGAAATGGCCGATGAAAGCGATATTCTCTTTGATGGTCCGGATGAGATCGCCTTCCATGATCTGCATGTGATAAATGTCGTAAAGCAGCTTCACCTTCGGTGAGTTGACCTGCTTCATCAGATCGACGCCCCACGCCGTGTGGTCCGCCATGTAGTCCTTGTGGTTCACTTTGCTGTTAAGCAGTTCAAGGTTCACCATGACGCCCTTCTCTTCCGCGTAAGCTTTGATCTTGTTCAGACCGATCGCGCAGTTCGCCATGCCTTCGCCATCCGGCATCCCTTTACGATTGCCGGAAAACGTAATGACATTGGGACACTTTGCGGCAGCCGCAAGTTTGATGTCGTTCTTTAAGCTCTCAAGCACCTTGTCGTGATTTTCGAGGCGGTTCAGCCCGATCGGAATCGTGTTCGGCGCGGTCCCCATTGTCATCGAATTGATGAGCCCGTGCTTCGATACTGTGGCGTACTGGTCGGGTGTGACCAGGTCGATCCCCTGAATGCCGATGCGCTTCGCTTCCACGCACAATGCGTCCAGGTCGAACCACTTCGTCCAGCACCAAAGCGAAACGCCCTGCTTGAGCCGTCCGCCGCTTGCTTCGGCAGCCAGCATGGGCTTCGCCAACATAGGGCTAACCAGCGCGGCCGCGGCGGACTTCATTGCGTCTCTACGATTCATCGGGCCTCCGGGCAGCCTGAGCAGTCACTTAACGTTTGGTCGCGACGTGCGGCGTGGCGCCGGTCGCGGTAATCAGCTTCGTCAGGAGTTCCACCGCCATGTCGATCGGGAGAACATCCGCAATAATGATCGGCGTGCGCCCGTTCGCGTCCACGGGGTCGAGTTCCGCGCCCTTGTCCGCAAGGAACTGTACCACCTTGCAGATTTCCGGCTGCGTCGATACCTGGAGCGAACCTGTCACAGCCGCGTGCATCACAGCGGCCTTGGTATCGGTCTGCGCTTTGATGGCATCCGGGTCAAGCGAAAACGCGTACTCTACCGGCTCCAGGTGCCCGCTGTTCGCGGCAGCCATCAGCAGCGTGCTGCCGTCCTGCGCTCTCAGCTTCGGATCGGCTCCGGCGGCCACCAGGGCCTTCATCACGTCTGTATGGTTCCCGCGAGCGGCCAGCATCAGTGCCGTCTGTTCGCCCGAAGGTCCGCGGAAGAATCCGCCGCCACCGCCGCGCCCGCCCGCCTGCGTCTTATTCGTCTTCGCGTTAACGTCCGCGCCCTTTGCGATCATCTCTTTCACAAGGTCAAGATCGCCCAACTGCGCGGCAATGTGAAGCGGTGTGTTCCCGGTCCGATCTTTCGAAGCAACACTCGCGCCCGCCGCAACCAGCAGGTTCGCCACTTCAGGTTTTTTGGCCGTGACCGCAACCAGCAGAGGATTCATCCCGTTCGGCAGCGCGTAATTCACATCGGCCTTCGCTTTTATGAGGGCCGCGGTCGTTTTGGCGTCGCCGTTCGAAGCGGCAAATACGAGGGGCGTGAACCCGCCTTTCGACGCCGTGTTTGGGTTCGCCCCGGCACCGAGCAACACCTGAACTGCTTCGGGATGTCTGTTCGCCGCTGCCCACATCAGGGCATTCTGGCCTTTGAACTGTTCCGTTGCGTCGAGCTTCGCTCCATGAGCGAGCAGCATCTGGAGAACCTTTGGGTTCCCCGAACCGGCCGCGATCATCAGCGCCGTTTCGCCGTTCCACCGCGCGGCATTTGCATCCGCGCCTGCGTCCAGAAACTTCTGCACAATCTCCGCATTGCCGTTGGCGGCAGCCAGCGTCAGCGGGGTCTCCCCGTACTGGTCGGCGGTCGAAACCTTTGCCCCTGCCTTCAGGAGCAGGTCTACAGTTTCGCTGTCGTCCTGATAAGCAGCCCACGCGAGCGGTGTAGAGCCGTCCGGAAGCGCCGCGTTGACATCGGCTTTCGCCGCCAGCAGAGCCTCAATTGCTTATGATTTTGATCTTTGATCGCCTCGACGAGGCTCGGTCCTGCCGCCTGCAGAGAAATCGCGCAACAAGCGAAAAGGGACAGGCAGAAGCGCCTGTCCCATCCTTTATTACTGCTGCTAGACGTCCGCAAGCTGGTCCAACTTTCCGGTGCTGTCTCCCAGCGTTTCGCCCGGGACTCCGGCCTTATTGAGCATTGTGAGCAGCAGGTTATTCATCGGGGTCTCCGGCTTATAAACCATATGCCGGCCGCCCTTCACGTTGGCGCCCTTGCCACCGATCAAAGCCAGCGGCAGGTCATGGTGATCGTGAACGTTGCCGTCACGGATGCTGCTCCCGTACAGCAGCAGCGTGTGGTCGAGCAGCGTCCCATCGCCGTCCGGCGTGGCTTCGAGCCGGCCTCACCAGATACGCGAGCGCCTTCACGTGATGCTGATCGATCTTCTGCGTCTTCGCGATCTTTTCCGGATCGTTCTGGTGATGCGTAACCGAGTGGTGGCCGTCCGGCACACCGATTTCCCGGTAGCTGCGGTTGCTGCCTTCACGCGCCATCATAAAGCTGATCACGCGCGTCATGTCGGTCTGGTAGGCAATCACCATCAGATCGCTCATCAGCTTCGCGTGCTCTTCGAACGTCTCAGGAATGCCGACCGGACGCTCCATCACAGGCAGCTTCATGGTCGCGCTCTGCTGTTCGGCCTTCTGAATCCGGCGCTCGATATCGCGGATACCCTCAAGGTATTCATCGAGCTTGTTCTTGTCGCGCGAACCGAGGCCGGGCTGCAGTTTCGCCACATCGCCACGGACGTAATCGAGAATGCTCTTGTCCTGCTCCATGCGGGCAATGCGCGCCTTCGGATCGGTGGTTTCGCCATCGCCGAAAAGCCGTTCGAAAACTGCGCGGGGGCTGATCTCCATCGGATTCGGCGTCGTTGGCCGAACGCCAGGAGATCGTATTCGTATAAGCGCAGCTATAACCGGAATCGCAGCCGCCTGCGAGATAGGGCTCTTCGAGGCCAATCTCAAGCGAGCCGAACTGAGTCTGCTTGCCCAGTTCCTTCGCGGCAATCTGGTCCGCTGAGATGCCGGCGTGAATATCCGCGCCTTCCGTCTTCTTCGGGTGAACGCCCGTAAGCCACGTGGCGCCCGCGCGAGCGTGATCGCCCGCTCCGTCGCCCAGCGCGCGGCCGTTGATCTGAGCAAGATTGCTGAGCACCAGCAACTTCTCGCGGAACGGTTCGAGAGGCTTCATGGTTGGCATGAACTCGAATCCGGCGCCTTCCGCCTTGGGCACCCAGTCTTTTTGGATGATTCCGTTCGGCACATAGACGAACCCGAGCCGGATCGTCGGGTTGGCGGCGGTCACACGCGTCGCCGCCATGGCGGGGATCATGGAATCGAGCAAAGGCAACGCCATTGCGGTTCCAATTCCTCGCAGAAACATTCGGCGATCAAGAGCTTTCTTTGTGACGATCATGATTCTCGGGTTCTCCTCATTGTAAATTGCGGGCTGTCCACGATTGCATCGATTAACGCGGGGATAGTTACATTCTGTTTTTCCGCGTCCCGGATAATGGAACGCAGGGCCGGACGATCGGCAGGCTCAAGCCCGCGGCCCAGGGCATAAGTCATTAACTTCTCAGTAAAGGTGGACAGGAACTCTTCGCGGTGCTGCGTCAGCAGCAGGTTCTTGAGTCCCGCGGGTCCGTTGAACACGGTGCCGTCCGGCAACTTACCGGATGCATCGATCTTCGCTCCGCCATCTTTATCGCGCCATGCTCCGATCCCGTCGTAGTTCTCAAGAGAGAACCCGATCGGGTCCATCCGGGAATGGCACGATGCGCACACCGGGTTTGAGCGATGCAATTCCATCGCCTGACGCATGGTGAGATGTCCTTCCTTCCCATGCGTATCGAGGGACGGAATGTTCGGAGGTGGCGGAGGTGGCGGTGTTCCCAAAAGATTTTCCAGAACCCACTTTCCGCGCTGCACTACCGACGTACGATTCGGATAGGAGGTCACCGTCAGACAGGCTGCCCTGCCCCAGAATGCCTCCGCGATTCGGATCTGTCAGCGTCACCCTTCGGAACTGCGGGCCGTACACGTTCGGTATCCCATAGAACTCGGCCAGCCGCTGATTCACGAAGGTAAACTTCCCGTCAATCAGTTCGGTTACGGGCCGGTTCTCACGCAGCATAGCATTGAAGAACATCTGCGTTTCTTTCTCAAAAGACTTCCGCAGGTTCGTATCCCACTCAGGGAATTCATCCGGGTCCGGCTTTTGCGAAGCAAGGTTACGCAGGTAGAGATACTGGCCCGCGAAGTTGTTGGAAAGCGCTTTCGACTTCGGATCGTCGAGCATCCGGGCAACCTGCTGCTCAACCACTTTCTGATCCTTCAGCTTGCCTGCGGCTGGCGAGGTTCAGCAGTTCATCGTCCGGAATGCTGCTCCAGAGAAAGAATGAGAGCCGCGATGCCAGTTCATAATCGTTGACGCGATGCACTGACCGCCGGCGCCGCTGTAGCCGGATCGTGCTCGACGCGGAACAGAAAATCCGGCGAGACGAGAATGGCGCGCAGGGCCATTTCAATCCCGTGATCGAAACTAGCCGTCTTTCCGGCCAGCCTGATAGAAGCCCATCAGTGGCTTCAAATCCAGCGCCGTGAACGGCCGCCGATACGCGTGCCTGCCCAAATCCGTGAGGATTTTGGCCGCACAGGCGTCTTCCTGTTTCGGAGATGCGGGTTTGCAGGTGAAGATCTTGTTGCGGCTCGGAGAATCGCCAGGTCCCAGCGATGTCATACGGCCCGGCAATCGAAAGTTCCGTGAAGGTAGGTGACCCGTTCGGGGGCTCAGGAATGTCGTAGAGCTTAAGGCGAACCCCGTCCAGCCGCACATCCATGTGAGTCATCAGCGGCGCCGGACCGGCGGCGCCCCGTCCTCCTCCGCCACCACCGCCGCGTCCGGCAGCCAGGACCGGAAGAATCTCCGGCACGGCACTCGAGCGAGTGAAGGTCACGGCCACCTGCCTGATCCCGGCTTTCACCGGAATCTTCAGTTCCAGAACGTTTGGAGGTGGAACCTCGGTCGCATTCGGGTTTGCCGGAGCCGTCGGCGGCATTTTGATCTTAAAGGTGTATTCGGCGTCCACGGGGAATGTGTACTGAACCGAGAGCCCGCCCGCGGAATCGAACGGCAGGTCATCGGCTACGCGTTCATTCCTCGGAATCCTCGGTCCGCCCTTCGACGCCGCGCGAACTTCCCGCACCGGAGTAAACACGTCCACCTGCGGCTTAAGCTCGGTATCGCCCACCGCGAGCCGGCTCACATTCCGTCCCACGCTAACGTAACGCTCAATCAGCACCGGCGAGAGCGAAAGTACGTCCCCGATGTTGTCGAATCCGTAGCCTGAGTCGTCAGGCGGCAGGTTCGAACCGGGGTTGATGTCGAGCGCGAGCAGGTCGCGAATCGCGTTGCTGTATTCCGAGCGGTTCAGACGATGAATGGTCGGATGCCCCGGGTTCGGGTGAGCCGCAGCGGAACGGTCCAGTTCGGTTTCGAGATAGGTAGTGAAGCTTTTCTCAGCTTCCGGCTTCGGATGCGGCATCCCGGCAGGCGGCATCTGATGCGCGCTGACCTTCCGGAGTACCTTTTCCCACGTCGCCGCGTCGTCGGCAACTTTCGAGATATCGAGGCTATCGAGCGCCACACCGGCGGTCTTCAGCTTCGTGTTGTGGCAGCCGACGCAGTACTGAGTTACGACGGCTTGTTGCGGATTGACAGGAGCCGGGGAGGCTTTGGCCTGCTGAGCGGCTGCCGCCGCGGAAAGCAGCAGTGCTGCTGTTGCGACTTTCAACATGGGGTTCGCAATGAGCATATATGAAATTGAGTCTGCTTGATAGATGTGTAAAGACGGGACTCGACTCTATTTGAGGGCGTTGCCTTTGGGTTCGGGGTTACCGCTGGTATCGGAATGCTTCCGCGGCAGCGCTCGCCTGTGTACGAACTCCGGAATTGCCGGAATCTCCCCAAGTTACCGTTGACTTTTTGTTAATGCTGTGATACCGTTCAGGACCAGTCCCGACAGGTAATCGCCTGCGCAAGTGTCGCTCTGCTCAGCGAAAAGACCCAGGTTCACCGAACCGTACTCCGCGCGTCATGCAGGGCTCGTTGCGGTTTACCTTTTAGTAAGGAGCACTTCCCGAATGCAAATGAACAGACGCCAACTGATTGCCGCGATCGCCGGCGCCCCGGCGCTGATCCTTCCGAAGAAATCCGTGGCTCAGGATACCCTGCCGGATATCGCGGCTGGACCCTTCTCGGGCTCCTCTGAATCGCTCCAGGCCTACACCATTCCCGAGTGGTTCAAAGATGCGAAGTTCGGCATGTGGGCGCACTGGGGTCCTCAGTCCGCCGCTGAGGACGGCGATTGGTATGCCCGCAACATTTATATTCAGGACAGCCCGCAGTACAAGTCGCACCTCGCTACCTACGGGCACCCCTCGAAATTCGGCCACAAAGATATCTGCCGCATGTGGACCGGCGACAGATTCGACCCTGAACACCTCATGTCGCTCTACAAAAAGGCGGGCGCCAAATACTTCATGAGCATGGGCGTGCATCACGACAACTTCGACCTCTGGAAGTCGAAATACCAGCCCCGCTGGAACTCCGTCGCGACCGGTCCGAAGAAAGATATCGTCGGCCTCTGGAAGAAGGCGGCAGATCGCCACGGCCTTCGCTTCGCCGTCAGCGAACACCTGTCGAACAGCTACAACTGGCTCGCCGTGTCGCACACCGCGGACAAAACCGGCGACAAGGCCGGCGTTCCCTATGACGGGACCGACCCCGCATACGCGGACCTCTATCACAACATCACAGCACGAATATCTCCACCCCGCGACCCCGCCCGGAGGCCGTGGTTCACCTGACGGACTGGCGGGGGCCATGAGCCGCAACGCCCCGATGGCCTGGAAGCGCCTCTATTTCGACCGCATCAAAGATCTGATCGACAACTACCACCCCGACCTGCTCTACACCGATGGCGGCATCCCTTTCGGAGACATCGGCTACGGCTCGTTTCGCATTTCTACAACGTGAACGCGAAGGTACACGGCGGCAAAATCGAAGGTGTCTACACCAGCAAGACCCGCCGCGATTGCGCCACCGGGACCTGCGCTCTCGATATCGAACGCGGCGTTGCCAACCAGATCCTGCCCAACGCCTGGCAAACCGATACCTGCATCGGAAGCTGGCATTACAAGCGCGGCCAGGTTTACAAAACGCCCAAAGTCGTCATCGATATGCTCTGCGATATCGTGAGCCGCAATGGCAATCTGATGCTGAATGTTCCGCTTCCGAACAGCGGCGAACCTGACGCCCAGGAACTTGCCGTCGTGGACGAAATCGCCCAATGGATGGCCGTCAACAGCGAAGGCATTTACGGCACCCGTCCCTGGAAAATCCTCGGCGACGGCCCCGGCATAAACTCTGCTGCGGGCGGCGGCATGAACGAGCGCGGACGCAAAGATCTCACCGCTGCCGACGTTCGCTTCACCACCAAAGGCGGCAACCTCTACGCCTTTGTCATGGGATGGCCTAAGACGGAAGCTTCCATCCCGTCACTCGCGCTCGGAGGCGCCAACAGCGTCCCGAAGATACAGAACGTGGCCCTGCTCGGCCACTCCGGCAAACTGACTTTCACACAGGATGAAGCCGGTCTGAAGATCCGGTTGCCGGAGCGGCAGCCTTCGAGCCACGCCGTCGCATTCCGCATTGCGCTCGCGTAGCCGATTTACGCGTTCAGGATCCGCTCTAAAATTGCGGGTATCTCAAACACCGCCCGGTTCTTCATCCCTCGCACCTTGTCTGCGAACCGGGCGCGTTCCCCTTCGTCCGTCATCCGCCGCGCGGCTTCCACAACGCCTTTCCGGAAGCCGCCGAGCGCAATCCCAACGCCCTCCTGCTCCACCCACCTCGCATTGAACCGCTCCTGCGGCAGAGTCCAGGCATTGCTCTCCACAATCACCGGCAACCCCATCGCAACTGCCTCGCTGACACTCCCCGGCCCCGGCTTGCCGATAAAAAAATCTGCCAGCCGCATCAGCCGGGGCACTTCTTTCGTGAACCCCTCCACGTGCATCGGAATTCTCCGCGGCATCGCCCGCAGCTTCGCTTCAAGCTTCTGATTCTTCCCGCAAACAGCAATCGCCTGCAGCTTGAGATCGCTCGCGTTCAGTTGCCGCACAATGTCGTACATCTGCGAAGACCCTTCGCCGCCGAACATCACGAGCGCGGTCGGAAGATCGGGGTCGAGGCCCAGTGCTTCCCGGTCGCGCCTCCGGTCCACCTCCACCGGCTCATAGAAGCGCGGATGCAGAATCATCCCGGAAGTCAGAAACACCCGCTCCGCCGCGTGCCCCATTCCGATCGCCTGCTCCCGCGCCCGCGCCGTCCCGCAAATGAAATATTGCGTCCTGCCGCTCGATCCAGAAGTTCGGCGGATAGTCCGCCATGTCCGTCAGAATCGTGACCATCGGTACTCCCGGCAGCACCCGCGTCTTCGCCTGGAACAGTGCCCGGTTAAAGTTCGGAATCACCGACACCACCATGTCCGGCCTGTTCGCGCTCCAGTACTTCTCCAGCAACTCGACCTGCTTCGGGTGGTACCTGCGGATAATCGCATGCATCACCGGCACAGCCTGCGGCGAACCCAGCGTCCACCCGCGCCGCAGCACATGGTTATAAACATCCTGCATCCGGATCCCCGTCAGCTTCCGGAAAATATCCAGCTCATCGAGCAGATCCTGCAGATTCATCATCCGCATGTCCCACGGCCGCTGTTCCCGCCGCGCCACTTCGCACAGCGCATTTGCCGCGCTTCGATGCCCCCCTCCCGCATCGAAGAACACCAGCTCAATCGTCTTCATTCCTACCGATTCTCACACGGCTACAATAAGAGACATGTTCCGGCTGATCACCGCGGGAGACCGCAAAATCATGCACCGGGTCAATCGGTGGGAAGCCCCGCACTGGATCCGCGGCTGGATGGTGTTCGCCTCGCGTGCCGGCGATGGCTGGCTCTGGGGCGCCCTCGGTATCGGAATCCTGTTCTTCGGCGGGGACCGCCGTATACCCGCGCTCCTGACCGGCGGAACCTCTCTCGCCCTCGGCCATCTCACATTCTTCGCGCTCAAACATCTCATCGGCCGCGAACGCCCCTGCGCTCACGAAGCCCACTGCTGGGCGAAACTGCTCCCGCCAGACCGCTTCTCCTTCCCCTCCGGCCACACCATCACGGCCTTTTCGGTAGCCGTGCCTCTCAGCCTCTATTACCCGCCCCTTCTTGCGACCCTCGTCTTCTGCGCCATGAGCGTGGCCTCCTCGCGAGTCATCCTCGGCCTCCACTACCTCAGCGACGTCCTCGTAGGAATGCTGATCGGCTGCTCCATCGGCATGGCATCATTCAAACTGGTGGCTCAAATCGGTGCCTTCAATCTTTAAGTCCCAAGCGCTTTCCCTCTGCCTGCTCCTAGTGGCCGGTGCTGCCAGTGCCCGCGATAAACGGCTCCCCGCCGGCGACGCCGCGAATGACCTTGTAGCCGTCAACGCGACCGTCATCGACGCGAACGAACTCAAACAAATCTTCGGCTCCGATTTCGACAACAACTTCGCAGTCGTCGAAGTCACCCTCACCCCGAAAGGCGGCAAACCTCTCGACGTTCATCTCGAAGATTTTCTGCTCCGCTCCTCCCAAACGGGCAATCACAGCGGTCCGTTCATGGCGGGCCAGATCGCGGGGCAGGGAACCCTCGTCGTCCACCAGGCCGAGCAGCCGCACAGCAAAGGCGGCTTCGGCGGAGGCTTCGGCGGCATCATGATGGGTGGCGGCAGCATGGGCCCGGGTCAGGCGCCCGAAGGTAAGGCCGAAATCAAAAACAGCGAAACGCGCGACCCCATGCTCGATGTCCTCAAACGTAAAATCCTGGCCGAAAAATCCACTACCGAGCCTGTCACCGGCCTCCTCTTTTTCCCTCTCGATAAGGAGAAGCCAAAGAACCTCGAGCTCGACTACTCCACGTCCGCGGGCAAGCTGAAAGTGCGCTTCAAATGACGCGCGTCGAAGACCTCGATACCCCTGCGCTCATCGTCGATCTGGACATCATGGAGCGCAATCTGCGCCGTGTCGCCGATTACTGCGCCGCCCACAACCTCCGCCTCAGACCCCACACCAAAACACACAAATCGATTTCACTCGCCCGCAGGCAACTCGGCCTCGGCGCCGCGGGCCTCACAGTCGCCAAAGTCAGCGAATCCGAAGTCATGCTCGGCGCCGAGCCGCGTGACCTTCTTATCGCGTTCCCGGTCATAGGCGAAACTAAGCTCCGCCGTCTCGCCGCCGTCGCCTCCATCACCCGGGTCACCGTTTCGCTCGACAGCCTGTTCGCCGCCGAGCAACTCTCACGTGCCGCGGCGGCCGCCAAAGTCCGCATCGGCGTCCTTGTCGAAGTGGACGTCGGCCTCGGCCGTGTGGGCGTGCTGCCCAACGAAGCCGTCGCACTCGCCCAGGCCATCTCAGCGCTCCCGAATCTCGAATGGCGCGGCATCGCCTTTTACCCCGGCCACATCAAAGATCAAAACGCCGAAAAGCTCGCCGCCCTCAGTGATCTCGTCGCAGGCTTGTGCGACGCCCTCACCCAAGCCGGACTCCCTCCCGAAATCGTCAGCGGAGGCTCAACTCCAGCCCTCTATCATTCCCACGAAATCTCCGGCGTGAACGAAATCCGGCCCGGCACCTACATCTTTAACGACCTCAACACTGTCGCCAGCGGAGCCTGCGCGCTCGATGAATGCGCAGCCTCGATCCTCGTCACAGTCGTGTCCCACACCCGCCCCGAGCGCATGATCGTTGACGGAGGCTCAAAGACCTTCTCATCCGACAGGCTCTCGTCCGGCGGACCGGGTCACGGCCGCGTGATGGAAGCTCCCGGAGCCGCCTTCCACAAAATGAATGAAGAACATGGATTTATAGATATCGCGGACGCGGAACGAAAATTTGAAACAGGAGAGAAGGTCCGCATCATCCCCAACCACATCTGCGTGGCGGTGAATCTGCACGAGTACGTTTACGGAGTCAGAAACGGAGTTGTTGAGGAAGTGTGGAACGTCGAGGGGCGGGGCAAGCTGCAGTAAAACCGCCGCCTGCCCGCCCCGTCGGTAAAACTACATCTTTACATCGTCTACGTGGATGCTGTCGCCGGTCATCTTCCCGGTGATGGTTACTTTATGTCCTTCATGGCCCTTGATCGCGTCCTGATTATCGATCTTGTAAACCTTATCGCCGGCCACGAACACAGCCGCCGCTCCGCCCTTTATGCACTTCTGTGCGCAAGCCTGATCTTTTTCAGACGCCATTGCATGCTTTGCGCCGCAATGCTCGTCGGAAACGGTGCCGGTCCAGCTCTCAGCGAAAGCGCCCACGGCAAAAAACGACAGGAACATGCCTGCAGTTGCGAATGTTTTCTTCATAAGTCGGTTTACCCCTTCTCGGCAACGATATAAGAAATCCCCGGCAAAAGCAACCAGGGGAATCCGCTATTGCGGCGTCCCCTGAAAGCCCCTGAAGCATTTCTCCATAAGCGATACGAGCCCGCTTCCGAATCGGATGTCTAATTCGCCATCCTCCACGGCGAAACGTTGCCCCAGCTTTTCAATGCTTTGGCCGCAAAACCCGCCGGTTCGCCCTTGTGGCATCCATCGCACGCATTCGGAACTTTCAGCGCTGCCGTTGTCTCCGGCGTTATAAACCTGAATGTATGAGCTCTCACATTCACGTCCGCGATGGTCTGCTCAATCTTCGGCATGTGGCAACTGACGCACTCGTTTCCGCTGCTCCCTGCCTTGTGATGCGTATGCGCCTCTACCGTCACGCCGCGCGGACCGTTAGGCGAGTTCGGGCCGTGACATTCCAGGCACAGAACATTCGCGGGCTTGATCAGATCCGCATGATTTTCTGTACCGTGTACGTCGTGACAACTGAAGCAACTCACTCCGTGCGTATACATCTGGCTCGTAACAAAGTCGTTCCCCTGCATCCGGTTCTTGTGCGCGGTGCCATCCGCAAAGTGCGTGAATGACTGCTGTCCGGGCTTGTGTTCTTCCAGCTTCCAGAAATCCTTCAGATCCTTCCCCACTTCGAACCCGACCGGCCAGTCATAATATTTGCCTGCGATCGGATTCGCCAGCGGCTGTCCCTGCGAATGGCACTGAATACACACGTTGTTAGCCTGCACAAAGTCGAGCCGCGCGGGGTTCACAATATTCGCGGCCGAAGGCTTCTGCGCATGCGCCGCTCCGGGCCCATGGCACTTCTCACACCCGACATTCCACTCCGTCACCTTCTTCGTCCGGATATCGTAATTGACCGAATGGCACCCATCGCACAGCGGACCCGTCGGACGCTGCATATTGTCGTTCGGATAAAACGCTGTCCACCAGTCAGTCCCGGGCGCCGCCTGGTATGGCCGCCACATCTGGTGCGTCACATCCCATTGCGCGGGCAGCGGAAAATAGTCGTCCCCTTCCGCTTCTGAATTCCGCCTCTTTGTGAAATACCGCTGTTTCCATACACTGCCGTACACGAACGCAATATCTTCTTTCTTAAACGTCACCAGCGGATCGGGCTTCGAAAAATCCGGCAGGATCGCCTCCGGATGCACCTTCGGGTCCTGAATTACGTTTGCCATCCGGGTCTTGCTCCAGCGTTCGTACGTATCCCTGTGGCACGTCTTACATGCGGCGGAACCCGCATATTGTGCGGCCAGCGGCGCCGTTAAGCAGAGGAGCATCGCCAGAGCAGCTTTCATCCGTATCAGCATATCTCTGAACCCGCCGTGTCACAAAGCACAAACGTAGTGCGCATCCCGCCCTCAGTGCTTTCATTCGGTGCGACTCTGAGACTGAGAACCGGAGCTTTCTCAACATGATTCGAGCCAGTGAATTGCGCGGCCGCGCCGTCGTCGATGTCGAACTCGCGGAAAAGATCGGCCACATCGAAGAGATCCTTCTCGATCCCGCCGGTGCCCGCATCGCCGGCTTCGTTGTGACCGAGGGCGCCACTTCTTTGTTCGGCGGCGCCGCATCGCGTATTTACCTGCACGCGTCCGCTGTCCATGCCATCGGCCCTGACGCGCTTACCGTTCGAAAAATCGACACGTCCGAGGCGGAGGCCGCGGCAGCACCCCTTGCGCAAATGCCCCACATGTCAGAAGTTGTCGGGCGCAAGACCGTCACGCAGAACGGCGCCATGCTCGGCACCATCGAAGATATCCTGCTCGACCCAGCGACAGGCCGAATCGTTGGCTACGCTCTTGGCAGCACCGGCCCATTGAGCAAGCTCGAAAATCTTCTCGGCGGACCGAAGGAAACGTATCCCGATTACATCCGCGGCGACGCCGATTTACGCGTCGGCAAAGACGTCGTCGTTGTACCCGACGCCGCGCTCGTTCGCGGAGGTCAGGATCGCCTCCCGGAATCCGATCCCGCAGGCGACTGGCAGCAGTCATCACGTCCGTAACACATCTTGCGGGTATATATTGAACCGGTAAAGATCTCGCCCGGCTGTTCTTTGATTTTGGAGAAGACCCACTTGAAACCCAGAAGTTTCATCCTGATCCCAGTAGCCCTGACCCTCTCGGCCAGTCTGTTCGCAGCAAGCGACATTGTGAAAACCGCCAACGGCGCCCTCGAAGGCACCGGCCCGCAAGCTTCCGGTGTCCGCGAATTCAGAGGCATTCCGTTCGCCGCGCCTCCTGTCGGCGACCTTCGGTTCGCGGCCCCGCAGCCGCCTCTGAACTGGACCGGCGTTCGGCCTGCCACCCGGTTCGGCCCCCGCTGCATGCAGCAGGCCGTCTTCGGGGACATGGGCTTTCGCTCGAACGGCATGAGCGAAGATTGCCTCTATCTGAACGTCTGGACTCCGGCCAAATCGGCCAACGCGAAGCTGCCGGTCCTCGTCTATTACTTCGGTGGCGGCTTCGTTGCCGGTGACGGTTCAGAACCGCGCTACGACGGCGAAAGCCTCGCCGCGAAAGGCATCGTCACGGTAACCCTCAGCTACCGGCTTGGAGTCTTTGGCTTCCTGGTCCACCCGGAACTTACAAAGGAATCGCCTCACCACGCCTCAGGGAACTATGCGCTTCTCGATCAAAGCGCCGCGCTCGCGTGGGTCCGCAAGAATATCGCGGCCTTTGGCGGTGACCCCTCGAAGGTCACCATTGCCGGCGAATCCGCCGGCTCTGTTTCGGTCAGCGCGCAGATGGCCTCGCCCCTCTCAAAGAGTCTTATTGCCGGAGCCATTGGAGAGAGCGGTTCCATCATGGGTGCCCTCTCTGCGGTTCCTCTCGCAGAAGCCGAAGCTCAGGGCGTGAAATTCGCCACCGCCGTTGGTGCGCCCGATCTCAAATCCCTCCGTGCCATGCCAGCCGATAAGCTCCTCGAAGCCGCGGGCAAGCCGGGCGTCCCTCGCTTCAGCCCCGTCGTGGACGGCTACTTCTTCCCCGAATCGCCGACTGCGCTGTTCCAGGCGGGCAAACAGGCGCATGTCCCGCTGCTCGCTGGCTGGAATTCCGAAGAACAGGGTGCCCGATCCGTGCTCGGCCGTGAACAGCCCACGCCCGAAGCCTGGTCGCAAGCCATCAACCGCCTCTACCCCGGTCATGCCGACGAAATTCTGCGGGAATATTCAGCCACCACGCCCGACGAAATCCGCAAAGCCGCCACAGATCTCGCCAGCGACCGCTTCATCGCCTTCAGCACCTGGAAGTGGATCGATCTCGCCGGACAAACCGGAGGCAAGCCCGTCTATCGCTACTATTACTCGCGTCCCCGTCCTCGCATGAACGCCGCTATGGGCAACGTCACCGCGGGTCTCGCCGGAGGCATCGTTCGAAATACCGGCACCGCCGCCGCGCCTCCACCCCCGCCCACCGGAGCGGTGCATTCGGCCGAAATCGAATACGCCCTCGGCAATCTCGCCTTGAATAAGGTGTACGACTGGACGCCCGATGACTTCAAGGTCTCAGGTGTAATGGAAAACTACTTCGCCAACTTCATCAAAACCGGCAATCCCAACGGCACCGGTCTGCCGGCGTGGCCAGCGGCGAACAGCAGTCCAAACGGGCAGTTCATGCACATCGATGTCGAGACGCGCCCCGAAACGGAACAACACCGGGGGCGCTACTTGCTGCTCGATAGATTGGCGAATTCCGAGAAAGCTTCGAGGTGACGACGCCGGGCGCGGTTGAACCTTCCCGGGCGTGAGTCACCGAACAACGTAAACCTTTTTCCGAACTGCATGAACGCTTTGGAGCAGCCGCAGTCGGCGGCGATGATCTCGCGTGGTACTGTTCCACCGTGAAAAGCCAGCTCCGCAGTGCGGCACGACCGGGCACATCAGCCAAATGGCTTTGTTTTTTCGGGCCCGGCATTTCCGCACCGTCTCAAGCGCGTAGTGCCACTGGCAGATACGGTTTAGCCAAAATGGGTTTGTTTTTTCAATTACGGAACTCGCGGACGCGATACCTGAAATGGCTTTGTTTTTTCGCGCATCAGGAACGCCCGCGGCTAAAGCTCGCCGGCAGCGGTTCGAGACCAGCAGCGGTCGCTGCCTCGGCTGCGGCCAAGCGGGAACCCCAAAATGGGTTCGTTTTTTCAAACCAAACAACGCGCAACTCGGGTAGCCGGCTATTGGCGCTTCCAAACCAAGTGCCCGTCCTTGGCCGTGCCATCCCCGGTCTCGTGAATTTCCTGGATAAGAGTCCCGTCAGGCGCAAACATCGTCCGCATCGAACGTTCATTTCTGTCGTTGTTCCAGTGCTCGTTCGTCTCGAGCGTGCTCCCGTCCCATTTACATTTGATGGACCCGTTCTCGCCGCCCTGCACCGGATGGAAGCGCCCGTCCGTCTTGCACTCCCCTTCGAAGCTGCGCACCACGTGCCCGTCTTTATCGTTTTGCGCCATCCGGAACTTATGTCCCGTCTGCGCAATGGTCATTCCGGCCCAGGAAGGAACCTGCCCCGTCGAACGGTCCGTGTCGAGAATCCACGTTCCCGAAAAGCTGGGACGGTCCGCCGCCATCCCCAAGGCGACCGTGAAGCACGTCCCCACCAACATATTCCTGAGATTCATCGTCGAAGTCCTCCGGCTCGATAGCCGTGCAACCCGACTGCCTTTCTCAGTCGGTTAAGAACCCGATCGACTCCGCCGTAATCTCGGCCAGCACGTTCCCGAGTTCATGATCCGATTCCATTTCACGCAGCACCGCATTGCTGTGGGTGGCCGCGAACTCCCGCGAGTACTCGACCGGGACGGTTTCATCCTGAACTCCATGAAAGATAAGGGCGGGCTGATGGAATGAAGGCTCGGCGGCGTAACGCAGAGCGTCAGTATTGAGCTCATACCAAATGCGGCTCGGTGCCTTGATTCCATAGTGATAGAGCGCTAGCCAGCCCGACGTTTCCCATTCCCTCATCTTGTCCGGCCCCGCGATTGCCCGCCAACGGTGAGCAAAGCGGAAAGCCGGAGCCAGCAGGACGAGCCGCTCAACGGCCGGGTGCGTAGCGGCATAAAGCGCCGCCAGGTAACCACCCATTGACGACCCGATCAGGCGTGCCGGTTCATCACCCAAGGCCTTCTCCAGCAGGGATAGCTGCGAACCAAGCGTCATATGCTCGAAATCGCCTCCGTCGAGAGCCGGTACTTCGAGTTCCAGACCGCGCAGCTCCAGTGCCTCACGAAACGCAACAGCCTTGCGGGAGGAGGGCGATGAGGCAAAACCGTGCAGGTAGATATAGCGCATCTTTCTCCATTGGAACCCACAGGCGTGACATCCTTCGCCCGGATTCTGCGAAGCGGCGCTATCTCGTTGCATCTAAGAACAAATTCAGCCGATCTTAAGAAAATCGTTACGGACCTGTTGCGCTCCAGCCCACCGGATGGTATTCTTCAAATGTACCCGAGAGCGGCAAGCGAAACCGGAAACGGAAAAGCGAGTCGAAGCGACAGTCTGTAAAAAGCTGTTGCAAGCGGGTTGCGCTTCGGTCTTGAAGGTGTTATTCTTCAAATGTACCCGAAAGCGCAGGCCAAACCGGAAACGGAACGGCAAGCTCACCGAGCCAAAGCAAATCGGTCGTAATACTGACCGGTTGCAAACGCTCCATACGGTGTGCTAATCTGCATTAGGTAGAAAGCAGAGTCCGAAACACGGGATCATCGGTTGTGAATGTTGCAATTCGATTGGAACCGTGGTAAGAATTAAGAAGACTCTTCAAGGTAGGTAACAAGCTGTAGAGGCTCAGCCCACAGGGTTGACGCATTCGGTGGTAACAGCCTTCCTGGTAGTTCTTTCAAGAAGCGAAATTTTAAACGATCTGACAAAGGATGTAAAAAGTCCTTGCGTCATGATCGGCGTGAAGCGGATCGAGAGCAGGTTGGTTCAAGCAAGTTTCGAGGCCTGCCGGTCTTTGATTGCGCCTGAAAGGGGGTAGTAGATGGCTGGTACAGATCTTTGACAATCTGATTGGATGCACTAATAACTTCGTCAGAACTTTGAGTTCAACCGGGGCGACAATCATCTCACATTATAAAAATGAGAGTTTGATCCCGGCTCAGAATCAACGCTGGCGGCGCGCCTAACACATGCAAGTCGAACGAGAAAGCCGCAAGGCAAGTAAAGTGGCGTACGGGTGAGTAACACGTGGATGATCTACCTTTTAGTGGGGAATACCGTTGGGAAACCGACGACAATACCGCATAAGCTCGAGAGAGGAAAGCAGCAATGCGCTGAAAGAGGAGTCCGCGGTCGATTAGTTAGTTGGCAGGGTAAAGGCCTACCAAGACTGTGATCGATAGCCGGCCTGAGAGGGCACACGGCCACACTGGCACTGAAACACGGGCCAGACTCCTACGGGAGGCAGCAGTGGGGAATCTTGCACAATGGGGGAAACCCTGATGCAGCGACGCCGCGTGAGCGATGAAGCCCTTCGGGGTGTAAAGCTCTTTCGGCAGGGAAGATAATGACGGTACCTGGAGAAGCAGCTGCGGCTAACTACGTGCCAGCAGCCGCGGTAATACGTAGGCAGCAAGCGTTGTTCGGAGTTACTGGGCGTAAAGGGTGCGTAGGCGGCTATTTAAGTTTGGTGTGAAATCTCCCGGCTCAACTGGGAGGGTGCGCCGAATACTGAGTGGCTAGAGTGTGGGAGAGGAAAGTGGAATTCCTGGTGTAGCGGTGAAATGCGTAGATATCAGGAGGAACACCGGTGGTGTAAACGGCTTTCTGGACCATAACTGACGCTGAGGCACGAAAGCGTGGGTAGCAAACAGGATTAGATACCCTGGTAGTCCACGCCCTAAACGATGCATATTTGGTGTGGGCCATTCATTTGGTCTGTGCCGGAGCTAACGCGTTAAATATGCCGCCTGGGGAGTACAGTCGCAAGGCTGAAACTCAAAGGAATTGACGGGGGCCCGCACAAGCGGTGGAGCATGTGGTTTAATTCGACGCAACGCGAAGAACCTTACCTGGGCTCGAAATGCTAAGGACCAGCTTATGAAAGTAGGCCTTCCCGCAAGGGACCGTAGTATAGGTGCTGCATGGCTGTCGTCAGCTCGTGTCGTGAGATGTTGGGTTAAGTCCCGCAACGAGCGCAACCCTTGTCCTGTGTTGCCATACCGAAAGGTGGAACTCGCAGGAGACCGCCAGGGATAACCTGGAGGAAGGTGGGGATGACGTCAAGTCCTCATGGCCTTTATGTCCAGGGCTACACACGTGCTACAATGGACGGTACAAAGGGCTGCCAACCCGCGAGGGGGAGCCAATCCCAAAAAACCGTTCTCAGTTCGGATTGCAGGCTGCAACTCGCCTGCATGAAGCTGGAATCGCTAGTAATGGTGGATCAGAACGCCACCGTGAATACGTTCCCGGGCCTTGTACACACCGCCCGTCACATCACGAAAGTGGGTTGTACTAGAAGTCCGCGCGCTAACCCGCAAGGGAGGCAGCGGCCCAAGGTATGACTCATGATTGGGGTGAAGTCGTAACAAGGTAGCCGTAGGAGAACCTGCGGCTGGATCACCTCCTTTCTAAAGAGACCGTGGCTGGAATCGTGTTGAGTGTACACGCGATAGCCGTTCCAGTCCAACCGGCAAGGCAAGTCGAGGAAGCAGTTTTCTGCGGAATCGGTGAGTGGAACCGGAAGAACGTCCCGGACTCTTTACTCAAAGTTCAGCGAAGTAATTAGAGTGGCAAGTCGGCTTGATGTCGACTGCCCTGCATCCAATCGGCCTCGATTTAATTTTCTTCCGGGATGGCGCTGAATTCCCTCATATGTAGAGAGGCGCCATGAACCGAAAAAGGGGCTGTAGCTCAGCTGGGAGAGCGCCTGATTTGCATTCAGGAGGTCGCCGGTTCGATCCCGACCAGCTCCACCAGCTGTCAACCGAGCTGTCGAAGCTTCTGGTCACGGGCCTGTAGCTCAGTTGGTTAGAGCGCACCCCTGATAAGGGTGAGGTCGGTAGTTCGAATCTACCCAGGCCCACCAGTATCAAACAAGCATACAGCGAAGAAACCGAAGGTGATCGTTCATCCGCAGGTACGAGATGGAAGATAATTTTCGATGTCTTCGAGTGCGCGAAAGCTACGAAGAAATCTGATCTTTGACAATCGAATATTTGACGGGCAATATAACTTACTACAAGTTTAATGCAGCTATCTGACGGCGAGACGCCTTTGACAGTTGACGTGCAGCGTCTCTGCCGGACAGAAGGCAAGCGCAAGAGAAGAACATTTCGAAACATTTGTGTTTGAAATAGATTTTATGGTCAAGCTACTAAGGGCGTGCGTGTGGATGCCTTGGCGCAAACAGGCGATGAAGGACGTGGTCAGCTGCGATAAGCCTCGGGGAGACGCTAACAGTCTGCGATCCGGGGATTTCCGAATGGGGAAACCCAACCGGTGTGAACACCGGTTACGTTCATCTGAATACATAGGGTGATCGAGCAAACTCAGGGAAGTGAACCATCTCAGTACCTGAAGGAAAAGAAAACAACCGTGATTCCGAAAGTAGTGGCGAGCGAAATCGGAACAGCCTAAACCGTGCGATTCGAAAGGAGAGCGCGGTGTTGCAGGACCACAATAATCATCAGACGGCGCGATCGATGTCGAGAACGGGTCGATAGTGAAGTCTGGTGGTTACAAAGAGGGATAGGGGAGTGTTAATTGAACGGTCTGGAAAGGCCGGCCATAGAGGGTGACAGCCCCGTAAGTGAAAATGCAATCCTCCTTCAAGTGGCTCCTAAGTACCGCGGGACACGTGGAACCCTGCGGGAATCTACCGGGACCATCCGGTAAGGCTAAATACTAGTTTGCGACCGATAGTGAACCAGTACCGTGAGGGAAAGGTGAAAAGTACCCCTGCGAGGGGAGTGAAATAGTACCTGAAACCGCACGCTTACAAGCAGTGGGAGGGCTATGGCCGCAACGGCAATGCCTGACCTCGTGCCTATTGCATAATGAGCTGGCTAGTTAATCTCAGTGGCAAGGTTAAGGGAAACCGAGCCGTAGCGAAAGCGAGTCTGAATAGGGCGTATAAGTCGCTGGGATTAGACGCGAAGCGGGATGATCTACCCTTGGCCAGGATGAAGGTCGTGTAACAGCGACTGGAGGTCCGAACCAGTGTTGGTTGAAAACAGCTTGGATGAGCTGAGGGTAGGGGTGAAAGGCTAATCAAATTCCGTGATAGCTCGTTCTTTCCGAAATAGCTTTAGGGCTAGCCTCGCGTGTTCCGTCCCGGTGGTAGAGAACTGATTGGACTAGGGGCCTTCCCAGGTTACCGAATCCAACCAAACTGCGAATGCCGGGAACGTATAGCGCGGGAGTCAGACTGTGGGGGCTAAGCTTCATAGTCGAGAGGGAAACAGCCCAGACCGTCAACTAAGGTCCCAAAATTCGTACTCAGTGGGAAAGGAAGTCGGGAGACTCAGACAGCCAGGAGGTTGGCTTAGAAGCAGCCATCCTTTAAAGAAAGCGTAATAGCTCACTGGTCGAGTCGCCCGGTGCCGACAATATAACGGGGCTCAAGTACGATACCGAAGTTACGGGTTCTTAGAAATAAGGACGGTAGGAAAGCATTCTGAATCCATTGAAGATCGATCGAAAGGACGGTTGGAGGATTCGGAAGAGACTCTGCCAGCATAAGTAGCGAAAAACCATGTGAGAACCATGGTCGCCGTAAGTCTAAGGATTCCTGAGAAAGGTTAATCCGCTCAGGGTTAGTCGGTGCCTAAGGTGAGGCCGAAAGGCGTAACCGATGGACAGCAGGTTAATATTCCTGCACTACCGAAACTCGATCAAGACCGAAGGGGGGACGCAGACCGTAAGCCTGGTGGCGCAATGGTTTACAAGCCAGGTGAAGGGAGATCCGGAGAGGCAAATCCGCCGGGTCGTCTGCCAGGAAAAGCCTCTAAGGAGAGTTAGGTAACCGTACCACAAACCGACACAGGTGGACGAGATGAATATTCTAAGGCGCTCGGGTGATGGTATGTTCAGGAACTAGGCACATTAGCTCCGTAACTTCGGGAGAAGGAGTGCCCACGCAAGTGGGTCGCAGTGAATAGTCTCAGGCGACTGTTTAACAAAAACACAGGTCTCTGCAAAGTCGAAAACGACGTATAGGGGCTGACGCCTGCCCGGTGCCGGAAGGTTAAAGGGAGAGGTTAGCGCAAGCGAAGCTTTGAACTGAAGCCCCGGTGAACGGCGGCCGTAACTATAACGGTCCTAAGGTAGCGAAATTCCTTGTCGGGTAAGTTCCGACCTGCACGAATGGCGTAACGATCTGAGAACTGTCTTAACATGCCGCCCGGCGAACTTGTGGTCCCGGTGAAGACGCCGGGTGCCCGCCACTAGACGAAAAGACCCCGTGCACCTTTACTATACTTTTTCATTGAACTATGGGGCCATCTGCGCAGGATAGGTGGGAGGCTTTGATTCCAGGTTCTCGGACTTGGAGGAGCCAACGGTGAGATACCACCCTGATGGTTCTGTGGTTCTAACTTACTCCCGTAATCCGGGAGAAGGACAATGGAAGACGGGTAGTTTGACTGGGGCGGTCGCCTCCTAAATTGTAACGGAGGCGCGCGAAGCTTGGTTCAGGCTGTTTGGAAATCAGCCGACGAGTGCAAAAGCATAAACCAGGTTAACTGTAAGACCAACAAGTCGAGCAGATGCGAAAGCAGGCCTTAGTGATCCGGTGATTCTGTATGGAAGGGTCATCGCTCAACGGATAAAAGGTACGCCGGGGATAACAGGCTGATCGGAGTCAAGAGTTCACATCGACGCTCCGGTTTGGCACCTCGATGTCGGCTCATCGCATCCTGGGGGTGTAGAAGCTCCCAAGGGTTAGGCTGTTCGCCTATTAAAGCGGTACGTGAGCTGGGTTCAGAACGTCGCGAGACAGTTCGGTCTCTATCTGTGGTGGGCGGAGGAAATTTGAAGGGGCCTGCCCTTAGTACGAGAGGACCGGGGTGGACGAACCTCTTGTGTTCCAGTTGTCCCGCCAGGGGCATAGCTGGGTAGCGAAGTTCGGTCAGGATAAGCGCTGAATGCATATAAGCGCGAAACCTTCCCTAAGATGAGATTTCCCAACGAAAGTAAGAAGAGCACTGGAAGACTACCAGTTTGATAGGGCAGATGTGTAAGCGTAGTAATACGTTGAGCTTACTGCTACTAATTGCTCGTTCGGCTTGACCATAAAATTTAATTTCTACGCAAAGTTTCGAATGTCAAACTTCTTGCGCGCAAAACAAACTAGTGAATAATCCCGTCAAATATTCGAGACCTCAAAGCTCATCTGAATTCGAGTTCCGCGCTGCAGACACGCATCACCGCCATACAACAAGTTCTGGGTGACCTTAGCGAGAGGGTCCCACCCGTTCCCATCCCGAACACGGAAGTTAAGCCTCTCAGCCCCGATTGTACTGCACGCGCAAGTGTGTGGGAGACTAGGAAGTCGCCCGGTTATATTCTAAAAGCCCGACCCCAAAAGGTCGGGCTTTTCTGCGTCTACTGCCCTCCCTACTGCGCAAAGTACCCCGACGTCGCCTGCACCACCAGCCCCTTCCGTCTCGTTGCCAGCTTGATCGAGTGGAATGCCTTTCCGGTTTGCCCGCCGTCCGGCTTGTACCCGAAGCTGTACTGGCTCCTCAGCTCTTCCTGCAGTTGCGCATAGATCGCATCGAGGCCGCGGTTCTTCGAAACCTCGAAGAATCCGCCGCCCGTCTCCCTCGACATCTTCTGCAGAACCTTCTTCCCGTCAGGCCCAAACGTCCGTCTGCCGCCGAACGTCTCGTCTGAGAACAGAATTGAATAGACCAGCGTGTCCGCGCGCTGCGCCGCTTCAATCGCGTCTTTGATCGACGTCCGGCTCCCGTTGTCCTCTCCATCCGTGAGCAGCACTAAGGCCTTTCTGCCGGTCTGCTTCTTCGTAATCAGGTTTGAACAGAGGTAGACCGCATCGTACAGCGTCGTCCCGCCGTATCCCATCCGGAACTGAAAGGGCAACGCCACGCGTTCGAGCGCCTTCTGAAGCTTCTCCTTCGACATCGTGATGTTCTGCAGCACTTCGGGCCGGAAGTCGAAGTGGACGATAAACGTCCGGTCCATGTCTTCCCGCAGCACCCGGTCCAGAAACCGGTAGCTCGCTTCCTGCTCCTGCCCGAGCACCATTCGCTGGCTGCCGCTCGTGTCGACAAGCAGACCGAGAAGCAAAGGTAGGTTGGTCTCCCGCGAGAAGTAGCTGATGGTCTGGGGCCGCCCGTCCTCGGTCAGGATGAAGTCGTCCTTCGTTAAGTCCTGGACGATCTCGCCGGCCTTAGTCCTGACCGTCGCGAGCACGCTGATCACCTTGACGGCACTTGAGAAGGTGGCATCCTGTGCGTGAAGCGCAGATCCGCCCAGGGCCGCCAGCAGAGTGCGTCGCGAGAGCACCTATTTAAGCACCGTGAACGGGATATACGCCTCGGTCGTTTCCCAGACCAGCGCCAGCACGCCTTTGTTTCCCCCCTCGCTTCTTAGATCCACGCGGAAAGTTTCGACCGGCTGCGGCAGCGCCTTAACGCTCATCTTCGTCCTGCCGAAATCGAGCGAAGAATTGTAATTGAGGTGGAACTGGCCGCTCTCTTTGTTCACAATCAGCGTCCATTCTTTTTCGCCCGGCACCGTCCAGATGCTGTAGGTGCCTTTCGGAACCTTCAGGGTTCCGAGCTGAAGGTCGGCTTGGGTCGTGAACCCGGTCGCGATGTTCGCGCCGGTGCACCAGACTTCGCCATAGGGCACCAGCCCGCCCATCACTTTGCGCCCATGCATGGACGGCGCGAAATAATCGACCCTGATCTCGGCGCCCGCCACCATGACAGAACTCTTCGCCTCGGGACTCGTATACCGCGGCCGTTGCGCCGCCGTCACTCCCGCCAGAAGCATCATTATCGAGATGACCGTCAGAGGTTTCCGCATCTAAATGCTCTCCAAGCCAATACTACAGGTATAAAGGGGAGAGTGGCCAAACTTCTAGCTTTGTTATGCCTCGCCGGGCTCGCGTCCGCGCAGCCGCCCGCACCGGCGGAAGTGAAAGATCCGCTGGGCCGCAACACCCCGCAATCCGCCATCATCCAGTTCCTTGAAGCCTGCCATGCGCGTGACTATACCAAGGCAGCCAAATACCTCGATCTAAGGCAGGTCGCTCCCGCAGATCGCGCCAGAACGGCGCCCGACGTAGCCAGACAACTGGAAGACCTTCTTGACGACACGCCATTCGATATTGCGACGCTGAGCCGCGATCCGGAAGGCGACACATCGGACGGCCTGCCCGGCACGTCCGAACATCTCGCGACCTTTCGGGTGGACGGGCAATCGCTCGATCTGCAACTCGAGCGGATTGAACTCAGACCGGGACTGCACGTCTGGCTCGTGTCAGCTCCGAGCGTCGCGCTGATTCCGGAAGCTCACAAGCTTGTCGCGGAGACCCCGTTTGAGAAACACCTGCCGCAGAAACTCGTCACGTTCGAGCTTCTGGACACGCCCGTTTGGCGCTGGATCGCGCTCCTCTTGGCCGGCGTAGCGCTTTGGCACGTCAGCCGGCTGCTCTCGTGGCTAATCGTTTCGCCGTTCAACCGGATTTCCGGCTCCGCGCTGTTCCGCGCTCCCTTCCGGCTCGCGCTCGCCGTGGCCGGGTTCCGGCTGGCGCTGGAATACGCGCCACCATCGACCTTGCCGCGGCTCTTCATCGAACGTGCACTGGGACTCCTTTTCGCTGTCGCGATTGCGTGGGCGGCGTCGGTGGCCGTCGACATTGCGGGCGAACGCTGGCATTCGCATCTCGATCCGAGAGTGCAGGCGGTCAGCTATTCCGTATTGCCGCTCGGACGTCAAATCCTGAAGCTCGCCTTCTATCTTTTCGCAGTGCTGGGTGTGTTCAGTGCCTGGGGTTACAACACTTCGACGATCATCGCCGGACTCGGAGTCGGCGGACTGGCCGTTGCTCTGGCGGCTCAGAAGACTATAGAGAATCTCTTCGGCGGAATCTCGGTGATTGGCGACCGGCCAGTTCTTGTCGGCGACCTTTGCCGCTTCGGGGACCGAACAGGAACCGTGATGCACATCGGGCTGCGCTCGACCAGAATCCGAACTCCTGACCGAACTGTCATCAGCGTTCCCGAATGCTCAGTTCTCAACCATGGCGCTCGAGAACATTTCGGGACGCGACAAGATCTGGTTTCATCCGACGCTCAACCTGCGCCGTGACACGACGGCCGGGCAGATGACCCAGGTTCTCACCAATTTCCGAAAGATCCTGGACGATCACCCGAAGGTAGAGACGGGCAAACTTCCGGTCCGCTTTATCGGGGTCGGTCCATATTCACTCGACATCGAGATCAATGCTTACATCACGACCCCCGATTCCGATGAATTCCTTGAGCTGCAGCAGGAATTATTGCTGCAGATTCTGCAGGCACTCGAAAGCGCCGGCACCGCTCTTGCGGTTCCGCTCCAGGAAAGCGTGCAGTCGCAGCATCCGGTACCGGCGCCGGGTACTCTGGGTCAATAGATCCGGGTGAACAGATCGGATAGAATACCCCTTTGCCTTTTCAGCGAAATGCCACTGTCCTGATCACCGGCGCCGGACGTGGGATCGGCAAGCGACTCGCCATCGGTTTCGCGCAGGCGGGAGCCCGCGTCGGCCTTCTTGGACGCAATCAGGCGGAACTGGATGTTACCAAACTCGAGATCGAGCACGCCGGCGGAATAGCGCTGCGCCTGCGCGCCGATGTTTGCAAGTTTGAAGACGTGGCCGCGGCCATCGACCGAATAACCGTCACCTGGGGATCGCTGCACGCGCTGATTGCGAATGCGGCGGTTCAGGGGCCGATCGGTCCCTTCGCAGAGAACAAGCCGCGCGACTGGCACGAGCTGTTCGAGATCAACGTGATCGGCGTGATGAACTCCTGCAGGGCGGTCCTTCCGGCCATGATTCAGCGCCGGAGCGGCAAGATCGTGGTGATCTCAGGCACCGGCGCAACCAATCCCCGGCCGTTGTTTGCCGCGTATTCGGCGGCAAAGGCGGCGGTAGTTCGTTTTGCAGAAAGCCTTGCTGAAGAAGTCAGGGAGCACAACATTCAGGTCAACTCCATGTTTCCGGGGGAGGCCTACACCAACATGACGGACGAGATTCTGCATGCCGGATACCGGGCCGGATCGGATGAAATCGAGGCGGCGGAGCGCGTCACGGATCACAGGGGGAACGCCTCCGGACAAGCAAACGCAACTCGCGCTTTTCCTTGCCTCGGACCGGTCGAACCACGTCACGGGGAAGTTGATCCACGTTCAGGACGACTGGAAGAAGCTCGAGCGCGAGAACGGCCGCCCCGACTCTTACACGTTGCGACGACTGCTGAAGTGACTACAATGGTAGATCTTGTATGAGATTTTGCGTCACGTTTCTGCTGACCGCCGGCAGCGCCTTCGGCTGGGGTTGCGAGGGTCATCAGATGGTGGCGATGATCGCCCGCGCGCATCTGACTCCGGAAACTTCGGCTGCGGTGGACCAGTTGCTAAGCCAGAATCCGGTCGACCCGGCTCTCAAGCGTTTTTGTCAGGACCGACCGGCCGATCCGATGGCGGACGCGGCGACCTGGCCCGATGACGTGAGGCCGATTGCGAAGACGGGGGCCTGGCATTTTGTAGACATCCCCCTGGGAATTACAAAACGAACTCCCCTGACGGAGTGGTGCGCTCCGATTGTGCCGCCGCCGGCAGGACAGGACTGGCCGGGGTGTGTGACGAACGCGATCGAGTACAACCTGGCGATCCTGCGTGACAAAACAAAGCCAAATTCGGATCGTGCTACTGCGCTCAGGTACATCATCCACTTCCTTGGGGACACGCATCAGCCGCTGCACGACTCGGATAACGACGACAAAGGCGGGAACTGTACGGCGATGACATTCTTTACAGAGGAGAAGCCCGCCAACCTGCACTCGATCTGGGACTACAAGCTGATCGCGCACGAACTGATTCTGAGCCGGCACACGCCGGCGGCTTACGCTTACGACATCGACCGGAAATATTCGGCGCAAGGGGTCAAATGGCGAGAGGCGCCATCGGACCCAATCGAATGGGCGTGGGAAGCGCACGCGGTCGCGATTGCGAAGACCTACGGAGACCTGAGCCCGAAGATCCCGCTTGAAAAAACAAACCCATTGCCGGACTGCGACGCGGAGCGGGGGAAGGTGGCGGCGCTCCATATCTCCATAGGCGATAAGTACTTCGGGGAGACCTTGCCCACTATTGAGGAGCAGATTGCAAAAGCGGGAAACCGGCTTGCGGCGCTGTTAAACAGAACCATCCAGCCGTAGTGCTACCACATCTTCTTTAGAAGCAGCCTGGCCTCTTTGAACAGCGGGAACTGCTTTTCGTGAGCTTTGAATTCGGGAGTATGGACGCACCGCCGGCTTCCGCTGTGATCGACGGGGTAATGCAGGTGCAGCATCTCATGGAACATGACGTACTCGAGCGCGAGCCGGGGTGCCCGGGGGTCGTCGAAAATGCGGCTGATCATGATCATGTTGTGCGATGGGTCGAAGTGACCGAGACGGGTCCGTGACCGGACGTGGCTCCAGCCCAAGCCTGGCCGCGCCATCATGCCGCCGAAGTGTTTCCGGTTGAGATCTTCGAACACTTCGTCAAGATTGTGAACGCTGCCCTGGGAGCCGAGATGAACTTTACGGCCTCGCGTCTGGCGGACCGACTCGATCCGTTTGCGCATGTCCCGCCGATTGAGGTAGAGGCGATAGCGGTGCTCGTACTGTCGAGGGGCCGGTCTGCGATAGAGCTTGCCAAGCAGAATATGAGCGAGGGCTTCGGTCACGGGAGATGGTGCTCCCTCAAGTAAATCCGTGATCTTCACAGCGATGGCGCCGCCCTCGAGACGGATGCGGCTATCGGCGTTAGTGAACTTTTTGTACTCCACCGTGAGCGCCGGAACATCGGTTCGGGGGCGGATCTCGCGGTACACGCGGCGGAAGATTTCCTCGGGCGATTCGAAGAACAGGGAACTGGCGACGTTCACCGGCGCAAGGAGACTCGCCGGAGATTGATTCGTATCGCTCATAATAAAAGATTACTTCTCCCACCTCGCTAAAAAGATGCCAGCTATAAGAGCTAAGATCACCGCGCTCGGGTGCTACGTGCCGCCCCGAATCCTGACGAACGCCGACCTTGAGCGGCTAGTAGAGACGAATGACGAATGGATCATGACGCGGACCGGCATCTCCGAACGTCACATTGCCGACCCGGATATCGCAACTTCCGATCTCGCGACCTGTGCGGCCAAGGTGGCACTGGAGCAGCGCGGCATCAACGCAAGCGAACTCGACGCCATTATTGTATGCACGGTGACGCCCGACATGCTGTTTCCTTCAACGGTGTGCATTGTGCAGAAAAACCTGGGAGCCACGAAAGCCTGGGGCTTCGATCTGATGGCCGCGTGCAGCGGATTCGTCTACGGGCTGACGACGGCTTCAAATTTTATCGTGGCAGGGACGCACCGGAAGGTGCTGGTGATCGGCGCGGATACGATGAGCCGGATCATCAACTATGAAGACCGCGCAACCTGCGTACTCTTCGGTGACGGGGCAGGCGCGATGCTGGTCGAGGCCGCAGGTCCCGACGAAGGCGACATCGGGTTTATCGATTTTTATGGCGAAGTAGACGGGTCGGGCGCGCCTTACCTGAATATGCCGGCGGGCGGAAGCCGAAGACCGGCGAGCGTTGAGACGGTCGAGAACAAGATGCACTACGTTCATCAGGAGGGCCAGCAGGTCTTCAAGTACGCGGTGACGAAGATGCCCGAGGTATCGACGCTGCTGCTGGCGAGGAACGGGTTGAAGCCTTCCGACATCGACATCTTCATTCCTCACCAGGCGAACCGCCGGATCATCAGCGCAACGGCTGAGCGGCTGGGTCTGCCGCTTGAGAAGGTGATGACGAACATCGGCCTGTATGGGAACACGACTGCGGGTACGATTCCGCTGGCGACGCGGGACGCGATTTCGCAGGGGCGTCTGAAAAAAGGCGACCTGGTTTTGTATGCGGCTGTCGGGGCGGGGTATACGGTAGGCGCGAGTCTCTGGCGCTGGGGTTACTGACGGAGGTCAGGCTTTCAGATTCGGCGCGAGGCCCAGTCTGACGCCTGCACCTGCGGGCAAGCCGGGCAGGTACATGATGCCTCCCGGGTCGGCCCGCTCCTGGACCATTTCTTCTCCATCCACTTCCACGTGATACGCGCGCCTGGGCTCGAGGCCAACGATGAACACATCGTCAACCGACTCGTCGGCTTTGCGCGTCGGGAACCCGAAACTTCTTCGAGCCGCTGGCGAAGAATACTGTCGCCTCTTCAATGTCCATCGGCTCATGAACCAGGTGCGGGTCAACCCGAGTGACGCTGCCGTTCTCAAAAAGCTGTAGCTGGCCTTCGAAGAACCCGATCCAGGAGGCGTCGTCTTCCCATGCCGAGCGGACAAACAACTGCCCGCCAATCTCATCGTGGATGGCGAGCGGCACGTGGTAGTAGCTGAGGCCGGGCTGGTAGGGATTGGCCCAGAGCATTTCGTAGGTAATGCCGAAGGTGCCCCGCATCACGAAGCGGTCATTCATGAGAAAGCCCTGAAGCAGTTGGGTCTCGGGCGAATTGGAATCGTAGGCGACCATGGCTAGTTCGGCGGCTCGCGACAGGGCAGCTTTGGTTACGTCGGGCCCCGCTTTCAGGATTTCGCGATCGGCGGGGATCCGGAACTCGTTTTCGCCAGCGGGCCACGGGGCAGGGTAGTGCGCCATCAGGTGGACCAGCGGGTATTCCTTAAACCAGGCCGGGAAGGTGTCGCGAAGATCGAAGTTCAGGTTGTCCCGGAAGGCATGGAGCAGTTCGAGAAGCGCGCAGGCATCGGCGTTAGTCACGAGCGCCTTCGCGTCGCGGAGTGAGGGGATGAAGCGGGCGAGCCAGAACGTGTCGAACGTTTCGCGCATGGCTTTTTCCGAGAGTTCGGGTTGGGATTCGGCGAGGGCAACGGCAGCGAATACTTTGTTCCGCGCGTCACTCAGGGTGGCGGTGGGCACCGCGAGGGGCAGTGCGGCGGCGCGCTGAAGCTTGGCGGCAATACGGCTCTGCTCCGGACCGGTTAGCAGAGGCGCGCACCAATCGGCCACGATGGCGATCTGCCGCGGATCGGCTCCGGGTCCGGCTGCCCATGCGATCGCCTTTCGGGCTGCGGGCTCCTCCTGCGAGATTTGATAGCGGAAGGCGGCGACCCACCCCGGTTCAGAGAACGGCGCGTTGCCGGACCACAGCAGGTCGAACTGTTCCCAGCGCAGAGACTGGCGTTCGCGTTCGCGCCGAAGCAGCTTGAGCCTTGCCGGGCGGAGCAGTAGCCGGGGCGCGTCTGTATAGATTTTGAAGCCGTCCGGCCGATTCTGCGCGATTGCGCGGAAGGCGGGAAACGCGATGAGGGAAAGACATGCCGTACGGCGCGTCATGAACAATCCGATTTTTGCACAGCTTGTTTCTGCTGAGAGAAGCAGGCAATGGGTTGGAGGAATCGTGAACCGCGGAACGGAGGCAGTGAAGAGCGGGCTGATCGTGTTTTTCTGATCTTCGGGCTGAAGATGCTGCTGTGCCGGGCTGGATTGCGGCGCCTTTCTTTCTGAACGCGCTGAACGGAACGACCCTCGGGCGTTCAAGACTTCGCTTCGATCGCGGGATCTGTTCGGATCAGCCTAACGCGAAGGCATCGCGCAGGTGCTCGATGCGGCCGGAGGTGATGGCGATGACATCGAATCTGGCGTTTTCGGCAAGGACATCGGCGCGGCGAATGTAATCGCGGGCTGCGCGGCGGAGTGCGGTAATCTTCTCGGCGTCAATGTCACGTTCGGGGGCACTCCACTCGCCGGACAGGCGGGTTTTGACTTCTACGAAGACGAGTTTGTCGCCTTCCCACGCGACAAGATCAAGTTCTCCTCCACCCTGCGGAGGGCGCCAGTTTCTGGCGGCGACGATGAAACCGTGCTTCCGAAGATAACGGTGGGCGAGATCTTCGCCGCGCTTTCCCGTGTTAGCGTGGCGGCGGTAGCGCAGACGGTCTGCGAACGTGTACAGGGGGGCCAAGAGGTTCAAATTCGAACTCCATCGCTTTGCCGCGCACGATGTAGCAAAGGTAGAATTCCCAGAACTTTCGGAAGCGAACGAACCGATTTACCAGGAATTCGAAGCCTAGCCATTTCCAGAAAGCTAGTAGAGTGACCCGGACGGAAATCTCACGGAATTTGGCCTCCGTGTAGTAGCCGAAGCCGCCATCGTTCGAACCGAAGTAGCGGAACGAGAAGCTGTTCAGGTGGTGCTTGTGGGTCGGATCGCAGAACGAACTGTAGTCGGTGTAATGCGGGGTTTCAATGCGAATGCGGCCGCCGGGCTCGACCAGGCGATGGAACTCTTCCATGGTGCGGACGATGTCGGTGACGTGTTCGATGACGTGGATCGCCCTGAGGCCGGTGAAGGTCCGGTCCGCGAAAGGGTAAGGAAAGCGATCAAGGTCGCAGAGCACATCCGCAGCGCTGGCGGAATTGAAATCGATCCCGATGGAATTGGGGTATTTGCGGATGCCGCAGCCGACGTCGAGAATTCTCACTCGCGCGCTGCGATCAGAAATGCCAGCGGAGACCTACGAAGCCTCCGTCCAGAGTTTCGGTGACGTATTCGTCTTTTTTGGGAGACGTTTTGAAATGGAGGGCTTTAGCTCCTCCTACGATTTCGAGATGATTGCGCCGGTAGGAGAGCGTTGCTTCAGCGTCCAGAATTTCGGCTCTGTGCGGCAGGCCGAAGCCTGAGCCAGCGACGCGAAAGGTCAGGTGGGGCGCCAGGTCGTACTCGGCGGCCAGGCCGAAGGTAGGAAAGATGATGTTGCGCGAACCGGTGCCTGTCAGGCCAACGACGCCCCCGGTAGTGGCCGGCGGCTTGGCGGGCGCGTCGATGGTGCTCTTGATCGATATATACTGCACTTCCCAAAGCGACTTCAGCCGAAACCTTGCGAGCGGAAATTTGAAGGGATGCAGCAGGTCCTCAAGGTAGAGCTTGCCGGCCGTGATCTGATACTGGGTGGAGAGACTGTCGCCCTTGTTGAAACCGGCGGCGAACACGGTGGTGTCAGCGGGCGCGATCTGCTTGCCATCGCCCTTGCTCAAAAAGCCTTCGAAATGCACTACGCCGGTGCGCGTGACCGGCATACTGATCTCGACCCCGGGCGTACGATGATCGCCGCCGAGCGAGTTCAGGGTTCCGAACGCGGTGCCGGCTTTGCCCTCGCGCAGGTCGGGTCCGTTGCCGGGGATTGTGATCCAGTAGTAGATGCCGACGGTGAAGGTTCTGGGGTCGGGGTAATCGGGAGCAGTCTGCTTTGGCGCCTGAGTAGCCGCGGCGGGGGGAGGCGCGGGAGCGGGCGCCGGGTCCTGTTGAGCTATTGCCGCAAAGGGCGTGAATGCAATCAGGCACAGGGCCGGAAGACCGGGAACAAGCGAACGAAGACTCAAATTACTCCTCTGATTTTCAAACGGGACAACCCTCTGTCAAATTGTATACGCAGCGTCAGGACTGATGGATACAAGGAATCGCCGTATGGCACGCCGATGATAGATTGAATAGCAATGCGCAGAAGCTTCTACGGAAAGTGGATCATTGCGGCGGCGCTGCTTACGTTCGGCATCTCAGTGGGACTGCCTTACTACAACATGCCGTTCTTCTACGATTATTACAAGAACGCATTCAACTGGCCGCTGCATGACATCACGTTCGGGTTTCCGCTGGCTGCGCTGCTCACACTGTGGGTGGGTCCGGTGCTGGTGCCGAGGTTCAGCCCGCGCAAGCTGATTATCCTGGGCACGTTTCTGACGTTTCTCGCTTTCTTCGGCTTCAGCCGGATGACGGGAAGTATTACGACCTATTACTTCCTGTGGTTCGTGTATACGTTCGGCTACATTCTTTCAGGGCCGATTCCGCATCAGATCATCATTTCTCACTGGTTCAAACGGAACAGGGGAATGGCAATGGGGATTGTGTATGTGGGGGTTGGACTGGTGGGCGCCGCGGGCCCGTGGCTGATCAAGCCGGTGACGGAGCAACATTCGTTTCGGACAGCGCTGATGGTGGTGGGCTGCATTATGTTTCTGGCGTGGCCCTTTGCATGGTTTGTGCTCAAGGATCGGCCGGCGGAGATAGGGCAGTTTCCGGATGGCGCGCTTGAACCCGCGCGAGACCAGCAGATTGAATCGCGCAGTTTTGCATATCTTCTGCGGCAGCCCTCATTCTGGCTGCTGCTGGTCGGGAGCCTGTGTTCGATCGGCTCCATCGGAGCGATCAATCAGCACATGAAGCTGGTGTTTAAGGATCAGGGGTTCAGCGACCAATCGATGCTGAACTCGACGTGGAGCGAGGCGACGAGGTGGATCCTGTGGTCGAGTATCGCGGGAAGGTTGCTGATAGGGCGCTTCGCGGATATGTTTCCGATGAAGCATGTGATGACGATTACTTACTTCGTTGTGGCGGCCAGCATTCCTCTGCTGCTTTCGGTGCATCCATCGGGCAATCCATATTTCTTTGCGGTTGTATTCGGGTTTGCGATGGGAGCCGATTACATGCTGATCCCGCTGATGGCGGCTAAACAGTTCGGCGTGAATTCGCTCGCGAGGTCGATGGCGATTATCCTTCCGGTGAATACGATCGGGCAAACGTGGGTTCCGCAGGGTGTGTCGCGGCTGCGCGAGGCTTTTGGAAATTACACGGTTCCGATGCGGTTCGTACTTGGCGTGGCGGTGGTGGGCGCGATTGCCATTCTGCTGCTGCCGCGCGAGAACGCCGAGACTGGCGACGAGACGAAGAAGGCGGCGGTAACGCACTAAAGATGAGACGGTTCAACTACAAATCTCTTGAAGAGATCGCCCGCGACGCCGCGGCAAATACGAAGTATGTTCGCTTTGAGGGCGACCGGGCGCGGGTTCAATCCGTGCTGGCGAGACCTGTGCAGATCGCGGACCGGAAGATGGGGAATTCGCTCGCGATCCATCCGATGGAGGGTTGCGACGGGGACCTGGACGGGCGTCCGGGAGAGCTGACGTGGCGAAGGTACAAGCGGTTTGCGGCGGGCGGCGCGAAGCTGATCTGGTTTGAGGCCACGGCGATTCAGGAGGACGGGCGCGCGAATCCGCGGCAGCTTTGGCTGAATGCAAACACGCAGGACGATTATGCGCGGCTGATCGAAACGATTCGGCGCGAGCACCGGGAGCGGTGCGGCAATGCGGACGATCTGGTAGTCCCGATGCAACTGACGCATTCGGGGCGGTACAGCTATCCGAACCGGATCATCGCGTATCACAATCCTCATATAGACCGGAAGACGAGCACGCCTTTATCGCAGGAGCCGATCACGGATGGCGAACTGGAGCGGCTGGAGGATGTGTACGTAGAGGCGGCGGGGCGGGCGTTCGACGCCGGGTTCGATGCGGTGGACGTGAAGATCACGCATGGCTATCTGCTGAGCGAATTAGCAGGCGCCAAAACGCGGCCTGGCCGCTATGGGGGACCGCTTGAGAACCGGCTGAGGCTGCCGATCAATGCGATGCGGAAGATCCGTGACCGGTTTGGGCGCAGGATGCTGATTACGGCGCGGCTGGGATGTTTCGACAGCGTTCCGTATTTCAAAGACGAGAAGACGAAGGTCGGGGTGCCGGCGGAGTTCGAGACACCGTATCCATATGGATTTGGGGTGAGGCCGGAGAATCCGCTCGAGCCGGATGTGGAGGAGGTGAAACGGGCGATCGGGTTGCTGCGGGATGCGGGTTTGCAGTTGCTGAACGTTTCGCTGGCGTGTCCGTATTACAACCCGCATATCGGGCGGCCTTTTGAAAGGCCCGACGATGGGAATTATGAGTCGCCCGAAGATGCGATGGCCGGGGTGGACAGGCATTTCCGGATTGCGGGGGAACTGCAGCGGGCGTTTCCGGATTTGCCGATGGTGGGAACGGGTTACAGCTGGCTGCAGAAGTACGCGATCAATGCGGCGGCGCATAACATTGCGGAGGGGTCGATTCGGATTGCGGGCATGGGAAGGAACGCGCTGGCGTATCCGGATTTTGCCCGGGATGCATTAGAAAAAGGTGAACTGGAAGAGCTACGGGTTTGTAAGACGCTGACGTATTGCACGTATCTGATGCGGCAGAAGAATCATCCGTTGGGGCAGGTCCCGACGGGGTGCCCGCCTTTCGATAAGGAAGGGTATGGGGAGATTATGAAGGAAGCGCGCAAGACGCAGCGGCTGGCGCCGAGCGGGGCGAAGTAACGTGCCGGAGTTCGACGTTCCGCGCGCCGAGGATGTGGTGGGGGAGAAGTGGGCGGAGTGGTTCCGGCTGACCCCCGCGGAACGTTTTATCGAGTCGATGAAGATGTGGGAGACGTATGTAGCGCTCGGACGGTCACTTGAACCGGAGCCCGATACTAGCGGGCCAGCTACTTAGACCGGTGTCTAAAATGCCGCCAGCAGTGCAGCGGCTTTGAGTTCTGTTTCGGCCCATTCTTCTTCGGGATCGGACTGGGCGACGATGGCGCCTCCGGTTCCTATGCTTACGCCGGTGCTATCGAAGACAGCGGTGCGGATGACTATGTTCAGGTCTGTGACACCCGCGAAATTGATGAAACCGAGACAGCCGGAGTAGATGCCGCGAGGCCGCGGCTCGAGACGGCGCAGAAGTTCCATGGTGCGTATTTTGGGCGCGCCGGTCATGGAGCCTCCGGGAAAGGCGGCGCGTATGCAATCGAGATCTGTGACATCCGGCCTGAGTTTGCCTGCGATGGTGCTGACTAGCTGGTGCACCGTAGCGTAGGTCTCGACCGCCATGAGCTGCGGAACCTGGACGCTGCCGACTTCGCAGACCCGGGAGAGATCGTTTCGGACGAGGTCCACAATCATCAGGTTTTCGGCACGAAAACGTTCCTGCGTGAGCAGATCCTGCGGGTTACGTGAAAGGGGCAGTGTGCCTTTGATCGGACGGGAGTGAACTCGGCGGTCTCTATCGATATGGAGAAAGGATTCGGGCGAGGCGCAGGCGACCTGGGTGTTTCCGAAGCTCAGGAAGGCAGACCTGGGGGCGGGGTTGAGGGCGCGGAGGCGTTCGTAGTAGTCGAGCGCCTTGAGGCCCGTGTCTATTTGAATTTGGTTGGTGAGGCAGATCTCGTAAGTCTCGCCGGCGCGAATCCATTCGAGACATTGTGCGATGCGGTCAAGATATTCGGATTTGGACAGGAGCGGTGTGACCTTTAGGCGCGGCTTTGGGTTTGGAAGGATTGGCGTGCGCTTCCAGTCGCGATCGGGGATGGTTAGTAGTTCTTTGACTGCTATGAACACGGGCTGACCTTCGTAGGTGAGCCAGCCGACGAAGCTATCGGCACCGTTGAGTTCGGAGGGGACACCCCAGCCCATGTAGGTGGTTCCGTCCCAGCTATCGAGCCAGAAGGAACAGGCGTGGTGTGCGAAGTGTCGGCGATAAGTCTCGGCGTCTGTCAGTTCTACATCCTCAGGAAGTTGGCTACAATCTCCGCGCCGAATTCGGACAGGATCGACTCGGGATGAAACTGGACGCCCCAGAGCGGGAGGTGCGCGTGCCGGAGGGCCATGACGCTGCCGTCGGCGGTCCATGCAATTTTGCGTAGGACGAGTGGCAGAGGCTGGGCGACGAGGAGCGAGTGATACCGGACGGACGTGAAGGTTGGGGGCAGGCCGGTAAATAACGGATCGCCCGCGTGGTGTATTTCGCTGAGGCGGCCGTGCATCGGCTCTGTGCGGGAGATGTGTCCGCCGAACGCACAGGCGATTCCCTGGTGGCCGAGGCAGACGCCGAGCACGGGCATTTCGGCGCGGCGGATCAGGTCCATTGAGATGCCGAAATCGCGTGCGTTATCGGGGCGGCCGGGGCCTGGCGAGATGATTACCCGGTCAAAGGAACGGTTAGGGAGAGGCTGGTCATTGCGAATGACGTGGGGCATTTCCCCCGCAACCGCAGCCACGAGATGGACGAGGTTGTAGGTGAACGAGTCGTAGTTGTCGACGATCAGAATCAATGCAGTTCAGGGACGCAACGACATTATCGCCTGGGAGTTCAGAGTCTTTTAGACTGAAGGGGTATGGCCTCGACAGTGTGGAAGGGTCAACTTACGTTTGGGCTGGTTAGTGTTCCGGTGCGGCTGATTCGGGCGGCGCGGCGGGAGCGTGTGCGGATGCATTATGTTGCTGCGGCGGCGGAACGGCCTGTGATTCGGGGTCGCGAACCAGAGGAGGCATTTGAGCAGGACGAACTTGAAAAAGGCGAGCGGCCTCCTGAAGCGGTGATGCCGGACGCTCCCGCAGTAGTGACGCGGACACGTCAGATGACGGTCGGGTCCGACGATGAGCGGCCGGTGGCTCGGGGCGAACTGCTGCGGGCTCACGAAGTGGAGCCGGACCGGTATGTGACGTTCACGCCTCAGGAGTTGCGTGCTCTTCGGGTTGAAACGACTTCAGAGATGGAGATTGTACGGTCTGTGCGGCTGGAAGAAATCGATCCGGTTTATTTCGAGACCTCTTATTACGTGATTGCGGATAAGGGCGGAGAGCGGGCGTACTCGTTGTTATTCCGGGCGTTGAAGGAATCCGGGTACGTTGCGATCGCGACAGTTGCGATGCATGGCCGTGAGCATGTTGTCGTGATTCGGCCCGGCGAGAAGGGCCTGCTCGCGCATACGATGTTCTATCGCAACGAGATTCATGCGGAGAGCGAATTTGACGCGGGCAGTTCCGAACTGGCCCCGAAGGAACTGGAACTTGCGAGCACTTTCGTGAAGGCTATCGCGGGGCCGTTTGCGCCGGAAGAATTCAAGGATACGCATCAGGGCAGGCTCGAAAAAGCGATTGCGGGTAAGGTGGCTGAGGACCGGGTGTCCACCGCGCGTGCGGCTTCGGACGGGGCGGGTGTGACTGGGAACGTGCGGGATAACAAGACCATCGACATCATGGACGCACTGCGCAGGAGTATCGCTCAAACCGCGGGCGCCGTGCAAAAACGAGGCCCTGGTAAGGCGGCCGGGACGGAACGCCGCGCGAGGAAGAAGGCGTGATCGTGGACAAGGTCAACGTTCGTGAAAAGCTGCGGATGTTTCAGGACCACTGGAAGCCGCGGATTATTGCCGAGGTGAACGGGCAGCACGTGAAGGTGGTCAAGTTTCAGGGCGAATTCGTGTGGCACAGCCATGCCGCCGAGGATGAAATGTTTTACGTGGTGCGCGGCGAGTTTCGGATGGAGTTTCGCGACCGTTCAGTGACGCTGTCCGAAGGAGATTCGATTGTGGTGCCGAGGGGCGTGGAGCACCGGCCTGTGGCGGATGAGGAGGTCGAGGTAATGCTGTTCGAGCCCGCGGGGATCGCGCACACGGGCGAGGTTCGAAGTGAACGGACCGTCGACCGGTTCGAATGGATTTAGGGAGCAGCGGGGCTATACAAACTGGCTTTTGAATTGCCGGTAAAACCGCACGCAAGGGATGAACGAACTATCAAGTATCCACGACAATACAGCGCTTGACGGAGTTGCCGGTATAGGCGGACTGCTGAGCGCTACAGATGAGAGCGCGATTTACGAGGCGCATTATCCGAACGCAGAACATGCAACGGTGGTCGAAGTGAGGCGGGCGGACTCGCCTGATGCGGAACACCGGCTGGCACGCTGGAGCGAGGCGATCGGACTGTCGCACGCGAATCTGCTTCGGTTGCACGCGGCTGGGCGCGGAGTGCTGAACGATGTGCCGGTTATTTATCTGGTCAAGGAGCGGGCCGATGAATCCCTGGCCGAGGTTTTATCGGCACAGCGCGTTGACCAGTGAAGAAGGGAGCGCGATGGCGGGTCCGACACTCTCGGCGCTCGAATACCTGCATCAGAAGGGTTACACGCTTGGCAGGACGGAGCCTTCGAATATCCTGGCGGTCGGCGACACGTTGAAGCTGTCGGCTGAGGAGGCGAGCCATACGGGGACGCCGGCGGACGATATGTTTGCATTTGGAACACTGCTGCTGAATGCTCTAACCGGTGGGACCGGGGCTTTGGAAGGGATACAGGAGCCGCTGCATGGAATTGTGAAGCACTGTATCGATCCGGATCGGGGGACTCGATGGACGGCGGGGCAGGCGCTTCGATGGCTGGCTGGGGAGCCCGTCAGGGAACTGCCGCCTCGGCCTCACACAGCGATAGAAAGCGAGCGGCCGGAGCGAGGAAACCATAAGCTGATCTACGGAATGGTGGCCGCGCTGCTGTTGATGGCTGGTTTGATCTGGTATGCAAGAAGACCTGCTCAGATAGCCGCTCCGCAGGGTGTAGCTTCTGCGCCTTCTTCTGCGGTGACTTCTAATGTTGAGCAGCCTGTCACTCGCGAGCCAGTCAGGAACGAACCGGTTCCGCCGCCTGCCCCGGCAGAACATGCGCAGCGGGAGCCTGCGCAAACTGCACCTATGGCGCGACACGACCGGCGCTCAGAATCATGGGTGGTCGTGATAGCGAGCTACGGAGCGCGGGGTCCGGCGGAAAAGAGAACACGCGAGACAGCGAAAAGGTGGCCGCGATTTCATGTAGAGCTGGTCGAAGCTGCTTCCGAAAAGGCACGGCTGCTGGTGGTGATCGGACGGAACCTTTCGGAGAAGGAAGCGGAAGCGTTGCGCAGCCGCGCCCGAAGTTCAGGCCTTCCACGCGATACGTATATCAAGAGAATCGATACCGGTAACGGGTAGCAGGGTGGCCGGTGCTTAGGCCCGACGGCCTGCGATCAGCCAGATTATAAGAATCAGGAGCAGCAGCCCGCCGATGCCGCCTCCGATGGCTGGGCCACCGTAGTAGAAGCCGCCACCTCCACCGAGCAAAATCAGCAGTATCAGGATGATAAGAATCGTATCCATTCAGTAAGCCTCCGGAACGTTGTCGTGCAGCATCGTCACTATATACCAGGCTGCGTGCGGCAATGTGCTGGATAAGACCTTTACGTTTTACGAAAGTTAGCCCATGCGCCAGCCGAACGCCATAACGCAAGTACGAGGAAGCCAAACGCAAGCGGAATGGCCGCAGTAGCCTCCGGAGTGGTCACGAGGGGGGATGGTGCGCTCCGGATGTTCGCGATCGCGAAGTCGTTTCCCGCAGAGTCGTTGATTTCGACTTGTGTAATCGCGGTATCGGATGAAACTGCAAACAACAGGGCACCCGCGTTTCCGCTCACGTCGAGAGAGATCTGGAACGCCGGACCGGCGCCAAAGAAAGCCGCGGAAATGGTTTCAGGGCCGCCCTGATTTGGCTGTGCCTCGAAACCGAAGATCCGGGCGGGCGAGGACAGGTTTAGAACGATATCGGAGTTCCCGTTCGTATAGAGGATAGGAGGAGTGTCGGTCTCAACCTGGGGATGGCTGTTCCAGGTGCCCCAGGTACCCGGAACACTCAGCTTAGTCATTGGTGAACTGAAGTTCACGGTCTGTCCACCACCGCTAACACTGCTCTGAACGCTGTTGTCGCTAAAGCCGGAGATATCGATCAGGGTAGTCTGCGATACGTACAAGTGATCCGGTTTGACAATGATGATATTGGCGTGGATAGAAGCAGCGAAGCCAAGGAACGCAGCTATTGCGGGGAACGCCGTTGTCAGTCGCATAGTTATTGCACCGTAATCCTTACCGAACTGAAGCGCGCGCGCTTGTCGGCCGTGGCAGGTGGGGCGGTGACACGGTCCGGGTAATATGCCGCAGTATTGGCGATCGTGACCGGGATTTCAGTTCCGTTCCAGTCTCCGATATCCATCATTTGTTTGATAGCGTCGGTGACATCGTAACGGGCCGTATGGTCCTGGTGTACGTCGTCGCTGCGATGATGCCCTACTCCGAAAAATGCGAGCCGTCCCGCGTAATAAGGGCCGTTCTGGTCCGGAAATTTTCCCTCGGGAAGCCCGACGTAAATGCCGTAGGCGGCTCCGGTCAGTTCATCTACTGCCATGCCGCCAACGCTTAGGAAAACAGACGCCGAAGATCGATCTTCGGCAATTGCCGCAATCCGTTCGCGCAACTCCTGCGATACGGGGACTTTCAGCGTGACGGGTGCGCCGGTGAGGATGTCGTCAAAATCCGCCGAGGCAGAAATTGGGCTGACGGGTTCGGATGTCCCCCGTTCCGCGGATGTGACAAGGGTCGGCGTACGCACCTTGGGTGCGGGGGCAGGCGCTGGAATCTGGAATCCCGCGCAGTTGTCATCGTAAGCATAATTAAGTTTCGCGGCATCTATGATCTCCTTGCCGGTCAGGGTAACGAGTTTGACCTTCGGAGCAGCCGGTGTGCCTGTCACGTCGACAAAATAGAACTTCTGGGTCAGCCAGAGTCCTGCCTTAGGTTCGGAGCCAGGATGCTTCTCCTGCCAGCAGGCCCAGGCTCGGTCGAGGTTGGCGTGAATGGGCCAGAAGATTGGATCGAAGCCGGAGCCCGCAGCATTGCTCATCGAGAGAACGTCGCCATTCCCCACCGCCCCGTGAACGGAATTGTGTGGTGTTTGTTCGATTTGTCCAGTGCCGGCATCATTGATGCCGTGTTGCGTAAAGTCAGTGGCTCCGCCCCCGAAGCTGCTCGGCCCTTTGGCTTCAGTGTTCGTAAAGAAATCAGTTTGCTTAAAAGCGTTGAGTGTGGTCGAATCCTTGCCGTCCAGAGGTTTGGCGTTGTCCATGGCTCCTGGACCCGGCGGCTTGTTCAAGTCGGCATTGCGATAGGTCCACCACAGCGAGTTGGGCGCGGCATCAGTCGGTTTTACACGAAACTCGGGCGGCAGTTTTGCGCCCACAGTCGGGTCTTTGCCGTCGGGAAGGCTGAAGTTCCAGTACGGGAGGGAAAGCTTCGGATCATCCGCCATCACGCGAAGCGTTCTTTCGAAGTAATAGAGTTCCATCCGATGCCACGCAAGAAAGAACCACGTCGAGTGCTGGCAAGTGTTCCAGGTTTTGACCTCATCGGCCGTCCATGCAGCCTTACCGCCAAGAACAGCCTTACTAACGCCGTGAATGTAGGCTTGGTATTTCCATCCGGCACCGCTAAGATCCTTATCCGCCTTTCCATTATCGAGTGCCATCATGGCCGCGACAGCTTTGCGCAGAGAAGCCAGTTTGGCCGGGTCAGCCGCAAACTTCGTAAAGTCTTCTCTGGTTGTAATTTGTGCGGACAAGCTGCCTGCGACAAGAAAAACGCCTGCGATGAACGCAATTGCGCGGACTTCCAGCGACTCCGATATAAGGCGCATGTATTCCTCCCGGTGCTCAAGTAACAACCTGAGCTGTGAGCTTAGATACTTGTACCACGAATCGGAGCGCCTGGAATAAGTTTTATTTGAGTTTCATCGGACGTTTCAGGGGCGTTTCGACGCCCGGGTTACGCTACGCGTCCGGAGCGGCGGCTCCCTCAAGACCAAGCGCTTTGGCGCGCGCCTTCATTGCCTCGATGCAGAATGCGATATGCTCATCGAGACCAACGCCCAGTTCCGCGGCGCCGTTCAGAATGTCGTCACGGTTTACGGCGCGCGCGAATGCCTTGTCCTTTAGCTTCTTACGGACTGAAGCCGTTTCGACTTCATAGATGCTGCGGCCGGGCTTGACATAGGAGCACGCAGTCAGGAATCCCGCTAACTCATCGCAGGCAAAGAGCGTTTTTTCGAGGGGTGAGACACGTGGAACACCGCTGTAATTCGCATGCGAAAGAATGGCGCGCCGGATTTCTTCGCTGACCCCGCGCTCGGCGAGAATTGGCTCACCCTTTGCGGGATGATCCGGCGCGTCAGGATGAATTTCCCAGTCGAAGTCGTGGAGCAGGGCTGTGGCCGCCCACTTCTCCCGATCCTCGCTAAACTTCACGGCGTAGGCTTCCACGCACGCTTCGACCGCGAGCATGTGGTTGCGGAGACCCTCCGACTTCACGAACTCGCAGACGATGTCCCAAGCCTGGTTGCGGTCCATAGGATTCCAGTGTAAGACCTGTCACAATATCCTCTATGAAGACACTCTTGCTGCGAATCTCCATTGCCCTCACGGCGTTTGCCGCGCAGGCTCAGATTCCTGCCACGCACATTTCAGAAGCCCGGCAGAGGTACGCCACGGTTCGGGATAACCTTCAAAAGACGGCGGAGTCGATGCCTGAAGCAAATTACAGTTTTAAGCCGACGCCAGAGATACGATCGTTCGCTGAATTGATTGCACACGTCGCAGATGCGCAGACGGGCATGTGCGGCGGCGCAGCGGGTCAACCGAAGCGGGGCAATGCCGCAGGGAAAACCGCGAAGGCGGATCTGGTGGCCGCTTTGAAGGAATCTTCGGCGGCATGCGATGCGGTATTTGAAGCAACGACCGAGGCGAATGCGGCTACGCCAGTGAGTCTGGGGCCGATGAAAATGTCAAGGCTGGGACTGCTCGAATTCAACATTGGGCACGACGCAGAGGAGTATGGGTATCTCGCGGTGTACATGCGCCTCAAGGGTGTAGTGCCGCCGACCTCCGCAGGACGTTAGGCCGCAGTGTCCGGCCCGTTACCAGACCGTGTGCGGCGTTTGCTTCCGCCCGCCCTCCCCGTTGTGGAGAAGAAGATGTTCGGCGGAATCACCTTCATGGTCCGCGGCAAGATGTGCATCAGCGCGGGGAAAGAGCGTTTCATGTTCCGCGTCGATCCGGCGGTTCACGACACCCTGGTGCAGGGCGAGGGCTGCCGGACCGTCTCGATGAAAGGCCGGGAGTACAGAGGTTACATTCACGTTGACGCGGAGGCGGTGAAATCGGATCGGGAACTGAAGAGATGGGCGGCGCTGGCGTTGAAGTACAACGAGAAACTGGTCCCGAAAGAGTAAGCGCCGGTGGGGCATTATCCTTAAATCAGGAGCCCTCATGACGATGCAAAAGATAATTCTTGCCGGAATGGCCGCCTCTGTCATCGCCGTGGCATTCGATGGCGACGCGTTCATGCAGAAATTCGAAGCGCTGCCCCAGGCTGTGAGGGACACGGCCAAGGCTCACATGCAGGATGCATTTCCTGTCAGCATCAGTTCATCGCAGGGCGAGCAGGGGTGGAATTATCAGGTCAACACGCGGCTCAACGGCAAGTATCACGATCTCGTAATCGACGACAAGGGCAAACTGGTGGCGGTAAAAGATGAAACCGATCTGTCGTCGCTTCCAGCGGGGGCGAAGGCCGCGATAGAGAAGCAGGGAGCCACGTCGAAGATCATGACGCTTGAAAAGGTAACCGAGGGAGAGCAGGTCAGCTACGGCGCCGTTATGAAGAATGAAGCACTCGGGACATTCGAGCAGATCCGGGTGGCGGCGGACGGAAGTCCGAAATCAAAGAGCCCGGCCGGCAGGTAAGCCTACTCCCACTCGGTCGCTCCCGTGACGGCGACTTCGGGCGGTCGGCGGTTGGCCCATTCGGCGGTAGTACCCGACGGCAGACTCAAAAGAGATGTAACTTCGTCGATGGTCTTGTTGGGGTTCACGGCGTTGTTCCGCAGCAATTGTTCTGCTTTGCCGGGACCGATGCCGTAGACCATCGCAAAGGCGCGCTTGTCGTCGGGTAATTGCGAATTCAGGTTTACGCGTTTGAGGCGCGGCGTGTTCCCGGTGGGAGGGATATCCGGCGCGCGCTCATTATCGATGGTCCCGCTGAAGATCGGTTTGCCGGTGTCTACGATCCAGTCCGCGGCCTGATCGCCTTTCGCCTCGGGTGTTACCTTCTTCATCTCAGAGGCTGTAAGGGTAAAGCTGGTCGGCAGCAGGTTCTCTTCGGGGATGTTTGTGTACTGGGTCGGCCACGTTCCAAAGTTCACATGGATGGAATACGAAACCACCTTGGTGTGGTCGAGAACCCGCTCTTTCACCTGCTCTTCGCAGCGAGCGGACATTCGGGTGTTCATGGTGCGGGCAATGGGGACCAGGTTGAAGTCGCGGCCAGGCCCGTAGACGTGGTGATTCAGCAGATGGCCCTGCACGTAGCTGTTCGGATGCTTATTCACCTGATCCCAGAAAGGTCCGGTATATTGCGGCTCGCTGCCGCGCCATTCGGAGCGTGAAGGGGGCCGGTACGTCAACGGTTCGGCGATCACGCCCGCACCCACAGTAGATCTGGCTACGGTGGTGGTTGCGTCGCCCTTGATGACCGTCTCGGGGATGACGGTTTCATCGGGCAGCACTGTCTTCAGCAGTTCCGCGATTTCGCCCATTAATGTTCCGATCTCCTGGCCTGCTCCCACACCAAAGGTACCTGCTTTCAGTTCATCGATTCGTGCCAGCTTGGTCGAAATCTGCGCGACCTTCGGCTTATCGGCTTTGGGGTTGCTCTGCAGGTCGTTCAGGAAGACGTAGAGCCGGGTTGGCGCAGATTCGATAAATACCTGTGCGTTCGGACCTTCACCATGGAAGGTGAGGGTATGGTCCTCGTTGCCCACCTTGGTTCGGCGGCGTTCACGCCACCAGTTCACAACCGACTGCACCGCGCCCCCAACAGCGTCAACGACGGCATCCACGACGGCTTTGGCTTTGTCGATAAGCCACAAAATCGCGGCGTCCACTTTGTCCCGGATTTTTTTAACGACGCCCTGGATCTCCTCGCCCACGTTGCCGAAGCCGGCGAGATTTGCGATGAAGCCAATGACCACCGGCATCCCGCGATCCATCGCTTCCTCAATGAGGTTGGCGGCCGGCTGAAGCACGCCCGCCGCGATATTCAGGATGGCGTCGAGCATGCGTTCGACCATCTGCAGAATTTGCTGCATGTACTGGACTACGGTTTTGATGGTGCGGTAGATATCGACCAGCAGCATGATTGCTTCGCTGACGCCGGTCGGGTCGGCTGTGGTGATGAGCTGGGCCATGATGGCGCCCACCACGTTCTCCATGATCCACGTGATGACGCCGTCGATCACCATGTTCTTGAGATCGGTGATCTTTTGCTGGATGCGTTGCCAGAACGTCTTAAAATCGCCGCGAATGATCAGGCTGATCCATTCCCACGCGCCGCTGAGGAAGTTGGCGGCCTGGCGCATGCGGTCGACGACGGCCTTAGGCATGCGCTGCTCCATCAGTTCGAACACGTGGTTCAGAGAGAGGCCGAGAATGCTGGCGACGAAGCCGAAGACCTCGCCGATATCCGTCCAGCTCGACGGCAGGCGGATGTTGGTGCCCTTCAGTTGCCCGGTGATCCAGCCGACCACGCCGTTGGCCAGGTGCCTCAGGATGTTCTTGAAGAAGCCTTTGAGCGCAAGGACCACAGTCTTGAGCAGGTTCTTCAAAAACGGCACGGGCTTGTCTTTGATGGTGTCCCACGCGAGTTCCATCTTCGCCAGCACGGCTGTGAGAAGCTCAACGGGGACATCGAGCACGCGGAGCATCAGGCGGAAGGTCTTCTTCATTGCGCCAATGAGGTCGAAGTTGACGAAGACGGCGTGTATGATGCCCCGGACATCCTCTTTGGTGCGTGCCCACGCTTCCGGGCTGCCGGCGATGGCCTGGAAGACGGGTATCCGGCCTAGTATCTGAAGCCCGAGGAAGTCGATAAACGGATCGCGAATGCAAGCCGGGATTCTGTTCCAAAGTCTTCCGGCGAGCAGAAAGGGAATGCGCATCAGATCGCGGATGGCGTGCGCGATTTCGCCGAGGGCATCGACGACTGTCATGAGGAATGCAGCGAAGCCGACCGCGGTGGAATGCACCCACGTAACGAAGGAGCCGAGCTTCGTATTGGCCCAATCGAGGAAGCCTTTGAACTGTTCCCCGATCCATCGCACCGGCGTAGCGAGGAAACCGAGCGCGCCATCCTGCAGACTGTTTGCGGCGGCATCGAGATTCAGCTGAACTGCCTGCAGCTTGCCGATCACAAAGCCGGCCTTTTCGGCCAGCATGGCCGCGAAATTCGTGATTGCGGCAATCATGGCCGGCAGTACAATTTGTTGCAGAACCTGACGCGCACCCACCACGCCCGCGGGTGTCGAGAAGTGCCGCTTGATCCAGCGAATGCCTTCGATGACTCCGCCTATCGCGGCTCCGATCGCGATGATGGGGCCGGCGGGACTCAGCAGAAGGAGAATGCCCGCTACAACGAGCAGCGGTTTCTTCACCGGCTCCAGCTTTGCAGCGAGGCGGTCCCAGAGCGCTTCGATCTTGCGGCGCGCCCAGGGATAGAGTCCATTCTGGCTGTCCGGGTCGTCACCGATTCCGAGCCAGGATTTAACCTGATTCCAGCCGACGATGACTTGATCGATAACAGGCTGGATCTTTTCGCGTATCCAGCCAAGGAATTGCTCGATCTTGTCCCACGCCGCGCCTGCGTACTCTTTGATCTTTTCCCAAAGCGGCGCTCCGAACCGCTGCCATAACGCGTCGAAGAAATTCTTTACCTTTTCGAAACCGCTTTTCAGAGCGTCGAGCGCCGGCGCGGTGAGGCCGTCGATTGCCTTCTCGATGTAATCAACGGCTTCGTGGAGCACGCTGCAATCGCCCTTGGCGACGCTGGTCGCCGCCTTCGATATCCACTCGACCAGCTTCGTGAAGTGTGTCGAGACGGAAGACGCTACGCCCGAAATAGCATCTATCGGCCGCCGGATCTCTGCCACGATGTTGCCGGCAATTTCGCCGATACGATCGCCTACCCAGTTGAATAAGCCGCGGTCCAGCACGGGGCGGAGTTGCGGCACTACCTTCAGGACCTGATTGAGGAACCATCCGTGATCCTGCTGTTCCTCCGCCTGCGGACCCTGTGCCACTCCGCGGGTCGAGACCGTGACCGGGCGGCCTTGCCGGAAACTCGCAGCGGCGGTCTGCGCCTCGGATTCCAAAGGATGGCCGTCGCGCGACTGAACCGGGCCGGACGAACTGCCTGTATTTCCGCTTTGCTGCACAACGTGCGCCAACTCGTGCGCGAGCAGCGCCTGCCCCTCGTCGGTCGCGGGCGCGTATGCCCCGGAGCGAAAGTAGATATCGTTGCCCAGCGTCACCGCGCGCACGTTGCCGGCAAGCGAACCGACCTTCTGGCCGGCATCCGGATGAATTCGGACTCCGGAGAAATCGTTCAGGAATCGGGATTCCATACGCTGACGCAGTGGCGCATCGATGGCCTGTCCCGCCGATCGCGCGAAGCCGGGCAATGCGTGATTCGAATCCGTATGCTTCGGAGCGGTTTTGGCGGGAGCGGGCGCGGGTGTGTGCCGGGGCGCAGGGCGCGCTTTCTTCGGCTCAACACTCGCGACAGGCGCACTCATACGGTTGCGTTTGCCATGATCTGCTGAATTTCGTCCGGAAGTTGCCGGCCCATCTTGCGGTACTCGGTTTGCAGGCCAGCCACTACGTCGCGGAACTGAATCGGGCTGGACCTGCGCGATGCTTCAATGGCGCTGCCGAGCACGGCGGTTCGGATTTGTCCGCCCGAAATCTCTGCAACAGCGGCAAGCAGATTGAGGTCGGTGGAATTGAGCGCGTGCAACTCTCCGAGATGCGCGAGCCACAATGCCCGGCGTTCCTCCGGACCGGGCGCGGGAAAGTCGATGATGCAATCGAGGCGGCGCGTGAATGCCGCATCGAAACGGCCGCGGCTGTTCGATGTGAGCAGCGTGATGCCGTGATAATTTTCCATGCGCTGCAGCAGGTAGTTGGTTTGAGCGTTAGCGAAGCGGTCGTGCGCATCCTTCACGTCAGTGCGCTTGCCGAACAGGGAATCCGCTTCATCGAACAGCAGAACCACTTCGTTCTGCTCGGCGCGCGCCATAAGCTGACTGAGGTTCTTCTCGGTTTCTCCTATGTATTTTGAAGTGATAGCCGACAGATCGACGCGATAAAGCGGCAGGCCGAGTTTACTTGCGAGCCAGCTCGCGGCAAGCGTTTTCCCCGTGCCCGAAGGGCCGACGAACAGCGCCCGAACGCAGGGCCGATATCTGGCGCGCAAGGCAGGGCCCAGTGAGGCGACCAGACGGTCTCGCAACCGGCAACGGTTCACCAGTGTCTCCAGTTCGTCGCGCAACTGCTGGGATGCCACAAGCGCGTCGTCATCGACTTCATCCGAAACCAGTTCGGCGAGAGCTCCAACGCTGCCACTGTCGCCTGAGCGCGCCGCCGCGCGCACGTCTTCATAACCGACTTCGTCCGATCCGCGCAGTGTTGCGCGGCGGCGCGCTTCCCGGCCGAGCGCTGTAATGCGGGTAGCGCTGTGGCGATGCTCCTGCGCGAGCAGTGAAGCAAGGTCTGGTGCGACATGCCGCTGCCAAAGCTGCTGCCTTTCGGACAGAGAGGGAACGTCGAGATTCCAGGTCCAGGTGGTGCGGTCGTCAGCTTCGAACTCACCGTCTGCGCCGGACATGACGATCGAGGGACCGCGATAGAGCGGGATGGCGGGTAGCGGCTTGCGCTCGCCTGGACCGAGCGACATTGAGTACACGGGAACCGCACCGTTCAGGAACAGCCACGCAGCCATGCGTTGTGTTTGTTCGGTCTGGATTGCCACGGGACGCCAGTTTTCCTCGGCGCAGATTCGTTCGACCGCGGCTCTGGCTTCCGCGGGCTCGCCCGAGCGAACGATGAGCGTGGCGCCGTGCTCGTCGGCGCGCAGGCGTGCAGCGAATTCGGTTGCCTGCAGGCGCGCGGTCTCGCCGAGTTCGACGCGGCGAAGATCTGTGGGGTCCAACTGCGGCCAGTTGTTCGCGCCTGGCCATGGGCCGAATGAACCGCTGAGTGCGAAGCAGAGCGGCAGAGGAACCGAAATTTCGCGCTCGGGCAGCGGTACGTCTTCGGCGGAAACGTGGAGGATGCCCGCCCGCACAGCCGCGCCGTGTCCGATGACCTGCACAGCGCGCAGAGCCATCTCTTCTCCGAAAGCATGAGTCAACAGGCCGACTGTCGGGCGCCGCGCCGCGAGCGGGGCCTGGGCCCGAGCAATGGCGTGACCGACCTGCAGATCTTCTTCCGCGCACATTGCGAGGCGGACGCTGAGGACCTCGACTGTGGTGAGGGCGAACTCGCGGCCCATCGCAAGCAGCCGCGCGTCTTCTTCGGCCGGGTTCGCGAGAGCTAACTGTAAGGCTTCGAGCAGCGGCCGTTTCCAGAGCGCTACTCTTTCACGCGCTTCGTTCAGGCGCTGCTTTACAGAGCTATCGATGCCGCCGCACCTGGATGCCGCGGCTGCAAGTCCGGCGAGCGCAAACGTCAATATGTCGGATGGGCGTTCAGGCGGGACGTTCATTGAAACGACCTCTGGTCTTCATAGTGGAACCGGACGACGCGTCCAAACCAGGGTACCCATCCGGGGTCCAGATCGAGACCCCATTTTCGGATTCCAAGGTCGGCCTCGTCCAGCGGCAATGTGATGTCGAGGTCGGGTGCGGCCCAGGTTATGCGTCCGCGGCGGGTGACGATTCGGGGCGACGTCATTCCGGTGGTTCGCCAGCACCAGCGCCGTGCTTTGAAGGCCCAGATCCGCTCGTCTAAGGCATCCGATGGGGAACTGGCGGGTTGCAGATCGAGAAGCGGAGACAGCACCGGATCTTCGGGATCGACACGCGCGGCGAGCGCGAGCCGAAGCATTACGCGCGCCGCGAGGTCCGGCTGTTGCGCATCTGTATCGGCGAAACCGAGATGGCGCAGTGGCCACAGGAGAAAGTAGAGCCCGGCAGCATTGGTGGATTCACCTGTTTTTCGAAAACCGATCAGCCGGTTGGGTCGATGTTCCGTTTTGCCAGGTTGTATTACGGGCGGAGTTGCCGGCGCGATGGAGGAAACTGGAATGGCTTCGTCTGTCGAAGTCATCGACAGGTTCCGACCGGATGTGTTTACGGCCACGCCGGCGATACTCGCGACGATCGCTGCCGCTGCTTCAGCGAGAGCGTGCGTTTGAGGCAATGCGGGATTTTCGGCCAGCAGCGCCAACATGGCAATCCAGACGACACGCGGATCGCCCGGATCGAAGCTATGCACGACGGTGCGCAGCACTGCGATTCCCGAGGTTCGCCGGATTCGCGGTTCAGAAGGCGCTCTGCGGCCGGGTGACAAGTCGCTCAACCAATGCTGAGCCTGCTCGCGTGCCACCAGGCTGAGCAACGTCATGACTTCGCCCGCAAGCAGTTCCGGCACCACATGGCTTGCAACGGCAGCCCATCCGGCGGGTTGGGCGCGCCAGTTCTCAATCAGCAACTGAATACGGGAGGGACGAGGCAGGGCAGCAGGCACGCCGGTCGCCACAGGCCAGAACCAATCGCTGGCCGGTCCGGTGGAGGCACTCGAATCATCTGCGCGCGCACTCGTCCGCAGCAGATGCTTCAGGAACACGGAACACGCGGCATCCGGCGTCTCGAAATAAACGGCATGGGCCAGATGCGCGCCCTGTTCGGCTCCATGGACCGCATCCGCCGCCTGATTGAGCAGCGCGGAGGAACAGCCGGCAATCCACGCGGCCGGCTGCGAAGAGAGATGAAACGCCGGAACGCGCAGCCGCCGGAAAAAGTAAACCCTGCCTTCCTGTTCGAACGGCAGGGTTGTCAGCCTCAGCGCTTCTTCCACAAGAAATTGAATGCGGGCTTCCAGTCCCCTCTGCGGCGCACGAATTGCGAGTACGCCAACGCGGCGCGCGCTTCGGTCCCGCAGCGGGCTGGACGTAAGATTCATTTCCTGATGGCAGTGTAAGTCTTCGCGTAGGCGACGTTTTGGGAGGGCTCGTTCAGAAAGTGCGCCTGCGCTCCCGCTTCGATAAATACGTTCGGTTTGTAGATGTTGGTGTAGCGCGCAACGACAGTCTCGCCATCGAGGTCTTCGACCGTCGCCTGTGCTGTGAGTTCACCGGCCTGATAAAGCTGCACCGGCATTCCTCTGGCAACGCGTATCGACGATGAGTTCAGCGTAAACACCGTATTCAGGATGGGCAGCGTTCGGCTGCTCACTTCACCGGCAAGGATCTCGTTAACAGGTGCGTGGCTCGCGAGCAGGACCGCGACCCGGATAATGTCGCTCATGAAGTTCACGGCGGTCGCATCGGACGTGTCGATTCGGGCGAACATCCAGTCGACGATCAACTGCATCTGCTGCCGGTCGAGATAAGGCTGTTCGTTCCAGCGCGGCAGTTCGGAAAGATTGCGCAGCGGCGCGGTACTGCCGGGGCCGCGAAGGAATTCGGCCCATTCGAGCCGGTCCACCGGAGGCGTTCGGCTGACACGGTCATAGAGACAGGCGGCGACACCGCCCACCTGCTGAATGACCCGCGCGGTTGTGTTGGCGATTTCAAGATGTACTGCTTCGGCTGCCAGCAGGTCCGCAATCGCCGCGTAATAACCGATGACCTGTCTTTGCTCAGTCCAGCTGCGGTTGTAATAGAGCGACGGTTCAAAGCGCGAGCGCTCCGTCATGTACTGGCGCATCACGTTCTGTTGCGTTTCGAATGCGGCTCCGATCGCGCGGCCGTATACGCCAGGGTGGGAATAGGCGGACGATTGCCGCGGCTGCGTCTGAAGCTGCTGGTAGGCGCGGCTCTGCACCGCGGCGGCGAGGTCCCTCAGATGATTCAGACGGTCAAGCTGGTCGAGAAGAACTTCAATTTCAGGGAACCAGCGCAGCGGACATTCCCTGATCAGACCAGCCATTTCGCGAAGTTCGGGAGGAATGGTCTGAACCTGGCTGAGACACTGCGGCACAGGACTGACCACGTTCCCCGGCACCAATTGCCGCGTGGGCACATTCGACTCGGTTTTGAGCGTGCGGGGCCGCGCAAAAGCGATCAGTGTGACGGCCTGCAGGATTGACGACCGTGTCTGGTTGACGCCATTCACCCGCACAACTTCATCCGCCATCAGGGCACTGACAAAACCGAGGTTCTGGCGCTGCTCTGAAAGATCGTTATCGAGCTGCGTGAGGCGGTTGGTAATATCGCCGGCGCTGGTCTGAATCGACAGAAGCATATTGCCGCAGAACATAACGAAATTACGATACTCTGCGACGCGGGCTTCGAGTGCCCGCAGCATGAGGGAGTGCTGTTCCAGCGTGCGGATTCCCGCGTTGAAGACCGCGGCCTCATCGGCATTGGCGACCAGCCCCCCCTGCTGCACCTGGCCGAGCACAGTAGCTCGGGTGGCGGGCGTCCTAAGGTCGCCGATTTTGTGCGCCTGTACGGAGACCTGGCCCTGAGCGTCAGCGACATGGACGAAAAACTGGATGTCGTCAACGGTGATTTCCAGGTCGTCAAGTAAGCGCGCAAATACATCGTTCCGATTCGCAACCGAATAGAAGAGCGCCTCCTGAGAAGGGGATTGCTTGAGCCTGTCCGCAACTGTGAGCGTTCGGAGATTCAACTCGGCGCCGACAAGGGGCGATGCATCCTGTATCTCGCTCACAATTGGGGTGGGTGGAGTTACAGCAATAATACCTGGGTTCGAAGAGACAGTTGTCGAGTCCTGAAATGCTTTATTGAACTGCGGAGTGTCTGTAAGGTCAAACCGCGTCGCACTACCTTGCCCGAACTTTGTTAGAGTGGCACTGCTCTTCTGGAGCGTAAAGACCCTGCTGTTCACTAACGTACTTGAAGCGGACGCCAGTTGAATCCGGGAGAACGTGTTCGTCGCATTGGTTGTGTTGGTGGATGCAGCAGCGGGCGGGGGCGCTGATGGGACTACCGCCGTCAGCGGCCTGGAGTTCAGGGTGCTGGTGAGATAGTCGTGGAGATTCGAAGCAGTCGCGGCCGCTGAATCACCGATCGCGATGTTCGCAAGTATCGGTGAGACCGCGAGCCGGGTCGCATCGGCGGCTCCGAGTACATGCTGGCGATAGCGATAAATATCCGTCTGAGAGCGCAGGAAGGCAGTGTTGATCAGGTCGTCGGCTTTGGAGATGCGGGCATTGACGGTGTCCATGAATTGCTGAAGGCCATTGCTGTCCAGAATCGTCAGATCCGCCGCCGTGAAAAGAGGTACAGGGGAAGGCGCCACCGCCTTGGTTTTGATATCGGAGATCGCGCTCGATACCAGCACGCCCGCATTCGAAACAGTGCCGAAAGCTTCTTCGGGCACAGGCGTGAAGCCGGCAACGTCGCGGGCTGCTTTCTCGACGTCCGTGAGCCCGGCATCGAGATCTATTGGGGTAAGTGCCAGCGCCTGGCGGAGGACATTGCGCTTGAGCTGCAGGTCTTTGCGATGCTGCAGTACAAGATTGCGCGCCGCGGTCGCTTTGTCGATCTCCTGCTGGAATTCGGGCGCGACTGTCTCGGTTACGAGGACGTTCGGATCGTAGACGGCATCGGATAACGGGACAAGGATGTTTATTTCTTCCGGCTTCGTGACGTCAAGCGGAGCGCAATCGATGGACGACAGAATAGCGGTTTCGATCTCTTCGGCATGGATGGGCCCGGCATGCAGCGTCCACGCATCGGGGAACCAGAGATTCTTTCGGTTCTGCAGATCGACGGCTCCCACCGGCAGGATTCCGGAAGGCGGCAGCGTGACGAATTCAGATGCCAGGGACGTGAGCTTCGTGGAGCCTGCGACCTGTTCGAGCAACTGGAACAGGCGCGCATCACCGATGTTGGGTGAAACGCGCAGAATGTCCGTCCCGAAAGGCTGAAGATATGCTCGCCTCGCAAGCCCGCCGGGTCGGACCAATACATTGTGATCGAGGAACAGCGGCTTCCAGTCCGTCGTGAAACCGAGGAGGCCCAATGGAATCCCGACGCGCATCCATGGCAGGAAGCCATCGGCGTCGAGTTGTAATTCGGCGTTGAAGATCGTGTATGCAAGGCGGTTTCGCCACGTCTCGTCAGGGGCGCGTACGGGAAGTTTCAGTGAATCGGGCTGTTTTGGCCACGCCCCGAGCACGAGGATTGCGCCATCTACGGTTTGCCAGTCTTCAAAAGCATATTCTTCGGGATCGCGGTCACAGGACGCGGCAAAGTCGCCCGAAACTTCGATCGGCCCGGACCCTGTGTCGATCTCGGCGGCCGTCGCCTGACCGGATACGGGCTGCAACATCGGGATGAGGACGAAGTCCTGATTGGCGGTATCGTGGCTGAACGAATCGAAATTTCCGAGTACGGCTGCAGTAACGGAATCGACAACGGGCAGGTCTTTCAGCGCGGCGCTGATGAGGCGCGGCAGCGTGATGTCTTCACCCGTGGCACAGAACCCGTAACCGGGTGTTACCTGGAGCACAGGATCCTTCCCGGAGAGATCGAGCGAAGCGATCAGACCCTGGGCTGTACCCGGTGTGACGCTTTGCGCGAGCGAGGCCATCAGACCGGACCGATAAGCCTGTTCACTCGCAAGGGCGGTATCGCTGAGCGCGCGTCCTGAATAGAGAGAGAGGCGGTGACGCCAGCCGGCATCCACCTGCTGGAGCAACTCGGGGTCGATCCCGATCAGGCTCTCTGAATCGCCCGGTTTGATGACGGTTGTCGGCATGGTTACCGCCTATTTACTCGTTGTGAAGTCGACGAACTGCGGCGCGCTCCGCCGTCGAATGTAATACCCGAATGTCTGACTGCCGACGGGCTCTTTCCAGATGTTCTCGATCAGCGGTGGAGTGTTCTGCAGCGCCACTCCGCCGCGGTAGAGAGTCAGGAGTTCCAGCGGTCTTCTGAAACTGACTACCTGCGGAACGACAGGTTTGAGCGGCACATCCACGAGCGAGCTTTTGATTTTGTTAAAGCTGTCGCGAGCGAGTGGTACGAGTGCGAACACGGCGATTTGCTGGTAGCTGTCGGGAGGCTGGGTCAGGTCTATGGAAGGCAGATTCATCCCCTCATCAAGGAGCGCAGGGATTTCGTCGTCCGGAACGATGCTGAGCCGGACATCGAGTTGCTGCGGGAAGAAAGTCTGAGAGAAATCGCCGGTGTTGATGGATGCGAGAGGGAAGCGGCCCGCACCGGGGATAGCGCGGAAATAGGTGGCGGCGCCGAACCCGGATGAGAGCCCGCCCTGATTGCGCGCGGACATGATCTCTCTGAGTTGCGAGTCGTACTGCATGAAAAACGCAAGCTTAGAGGCGTTATCTGTGAGGCCGAGCCGGGCGCCCGCATAGTCGCGCGCGGTTTCACGGCGAACCATCCATGGATCGATCCATTCCACACTCCCGCGCTGCAGGCTGACCATCGCCACGGGCAAGAGACCGTCGTTCACTTGGCCGGTGGAACCGGTTGTGAAAATTTGCTGAGCAACGGCGGCGCGCCGCTGCGAAGGTTCGTAGTTCGATGACGGATCGGGATATGCGGTGAGGGTGACGGCTGTCGCTTCCACAATGTCTCCGTCATGCGTGGTGCGCGAACCCTCGATCGACGTGGGGTAGCTGGTGATCGGGTTGGCGGTGAACTCCACCGGGCGCAGCGCAATGACGTATAAGCCAGTTCGCGTGCGCGCCGCCGGACGCGGTATGCGGGCCACGCCAAACTGCACATCGAGCTTCTCTTCTTCGGCGAGATCTGAAAGCCTTAGAACCAGGTCGTTGCGCAGCAGAACCAGTTCGCCCGCGGGCGTGATGCCCTGGCCGGCGTGGATCCGAATGCTATCCGAACCTGCGCCCGTGACCAGTTCGACCATCAGGCCGTGGACAACTCCGAAGCCGGCCGTGCGGCCCAGATCCGCCTGACGCTGCAGAAAATAATCCTGCTCGCGCTGCAGATCGCGGGCGGCGAGGAAGCGTCCGTCGAAATACAGAGGACGGCGGCGCCGGGTATCCAGTACCAGAGCGCCACTTTGGTTGTAGGCAGCCACTTGGGAAGCGCTTAGTTTCGTTCGGGATGAGCCCGCCGTAAAGGGGTTGGTCGTCATAAGGTTCCTTTTATACGCCGCTTATCAGGCCGGCCGTGCGTGCCACCAGCGCGCCCGGATAAACGAAGAGCCGGGATAGATTATCGATCTGAATTTTGGTTAGATCGGCCACAGGACGCGCACCGGGCGCCGCGCGCGTCGCCGCAATCTGCAGACGCGCCAGGAAAACTGAGGTGGTGTCGAAATCCGGATCGCGCGGATATTCCACCGGAATGGCGGATGGACCCGAGGTGGCATCGATAATGCTCTGCTTGACGGACTCCACCTTCGGGCCAGCACCGAGGGAAGCCCAGGGATCGGCCGGCAGCTTCGGAGTGGCGTCGTTGCGCAGCACCAGGCCCATCGTGAACGAGTCGAGCAGGCGATTGGCAGTGAACGCGTCCGTTGCATCGTAGTCGTCCTGAGTGGCGAAGGAGGGCGTCTTGCCGCGGTCGCATGCATGGAACGCGACAAACACATCGGCTACCACAACGTTCCCGTCCTTGAATGCATCGCTGAGTTCGATGTCGGTTTTCCCCGCGAGCCATTTGTTCAGACGTACGCAGACCGTGTCGGGCACGTCGATTAATCGGCCCAAACGGTCGAGCGCGAGTCCGGGCGAGACCTGGATCTCAAGTTTGTCGAGGTCCGCCGCGGCATTTGAAATCACTTTGAGGCCAGAGATGGTCCCGGTTCCGAGCGTCTGCAACAGGGCGCGCGCCAGTCTGCCGCGATGATAATCCTGCTCGGCCTGGAAGTCTTCGACCCCGAGCATCCGCCCGGTGGAGTAGAAGACCCGCAAAGCCTGCGGACGTGTTGCCAGTGAATCGTTTATCGCCATTCGTTGCCTCCTTACGTCTGCTGCACAACGGTGACCCTGAACTTCCCTGGAGCGCTTTCGCGCCCGAGATCGTCAATGACCACGAGCTCGATGTTGTACGTGCCGGGAGCGCCGAGGTTCGCGACAATAACGTCAGGCTGCGGTGTCTCCACAGGCTTGTTTAAAGTAAGCGAAATTGTGACTGGCGCGGGCATTGGAATTCACTCTTACTGCGGTAGCGGCCGCGGCGGACCCGGTGTAGGCGTCGGCGTGGGAATTGGCCGGGGATTGGGCACCGGCACCGGCCGCGGGTTCGGAACCGGCGTGGGACCGGGTGTTGGGGTCGGTGTCGGAGTTGGTGTTGGTGAAGGTGTTGGTGTCGGTGCTGGCGGCGTTGGCGTGGGCGAAGGAGTTGGCGTTGGTGTCGGCGCGGGCGTGACTCCGACCAATTGCCAGCGATACGTCTGAATGTGTCCGGCCGGAGTGGAATCTTTGGCGCTTAGCGCAACCGTGCCGCCGACCGAGATCGCGGCCGGGCCGGTCACGACGGCAGTTGGCAGATCGCGTATCTCAACATCTACGAACGACGCCGGACTAACGTTGCCAAGATCGTCAACTACGACCAGCGAAAACCGGACTGTGCTTCCGGCGGCGACTCCCGGATCGAGGGTCACCGTAACGGTCGCATCCTGGCTTTCGGCCGTCGGTTGAGCGGCGCCTAACTTAATGTCTGACATGATCGCGTTTCTCCTTTATTGGGCAATCAAACTCCACCGGTAAGTAACGATCTTCCGCCCCGCCGGCACAAAGGACGCCGAAGCATCGAGCGAAACTTTGTTGCCGAGTAACACCGCTTTCGGTCCTGAAATCCTCGCGAGCGGCTGGGGGCTTCCGAAGGCGCTGCCCTGCGGACTTCCCGCCGCTGCAATGTCTTCGGAGCCGTTCTCGTACCGGGGGTCGAGGCTTGGCACGTGTGTAATCAGGTCGCTGCGCCCGATGCGGCTTTGTTCCACGCGAACCACGCCCTTAGGCGGCGCGGGAGCAAGGTACGTGTTGACTCCGAGCAGCGAGGCGATACCGATAAGAAACGACTGGCTTGCGCGCCGCACTGTCGCCATAACATGGGCGGGCTTCTCACGGTTCACAACGCGTTCGATCAGTTTGCCATCGACCGCTTCGACTTCATCGTGGACGAAGACCGTCATACGGTGTGCCAGCCGGTCGAAAAATTCGTCTATGGCGGCCTGTTCCGAGCCGGTAGGCACTACATTGGCGAACAACGACAGGAACTCTTTACGATGTTCGTCGCCCAGAAAAAGCGTGTCTCCCACAAATGAATTCGAACTGGCCCAACTGCCCGGAAGCAGCGGGTCGTTTTGAATGGAGAGATCGGCGCCCAGAATGGTGGCGAAAGTGTGACGAAGCCGATAATCCTCAAGCACAATCACGGCGCCCCGCGTACACATTCCGTCAGTGGCGATATCGAGGGCCGTGGTGACGCCCTCGACGGTGCCGCGCTCCCGGTAGAGTTGCGGCGTGCGGGCGACGCGCTCCCGCCTCCTGGGCGCGGCCTCAATTTCGGGATCCACACCGAGCCATGTGCCGAGCCAGTCGATGGATGAGTCGGGCGTGGATTGAGCTCTGGTGAGCAGATGGGCTGACGCGACGCGGTCTTCGGCGCGCGTCAATTGCGTTTCCACAATCGATACAAATCGTCCGAAGAAATCGGCTCGTGTCGAAGGACCGGGGACGTCGGCAGCCGGGCCGAATGTGTCCTCTCGGTAGAGTTCCGGCAGGTACTGATTCACGTACGAGAAGCGGGAAGCATAGGCACGTACCGCAGCTACTTCGGGCGTACGTCTGTGGTTCCCGTTCAGATCCATTCGAACAGCCAGGTAGCGCCCCTGCAGATTACGAACAGCCAAACCCGCGCGCTGGATGAGCACCATGAACAGGCCGCGGCGGAGGGGCTCCGATTGTCCTCCAAGCAGCCCGGGATGGAACGGCACCTCGCTCGCTTCGCGCAGCCACACCGCGGACGGGCATTCGGGTGGGTACGCGGGCACAGGTGCATCGCCCAGCAGGTGAGGGAACCACTTGTCCTTGTCTCCCCACTTCGGAAGCTCTTCGATGCGTTCCGCTGCCGCCAGCCAGACGGTCACGCCGCATCCCGGTGGGATCAGAGCTTCGACGAAGAGACGATGCCAGGTAGTTCGCGCGCCGCCGCTGTCAATGGGCTTCTGAGCCTGGGCTGTTCCCTGAGATGCGAGGGAATTCATCGACAGTGGCAGCAGCGGAACCAGCTCTGAGGCGCTTTGATAATAGGGCGGCGCATCGAACACATGAGCGAAAGGTCCGGCATTCCGATCCGCCAGGATGTAAGTCTCGCCCGAGGGTGGAAGCGCGCGCCCTTGTTCATCGAGATCGTATACAAACGCTTCTTTGGTGCCGGTCGCGAGCAGCGCAATGCGTCCTTCAGGGAGCCACGCGACGCCATACGGAAAATGGATGCCCGATACGGCCATGGGAGCGCCGATCTTCTCGAACTGCTCAAAAACGCGCAGCGACACGGTCGAATTATCGGCGGCATTCTTGCCCCAGGACAAGACGGCGAACTTTCCGGCCCCGTCTTCGGCAATTCCGGTCAGGAACTCGCCCGCGGGAATAGGGGCCACCGCCGTCACACGTGGCGGATCATGATTGGCCTCACAGGACCGCAGAATTCCCGGAGCGGCGGGGACATCGGGCGCGACCTGTAAAGGCTGACCTGTGACCCGAACGATTTGCGAACCCTTCCGGTCGAGCGCCACCACGCCGCCCGCCGGATGGGCCGCCAGTCTCCAGAACGAGACGGCCGGATCGCTCAGCGTGGACGCGGGCCAGCGGCCGCGGCGATCCACCAGAATCAGCGTTGCATCGACCGCGATGTAGAGAATGCCGTCGTACCCGAGAACCAGATCGGTTACGTCTTTGTTGGCCGGCGGAGCGAATACCGCAGTTTCTCCGACGCCCGCTCCGCCGGCGACAACGTGTCCGGACCCGGAGTCCCACCGCGCATACGTGCCGAAGCGATCCTTTGCCCAGGGAGCGATGTCGAGCTTCAGCTTCGCGATCGCAAAATCTTCCACGGGAACGCTGAAGGTGGATAGACTGCGCAGATGCAGCCTCTGCGATGCCGCGCAATACTGCAAGTCGGGGGAACCGCCCGGTGGCAGCCAGTCCTGCGATTGCGACAGCATCCAGAAACGCAGTCCGTTGGAATCCATCAGCAGACCTTCGGCACAACCGGCACGGCTGTACTGTCGTCCGTCGCTTCCGCAGGCACGAGCGATTCTGACGCAGTCACGCCCGAGCCATCGGGACCCGCCGCCACCAGCACTTCAAGTAACTCGGGCAACTGATACGCGGCCAAAGTAACTTCCTGCTGCGCGTTCTCATTCACGCTCGCAATGTCGTAAGTCCCGCTCGCGTTCTGCCGGAAGAGATTGAAACCGTTCACTTCCACTACGCCTGGAACCTGACTGACAATCACATCCAGTTCGAAACTTCGGACATGCCGGCCCAGCGACCATCCGGTCTGGGCGGCGCCGCCTGGCTGAAGCGGCCATAGATAACGCCTTAACGCGTCTTCCACACCATTGCGGACATCCCGCAATTCGAATCCGGCGCGGACTTCCACCGCTACGGAAATGCCTATCGGAATGTATTCGACTCCTATGACATAAAGCTCCGCGGCGACCGGCTTGCGCGTGTTCAGATACGCGTACACCGTTTCCAGCATTGGCCTGTCAGGGCGTGGGCAGGGCGGCTGCCAGTTGTCTTTGCCTGGAATTACCATGACCGAAACCACCCCTGGAATGTTGGTCGCGCGTGTCTGCGGCTTGAAAAGCGGCAACACCTCAACGCGAGCCACTCTTCCGCCAGGGATTTCCAGCGCGAGGCTCCGGTAATCGTCTTCGGTGACGGCACGGTCGCGATGCCTGAGCCGGGCCGGTATCCGCCTCTGCGCGGCATCGAGAGTCTCCGAGTCAGCGCCGCCCGTAGTTGCAACGGCCTGCGAGACGCCGATCTTCTCGGCTATCGGCACCCCCTTGCTGTCCCGCGCGAGGATCGCGCTCAGAGTGTTGGCGGGAAGATTTCCGTTTGAACCTCCGCCCGAGCGCATGCGCCGCACCCGAATCCGCCTTCCTGCCGGCGGGATCATCCCCCGCAACTGATTGCCAAACGTAACCAGGCCCGCCTCGGCGTCGAGGGTATAGACAGGCGCCGGCCCCTGCCTTGCTTCGATATCGTCGACCGCTTCCCACAACTGGAAGCCGAGGCCGGGCATATCCACTTCGAGATCGAACGTCGCCGGATCGACATCGGTGGCAGGCAATGCGAATTTCTGGTCGGCCGACCCGTCGCTCACCGCCAGCACAAAACTTTGCGAGGTGACGCGCTGTTCAATTTCGACCGCATTGATTCCAGCCCATTCCACGCTCACGTCGCTGGCCGTTTTCAGCCGTACCCAAGCGACGAGCCTCTGGGCGATATCGGGGTCGTCAATGCGAGGCGGCTTGACACCGACACCGGCCATTGCGTCGTCGCGAACGTCGTTCGAAGGTGCTCCGATGTCGGCGGCCTGTGGGAGACCGAGACGGATAACGCCGGGCCGGGTGAGGCTCTGAGTGGTGTCGTCGAAAACCTTGAGTGACGCATAACGTGTCTTGCCGTCCGCGCCGGATTTGAGGCTTAGCTGCCACGAATGATCCACCGCGGTGCGGTTGCCCACATCGGCAAACGGGTCGGGCATCGCGAGCGCCGGGACGAAACCGATGTTGAGAATTTTCTGGTCCGAGTTCTTGCCGCCTATGGCATCGCGGGCGGTGTCGAGGTTCTCTTTCTTTTGCACCAGTAGCGCCACCCAGAGACAACTGTCGATGGTGTCAGTGGCGAGATCTACACTCGGGTTGCCCGATGCGCCGGCGGCGAAAACCGGCTGGGTCATGTAGCCGGAAGGCGTGTTGCCCAGCTTGTAGAGCGTTCTCAAGCCGGTAAGCAGGGGCAGGGCATCGGCGCGCTGCTGCGGGGTTAAAGGAGCTTTGCGGTATACGCTGCCCGTGACGGGAAGCAGATCGATTTCACCGAGCGTTTCAAACGAGACCTTATCTTTTACCAGCGCGCCCGCGGCGATGGACAGGACTTCCGTCCGCTCGCGCACCGTGGTGAGGGCAATGAGCCCCCGCGCCGCGCTGGCGGGCTGGAGCGGCCATCCGAGAAGACTCAGGAAGGCAAGGCGCTGCTTTTCGGGAATGAGATTGACGCGGTAGAGCAGCGCATCGCCCATCCATGCGAACAGCTCGAGCAGCGTACGGCCCGGATCGCCCGGTTGCGGGCTCGACCACTCAGGCGTGTGCCCGGGCACACTCGCCAGCATTTCCTGCAGCAGGTCGTTATACGATCGGTCGTCTAGTGCCGGCGGTTGCAGGGGCAATGGCTTACTCCACTCGCATGGTCAGGCTGGCCTGTTGCGCGAGACCCGTTCGCAGCAGCCGGTAATGAATCTGAACGTTCAATTGAGAAGGCGCGTCGTCGATCGGGTCTACGTCCACGCGATCGAGAACCATGCGCTTCTCGTAATTCTGCAGCGATTCGACAATTGCGGCCTGAATACGCCGGCGGGTGGCGAGCGTGTTTCCATCGTCAAGAAAGTTCTGAAGACCCGCGCCGAACCTGGGGCGCATCAACTGCTCTCCCGGGCGAGTCATGAGAATGATCCGAATCGAATCGCGCACGCTTTTCTCGAGGCTGGGCCACGTGAGCACGCCGTCCACCGGATAAGGGAGAAATGGCCAGCTAACGGGATCGCGTACGGGGTCAGGCATTTACTGGTCTCCTTTGCCGGCCAGCGCGGCGGGCACGGGAATCGGGATACAGATTTTGATCCAGAACATCCAGAAAAAAATGATGTTCAGCAATTGCAAAAAAATGTTGAGCACGAAAAACGCGCAAATGGTGATGGCGGGAATGCTGAAGCCGCACAGCCAGGCGATGCCGATGCCGCCGCCGCCCGGCTGGGCCGAACCGGCGCTCAGGTTTTTCAGACTGGCGGACTGCATCGCGTTCATCAGACCGCCGGGCACCACGAATGAGACGTTCGGCTTCGCGCTCTGCAGAAACGCACGGGTCAGATTCGGCAGCGGGATGGGCGGGCCGAGACGGGCAGTCGATGCGTACCACGGGGCGATCAGGAACGGCCCGGACGGCGCGCTCCAGACAAGTTGCGGAGGGCAATCGCCCGCATGGTCGCGGACCCTCAGGAATATACGCAGCGTGTACAGCCGCGTCGAATCCTGGAAGCGGCCCTCAGGCGCGAGCACCTGGGCGCTGCGCGCTTTTAACTTCGCCGATACGGCAAGAGCTATCGCGTTCTGATCCGCTGTTGAGAAACTATCCCACCCATCGGGCATTTGTAAGGTGGAGGGAGGAGTGGTTTGGGCCGGGTCGAAGCCGAACAGGACATCGTTGGCACGGCTCAGGAATACTCCAAGTGCTACCGATGTTTTCCCGTACGATACATTGCGCCTGTTCAGAGCTTGTATCACTGCCTTGCCTTCGGCTGTGCCGTCGAAGGCGCCGAAGCCGTTCGCGAGCAGGCGCATCAGGTTCAGAAAGGCGAGGAACTCCGTCGGGACGTTTGCTTGTCCCAGATACTCCTCCGAAGCGAATCGGTAGTCAATGGTCTGCAACTGGAACGGCGCGCGGTGATCCCCCTCCTGCAGCAGCGGCGGCAGAATGCCTGCGACGAAGTCGATCGACAATGCGGGCAGCAGCGGCTTCGTGTCTGAGACGTCGCTGCTCGCCGTCGGGATGACACTGTACGCGATGGTCCGCTTCATTCTGTCGCTCACGATCGGCGGGGCGAGGAAAACCGGGTTTACGGTTTCGCTCACGGCTGCGGCGAGAACGGTTTCCGACAGCAGTCGGTCCAGTTCCGCCTGGCCAGAGCGCAGAGTCATACGGCGGGCCGGATCGGGATCGTTGTCCGGCTGGGAACCGGTGAGCTTCATCCATCCGAAGCGTCCGTCAGCCGTCTTCATCCAGCCTTCGGGCGGCAGGTCAATGCGATCGTTGACGCCGTCCGGCCGCTGCACGCGGCGAATCACAAGCCCGCTGCTTTCAATGCGCCCGGGATCGAGACGAGGCCGCCCGACTGTGTCACAGGCGAGATCGAGCATGGCAACGTTCAGCGTGCGTTGTACCGGCTGCAGCAAACGCCCAGGGCTCGCCGAAGTGCAATCGATGCCGTGGGCTGAGGAAATTCGTTTCGCCGGTGGTTGCCCCAAATCTGCAAAGAAGCGGTTAGCGAAGTCGCTGTCGAACATCGCGACAATCGCCGGATTCGGCGATAGGGTCCCGCTGAGATCGACGCCGTCGATCAGGATATCGTGGCCTACCATACGTTGCCCGCCCCCGGCGTGTACGTTGTGCCAATGACTGTTGTCGCCTGCAGCACGTCGCACTTGACCATGCCGCTGAAGGTTGAGATTGCCGCCGTGACGCTCACCTGACCGGAGGTGACTTCAACGCTGCTTGCGGCCGTGATCGAAACTTTACCGGCGGGCGCATTGATGGTGACGCCCTGCTGGTCCAATTTGACGGAGGTGCCCGAAGTATTGCTGAACTCGATAGAGCCGCCGCCGGCGTCCGTCATTTTGCCGGTCAGACCGCCGGGAGTGGTGAACTGAACCGTCTCCTGTCCACTCTGTTCTTCGACGATTGCGATACGCGTACCTGCCTTGCCCGTGAAGGTCCAGCGGTCAACACTGTCTCCGCTGCCTCCGAGAGTTTCCGGAGCTTTATCGCGCCCGTTCCAGAGGCCGCCGATAACAACGGGAAAACGTGAATCGGCCGCCAGAAAAACCACCAGGACTTCATCGCCCACATCGGGTATCAGGAACGCTCCGCGACTGCTTCCGGCCACGGGCACGGCCACGCGCGCCCACACCGGTGCTTCCTGATCGGTATTGCCATCGAAGTTATACAAACGGATCTGCACGCGATTCAGACTGTCCGGATCTTTGACCCCGACCACCCGAGCAAGATACGCCGTGGAGCCGAGCGTCGCTGGAGCCAACTCGCGCAGAAGGAGGCTCATCCCTGACTCCCGAGGAACGCGCATTCCCCAACAAATTCCGTTTCATAACCACGCTCCAGATCGAAGCGGTGAATCGCGGAGGTCACGTAATACGTGTTGCTGAAACGCGGGCCCATGCCGCCGGCCTTCAGATGAGTGCCGACGCGGACCTGCGGGTTGCCTTCCGTGGTACCGCGCAGGGTAACGAAGCGGCGGCTGCGCTGCTCGTAGTCGGCATCGGCCAGCGCCTGGGCTTCCACCGCGTCGCGCGCCACGAAATTGGAAAGCTGCTCAGCGCGTTCTCCGAACGATTCCTGCAAAGATTGCTGACCGCTCTTGCCCGAGCCAGGCGCGGGCGGATTGCCCGTCCTTTCACCGGCGGCCACTTCGCCCTGCGAATAGTCCCAGCCCGAGTACGTGACTTTGGTCGCCTGGTGCGCAAGGTCGGCCAGCACGCGGGCATCGCGCAGCTTGCCCGAGTCATAGTCCATCTCGACCTGGTATCGCTGAATGGAATCGCGCGGCGCCGCCTGTAATTGCGTGCCGGACACAATCATGTCGCCGTCATAACGTGCCAGCAGCCGCCGCAGAAAGCCGAGATCCGTCTCATTGAGCTGAAGCTGCGTGCCTATGTTCGAATCGAGTTGGTCCACTGCCGCGGTCAAGCCCAGATCGCTCGCTACGGATTTGATCAGGTCGGCCACCGTTGCATGCTCATGAAGTCTGGTGCGCCTCTTCAGCCGCGCGGCCTGCAGCGGATCTTCGGCCAGCACCAGCAACTCGGGTGGCGCACCCCGGTGGTAGCGGCCTTCGAGCGCCGAGATCTTACCTTCGAAGATCTTCACGGGCGAGCTTTGATCGCCGGCCAGCAATTCGATTTTTGCGCCGAGCTTGAGCACCGATCCATCTTCGAAGACCAGGTTGGGGCCGCCATCTCCGAAGGTTCCAAAATTCAAAAAACGGACTTCCGCGGAGGCGAGCCCGCCTTCGCTTTCCCTCATTTCCATGGCGACTAACTGGCTGTTGACGGTCGCGTTGTCCTGGCTGTCAACGCGCACTTTGGGCGTTGCATTGTAGACCGTGACATCGTGAGCCGTAACCGGAGTGTTGGCCATAGTCAGTCAGCGTTGAGGCGCATCCTGCGTTCGAGAACTTCTTCGAGAGCGGACCGCAGATCGACCCTGTTGCCCTGATTGCCCGGCGGCGTCGGTGCGGCAGCCGCCGACGGGTCCGTGACTTCCACCTGAATTTCGTCTATCGATACAGCCATGTCTTAACCCTCGTCGTCATGAAACGTCATCAGATCTTTCCAACTGGCGCTGGCGCCCACATTGGCCGTCAGCCCGGCCCCGCCCTCGCTCTGCGCTGAACCGCCGAGACTAAAACTCGCGCCCGCGTGAGTTGACAGGTCCGCGCCCATGGTGGAGGAAGCCATTGCGGACGAGTTCAGACTCAGGCCTGCGCCGATTCCGGCACTGGCGCCCAATCCTGCAAAAGCGCCTGAGGATGCCGATACTCCGGCGGATGCGGAAGCCCCAAACAAGCTGGCTCCACCGCTTGCATTCCATTTCGAGGACGCATCGAACCCACCAGATACTGAGGCGCTGCCCGAGAATCCGGCAGAAGCCTGAACGCTTGCCGAACCGCCTACCTGCAATGCTGCTCCCCCCGTAAAGCGGAGGCTGGCCAGGCCATTGGCGCTCGCCAGGCCTCTTGCGGCAGCGGGATTCCCGCCCCGCGTGGCAGCCGAAAGGGCACTGTCGCCGCCGCTTGTGGGGACCAGAGAACCGCCGGTATTCGTGGTTACGCTGGCGTCGCGCTCAAGGGTTTTATCCTGCTTCAGCAGCGTCAGGCTTAATGCCGAACGCAAGGGCACGCCCTCTCTTGAAAAGAACTCGATGGTTTCCTTGTACTGCGTGAGCACTCCGGTGAACCGGAATGCGCCCCAGTGAAAAACGAGCAGAGAAGGCGCGCCCACTCCGTTCGTGCTTCCGGCTGCCGGTTGCGGCTGCAGGAAGTCGACGAAGCGGTTTGTGGTGAGCCGAACGTCATCGCCCGTATCTGTGTTGTCGAAGACCGTGTCGAAGGAAAGCCGCGCTGAGAACTGCGCCGCGTACTGCACCTGACCGCTCGGGTTGGGTTGATTCTGCTGCTGCGCCGCGGCTTCCACGGTGTAGCCAAGCGAATTAGGGTTGAAGTGCAGCACAATACGTTGGTTCTCGTCGGACTCCTTGTCCACCGGAACCACATACCCTTTCTCGAGCTTGCTCGCCTGTTCGCTCATGTTAAATTTCCGGTACCGTGGGCGACACCATCAGCAGGCCCTCGTGAGCAAGGTGTAATTCTTCGATTCCGACCTCGGCGCCACGCGCATTCAGATCGGCAAATTTGAATTTGACAGGCATAGCCCGGCGCAGTTGCCATGCGCGGACGGCGGTCCCGTCGATGTCAAAAATGTTGATGGTCACCCGCAGCCGTGGCGCGAAGGAGCCGCTGCTGAAAGCGTTGAAGATGCCCCAGAGCTGGCTGTTTGTGCTGATGCCGCGCTTGAGCACCACGGTCGCGAAGTTAGTCTGGCCGGCCCGTTGCGCCGTCCCGCTGTTCCGTCCACCTTCCTTAATGACCTTTGCTTCCATGGTGGCCTCAAGACCGGTGCATTCAGCGAAGGCGCCGTTGCAGACGTCCACCGTGTCGCTGCTGCCGCTGTCGGTCAGGGAGTCCGACCGAAACTCTACGTGAAAGCGAAATACATGCAGAGGCGTGAGCGTCTGGCCAGCCATCAGGAAACCCCCGCCACACTGGAATTGTTCTCAACCGCCGTGACTCCGCCGGGCTCGAGAGCCAGCGTGACGCGGATCAGTTCAATCACGGCCGCTGCGCGAAACGTGACTTCTGCAATCAGCCGGCCCGCATCCACATCGTTCTGCGTCATGGTGCTGCGGTCGCACCTCACCGTGAATGCTTCCGCAGGAGTGTCGCCGTCAAGGGCGTTTACTCGCCAAAGCCGCAGCATCACTTCACGGAGCACGCTTTGAAGGTGAGCCCAAAGCTTAGGGCCGCTGTTGCCGAACACGGTATCATCGCCGAGGCGCCGCGCGGCCCGGCTGATGATCGAGCACGACGCGGTTGATCCTTGCCGGGCGATAGCTTTCACCCGGATAAGCAGTGACGTCGGAGAGCAGTCGAATGCCATCGGGTTTGAATCCGAAGAGGCTCACGCGAGTCACCAGAGGTTTCGCCGTCCCGGTGCCCCAGACCAGCGTGTCCGGACACCACGGTTTCGTATTGTGGCAGCGCCGGATGAACATCGATGAGCGCGGTGGGCACAGTTCTTGTGGCACTGGTGTAGGCGCCGCGTGTGAGGGCGTTCCGGGCGATCACGCCTGCGAGTGTGCCATCGGGCGGTTCCAGATTTTCGAGCAGAGAGGCAGACCCGTTGGTGCGCAGCCAGGGATACGCAAGCTGCAGAAACGCACTCGACGCGCTGTGTGCCGGGTCCGTGTTTTCAGGGAGCAGCGCGCTGATGAGCTGCCGCAGATCGCTCGCGAACGTTACGCCCGCCGGATAGTCTCCCGACGTTTGTGCGTCCGGGCGGAACGGTAACGGCAGGGCGGCGATGAACTGTACTTCGCGCAGACGTCCGTTGCGCAGCAAGGCCACAATTTTTCGAATTGTTGCTGCCCAGTCGGTGTAGCCGTTCATCGAAAGGCGTGGCGCGGGCAAAGGGAAGATGCGGGCATCGGGAGGGGTGGCGTCCGTCGTTGTGCAAACCACGAACTGCTCCGGCCCGCTCGAAAGATCGACGGGTTCGCCAGGACTGAGCACGAGACTGTTCGCATAGAGCAGCGGCAGATCGGGCGTGAGCAGGAAGGAAGCATCGGGCAAGCCCCAGAGGTGCGCGGCGCCGTGCCAGCTTGCGCGGTTCTCGGCGGATGCGCCATCGGGAACCATCGCTGCCGCCAATGCGCTGCGTTCCGCGTCCGTGGTCTGAGCCGTGATGGGATCTCCCATGCGAACCACATAACAACGGCGTCCGCCCTGCGCGAAGAACGAGCGAACCGAGGCGGCCAGGTAATCGGTCCCGAAGCTCTGGCCGCTGTCGCCGGCATCGAAGAGATTCGCGAACCCTGTGAAGTTCTCGAAGACGATCGGAATGTCGAGCAGCTTCGAAAGATCCCGATCGTCCGCGCGGCCGGTCACCCAGCCGGCATCTTTTAACCAGGCGATGTGCGCATCCGAAAGGACAGCGCCGGGGTTCACGCGCACCAGTCCGGCGAACAGCGCAACATCGGTGCGGTCCGGCTCGGCGGCGGGAATCCGGCGCACGTCCTCGAAGACGACTCGGCTCATCGTTTAGACCCCGGTTCTTATGCCTGCGCGATATCGAAGGACTCGGCCGAAAGAACAATCTCTTCCATTGCCACGTCCCCCGCGCCTTTGCCTGAAAGCGTGGGCCCGGTGTATTTGAGCGGAATTACGCCCCGGAGCTTGAAGAGCTGCACCGGTATGTTCGCCTCATCGCGCACCGTAATGACCACGTCGCGTTTGGCGGCGACTCCGTAGCGGCGAGTCTGCTGCATCCAGTCCCAAAGGTCCTGTGAATTGACAAGCCCGCGCTTCAACGTGACATCCGCAACCTTGTGTGCGCCTGGAATTTTTCGGACGTGCGGCTCTACTTCATTGCCGTCGCGGTATTCAGAAATGTGAATGTCTGTCGAAAGGCCGCTGACGTCGGAGAAGCCGCCCAGCAGCTTCTCCGGGATCGCGCGGTCCGTTCAGATTGACGATGTAGTTATACGAAGGATACGGCGCTGTACGATCTGGCATATTCAGGTTCTCCTTTGATTACCGGCGCTACGTACGCGCGTCCGATGTCTTCTGGCCGATGCGGAAAATCACGAATTCGGCGGGCTTCAGCAACGCCACCCCGATCAGGCAAATGAGCCGGCCGGTATCGAGATCGTTCTGCGTCATAGTGGTGCGGTCGCAGCGGACAAAATAGGCTTCGGCGGGTGTTGTGCCGAGCAGGTTCGTCTCCCGGAATTCGTTATAGAGGAACGCGTCAACAGAATCGCGCACCCGCGCCCACAGCGCCGGGCCGTTATTTTCGAACACAGCCCATTGGGTGCTGTTATCGATCGAGTGCTCGAGATAGATCATGTATCTGCGGACATTCACATACCTGAATTCGGAATCCGAACTGGCCGTGCGCGCGCCCCACACTCTGTAGCCGCGGCCCGGAAAGAAGCGCAGACAGTTGATGCCAAGCGGGTTCAGCACGCCCTGCTCGGCGAAATTGATATCCCGTTCGAAGCGCAGCGCGCCGGTCACAACTTCATTCGCGGGCGCCTTCGAGACGCCGTGTTGCTCATCGCTGCGGGCATAGATTCCCGCCACGAATCCTGAAGGTGGAACGGTTACCTCTGTCAGCGCCGATGTTCCTGGCCGGGCCAGCGGATTCGCGGTGACGACCCAGGGGGTGTAGATCGCGGCGTAGCTTGTATCGATTTTGCTGCGCACGTCTTCCACCTGCGAGGCGACGAAGTTGGGCGGAGTATCGAGCACGGCAACGCGGTATGCCCGTTGCCTCGTGACGTGCGCAATCAGCTTCGACATAACGGCATCGGCAGTCGAAAAGATCGCCGAGCCGGGCGTCGCTACAATCGCTATATCTTCAAGGGCCTGCAGGCGTGCGAGTGCGTCATCGTAATCCTGAGCCGCGGGTTCGCCGCCGTCATCGCCGCCCGCCAGCGGGTAGGTTTTCGCCGCAGTTACCGAAGGATCGGCCAACGGTCCGAAAATCTCGGCAATCAGCGTCGTCGGAGTCAGGTTTTTTCCAATGACGAAAGCGATTTGATTTTCCAGCGCGTCGATGCGCCTCGGAGGCACAAGGCCGAGAATCGCAGCGAGGTATCGCGGATGAGCCGGATCGAATCCAAGCCCTTCGAAGACGGCTGTCGCGCCCGACGCGGTGCGTGCGCTTACGCTCATGGTGAGCGCGTATGTCTTTGTTCCCGCCGCCGCCGCCCAGGGCGTTGCACCGTTTTTAAATTGCCCGGTGATGCCATTGGTGAAGATGGTCGGCGCGCCGCCTGCATCGGGTTCCTGTGCGAGCACGCTCCCGGGCGGCAAGCCATTCACCGAGGAAGTTCGCGCGGCGGTCAGGGTCACGATGACGGTGCCGTTGGCCGACGGCACCAGGGTATCGGGCCTGCACCACAACGTGGTCGTCCGATGCGGTCGCAGTCGCGGCAACACCTGTATCGGTCGCTCCGGCTTTCGTGAAAACGCGGGACACGTAGAGTCGGGATCCGCCGTTATCGAAAAACGCCTTGACGCTCAGCGCAAGATAGTTGGTGTTTTTGGGATCGGCCGTATTCGCCGAAATCCCCAGGTTGTCATAGCCGCCATAAGTATTGGCGAAGTCGCCAAAGCTGGTCAGCAGTTCAGGCGTTCCTGTGGTGGGGCCGGTCAGCGTGGGACCCACGAAACCGGCCGTACTGGTTCCAACGCCTTCAATGGACGGTGCGCGGAAGCTGGTTTCCTCCACGTATACGCCTGGGGCTAAATATTCGGGCACGTTCCCTCCTTCATAGGGCAATACTCAACAAAACCGGGGTCACCGCTCCACCGGCAATCTTCGCCGTCACCGCGGAAGATCGCTTCAGAGCAAGGTTGCCTGCATCGAGCAGGCGGTCGGGGTCCACGGCCCAGTCGTTGCCGCGGGTCAAAACATCGGGATCGAACGCAGCGTCGGCTGTGACATCGACACTCGTGGACAGAACGCCGCCACCGCCGTTCGAATTCGGCCGGATACCCAGACCCGGTACCGCCAGCAGCGCTTCGCCATTGCGGTCCGTCATGCCCGTGGCGATGACGACTGAATCGGATGCACGCAAGATCCGAACCATTGCATACGGTAGTGGCTGGCCTGCGGCCGCTGCCACCGACGCGCGGATCACGGCCCAATTGGGACCGGTGGGAGCCGCCGGGGAAGGGTAAAGTGCGATCTTTTGCGGGTTCAGAATCGATGCGGGATCGCTCATCGCCGTGAGCGCGCGCGGAAATGAAACTTTGGCCCGCCTTGGGAGATAACGGCGCGACGGGTCGTCCACCCGCACTTCGAAATCCGATGGCGCCGGCCACGCTGATACCACATCGAACTGGCTTGTGAGCGCGGTGGCCCCGATAGCATCGAACACTACAAAAGCGCCGCTCGCATTGACCCGAATCTTCAGCGCATCCGGCGTCGTGTTTGAGACCACCAGCGGCTGCTGCACGGGTTTGCTCGAAACCGCATCCACCCAGCGGAAAGCGCCCAGCACCCGTCGATCGACGTTCTCGATCACAGGGCCGGAACTCCGTTCGGATCTAATCTGAAACGTGTCGCGACGACGGGTACTTCGGCGGCGATAGTCCGATCCACACGCACCACCCTCGCGACGTAGGCAACGCTCAGCCGGTACTTCGGTCCAAGCGCATCCCAAATCCGAAGGATGTCTTCGAGACTCAGGTTCGCGGGGGTCAGTTGCACCGATTCCGTGGCGTCCCATTGCGCCTGCGATGAGAGGATCGATGCGTCGAGAATCGGCGTTGTCTCAATCTGCTGCATGGTCCAGCTCAGGACGGTCTGCTCGGCCTCGGCGCTCGTTCCCCAATAAGTCAGCAGGTAGTGGAGGTCGAGGAACATGGAGGGCTTTTGGCCCGCGGAATCCTGCAGGCGCGTTGCAGAGCGGAAATGATCGTTGAATGTGATTCTGTGAAGGAATATTGAAACTGTCTGGTCGATCGCGTGGGCGTCTTCCGTTGCCACTTCTGAGCTCGAGACCAGTTTGAAGGTACAGGGAAATGCCTGCTTCAGATCGTCGGGATAAATATTCTGCAGATACTTCGCCAGCGAAGAACCCACCGAGTACACCGCTCGGAAGTTAGCCAAGATCGGTCAACTCCAGGAACCGGCGCACGTCCGCGATGCGCCCGTATTTAAGTGCGTATACTGCGGTCCGGTTTTCTCCCCTTACATCCATGAACGCTCTCTCCACAAGGTCTTCCAGCGCATCGGCCACATCCCGTGTCGTAACTTCGATCCCGGTCGGAAGCCACCAAAGCCGAATACCTTCAGCCGTGTCTTTGGCCGTTGGATTCCGAACCAGATAGCTCAGGACACAGCGCTGCACCGCGTCGCGCTTCTCTGTGCCCCCGAGCAATGGCCTGTCGACCTCCGGCTTGGTTGATCGCTTCAGAAAGGCACGGAAGTGGCCAATTGTCGAACAGATGCAAACAGTAGGGTTGCGTTGGGGAAGCTCTCGTGCGCTGCGGCTTGCTTGCCGCATCGATTATGCGGGATAGCCTTTAAAAGGCCCGCCGCGCCCATCCAGGGCGAAAAAGACGCAGGTGCGGCACGGATGCCGCAGGTGCGGGGCAGGTCCCGTCTAAGTCACGCGGTATTCAGAACTTTCGATGTGATACTTACGCAGAAGGCGCTGAAATGCACGGCGTTCTTTGCCCGCAGCGCGGGCCGCAGAGCTTACATTGCCTGCGCAGCGGGTCAGGACGTCGGCCAGATAGCTTTGTTCGAAGTGCGTGATGGCCCTGTCTTTAGCGGCTTTCAGCGTTTGTATGCACGATGTGCCCGACGCAGCCTCGGGAAGATCGAGATCTTCCGCAGCCATGACTCCGTTCTTTGCGATCAGCACTGCGCGCTCGAGCACGCCTTCCAGTTCGCGAACGTTGCCAGGCCAGGGGTGATTTACGAGGCGGGCCAGTACCTCGTCGGGGATAACTGGAACCGGTCGGTTGTAACGCCCCGCGAATTCCCAGGTGAAATGCTTTACGAGCAGAGGAATGTCTTCTCCCCGCTCACGCAACGCGGGCACGGTCAGGCGAAGCACGTTCAGGCGGTGGAACAGGTCTTCGCGAAATTGCTGATTCCGCACCCGGGTCCGCAGATCCGAATTGGTTGCCGCGATGACGCGCACCCCTGTCCTGATACTCTTTGCGGAACCGACCGGCCGGTACTCCCGTTCCTGCAGCACGCGAAGCAATTTGACCTGAGCCGCAAGGCTTAAAGAGTCAATTTCATCGAGAAAGAGTGTGCCGTTTTCGGCGTAAGCCAGGAGTCCACGCTCATCCGATCCTGCATCGGTATAGGCGCCGCGTGCGTGACCGAAAAGTTCGTTTTCAAAGAGGGACTCGGGAATCGCTCCGCAGTTCACGGGCACGAACGGTCTCTGTCGCCGCTCACTCGAATAGTGGATCGCGCGCGCGAAGAGCTCTTTGCCGGTACCCGTTTCGCCCTGCAATAAACACGTCGCATCGGACTCCGCGATCGGCGCCACCTGCGAAATCGCCTTCCTAAGTATGGGAGAGCAGCCGATAATTCCGGGCAGTAACTGCAGCGGTTTTGTCGCGCGGGGGTCTTCGAATCGCAGCAGTGAGGCAATTCGGTCCTTTGCGGCGGCCGATCCACAGACGGTCTCGCCGCTCCCGCAAGGGACCTTCACAAAGACGGCGGAGGCGTACCGGGAAGCAATCGCCGCCTCCGCCGCACAACCGACGCCGGCGGACTGCGAATGCATCAATACGATCTGAGGGTCAAAGGCGGCAGGGAAAGCCGCTGCGCGGTCGCGCGTCAGAACCGCGGTTCGAACTTCCTCAGATGCAAGCGAACCCTTGAGCCGGTTAAAATCCCGGCAGATTCCTTCGGCTGACTCAAGTATCAGGATCCTGGTATTCATCGCCTCACCCCGCGCCCACGTGGCGCGCTGAACCAGATAATTATGGCAGCTAACTGGTAAATGTGAGAACAAATATTAATGTGCGAAACAATGCGCGCAGAAGGTGCGCTTTAGCACCTTCTGCGCCTTCGCCTTCTTCGATTTCCTAATCGAAGAAGATGCCTGAGACCACGGCATTTATGCCGTTGTTGTTGGTAACCCGGAACTTCACGGCGCCGCTTACATTCCATACCAGATACACTCCGCCGTTGAAATCCCCGCTGAGTGTCTGGCTGTTCAGAACATGGCCGGCAGCGTCGAGTACCGATATAGTCTCCGAACGCGCGTTGCTGTCCCAATCGAGGCAATACAGGGTTACCTGGTGGGGCAGGATATCGGTCGGGTTCAAGGCAATGCTGAATGTCGAACCGGAATACCACGTGCCCGAGATCCTGTCAGACGGGTTGGATGGCTTCTGTAGCGCCCTTACATCTGTCGTTGAACCTGCCCATGTATAGGTTGAAGCACTGGTAAGCGCCGGAGCAGCGTAGCTTGGGTTCGCAGCTGAATTGCCTTCGATGTTGTAACCGCGACCGCCGTAAATACCTTTCCAGTTGCCCTGAGTGCCAATGTCCGATTTCACAAAGTTTGCAGTGGCAGGTGGAGCGCCGCCGAAGAAAACGCCCGAAACGACTCCGTTCACCCCTGCATTCGTGATCCGCAGGATTACGTGTCCTGATATATTCCACACCAGGTAAACACCACCGCTGAAGCCCGAAACAGAGCGGGTATTCAGAACTTTTCCGCTTACATCGAGGACATCGACGGTTTGGACCCGTGCCTTGTTATCCCAGTCAAGGCAATAGAGGGCCACCTGATGGGTCAGTTGATCTGTCGTGTTCAGGTCGATTGTAAACGAACCCGTAGTAAACCAGTTGGCCGCAATCCGGTCAGATGGGTTAGATGGTTTCTGGAGAGCGCGAATGTCAGTTGATGAACTTGCCCAGGTAAAGTAGGCCTGCCCGGAAGGTGAGGGCGCGGCATAAGACGGATTGCTTGCCAGATCGCCAATCACGTTATAACCCTGTGCACCGTATGCTACCCGCCAGTTACCCTTAGTGGTCGTGTCAGTCTTTAGGAAGGTTACTGTCACGTGAGGTGCAGTAACAGGTGCTGTATTCGTCAGTGAGAACGATACCGTATTCAGGTTGTAGGACGACGTCATTACGTTATAAGGTCCGGCAACACTGTTAGCAGTGAAGGCGGGCGCCGTAGCAATACCGTTTGCGGCGGTTACCACGCTCGCAATCGCTGACCCCCCAAAGGTCCCGGATGCGCTACTCGCGGGCGCCGTAAAGACAACCGGAATGCCGGCTACTCCGTTTCCGGAGGAGTCCGTGACTTTGACGGCCAAAGCGGTACCGAACAGTGCTCCGTTCGTTGCCGACTGATTGGATCCCTGGACAATCGAGAGCATGGAAGGAACAGGTGCTGCGCCTGCCGGGAATTCAAACGCCCCGATGTCATACGCGCTGCCCTGGGGCCTGTTAGTGCCGGCATAATCGGTAGGTACGTCTGCAAGGGTCGCGCCCCGGTCAATGGATGGGCTTCCAGCGACTTCACGGTACAAATTGTTTGTATCCAGAAGCGGAGCCTCATATGCAACTGAGTGCGCATCCTGCCCTGTGCCCGCCTGCCAACCAGCCAGTCCGCTCCAGTAGCCGCTTAGAGAGGACGACTCCCACCACATCGGGTAGGAAGCCGTCGTGCTGTAGTAGAGGTTATAGTCCAACACCATTCCCGGTCCGGGGTTCACCACATGAACCACGCGGTTGCCGGACGAGATCTGGAAAATGTTGTTTTCGACTGTCGCGCCGGTGCAGGCATAACCGAGACCGTCAGGGACGGCAAAAAAGGCTGCCTGTCCCGTGTGAGCTGCTCCGATCACGGTGTTGTTCAGAATGCGCGCCTGTTGTGCTCCCCAGCATCCAATACCGGCATACTCGGTCCCAACGACGACATTGTTGCGGACGACGCAGTTGATGCATTCGCTGGTGGCGCCATTCCTCATAAACGCCGCGCCTGAATCCCCGCCTGCAAGAATTCCGGATGAGCCGACCCGTTCCACGAAGTTGTTCTCCATCAGTCCCCCGACGGTGCCTGCCTTCATGTACATGCCGTTTACGTTCGTATCGTGAATATGGGATGTCCGGATCACCGCACCGTGCAGAGGACTGCCGGCCGAAGGCAGCGAAGCCATGATGTCGATGCCAACTCCGCCGCTCATCGTCAGGTCGTTGTTGTAGACCTCTGAGTTATCGATGACGACCCCGTCGGCCTGGTATGTCTTGATTCCGCTGTATCCCGTGTCGTGAACTTTGACATGCGAGATGTGGGTGTCCTGGGGCGGCGCACCCAGATAGTAGGAATTTACCTGAATTCCGTAGTATGAGCCGCCTGATATTTCGAGATTTTGTACGGTCACGTTGCTGGCTGCGACGAAAATAACGTTACCTACGGGCGAGGAACTTGAATGGTCTGCGGTGAGGACTACTGCTTCCTGGGGATAAGCCTGAAACGTGAGAGCCCGGTCTATTACAATGTTCGAAGTAACCGCATAATTGCCCGACCGCAAACACACGGTTGCGCCCGGAGCGGCAGATTGGATGGCGTGTTGCGGTGTCAGCATAGGTGCCGCCAAAGTGCCTGGATTCGAGTCGTTCCCGGAAGGTGCTACTACGTAGGAACACTGGGCCCACGCCATCGAAACCGGGATGATAGTAAAAATACTTATCGCTACAAGGCGTTGAAACAAAGTTATCCCCTTGGGTTAATTGAGACCAAAGTCTCGCTGTGGAATTAGCTAGTGTAAGTAATGGTACAACGGATGACTATCCCGTATTTACGCTATTTTGGGAAATTCGGGGCTGCTAAAGGGTAGTTTTATCGGGTAATTCAGTGACTATCGCGCTGATTTTAAAGGCCTGAGGTGAATGCCCGGCGACCCGCATACCAAAAACAATCCTACGCGTTGATAGCAAGACTACTCAGGAGCAACGTTCGAAGGGCGCTCAGGCTGAATTCTCCGGCTGGCCGGTTTGGTGTGATCTCCCCCCGTGTTGGGCATGCAGGAGGCAGCAGAGCCGATGCGGATTCAGGTACCGTTCACACCGGCGACCTTGTGCCCGGAAGGGGAGAGAGTCTCGAGCGCCAACCGGACCAAAATGGAAGTCCTGCAGTGCCATTCAACCTGGGACCTTGCACCCCCAAAGTCCCCTGTGGAAAACGCGGGGCCGTCTTCAACGACTTGCATCCACAGGCGATCCCGGAAGCCCTATTTGAATGCTGCACATATTTCCTGCTTTTTTGCTGCTTTGGCCAGCTACATTATGATCTACAGCCGCACCGTCCTGTGAACAAGACCGAATTTGGAACACGGTGCCACCGAAATGTGCCCGGGCTACACCAGCATCGATCTTCGTCAACCCTGTAGCATTTGAAAAAGCCGTGCAGGGCATTCGTTTTTTTGATTGGCCTGATACCGAGAAATAGCCTACGCTGGTAGCAGCTAACTACCACGTGAGACCGGTGTCTGCACACGTCCCTCAGTAGAAGGCAGGACCAGGGTGTCCGAAGCGAACCGACTTGTTTTCGTTCCGTTGCGGCGCACTTCCGGTTGAGTCCATCCCACCGCTCGGAACCATTTCTTAACGACTTCAACAGGAGAAAATGATGAGACCAGGCTTACTGGCCACGGCGTTCTGCGCCGTCTGCGCGACAGGTGTGCTCGCGCAACAGACGCCGCCCGTTGCAACAGGGTTTGTGCCGTCCGACGAACTAAACAAAGAGCTGCCCAGCTGGCTGCGATTCAGCGGTGAATACCGCGCGCGCGTCGAAGGCGTGACGGGCGCGGGGTTCAAGCCCAACGCGGATGACGCTTACCTGCTGAGCCGCCTGCGGCTCAATATGAAGATATCGCCGACGCCCTGGCTACGCTTTAACTTCCAGGGGCAGGATGCGCGCGTGTTCTGGAAGAACCAGACGCCGCCCGCGCCGCCCTATCAGAACACGTTCGATCTGCGCGTCGCGTACGTGGAGCTGGGCGATTCCGAAAAGAAGAGCGTCGGCCTTCGAGTCGGCCGGCAGGAACTCGCGTTTGGCGAGCAGCGGCTGGTAGGCCCCGCCAACTGGCTGAACACCGGACGCACCTTCGACGCGGTGCGCGCCACCTTCCATAAGGGCAATTACCGGCTGGACGCCTTCGCATCGTCAGTAGTCAATACAAAGGATGGGGAATGGGATCACCATCAGCAGGGCAACAACTTTCATGGCCTTTACGGCGGCATCGAGAAGCTGATTCCGAATGCGGTCATCGAGCCGTATGCATTCTGGAGAACCGCGCCGCGGCAGGCTACGGAATCGAAGACGCTCGGCAGTCTGGATTCGAAGACCTTCGGCGCGCGTGTCGCGGGCAAACTGCCTTACAGCTTCGACTACAGCGTGGAAATGGCGCGGCAGCTGGGCGTCATTGGCACCGACGATATTCAGGCATGGGCAGGGCACTGGCTCGTTGGCTATACCGCGACGCAAGTAAAGAAGAAGCCGCGGTTCTTTGCCGAATACAACTACGCCAGCGGCGATGCCAACCCCACGGACAAGCAGCGCGGCACCTTCGATCAGCTCTATCCGACAGGTCATGACAAGTGGGGACTGGCGGATCAGGTGGGCTGGCGCAATATTCACGATGCGAGAGTGGGCGGCGAGGTAAAGCCCAACGCGAAGCTGACGTTCACCAGCAGCTACCACAACTGGTGGCTGGCAAGCGCGACCGACGCTCTGTATAACGCGGCCGGCGCGGCTGTCGTGCGAGTGACCTCAGGTGTTGACGGAACCCATGTCGGCCAGGAACTCGATGCGCAGGGCGCCTATGCTTTCAACAAACAGGTGCAGTTCGGCATGGGCTTCGGCCATATCTTTCCGGGCGAGTTTCTGAAGAAAGCAACACCGGGCAAATCTTATAACTTTCCCTACTTTATGGCGGGGTACTCGTTCTGATGCAGAAGCAGACACGCAGAGATGTTCTGAAGAACTCGGGCCTTGCCGCGCTGGTGGCGGGCTTGCCCGCCGGATGGGCGGGCACGGCTTACGCGAGCGACGCGCCGGAAGCGAAGGAAGTGCGCTTCGGCATGATCGCGCTCACCGACTGTTCGCCGATTGTGATGGCGCATGAACTGGGCTACTTCAGGAAGTTCGGCGTCAACTCGGTGATCTCGAAAGAAGCCTCATGGGCCGTGATTCGCGACAAGATCAACCTGGGCGAGAACCAGGCGACGCACATGCTCATCGGGATGCCGTTCGCGTCCACCATGGGGCTGATGGGGTCGCCTGTGAAGCCGATGGTGATCCCGTGGCTGCTGAATCGCAACGGGCAGGCGATCACGCTTTCGAACGATCTGAAGAAGTACGGCGTGAAGATATCCTCGGCGCCGCTGAAGGCCGTTGCGGCGAAGGCGAAAGCGGACGGTAAGCCGCTCACGTTCGCCATGACGTTCCCCCCTGGCACGCATGCCATGTGGATGCGCTACTGGCTGGCGGCGGGCGGCATCCATCCGGATAAGGACATCAGCCTGGTTACCATTCCGCCGGCGCAGATGATCGCCAATATGAAGGTCGGCAAGATGGACGGGTATTGCGTCGGCGAGCCCTGGAACTTCCGCGCAATCAAAGACGGCATCGGTTATACCGCCGCGACCACACAGCAGATCTGGAAGGATCATCCGGAAAAGGTCTGCGCGTTCACGGCTGAGTTCGCTGAGAAGAATCCGAAGACCGTGAAAGCGATTCTCAAAGCGCTGCAGATGGCGAGCGAGTGGGGCGACAAGATGGAAAATCGTCCGCGCCTGGCCGAAACCGTGTCACAGGCGACCTACATAAACTGCCCGTCCGACATCATTCTGGAACGGCTTCAGGGCAAGTACGAATATGGCGACGGGCGCGTGGAGCAGGATCCGAACTACATGATCTTCAACCAGCGCGACTGCAACTATCCGCAGAAGACTTTCGGGCTGTGGTGGCTGAGCCAGTTCCGCCGCTGGGGCATGGTCAGGGACACGCCCGATTACAACGGGATTGTTAACAAAGTGATGCGGCCCGACATCTACAGCGAAGCCATGAAGGAGATGGGTATCGCCGTGAAGGCGAAGGACATGGTTCCGCAGAAGCTGTTCGATGGCGCTTTCGACCCGAAAGATCCGGAGAAGTACGCGAAGAGCTTCGCGGTGCACAGTCTGGCTTAAAGGACACACGATGAATAAACGATTTCAGGTTCTGCTTCCGCTGGTAGGAATTCTGCTGGTGGGCGCGCTTTGGTGGTTCGCAAGCGCCGTCATCGCGAAGGATTTGCCCTCGCCATGGAGGACATGGCAGGAGAGCAAGCTCTATATCCTGGAGCCGTTCGGCAAGCGCGGCGAGATGGACCAGGGCATTGGACGCCTCGCCGCCTTCAGTCTGTATCGTGTGGCGAAAGGATTCTTCCTTGGCATTCTGATCGCGACGCCGCTGGGCTTTCTGCTCGGCATGTCGAAGACGTTCCACCGGATGATGGATCCGGTGATTCAGGTGCTGCGGCCCATCTCCCCGCTGGCGTGGCTGCCGCTTGGCCTGATTGTGTTCCGGCAATCGGAACCGGCGGCGCTGTTCACTATTGCGCTCTGCTCCATGTGGCCCACCGTGATCAATACGATGGCGGGCGTGCGCTCCATCCCGCAGGATTACTGGAACGTCGCGAAGGTGCTGCGGCTCTCGACGTTCAAGACGTTCACGAAGGTGCTGATTCCGGCGGTGCTGCCGCAGATGTTCACGGGGTTTCGGCTTAGCCTCGGAATTGCGTGGCTGGTGATTGTCGCGAGCGAGATGTTGACCGGCACGCCCGGCATTGGCGGCTTTCTCTGGCAGGAATATAACAGCCTGATCTATGCGCACATCCTGCTTTGCATTCTCACTATCGGGGTGATTGGCTTCGTCCTCGACAAGCTGATGGGGCTGGCGGAGAATCGCCTGCGCTCCGTTTAGGGGATCTATGGCCTTTCTGGAAATCAGCGCAAGCAAATCGTACACGACAGCGAAGGGCAGGAAAAATGTCCTCGATCATGTGAACCTCTCGGTGGAGGAGGGCGAGTTCGTGTCCGTGGTCGGATATAGCGGGTCGGGCAAGACAACGCTCATCAATCTGGCGGCGGGATTGATCGCTCCGACCGCCGGCACGGTGACGGTGGACGGCGCGCCGGTGCAGGGCTTTGTGAAAGGCGCCTCCATCGTGTTTCAGAACTACTCGTTGCTGCCATGGTTTTCGGCGATCGAGAATGTGCGGCTGGGTGTTGAATCGGCCTTTCCGGCGTGGAGTGTCGACGAAGCAGCGAGAGCAGGCGGAACGCTACCTGGAGATGGTTGGGTTGAAGGCGGCATTTGAAAAGCGGCCGGGCCAGTTGTCGGGCGGCATGCGGCAGCGGGTTTCCATTGCGCGGGCCTTCGCGACCGAGCCGCGCATTTTATTTCTGGACGAGCCATTCGGCGCCCTCGATGCGCTCACCCGCGCAAACCTGCAACAGGAGTTGCTGCGGATGTGTTCGGAGGCAGGACGCCCCGTGACTACTCTGATGATCACCAACAATGTCGAGGAGGCGATCCTGCTGTCGAGCCGCATTGTTCCTTTGAGCAGAGGGCCGCGTGCGGTGCTTGGGCCTGCGATCGAAGTGAGTCATCAGGACGATCCGATTCACGTACAGGCGAGGATCGTTGAGTTCCTGACGGGCTTCACGCATTCCACCGGAGAGCGTGCGCCCACGCATTCAGCGCCGCCGCCGATGAAGAGGATGCAGGAGGTGGAGCTGTGATGCCGCGCCCGCTTGAGATCACCGGACTGAGCAAGACTTTCCCTACGCCGACGGGACCGTTCACGGCGGTGAAGAACTTCAACGTGAAGATTGAGCAGGGCGAGTTCGTTTGCCTGCTGGGTCATTCCGGTTGTGGCAAGTCCACGGTGCTCGCGATCCTTGCGGGCCTGCAGCAGGCGACGGAGGGCGGATATTGCATTGACGGCAGGGAAGTGGATGAGCCGGGCACCGATCGCGGCGTGGTGTTTCAGTCGCCTTCTTTGCTGCCGTGGCTCAGCGCCGCGGATAACGTGATGCTGGCGATGTCGCAGGTGAATCCGGAGATGAAGCGTTCGGAACGGCAGAAGCTCGCGCGAAAGTATCTGGACCTGGTGGGTGTGGGCGAAGACCACGCGCAGTTGCCCGCCGAGCTTTCGCTGGGCACGCAACAACGCGTCGCCATCGCTCGCGCATTGTCGCTCGAGCCCCGCTACCTCCTGCTCGATGAGCCATTCGGCATGCTCGACTCGCTGACCAGGTTCGATCTGCAGGACACGCTGTTACAGGTTTGGGAGCAGGATCGAAAGACTGTCGTGATGGTGACGCACGATGTGGATGAGGCGCTGTATCTGGCGGACCGAATTGTGCTGATGACCGACGGACCCGAGGCGCGTGTGGGCCGGATTCTGAACGTGACTTTCACGCGGCCGCGCGACAGATCTAAGGTTCTGAAGGACCCTGATTACTTTCGTCTGCGGGCGGATGTGATCGATTTCCTGGAGCGTCACGCTAATTAAACCAGCGGAGGCGCTTCAGTATCCGGAGCAGCAGAGGCGTGCTAAGCGCGAGGATTCCGGCGACAATCAACATGGGACGGCTTTCCCCGCAGACCGTGAACCACGGGAGGCGTGGCAAACTCCCGTATCTGGCTGTGACCGGTCCGAGACATAGGTTTTGAGCGACCCGAGACATAGGTAACAGAACGTTCCGGAGACATGGGTTACACTTTGTCCCCCAAAGGGGGATGAAGACCATGCCATGGAAGGAGAGTTCTGTTATGGACGAACGAATGCGTTTCGTGATCCGGCTCAAAGACGGTGAGAGCATGGCTTCGCTCTGTCGTGAGTTCGGGATCTCAAGGAAGACGGGTTACAAGCTTTTCGAGCGTTATGAGCAATGCGGAATCGAAGGCCTTACCGACCGGAACCGGCGGCCTTTCCGCTACGCCAATCAGCTCCCGGCGCAGGTTGAGGCGGCTATCGTCGCAGCCAAACGCGAAAAACCACATTGGGGCGCGCGTAAGATCCGCGAGCGATTGCTGCGCAAGCTGCCGCATGCCATCAGAATCCCGGCGGCGAGCACGATCCACGCCATTCTCGACCGGCACGGTTTGGTCAGCCGGGCTTCCCGCCCGCGCACGAGGGCCGAGGGCACCCCGTTATCGGACGGTCTGAACCCCAACGATCTGTGGTGCGCCGATTACAAAGGCGAGTTTCAGCTGGGCGATAAACGCTACTGCTACCCGCTCACCGTCACCGATCAGGCCTCGCGCTTTCTGCTGCTGTGTGAAGGGCTTGAATCCACCCGCGAAGATCTGGCGTTTCCGGCCTTCGAGCACCTGTTCCGGGAACGCGGCCTGCCTCAAGCGATCCGCTCCGATAACGGCGTTCCCTTCGCTTCTCCGCATGGCCTTTTTCAGCTCTCCCGTTTATCGGTCTGGTGGCTGCGCCTCGGCATTTCGATCGAACGCATTCGCCCGGGCCACCCGCAGCAGAACGGCCGCCATGAGCGCATGCATCTGACTCTGAAACAGCAGGCGACGCGCCCCGCCGGAGCCAACTTCCTGCAGCAGCAGGCCACGTTCGACGCCTTCGTCGAGGAATTCAACAACGAAAGGCCCCACGAAGCGCTCGGCATGAAGTGCCCGGGCGAGGTCTACAAGCCGTCGCCGCGGGTTTACACCGGTATTCCCGAACCCGACTATCCTTTTCACGACCGCACGCTGCTCGTCACCAGTTGCGGACGCATCTGCCTTCACAGGAAGAAAATCAATCTCTCGAAATCGCTCGCTGGTCAGGCGGTCGGAATTCGCGAAGTCGAAAACGGAATCTGGCTGGTCAGCTTCATGCAGTACGATCTCGGATATATCGATCTGGAGGAAAGGACTTTGCAGCCGCTGGAAAATCCCTTCGGGGCCCGTCCGCATCCGAGCCAGGATTCGAAAAACACGCCGGCAGCCGACCCGGATAAGATGAAAGCACCCGGCGAAACGGAAGCGAGCACTGCTGGAGAGCAACTCGCCGAGGGATAGCCGGCGCGACTCATCGCGGACGATGAACAGGGCGCTTCGGCGCCCTTTTTTATTGGAGGCCCAACACGGTCGTTTTACAGAAGCATCGGACCGATAGATCGCCCATGCCTTCAAAACTCACACGCTCCGCAGACATAACCGCCTGCCTGCCCGCCTGCCGTTTCCGCAGACGCCCGGATGTGTTACCTATGTCTCAGGAACAAACTGTTACCCATGTGTCCGGTCCGGACATGATAAGGATTGGTGGGCCCTGTAGGACTTGAACCTACAACCAACGGATTATGAGTCCGCTGCTCTAACCAATTGAGCTAAGGGCCCAAAATGTTCATCTCATAAACTTACGCGATAATCCACGTGTACGAATACCGGTTCCTAACCGATGAAAGCCATTCCCTTTGAAGGGCCATTGCCTGAAGTATACCGTCGCAATAAGTGGATTCGGATGATGGTCCCCACGCGGTCACGCATCGAACCGTTTAGTACATGCGATTTTCTCGTTCTCCGCTTCACCCTCAACGCCATCAGAGACACATGGCATCGAGTCGGGTGACCAAGCATTCGGGGTGCAGAGCGTCGGCGGAATCGAGGACGCGGAGAAGCGTCCAACGCGCGGACCAGCAGCAGATGGGGGCGCGCCTCGTCTTCTGACGCGCCGGCGCGCCGGCCTCCGCCGCTTAAACCGACACGGTAACCCGAAGGAACGTGGCCGCGATCGACGTGCCTCCGTTCTTACTCTGATTTTGCTCCTCCGCCATCGCGACGAGGCGGCTGTGCAGCTCCTCGACTCGCCCTGTCTTTTCCGCCGCCTCGAAAGCGTTCATCGTAGGCCCGTAAAATTGCCTGAACAACTGAATAAACTCAGCCGGGCTCTTCTCCGTGGATGCGAACCGGAACGCGTCTCTCGTCATCGAGAGTTTGTCCTGTGGTACTCCCGCCTGCCCAAAACGTTCCACCACGTTAGCCTCGAGGCCCCACAGCATCGGGCTGACGAAACCTTCAGGCAGAGGAGGCGTGAACTCCGAACTGATTTTCAGTACCTGCGAAACAAATGTCGGATCGCCCGGAATCCAGTTCCCCATCACGATGCGCCCGCCTGGCTTCGTTACCCTGACCATCTCCTTTGCGACATCGAACGGCTTCGGTGCGAACATCGCTCTGAACATCCAGAGCGTGAGATCGAAGGAATGATCCGCGACTCCTTCAAGCCGGCCGGCGTCGCCCTCCTGAAATCTCAGACGATCGAGACCGGCCGCCTTCGCCCGCCGGTTGCCCGCTGCCACCAGGTTTCTCGCGATATCGATTCCGGTTACTTCGGCGCCCAAACGAGCGAGGGGTAACGCCGTAGTCCCGTCCCCGCAGCCGAGGTCCAAAACGGTGATCGGCGGCATTATTCCCAGGGATGCCACCAGTGCTTCCCCCCAGTCGCGCATGAACGCGGCGATTTCCGTGAAATTGCCTTTTTCCCACAACGCCTGATTCGGACTGATCGCAACCGGCTGAGTCTGCATAAAGTTGCGGCGAGTCTATCAAAACCGCCAGGAGATTGCCGCTATCGCCGGCTCTCGTTTTCTGGCATACTGAATGTGCTCTGGCTTCTTCCTTCCGCCAGCGGGATGAGGCTTTTTACACCGACCCAATCGAGACGCCTCAATGAGGTGATGGGATTTCTGTTCCTTGCGGCAGGCATCCTTGTCATGTTGAGCTTCGCGTCGTTCCATCCCTTTGACCCGTCGCTGAACACGGTCACGGGCACCGTTCCAACTGAAAATCTTGCGGGGCCTTTTGGAGCTTATTTCGCGGACGCTTTTCTGCAGGCGTTCGGCCTCGCCGCGTTCCTTTTCCCGCTGCTGATGTTCGGCCTCGGCTGGAAATGGATCCGCTCCGAGCCTCTCGCCGCGCCGCTGATTAAGCTGATCGGAAGCGCAATGCTGGTGTTCTCGGCCTGCGGCGCGGCGGCCCTCCTGCCCGGTTGGCGGCTGTTCGAGCACACGATTCTACCGGGCGGCGCCGCGGGCTTCATCGTGGCCGGAGCATTGCGTCACGCGCTGAACCTGACAGGCTCGACTGTCGTGCTGGTAACGGCACTCATCGTCTCCGGATATCTGGTCTCCACCTTCACCCTCGCCTCGCTCGACCGCTGGTTTGCACCCGTTCGCGCCTTGATTTCACGTATGCGCGAAGCGTGGCGCAGGGCGATAGAACGTCGCCGCGCGGCTGCTATCCAAAAGCGTGAAGCGATGCTCGCACGCCGACAAACCGTTCCCACCGCCGCTGATATCATTGCCCGCGCCGACGCCGCGCCTGCCCCGACCATCCCTGAACCGATTCCCACGCAGCGTACGCGCGCCCGAAAGTCCGAACCAGCCGTTTCAGAAACGCTCCCGTGGGAGGACGCCGCTGCGCCTCCGCCGGAAGAACCCGCTGCCACGGGTGAAATCCCGATCTGCCGCCTGGACGAACTCGAACCGCCGGTTGAACCGGGGGCCATCGCCGATTTCCCTTTCAGCAAGCCGGTGAAAACGCGCGAACAGCAGCCCAAGCTGCCGACGCTGTATCGAATTCCTTCCACCGAACTCCTGAACGAGATTCCGGTCCGCTCCGCCTTCGATGAGCAGGAACTCAAAAACACGGCGGCCATGATCAAGGCCAAGTTCGAAGAGTTCAACGTGTTCGGCTCGGTGGTTCAGATCAATCCCGGCCCGGTCGTCACCACGTTCGAATTCAAGCCCGAAGCCGGCATCAAATACAGCAAGATCACAACGCTCACGGAAGACCTCTGCCTGGGGCTGCAGGCCGAATCGATCCTGATCGAGCGCATTCCCGGCAAACCCACCATCGGCATTGAAGTGCCGAATGCGCGCCGCGAACTCATCAGTCTCCGCGCCGTGCTCGAATCGGAAGAATTCGAGTCATCCGCCTCGCATCTGACGATCTCGATGGGCAAGGACATCAACGGGCGCATCAAAGTTGCCGCGCTCGAAACCATGCCGCACCTCCTGATTGCCGGGTCTACGGGATCGGGCAAATCGGTCATGATCAACTCGCTGATCATGTCGATCCTCTATAAATCGACGCCGGACGAAGTTCGCATGATCATGGTGGACCCGAAGCGCGTGGAACTCGGCATGTACGAAGGTGTGCCGCACCTGCTTACGCCGGTCATCACCGACCCGCGCAAAGCCACCAACGCCCTGCGCAATGCCGTGCTCGAAATGGAGCGCCGTCTCGGCTGCTTGCCGAACAGGGCGCCCGCAATATCGATCAGTACAACAAGAAGATCCGCGCGCTGCGAAGCTCAGCCGCGCAGCCTTTTCGAAGATGAGCCCGAGATCGCGGCCGAAGAACTGCAAGCCTCTCCCCTACATCCTGATCCTGATCGACGAACTCGCCGATCTGATGATGCTCGAAGGCCGCAACGTGGAAGAATCGGTCACGCGGCTGGCGCAGATGGCTCGCGCCGTCGGCATGCACCTGGTACTCGCGACCCAGCGGCCCAGCGTGGACGTGATCACCGGCATCATCAAGGCCAACTTTCCTGCCCGCATCAGTTTCCGCGTGGCGACGCGCGTGGACAGCCGCACCATTCTCGATGTGATGGGTTCAGAGCACCTGCTCGGCAAGGGCGACATGCTGTTCCTGCCGCCCGGATCTTCGCGTCTAACCCGCGTACACGGCGCCTTCGTGACCGAAACGGAAATCAACAAAGTGGTCGATTTCTGGAAGGCGCAGGCGAAGCCGGAATACGATCAGTCCTTCCTGATCGCGCCTCCTGGCGATGAGGGCGAGGTGGAGGTTGAAGAAGCGAGCCTCGGCGGACCAGGATCCCATGTACGAGGAAGCTATGCGCGTGGTGCTCGAAATGGGCAAAGCATCCACGTCAACGCTGCAGCGCCGGCTCGACTTGGCTATGGCCGTGCCGCCCGCATCCTCGACATGATGTACAGAGACGGCGTGATCGGGCCGCCCGACGGCAGCAAACCGCGCGAAGTGCTCAAGAGGCCGGACTGGCTGCGGGAGGTGGATCACGTCTGAAATTCGGCTGATTGAGCCCGTTTTTCGATGCGAACGCAGCCTTTTTGACATCGACGGTTGACGCTGAAACGTGCTGTCCTTACAATGATTGTTGGAAGGTGGCCGTTTCATGTTTCCGCAAAGCTTACAGACTGCTGGCCTTGGTGGCCTTTCCGGAACCGAGCTGATGGTCGTTCTCGGGGTCGCGGTGCTTCTCTTCGGCGGCAAAAAACTTGGCGACGTCGGCAAGGGATTGGGCGAGGGCATCAAGAATTTCAAAGACGCCATTAAGCCCGAAGCCGATCCTGCTGAAAAGAAGGAAGAGGCCCGGAGAGACGCCATGAAGGAAGAAGAGATCCGGAAGTAGAAGCAGCACAAAGCTTCAAACGCTGCCGGCAACTCAGGCGGCGACGGGCATCCGACAGTTAAGACAACAAAAACCCCGCAGGAGCATTTGCTTTTGCGGGGTTCTTACTTTGATGCCTGTTGTCGCGAACGCGATTATGCCTTCGGCTTTTTGGGCGGAACGATCGCGTCCTTCGCCGCTTTCGCGACGCGGAACTTGACCACCTTCTTGGCCGGAATCTTGATGGACTCTCCGGTCGCCGGATTGCGGCCCATGCGGGCCTTACGATCCACGCGCACAAGTCTGCCGATACCCGGCATTACGAAGACCCCGTTCTTCTTTACTTCGGAAACCGCCAGGCTGCCAAGGTGCTCTATCACTGCCCGGGCCTGCTTGTTTGAAACCTCGCCCGCTTCGGCGAGCGAGCGTACCAACGCGGTCTGCGTCATTCTCTGAGTGGCCATAAACCTCCTGTTACGTTATTGCGTGAACGCCGCGATGCCCTGAAACCCCTGTGTTTATTGGGTCGCAATGCATGTTTGCATTCACGAGTCGTTACAATCATAAGCAACATGCGCCGGCTTGTAAAGCGCAAACATGCCCAAAATGCCCTGTTTTGCCATGTTTTTTTAACTTTTCACCGAATCGGCTCCGGCGGCGCGCATCGGAGGCAAGTAGACTGGTAGTTTCATGCCATTTGAAGAAGTTGTGGAGGCCGAAGGGCACCTGATCGATTCCCATGTAATGGAACAGATCTTCGACAAGGTGGTCGAATCGAACGGCCGCTTTGAAGTCGAACAGTTCCGCATCGGACGCACAAATGGCGACCCGTCGTACCTTCGTTTACGGCTCGAAACGTCCACCCGTCAGGAGATGGAGCATTTGCTTGCTCAGATTCTTCCGATCGGCTGTTCCCCCGTCGAAGGTGGAGACGCCGTGTTGAAGCAGGTGGAACGCGACAGTTGCGCGCCCGAAGATTTCTACTCAACCAGTAACCACCACACCTTCGTACGCATTTCCGGAGAATGGATTGAAGTCCGCAATCAGCGTATGGACGCGATGATTGTGGTCGAAGGCAATGACGCAAGATGCAGCCGTCTTCGCGATCTGAAAGCGGGCGATATGGTTGTGACCGGGATGCGCGGCATCCGCGTCGCTCCCGAAGCAAAAGAGCGCGACCGCCTCGCTTTCTCATTCATGTCGAATGAGATCTCTTCTGAGCGCCAGGTTGAAACCGCGGTTCGGCAAACAGCGGCGCTGGCCCGCCATGCCAAAGAACAAGGCAAAACCATTGTCGCGGTTGCCGGCCCTGTTGTTGTTCACACAGGCGGCGTCACGGGCCTTTCGAAGCTCATACGGGGTCACTGGATTGACGCGCTGCTGAGCGGTAACGCCCTTGGCGTTCACGACATAGAGAGTGCGCTCTTCGGCACCTCGCTCGGCATCCGCCTTGAAGATGGCCGCCAGGCGGAGCACGGCCACCGCAATCACATGCGCGCCATCAACGCGGTGAATCACGCCCAGGGCATCAAAGGCGCGGTCGAAAGCGGACGCCTGCAGTGCGGCATTATGTACGAGTGCGTGCGCAATAACGTGCCGTTCGTCCTTGCCGGAAGCCTGCGCGATGACGGTCCGCTTCCCGAAACCATAACCGACATGAACCTCGCGCAGGATGCGTATGCGGCGCTGTTGAAGCCCGCCGGCCTGGTGCTCTGTCTCGGGTCGATGCTGCATTCCATCGCGACCGGCAACATGCTGCCAAGCTGGGTCAAAATCGTATGCGTCGATATCAATCCGGCGGTTGCGACTAAAGTAAGCGACCGCGGCACAGGCCAGGCAGTCGGCGTCGTCACCGATGTTGGTCTGTTCCTCGACCTGCTCTCACGCGAACTCACGGAAACGAAATGAAACAACAGGAATATACAGACGAGCACGCCGCCGCCGGCATTGACGCAAAACTGCCCGCCATCGAAACATGGCCGAACCAGTTCGCCGGATACGAAATCGAGATCGACGTTCCGGAGTTCACTTCAGTCTGTCCAAAAACGGGGCTGCCCGATTTCGGCGTCATCACCGTGAACTACGTGCCGGACAAGCTCTGTCTCGAACTCAAGTCGTTCAAGATGTATACGCTCGCTTACCGGGACCTCGGAATCTTTCAGGAAAACGTGGTGAACTGCTTTCTCCGCGACATCGTGAAAGCCTGCAAGCCCGAACGCATCACCGTTACCGGTGACTTCGCCCCCCGCGGTGGCCTCGGATCTCGCATGACCGCAAGCTGGACGAAGTCGCGGGGCAAGAAGTAGGCGTGGCGTCGGACGCTGAAAAGATCGAAGAGCTAACGGCCATCATTCAGACCGTCCGAGACCGTGTTCGCGCCCGCTATCCGAAGCAGCAGGAGGGCACTGCCAATGACCCCGGGATCCGGATCGGTGTTGCTGACCTGCTTCCTGTCGTTCATGCCCGCGATGCCGCGCAGGCCAAAATCGCGGCCATTGGGAGCGTTAATCCGCGTTCCGGCGGCGCGCTGAACAAGCTGATTCAGGGCTTCAAAAAGGCTATCGCGAGATCTTTGCAGTGGTTTATTCGCGACCAGATTACTTTCAACCGCGAAACGGTTTCCGCTATCGAGGCTATCCTCGAAGCCCTGAACGATCAGAACCGCAATCTGGTATCGCTCGCCAGTCAAACGAACGAACATATCGGGTACGGACGCGATGCGCTCGCCGCCCGCGTGTCCGAACTCAGCACGCAAATCGATGTCCGCACGGCGGAAGTCGTGCGCCCTCTGTCCGACCATCTGCGACTTCCTGAAGGCCGAGACCATTGAACTCAAAGACATTCGCCGCCACTGGATCGAATGGCGGGCCGAATGGGAAAAAAAGCTGGCAGTCAACGAAATTCAGTTCCTGCGCAGTGTAGCCGATCTGCAGGGCGCGTCTCAGCACCGCGCAACCCTGATGGAATCGAACTTCAGAGACATGGTGACGGCGCAGCATAACGATTATCTCGGAGCTCTCGACCGTTCCACCATCGACGTTCAAAAGCGCTTGTGGACCGACATGGAAAAGATCCGCGGGGAATTCGAGCGGTTGATCCACAGCGAACTCCGGCTGATCCGGCAGCGGCGCGCGCCTGAAACTGCAGGGCTTGCGGAAAACGCCGCTCAGCCCGTTGCGCCCGCTACCCCGGAGCCGGCGTTCGATTACGCCAGATTTGCCGAACGTTTCCGGGGCGCCGAAGACTATGTTCGCCAAAACGTCGCCTTCTATAAACCCTTCTTCGAATCCCGCACCAACGTACTCGACATAGGCTGCGGCAGGGGCGAGTTCCTCGAAGCCATGCGGGAAATGAACGTACCGGCCACTGGGATAGATCTCAGCGAAGAATCCGCCGCGAATTGCAGGAACAAAGGTCTTAAAGCCGAAAGAGCCGACCTGTTCGACTACCTGGCCGGCCAGCCGGACGCCGCTTTCGACGGCATCTTCAGCTCCCAGGTGGTAGAGCACCTCAGGCCGGAGACGCTGCCCGGCATGATCCGGTTGTGTTCGGCCAAGCTGTCCGCGCGGCGGCATTCTTGCCATAGAAACGCCTAACCCCGAATGCCTCGCGATCTTCGCCACGCACTTCTACCTCGACCCGACCCACACCCGGCCCGTGCCGTCACCGCTGCTCTCGTTCTATATGGAAGAAGCCGGTCTCGGGATGATCGAAGTCCACCCGCTCTCGCCGGCGGTCGAAACGATGCCGGAGATCGAGGAATTGCCCGAATCGTTCCGCAAGCGCTTCTTCGGCGGCCTCGATTATGCAATCCTCGCAAGGAAGTTGTAGAATAGTATTTCCGTTACAGGGACGTCGTCTAACGGTAAGACTGCAGAATCTGGATCTGCGTATTGGGGTTCGAATCCCTACGTCCCTGCCAAAACCCTCTCAGCAAAGTTCTTCCCCGCGGTGGTTCTCGACAAAGTTTCCGTCGATTTCCTTCCTCGCATCGAACCCCTCGTGTACACCGTGCCAGTGGCCGATATCGTCCTCGTCCATCCGCCAGCACATGTAAACCTCTTCGCCGCGAAAGAGCGTCGGGAAGTCGACCAACCCTACGTCGAGATCCTTGACCACCACGCCCATCTCCTCGAGTTTCTCGAGCGAGTTTTTAAGCGTGTGGGCGTTGGAATCGCGCTGTGCCTTGCGTGACTCCGCCACATTCGTATCCACCGTCATCCCGCCGCGCATCAGGATGCGCTGCCCGAGTTCCTGCAGCCAGGATTCCGCATCCTGATAACGCTCCTTCGCCTGCACGCAATCGCGAATCCCGCGGCCTACAACGGGTAACAGAGCGCGCGCTTCGTCCAGAGTAAAGTGCCGGGCCATCAGGCCGGGACCGGTTCTTCGGAATGAACCGGAGCGTAGTGCGACGACACGTAGCTGTTCAGGATGTCGATGAATTCAGCCACAATGGCGTCTCCCCGCAGAGTCATCGCGAGTTTGCCATCGATGTAAACCGGCGCCACAGGCTCTTCGAAAGTTCCCGGCAGCGATATCCCGAGATTCGCGTGTTTCGATTCGCCCGGCCCGTTCACAATGCAGCCCATAACCGCGACCTTCATCTTCTCCACGCCCTCATACTGCCCCTTCCACACCGGCATCTGATCGCGCAGGTACGTCTGAATCTGGTCGGCCATATCCTGGAAGAACGTGCTCGTAGTGCGCCCGCAGCCGGGGCATGCGGTCACCTGCGGAGTAAAGCTCCGGATCCCCAGCGACTGCAGAATCTGCTGGCTTACAAGTACTTCGTCCGTCCGGTCGCCATTCGGCAGCGGTGTCAGCGAGGCACGAATGGTGTCGCCGATGCCTTCCTGCAGCAGAACAGACAGTGCGGCGGTGGTCGCCACAATCCCTTTGGCGCCCAGACCGGCTTCGGTCAAACCCAGGTGCAGAGCATAATCGCTGCGCGCGGCCATGGACCGATAGGCATCGATCAGATCCTGCACTCCGCTGACCTTCGCGCTCAGGATGATCCGGTCTTTCGGCAGCCCGTAGCGTTTCGGCGGCTTCGGCCGAAAGCAGCGCGCTCGCGACAATGGCATCGAGCGTCACATCGCGCGCGTCTTTAGGTTCCGGCCAGACGATTGTTCTCATCCATCATGCGCGTCAGCAGCGCGCCATCGAGCGAACCCCAGTTCACGCCAATCCGAACGGGCTTGCCATACTCGATGGCCGCCTCGATCATGGTGCGGAAATTATCGTCGTGCTTCTTGCCGATGTTTACGTTGCCCGGGTTAATCCGGTACTTTGCGAGAGCCCGCGCGCAGGCCGGATACTTCTTCAGCAGCAGATGCCCGTTGTAATGGAAATCGCCGATAATCGGAACTTTCACGCCAAACATGTTCAGCGTGTCCACAATTTTCGGCACGGCTTCCGCGGCGGCTTCCGTGTTCACAGTGACGCGGACCAGTTCTGAACCGGCGCGTGCGAGCGCGACAATCTGATTGACCGTGGAGGTCACATCCGCCGTATCGGTGTTGGTCATCGACTGAACCACAATCGGGTTCGATCCCCCCACCTTCACGCCGCCAACGTTCACCGCCACCGACTGGCGGCGCCTGATTTCTGCCATTTAGCTTATTTTATCAGCGGGATGCGCTCAATGAGAGGTCACCGGATTCGCAGAACGCCGATGCCTTCGAGTTCCACCTCAACCACATCGCCCGGCTGCATTCGCTTTGTGTTCCCCGGCGTGCCCGTGTAAATCAAGTCGCCCGGAACCAGACTGACGAACCGGCTCACAAAGCAGATCACCGTCGGCACGTCGAAGATCAGATCGCTGGTGCGCTGCTCCTGCAGCACTTCGCCGTTGACGCGCGTTTGCAAGTGCCAGATCGCCATAGTTCAGGCCCGTCACGATCCAGGGACCCAGCGGTCCGAAAGTATCGCAGCCTTTGGCGCGCCACCACTGCCTGTCCGCATTCGGTCCCCGCTGCCAGTTGCGGTCGCTCACGTCATTGCCGCAGGTAACGCCGAACACCGCATCCTCGGCGTCCTCGCGCGACGCGTTGTGAACAGGCCGGCCGATGACGATGACCAGCTCGCCTTCAAAGTGCGTATCCTCCGCTCCCGCCGGGATATGGATCGGGTCGCCCGGGTTCTGCAGACAGGAAACAGGCTTGTAGAAAATCTCCGGATTCGACGGGGCGGGACGCGTTCCCAGATGGCTCTTATAATTCAGCCCGACGGCCAGAATTTTCGGCGGGACACAGGGCGCGAGAAGCTTCACTTCCTCGAGGGCGAAGTCGCGCCCCGTAAATGAGTGAGGATCGAACAAGGCCGCCCCGCAGTTCCTGTATTCTGCCGTTTTCGACAACTCCGTAATTGTGCCGGCCGTCGTATTCGAAGCGCGCGTAGTTAGCCATGTCCTCCTGAATATAGCGAACGTGGAAGCAGCTTTGGATTGCATCCTACTGTTCACAAGCTCGGTCTGATAGGCACGCTGCTGAAGTGGACAGTCCTGGTTCATGCCTGCGTTACAATGCAATCGGTCCCCGCCTGCACTCTCAAAATTTTATGCGGGGCATGGAACAAACCGATGGACAAACCAGCGCAAAATATACAAGACAGTTTTCTAAATAATGCGCGCAAAGAAAAGGGAATGGTCACGATCTACCTTCTGAGTGGCGTGAAACTCTCCGGCCGCATTAAGAGCTTCGACAAATACTCGCTCGTGATGGAGACGAACAATCAGGAGCAGTTGATTTTCAAGCACGCGATTTCAACCGTGGTGATTACGCGGTCGATGCATTCATTCCGCCGCCACCTCGGGTCATCAGACTGTACCTGCTACACCTCCGCCGCCGCCGCTTCCAGTGCCGCAGCATATCGAGGGTTAAACCGGGGAGTAAAAGCAGTGATTTCACTTGAGCAGTCCGCCGAAAAGGCGATCCTCGCCGGATTCGAGCGCCGGCGAGGGGCCGCCTCCACTGCCGCTTCGGAGTCTTTTCAGGAACTCGCGGAACTGGCGCGCAGCGCCGGCGCGAAATTGTCGGCGAAGTGTTTCAGGTCCGGCCCACGGCGGACGCCGGCCACTCTGCTGGGCCACGGCAAAGTTCAGGAACTGAAGGAAATGGCGGAGGCGCTGGACGCCGCCGTCCTGATTGTGGATCACGACCTCACGCCCACGCAGCAGCGCAATCTGGAGGACACAATCGGCATAAAAGTGATCGACCGGACGCAGCTGATCCTGGATATCTTCGCCCGCCGCGCGCGCACCGCCGAAGGCCGTCTGCAGGTGGAACTGGCGCAGCTGAAATATCTGCTGCCGCGCCTTTCAGGCCAGGGCGCTTCGCTGTCGCGGCTCGGCGGCGGCATCGGCACCCGAGGTCCCGGCGAAACCAAGCTCGAAACCGACCGCCGGCAGCATCGCCATCCGCATCAGGAAGCTGGAGAGCGATCTGGAAAAGGTGCGCACCGGCCGCGCGCTGCATCGCGAAAAACGCGACGCGGTTCCGGTTCCCACCGTTTCCCTCGCAGGTTACACCAACGCGGGCAAGTCGACGTTGTTCAACCGGCTCACCGCGGCGGGCGTTCTGGCCGATGCGCGCATGTTCGCGACGCTCGACCCCACTGTGCGCGCGCTGCACCTTGCCTTCGCGGCGCCGCATTCTGCTGAGCGACACCGTCGGATTCGTCCGGAACCTGCCCACCACGCTGATCGAGGCATTCCGCGCCACGCTCGAAGAAGTGGCGGACGCCGCGCTGATCCTGCATGTCGTCGATGTCTCATCGGAACAGGCGGCAACCCATGTGGCTGAGGTGTTCCGCGTGCTAGCTGAGATCGGCGCGTCCGCAACGCCGCAGATCCTGGTGCTGAACAAATGCGATCGCCTGGATAGCGCCGAAGAACGAGACGCCGAAGTTCTCGAGTGCGCGCCTGCTCGACCGAAGCGCGCCATGCAATGTCGGAACACCCGCCGTGCTCGTCAGCGGACTGACCGGAGCTGGAGTGCTGCGGCTGTTTGATACTGATTGACCGCGTGCTTCGGTTCGATACTGTCGAAACAGTCCGCTTCCGCATACCGATGCGGGACGGCGCGGCGATCGCGCTGTTACACGAGCATGGCAGAGTGCTTCGGAGGACTATGATGGAAATTTATGCGAGATCGAGGTCGAAGCGCCGGAATCCCTTCGCCGCCGGCTGAGACGGTACCTGATTCAGGAATTCCACGCAGCCTGTGGAAAATTCTGTGCACAAGTGACAAAGCGCTCTGCGCAAAGCTTGTTGACGCACTCGCTTTTTCGATGCTTTGAACCGGAACGCAGCATATCGTCGTAACCGCTTCATAATACAATCGACTTAACACGTCCGCCGAGGATTGCAAGCGTACCGGCACGGCATATTTCTTTCAACAGAAATTCGCCTATACAGTTGATTTCCACAACGGAGGGCACTCGTGAATATCCCAAACAGCCTCACCATTGCCCGGATTTTCTTCGTCCCGCTGCTGGTTGCGGTGCTGGTGCAGGAACGAATCACGCTGCTTGGAGTGGCATTGTAATTTACAAACGACGTGGTAGCGCTGATTATTTTCTGGCTCGCGGCCGCTGACCGATTTGCTGGATGGTTATTTCGCGCGCCGCTGGAAACAGGTCACCACGATCGGCACACTGCTCGACCCGATCGCGGATAAACTGCTGGTTTCGGCCGCTCTGATTTCTCTGGTCCAGGTGCGCGTGGTGCCCGGCTGGCTGGTGGTGCTGCTGGTGGGCCGCGAGTTCGCCGTCTCGGGTCTGCGCAGCATCGCGGCCGCCGAAGGCTACACCATCAGCGCCAGCGAACTGGGCAAAACCAAAACGTTCTTCCAGGTGGTCGCGATTTCACTGTTGATGATCAGCATCCATCACCCCCGGGTAACCGTTTGGGCCACCTTGTCCCTCTACATCGTGGTGTTCTTCTCGGTCTGGTCGGCTGTCGCCTACTTTGCGAAATTCTGGCGCAGAGTGGATATCAAAGTGAAGCAGCGCCGCCGTGCGGAACTGATTCAGGGCGAGCGCCTGCGCAGACGGGCATTGATGTCTGAACGGCGGGACGCCCGTCTCGAACGGCGCAGAGCTAAAGCGGATCGGACGGGGGCGGCGTCGGAGTTTTCTGCACGAACTGCGGACCTGCCGCCGTCAACCTGACAACTCGTACCTGACCCGAAGGACCCAGCGAATCGAGTTGCTTTCCATTGAGCGAAATCACGATTCCGCCGGCATTCCCCGTCACGACCTTAACCGTATCGTCCGCCGAAATCGTCCTCGAATCGTTTGGTTGCATCGTGCTGGTGAACGCGACCTTGCCGTCCGCCGTTACCTGAACCCAGGCTTCTTCTTTCGCGGTTAAAACAACCTGTACAGGATGTTGGTCCGCGCTCCTGTCGACCACCGTTGTGGCCGCTGCCGCAGGTTGCGCCGCAGTCGCCGCGGGCGTAGCCGGGGTTTCCACGGGCGCGGGTTGCGGAACGTGTTCAGCCGCCACCACCGGATCTGCCCGCATCGGCGCCGGCCGGTTGAAATGCAGCCACGCCATCACTGCCGCGCCCAGCGCCAGCACCAGCCATGCCATCGAAGCGAACATGGAATTCCAGCGCGGGTCCCAGGAGTTTCGTTGCTCGGTCGCAGGCGCGGCTGGCATATTGGCCTCCGTCACATCTACCCTGGGCATCTGAGCGAGCAATGGCTCGGGATCCAGTTGCAGCGCTAACGCATACTGCCGGACGAAATTCCGGGCAAAAAGCAGGCCGGGCAATTGTCCGAAGTTGTCGTTTTCGATGGCTGTCAGGAAGCGCTCGGAGATCCTCGTCTGAGTCGAGATCTGGGCCAGCGTCAATTCACGGCGTGTCCGTTCATGCCGCAGTGCCGCGCCAACTCCGTAGGCCAAGAGAGAGCCTCCCCAGACATTATGTTACCGGACCAGTGCCGCCAGTTTCCCCTGGCAGTTTACTCTGAAGGTATGCCTCGATTGCTCCTGCTGTGTCTAATTGCCATCGCTTCCCTGCCCGCCAAAACGTTCAGCGGAGAAGAAGCGCTCGCCCTGACCGGTAAGGTGGTGGCATTCGGTCCGCGGCCCGACGGATCCGCAGCGATGACGAAAGTCCGCGCTTACATAAAGCAGCAACTCACGGCGCGCGGCTGTGAGGTGATCGGTGACAAATTCACTGCGTCAACACCCGACGGTCCGCTCCCGATGGAAAACATCATCGCAAGATTTCCCGGTAAATCCGGCCGGGCGCTTGCGGTATCCGGCCATTACGACACCGGCACGCGGTCTGCATCGGGCGACAAGATGACCGACTTCGTAGGCGCAAACGATGGCGGATCGTCTACCGGATTTCTGCTGGAACTAGCCTCAGTGCTGCAGGGCGCGCCGCACGCCGACGACATCTACCTGATCTTTTTCGACGGAGAAGAGGCCATCCGCGCCTGGAGCGACACCGACAGTCTTTATGGCAGCCGCCACCTTGCCGAGAAATGGACAGCCGACGGCACGATCCGCAAACTGAAAGCTCTGATCAACGTGGACATGATCGGCGATAAGAACCTGAAGATCACGTGGGAAACCAGTTCCGCCGCCTCTCTTCGGTCACTGGTCTGGGATGCGGCCGATTCGCTCGGCTACAAAACTTACTTCCCGCGCGAAGGCGGCGCCGTGGGCGACGATCATGTACCGTTTCTCAATGCGGGAGTTCGCGCGCTCGACCTGATCGACTTCGAATCCCAGAACAGCTTCTGGCACACCCCGAAGGACACCATGGACAAACTGAGCGCCCACAGTTTTGCCGTGGTGGGAGCCGTGGTTGTGAAAGCGCTCGGAGAACTGGATCAACAGAAGTGAACTTCGATGGCGTAATTGTAGTGAACAAGCCCGCGGGGTGGACCTCGCACGACGTTGTGAACAAGATGCGCGGCATCGCCGGAACGCGGCGCGTCGGCCATCTGGGCACGCTTGACCCGCTCGCAACAGGCGTGCTGCCCGTCATGATCGGCCAGGCGACCCGACTCGCGCGCTTCTGGGGAGATTCCGAAAAGGCCTACGACGCGGTTGTCCGCTTCGGCTTCGCAACCTCGACCTACGATCGCGAGGGCGAAAGAACCAGCCCTTCCGGCGAGCCGCACCTGAACGCCGAAGCACTTGAGCTATGCCTGGCCCCGCTGCGCGGAGAGATCGATCAGGTGCCCCCGCCCGTATCGGCCAAAAAGGTGAACGGCGTGGCCGCATACAAGCTTGCGCGCCAGAACATTGCAGTGGACCTGCCGCCCGTCAGGATCTCTGTCTACGAACTCACGCTGCACGGCGTGGAAGGTGACCGCGCGCGCATTACCGTGCGTTGCTCGCCGGGAACCTACATCCGCTCGATCGCTCATGAACTGGGTCTTGCGCTTGGGTGCGGAGCCCACATCGATGAGCTGGTGCGAACGGCGTCAGGCCCCTTTCACATCGCGCAATCCGTGACGCTGGAGCGGCTTCAGGAGCTGAAAGATCAGGGCAGCCTCGAACAAGTGCTGATTCGGCCGTCGGAATTGCTGCCGGATTTCCCCACGGTCCATGTTGACGATCCGACCGTGGCCCAGATACGGCAGGGACGCGATTTCACGGTCTCCGCTTTCCGCGTCAACGCGGGTACAGAACATGTGAAAGCCCTTGCGCCGGACGGAAGTCTGGTGGCCATCGGCAAGATCGTGCTGCCGCACATGTACCATCCCGTTCTCGTGCTGAATGCCGAGGCCTAGTGCCTGATTCCGACTGGCGGGAAATACATGCCTTTCGCTTCCCGCTTCCACCAGTTCCCCGTCTTTCTCTTTTCATCGAAATTCGTGAAATGGTACTCGTAAAGCATCGCGCGCACCTGCTTTGGCGGTGTGCCTCCGAAGGGATCTCGCTCGAACAGGGCGAGCACCGGCTTTGAGCCCTCGAGCAGTTGCAGCATCAGCCTCACCATCCAGGGGCTTTGACGAAAGCTCCCGAGAGCCGCAAACCACATTTGCCAGTCGAGCCTCGGCTGAAACGGCGCGACCATGCGCGGCGCGCGGTCGAGCGGCCCAGGTTTATATCTGAAAACGTAGGGCTGCCAGTTCGTTCCGTCGTTTGAACCCTCGATCTCGATCTCGTTCCGTGTCGTCGTCATCGATGCGAATAAGCCGTAGGAATTGACGATCCCGAACGGCATCTGCAATTCCACAATTCGATCCAGCTCTACAGGCACCTGACTGAAATGCGCTGCCAGTTCAATGGTCGACACCGTCATCACAAACAGAAACAGCACTGCCGATACAAACCGGTTCGAAACCGCCGCGGGTTGCGCGGTGTACTTTCTTTTCCGCGCAAAGAACGAATCGTCGAACAGAAATATACAGAGCGCCATGGTCAGCAGATTGAAGAACGTGTAATTTCCGGTGGCGAAAATCAGCGCCTGCAGGGCAATCGTCCCGTATGCGGCAATTCGCTTCAGGCGCGGCGGACCGAAGATGAAGAATGGCAGGATAAGTTCGATTGCAAAGACACCGAGCGCCGATGCTTTGTGGAACCATTGAGGGGCCTGCGCCATGTACCACGCGAGGGCCGTGGGCAATGGCTGCGTTTCATAATGCACCGTGAGAGCCGTCAGGTTATGCCAGGTAGGGTCATGGCTTAGAAGCTTCACCAGACCCGATTCGAACATCAGCCGAAACAGCAGCCAATGGAAGAGCCACACGCGTGGCAGCGACGGGCGCAGAAAGATCGCCAGAAAACCCGCTTCCAGCAGCAACAGATCCCACTGGTAAGACATGAAGACCTGCCCCGCGGAAACGATGGACAGGTAATAAACAAACAACACCGCAAAGATGCCCCGCTGCCACTTGCTGTGCGGACGCGCAAGAATTGCGACGGCAGCCAGCGCCACGCCGCCCCAGCAGATCGAGAGCAGTGCGAAATCGCTCTGTGTCCACCAGAAGATCGTCGGAAGCTTCCACCTGGCCGGCCCGCCCGCGTCGGAAGCAGCCATCCGCAAAAACATCGCGACCGGCAAAATCCCGTTAGACCCGATCAGCCCGCGAACCTGCATTCCAAACGATGCAAACGCGATCAGGTAAATGAACGCGAGGACGCTCGCAAATAATCCCGATGCCGCGCGATACGTCGGACGCTCCACCCTTGCGCCCCAGAGCGCGCGCGTGACACGATACCCGGCGTTCCGATGGCTTGCAATGAACCGATACAAGAACTCCGCGAGGAATCGAAACCCGGGAACCTTTCCGTAGGCGCGCGGCAGCCACTCGTAACCCGGAGCATATCGGGCCAGCTCAGATACCGCTTCAGCCGCGCTGTAGCGGCGGTCTTCCGTTACGAACTGAACCGCGCGTTGACACTCAGCGGCAGGAACATCGGGAAAGCGACCGGCCGCCGCCTGGTACGGCACATACTCAACCGCATCTCCGGTGAGGCTGCGCCAGAAATCCACCCACATCCGGCAAAAGGCGCAATCGCCATCGTAGAGGAGCGCGGGCACGCTCCAGAATTAACACACGCCGAGGGCGCTAAGCGATCCTGTGGGCTTGATCACGGGAGCGGTTATGTGCTCAAGGCGTGCGACCAGTAACGTCTGGTCGTCCTGTGGAAGTTCTTTCCCCAAAAACGCACTGACATCGGCCAGAATGGCCGCGCAGATGTCCTCGGGCGTACCGTTCCAGTTGCGCTCAATCGACGCGACGACTCCCGCCTCCCCGAATTCTTCATCGTGCGCGTTGGCCGCTTCCAGAATGCCGTCGGAGAACAGGACCAGCAAGTCGCCCGGACAGATTGGCACGCTCGCCTGTTTGTAACGTGCCCCGGGCAGCAGACCCAGCACGGGACCGCCCTCATCGAGCCTGATGACCCTGGGGCCCGCGCCGTCGTGCCGAACCAGCAGAGGCGGCAGATGTCCCGCATTCACGTATCGAAGCACTGCCTCGCGCCGATCTGCGTAGCACCAGAACAGACTTACAAACCGCTCACGCGCCGTCTTCATGCACAACAGGTGATTCAGCCGCTCTGCAGCCTGTTCGTGATTCAGCGAAGATCCTGTCCCGCAACTCGCGCGCACCGCTCCCTGAACCACGCCCATCAGCAGCGCGGCGGGCAAGCCCTTTCCCGAGACATCGCCCAGCAGCAGCGCAACCTCGCCGTCATCAGTCTCAAAGACGTCGTATAAGTCGCCGCCCACCTGATAGGCCGGAACGCACCTCGCCGCGAACGCCAGGTCTTTTACAAGCGCGGTGTCCGCCGGGAACAAATCGGTTTGCACCCTGCGCGCGAGCGACAACTCTTCCTCGATATGTTTCCCGTGCATGTAGTGAGGAAAGCGCAGCCCGATCACCACCACGGCGGCGAGCAGGGCCAGCGCGGCCAGGCAACCCAGCACTAGGTTTTCCTGCAGCCTGCCGAAGTGTGTCGAAACCCCGCTCAGGTAGACAGCGACTTCCACAAACTCAGGCTGGGGCCGAGGTCGGCGTGGCGCTCGCTTCGGGCGGCGCGGTGCGAGGAGCCCCGTCCGGAGGCCCGAACCGAAGCGGATTCAGAGTGATCACAACGCCACCGGCCTTCGTGACCCGCTCTTCCGGGTGCCGCTCACGGTCGCCCAGAAGTTTCATCAAACTACCCGGCGCATAGCTGGGAGCGCCCTCCACCTTCTCGCTCTCCGCAACCACTTCCCCACGCGCGTTCAGGATGCGGATCCAGGCCACCTGCTGGGGCGCCTCGTGTACGAGTTCGTGCAGCACCGGCGCGAGCGTTGCCGATTCGCGTGTACCTGTCAGCCGCGCCGCCCTTCCGATCGACAGAAGCCGCCGGTCCGCCTCCCGCGCCGCTTCCTGCCGCACCAGACTGCTCTTAACGTACCGATACGTGAAGACCGTCTGGAGCAGCAGCAACAGCCCAAGCACCAGACCCGTGCCGATCGAAACCTTGAACCAGAGATATTTTGGGCGCCGCACTCAGGTTCAATCGTATTCCAACGGGCGGCGAACGAACGTCAATTATCATCAATTTCGTGGCTGACACTCTTGAGCACAATCTCGCGGCCGTCCGCGAGCGCATTGCGAACGCGTCCGCCCGCGCCCGCAGAGCGCCTGAATCCGTGCGCCTGCTCGCCGTAACCAAGATGTTCGGCCCGGAAGCGATTCGCGACGCCTACTCGCTCGGGCTGCGCGATTTCGGCGAAAATTACGTGCAGGAGATGGAACGGAAAGCCCCTGTTGTAGCCGATCTTGCGGATGCCCGCTTCCACCTGATCGGACATCTCCAGACCAACAAAACCAAAAAATCGGCTCAGATGTTCTACTCCATCGACACCGTGGACAGCGCCAAACTCGCCTCCCGCCTCGATGCGGAGGGCAAACCGCTCGAGGTCATGATCGAAGTGAAGCTGTCTTCAGAGGAAGCGAAAAGCGGCGCTTCGGAATCCGATCTTCCCGCCATTGTGGACGCCGTGCGCGCCTGCCCGAATCTGCCGCTTGCGCGGATTGATGACAGTGCCGCCGTGGTCTGAAGATGCGGAAGAATCGCGCCCCTATTTCGCGCGGCTGCGGGAACTCGCCCAAACATTCCACATCCCGGAACTCTCGATGGGAATGTCGAACGATCTGGAAGTCGCCATTGAAGAAGGCGCTTCCTGGGTCCGCGTGGGCACGGCACTGTTCGGACGCAGGAAACGGGTTTGAATTTTTATGCGCCCGCGCCCGGTTCTCACAGCGGCGTTGCGGATTACGCGGAAACCCTCCACCCGGCGCTCCTGCGACTAAACCCGCCACCCGTCCCGCTCTATCATCTCGGAAACAACCGGCTGCACGCGGCGATTTATCGTGACGCGCTCGCCACGCCCGGCGTGATCGTTCTCCATGATGCTGTGCTGCACCATTTCCTTCTGGGTACGCTCCCGCGCGAAGAGTACATCGCCGAATTCGTCTACAACTACGGCGAGTGGTCCCGGCACCTGGCTGAAGATCTATGGGCGGAGCGCGGCGCCTCCGCCGCTGACGCCCGCTACTTCCGTTACCCGATGCTCAAGCGCGTTCTGGAGCGGTCCCGTGCCGTCATCGTTCATAACCCGGGCGCCGAAGCGATTGCCAAAGAGCACGGCGCGAAAAGCGTCCATCAGGTACCCCACTTTTTCGAAAGCCTGAACCAGCCCGATGCCGCCGACGCAGCGCTGTTCCGTGACCGCATCGGAGTTCCCGCTGGCACCGTATTATTCGGAATTTTCGGCTACCTCCGCGAAACCAAACGCGTTCTGCCATCGCTTCGGGCTTTCAACCGCCTGCATGCGGAACGCCCGGGAACCGCGCTCCTGCTCGCCGGGGAAGTCGTCTCGAAAGACCTTGCACGGCTCCTCAATTCGGAGAGCAAACACCCCGGTACGATCCGCCTGCCACGTCTCAGCGCGCGCGACCTCGCGATTGCCTCACGTGCCGTCGACTGCTGCGTGAACCTGCGTTACCCTGCCGCCGGCGAAACCTCCGGCATCGCGATCCGAATGATGGGCGCAGGCAAACCCGTTATCCTGACCGACAACGCCGAGAACAGCGCGATTCCACCCAGTGCCTGCCTTCGTGTCTCGCCCGGCGTTGCCGAAGCTGCGGAATTATTGGACCATATGATATTGGTTTCCGAATTCCCGGCCATCGCCGACGGGATCGGAGCCGAAGCCCGCCGTCACATTCGCGAGCATCACTCGCTCGCTGTCGCGGCCCGGAAGTACTACGAGGTAATGTGCGCAGCCTCATCGGCATAGCCGCGATCGGAATCCCGCTTTTCGCGGCCGCGCCCGTGCGCCTGTTCGATGTTGCGGTACCCATGCGCGACGGCGTCCGCCTGAGCGCCAATGTTTTCCGCCCCTCTGCCCCGGCGCGCTACCCCACTGTGCTTCTGCGGACGCCCTACGGCAAAGGCGCCGAACTCACCGCCAATTTCCAGTCGTTCGTCGAACACGGCTATGCGGTGGTGGTTCAGGATGTCCGCGGCCGCAATGGGTCGGGAGGCGAATTCGAGCCCATCAACCAGGAAGTGAACGACGGCAGACGACACGCTGAACTGGATTGCCGCGCAGCCCTGGTCGGACGGCAACGTCGGAATGTACGGCGGCTCCTATCTGGGCATTGTGCAGTGGAAAGCGGCCATGTCGAAGAACCCCCACCTGAAGGCCATCTTCCCCTACGTTGCCGGCGATGACGATTATCTCGACCGCTTTTACTCGACAGGCGGCGCCATGAAACTTGGCCATCGCCTGCTCTGGGTCTCGGAAAACCTGCGCGCGCCAGACTACGTGCCGCCCGACTTTCGCAAGTTCATCTGGATGCTGCCCACGCGCCAGGCCGATTCACTTGCCGCCGGTGCGCCCAGCACCCTGTGGCAGGTCGTTTCGGATCACCCCACTTACGATCGGTTCTGGAAAAACTCGAGCGTGCGCGAGCACTTCAAAGACATCCGTGTGCCTGTGTATTCGGTCGGCAGGCTGGTACGACAACTACGTCGAAAGCGATCTCGACGCCTTCACGAGCCTGAGCAGTTCCACCTCAGACAACCGCATCATGATCGGGCCCTGGGCGCATACCTTCAATACGCCGTTTCCGGGGGTGAATTTCGGCAAGGCCGCCGCCGTCCCGCTGCGGCCCGAGCAGTTGCGCTGGTTCGACCGCTGGCTCAAAGGGAAACCGGAATCTGAGCCCGTCCATCCCGTCCGGATCTTCGTAATGGGCATCGATAAATGGCGTGATGAGGACGAATGGCCGCTTTCCCGGGCGCGCGATACGAAGTTTTATCTGAGTGCTCAAACACGTGCCAACTCGATCTACGGCGACGGCGCTCTGGGCGACCAGGCGGACAAGCATGCCCCCGCCGATACCTTCGTCTACGATCCGAATAAGCCCGTTCCCACCACGGGCGGCGCGGTTTGCTGCAACAACCGAATTTTCCCGTGGGGGCCGATGGACCAGCGCGCGGTGGAAAAACGGCATGACGTCCTGGTCTACAGTTCGCGCGTTCTGCCGTCCGATGTCGAAGTCACCGGCCCGATCAAGGTGGTTCTGTTCGCCTCATCCACGGCGCCCGATACGGATTTCACCGCAAAGCTGGTCGATGTCTTTCCGACCGGTGAAGCCCGCAACCTGACGGATGGCATCCTGCGGGTCCGGTACCGCGACTCGCTCGAGCGGCCCAAACTGATGACGCCGGGAGAAGTGTACCAGCCTAAATATCGACGCCGGTGTGACAAGCAATGTGTTTCGCGCGGGGCACCGAATCCGACTCGAGATTTCGAGCAGCAATTTCCCGCGTTTCGACCGAAATCCGAATACAGGACGCGCCGATCGCGGACGAAAAAGAGTTGCGGAAAGCGACGCAGACGGTATATCACGACCGAACGCGGCACTCGTATCTGCTGCTGCCGGTAGTACCGCCATCGCCCGGCGAATTGACTTCCAATGGTCAGCCGCGCTATGTTTCAAAGAGACCCACGTCACCGGTGCGGTAGCCAAGTGGTAAGGCCAGGGTCTGCAAAACCCTTATTCGTCGGTTCGATCCCGACCCGCACCTCCAACAAAACCCTACGTTTAATTGCATTTAGACCGGTCGCCCCTGATCGGCCGGGTCGAAGCTGGAATTCGCGATCAAAGTTCCACTCGTCCGACTGAGTCGACTGTTTCCATCCGGCCCGACTCTCCTGTGAGCCTCCCCAAACGCTGCGCCGCCTCCGTCTTTCCCCTCTGAATCAGGACTCTGACGCTTTTTAGGTCCACATCATCCTTTTGTCCGGACTCTCTCCTCCAAAATGATCTCCCGACCTCCCGCGCAAAAATAATCGTTCAAGTTCCGTCCTCATGTCGATTTGCCCGGACCCCATTCGACGTATGAGCAGAGAGCCAGTTTAATAGTCCGGCAACAGCCGCCCAATAGCTTCGAACCTCTCTCAAACCACAAGGAGATCCAGAATGCGATTCATGGTCATCGTTAAAGCAACAGCAGAATCGGAAAAAGAAGGCGCCCTCCCTGACGCACAACTCGCGGCGGAAATGGGCAAGTACAACGAAGAACTCATTAAGGCCGGCATCCTGCTCGCGGCCGATGGCCTCCAGCCCAGTTCCAAGGGCGCACGGGTGAGATTTTCCGGCAAGTCCCGCACCGTCATCGATGGCCCGTTCGCAGAGACGAAGGAGCTTGTCGCCGGCTTCTGGCTGTGGCAGGTCAAATCTCTTGCCGAAGCCATCGAATGGGTTAAACGGTGCCCCAACCCCCACCGCGTCAACTCGGAAATCGAAATCCGGCAGGTCTTCGAGATGGAAGACTTTGCACCCGTCCTCTCTGAAGAGCAGATTCGGCAGAAAGTAGAGCTCCGCGCTGAATTGCCAAGTCAGACGGCCAGCAAATAGCAAAAAGGAGATTAAACAATGCGATTCATGGTCATCGGTAAAGCAACGGCAGAGTCAGAAAAAGAAGGCGCACTCCCCGACCCACAGCTCATGATCGAGATGGGCAAGTATAACGAAGAGCTGATGAAAGCCGGCGTCCTGCTCGCGGCCGATGGTCTTCACCCCAGTTCCAAAGGCGCACGGGTCAAATTCTCCGGCAACTCCCGCACCGTCATAGATGGTCCCTTCACGGAATCGAAGGAACTCATCGCCGGGTTTTCGATCCTGCAGGTCAAGTCCCTTGAAGAGGCTATCGAGTGGGTCAAGCGCAGCCCCAACTGCAGTGCGGGCGATTACGAGGTCGAAATTCGCCAGGTCTTTGAGATGGAAGACTTCGCACCCATCCTCACGGAAGAGCAGATCCGCCACAAAGTACGAACGTCGGGCTGAATTGCCGAATCAGACCGCTAACATCTAGCCGGAGTTGCATCCACCGATCGAAAGCTGATGTGATCGGTAGCAGTGTCTGCTACCGATCCACATCAGGCCGCACGTCAAGCGACGCATCGAAGCATCGAAGCCGTGTGGCGCATCGATTCCGCGCGCCTCATCGCCGGACTTGCCCGCCTCACCCGTGACGTCGGGCTAGCCGAAGACCTTGCTCAGGAGGCGCTGGTCGCCGCCCTCGAGCAGTGGCCTGATTCCGGAGTCCCCGCGAATCCCGCCGCATGGCTGACTGCAATCGCCAGGCGCCGTGCTATCGATTTCTTCCGCCGGAACGCCGTCGCCAGGCGCAAACACGGAGAGCTCGCGCGTGAACTCGAAGCCCTCGAGCAAACCTCGCCGGACACCGCATCCACTCTCGACAGCACGATCAGCGACGACCTCCTCCGGCTGGTCTTTATCGCCTGCCATCCCGTCCTCCCCGCCGAGTCCCGCGCCGCGCTCACTCTCCGCACTGCTGGGTGGGCTCACCACCGACGAGATCGCCCGGGCCTTCCTCACCCAGGAATCCACCATCGCGCAGCGCATTGTCCGCGCCAAACGCACCCTCGCTGGCAAACATATCCCTTTCGAAGTCCCCCGCGGCCCGGAACTCGCCGCCCGCCTCTCCTCAGTACTCGAAGTCATTTACCTGATCTTCAATGAGGGCTACTCCGCCACTGCGGGCGACGATCTCATGCGCCCCACCCTCTGCGAAGACGCGCTCCGGCTTGGCCGCATCCTGGCCGAGCTCACACCCGCGGAAGCCGAGGTCCACGGCCTGGTCGCCCTGATGGAGATCCAGGCTTCCCGCACACGCGCCCGCGTCAGTTCTACCGGCGAACCGGTGTTACTCTTCGACCAAAACCGCGCGCTGTGGGATCAACTCCTGATCCAGCGCGGACTGGCCGCAATTGAACGCGCCCATAAAATCAACGGCGCGCCGCGGCCCGTATCTCATACAGGCCGAGATCGCCGCATGCCATGCCCGCGCCCGCACGCCTTCCGAAACCGACTGGCTTCGCATCGTGGACCTCTACTCAGAACTCGCCCGGCTCAGCCCCTCCCCCGTAATCGAGCTCAACCGCGCCGTCGCGGTGTCCATGGCCCACGGACCCGAGGCCGGGCTCACACTCGTAGATCTGCTCGCTTCACGAACCCTCGCTTGCGGGCTATCATCTTCTCCCCAGCGTTCGCGCCGATCTCCTGTACAAACTCGGCCGCCTCCCTGAAGCCCGCGCCGAGTTCGAGCGCGCCGCAGCCCTGACCCGAAACAGTCGCGAACGCGATCTTCTCCTCGCCCGCGCTGCAGCGGTGTGAAACCCCCAATGAAGCCTCTCCCCGGCATGCGGCGGTCGGCCCGGTTCGGCTTCCTGATTCGGCAGGTAACGAGTTCCTGATCTCGCGAGGGTTCTGAGACCCTCGAGACAGTGACTAACGAAACCCCGAGATCGCGTGCGATTCATTCCTTCGATGGGCGTTCTGCGAGATCATTTTCAGCATGTCCCCGGAAAAGTCTTGATCTACCGTGAGGCATGGAATAAATTTCCCGGGTCAGAATAACCGGAAAGCGCTTACTCATAAATGGTGGAACCCTCGGCTGTTTGTTGAAGGTTTTCCGCCGATATCGCACTGGGCCACTGTGTTACACTGGGCTTGATACAAACGAGTAAAGAGAAAAACAGGAGTAGTAACCCTTTAGATGGCATTGGCGGGAGAAGCAAAACGGCAGGTAGTGATCCGGAACCAGACCCACAAGTCCGACACCGGGTCGCCGGAAGTCCAGATCGCGCTGTTAACCACTCGCATCATTGAGTTGACGGAGCATTTCAAAACACACAAGAAAGATCATTCCTCGCGGCGGGGTCTGTTGATCCTCGTGGCCAAACGCCGGCGGCTGTTGACTTACCTCAAGCGCAACGGTCCCGAACGTTATAAGAGCGTTCTGACGAAGCTTTCCATCCGCCACTAATCATCGCTGGTTGCATACTCGAAGCAGGTGGAATCTGACCACTCGCCTCGACGGCCTCATCTCCGGCTGCGGCTCCGCACGGCCTGCAGCTCTCGCAGGCACGATCCCTCCTGTCCACTCCCCCTCGCCAGAATTCAGCCGATTTTTCGGCCATCAAAAAAGGACGTCCAGGGAACGTAACCTGGCACTCAACACATGAACGTACAAAAATTTGAAGTCGATCTCGACGGCAAAAAGCTCACGCTTGAAACCGGCAAGATCGCCAAACAGGCCGGTGGCTCCGTCGTTGTCCGGATGGGCGATTCCGTGGTGCTGGTCACCGCCTGCACTGCCGCCAAACCCAAGCCGGATCAGGGCTTTTTCCCCCTCACCTGCGACTATCGCGAATATACCTATGCGGCCGGCAAGATTCCCGGCGGGTACATCAAGCGCGAAGGCCGGCCGTCTGAAAAGGAAATTCTGACCAGCCGGATGATCGACCGTCCGATGCGCCCGCTCTTCCCGGAAGGCTATCTGAACGACACCCAGATCATCGCGATGGTGCTCTCGGCCGATCCGGAAACCGATCCCGGCGTGCTCGGCATCGTCGGCGCCGGTGCGGCGCTGGCAATCTCCGATATTCCGTTTCATCACCTTGTCACCGCGGTGCGCGTCGGCATGGTGGACGGCAAGTACGTCGCGAATCCCACCTACACCGAAGGCCGCGCCTCGAAGCTGAACATCATCGTTGCCGGCCACCGAGCAGGGCATCGTGATGGTGGAAGCCGGCGCGCAGCAGGTTTCCGAAGAAGAAGTCCTCGGCGCGCTCGAACACGGGCTACGAATGCTGCAAAAAGATCATCGAAGTTCTGAAGCAGCTGGTGGCCGCTGCGGGCAAGACCAAGAAGGACCTACACGCCGCGCCGAGCTCGACGCAGGAACTGTACGCGAGCGATCGAAAAGAAGGTCCGCGCCGAACTGACCGACGCGCTGGACACGAAGAAGTACGACAAGCTCGAAAGCTACGCCGAGATCGATGCGCTGCATGAATCGCGTGGTCGAAGAAGCCGCCGACGAGAAGAAAGTCGGAAGCCGGCAAGCTCTTCGACGCGCTGAAGGAAAAGATCTTCCGCGACGAAATGCTGGACGCGCGCCGCCGTCCCGATGGCCGCAAGTTCGACGAAGTTCGCGCCATCTGGGGCGAAACCGGCGTGCTGCCGCGCACCCACGGTTCGGCGCTCTTTACGCGCGGCGAAACGCAGGCGCTGGTTACGGTCACTCTCGGCACCAAAGACGACGAACAGCGCGATCGAACTGCTGGAACCGGGCGAGGCGTTCAAACGCTTCATGCTGCACTACAATTTCCCGCCGTTCAGCGTCGGCGAAGTCGGCTTCATGCGCGGCCCCGGCCGCCGCGAAATCGGCCACGGCGCTCTGGCGGAACGCGCGGTTATCGCGCCATTCTGCCGGACGAAGCCAAGTTCCCCTACACGCTCCGCGTGGTCAGCGACATTCTGGAATCGAACGGTTCCAGCTCCATGGCGACCGTCTGCGGCGCGAGTCTCGCGCTGATGGATGCCGGTGTGCCGATCACCGCCCCGGTCGGCGGCGTTGCCATGGGTCTGGTGAAGGAAGGCGATAAGTACGCCATCCTGACCGACATCGCGGGCGCCGAAGATCATTACGGCGACATGGATTTCAAGGTCGCCGGCACGAAGGACGGGCATCACCGCCCTGCAGATGGATATCAAGGTTCCGAACGTCACCACGGACCCTGATGAAGGAAGCGCTGGATCAGGCCAAAGCAGGGCCGCCTGCACATCCTCGGCAAGATGGATGAGGTTCTGCAGGCTACCCGCGCGGAGATGTCGCCGTACGCGCCGCGCATCTACACCACGAAGATTCCGCAGGATAAGATCCGCGACGTCATCGGACCCGGCGGCAAGGTCATCCGCGGCATCATCGAGCAGACCGGCGTCAAGATCGATGTCGAGGACGACGGCACCATTCACGTGGCGTCGAACGATCCGGTTGCGGCCAAGAAGGCTCTGCAGATCATCGCGCGACCTCACGGCCACGGCGGAAGTCGGCAAGACCTATCTGGGCAAGGTGGTTCGGCTGGTGGACTTCGGCGCGTTTGTCGAGATCTTCCCCGGTACCGACGGCTTGCTGCACATCAGCGAAATCGCGGAGAACCGGATCAAGGAAGTTCGCGATGAGCTGAAAGAAGGCGATCAGATCCTGGTGAAGGTGCTCGGGCTTGAAGGCAACAAGATCAAGCTGAGCCGCAAAGCCGTTCTGCGCGAACAGCGCGAGAAACTGAAAGCGAACGGTCAGGATTAGTCGTTCTCTCCAAACGGACCGGAAAAGGCGAACCTTCGGGTTCGCCTTTTTTAGGCCCGAACCGCCAGCGGACGGAAGTACTCGACCGTGTGCCGAGCCCTTCTTCCAGCCCGACGACCGGCTCCCATCCGAGAATCCGCTTTGCCTTCGTAATATCCGGCTGCCGCTGCTTCGGATCGTCTTCGGGCAACGGATGATGCACCAGCCCGGCCTTGCTTCCCGTCAATTCCGTGATCGCGGTCGCAAACTCGAGAATCGTCATTTCGCGCGGATTCCCCACGTTTACCGGGTACACTTCTTCGGAAAGCAGCAACCGGTACAGGCCTTCGATCAAATCGCTGACATAACAGAAACTGCGCGTCTGCGAACCGGTCCCGAAAATCGTGATCGGCTCCCCTCGCAACGCCTGATCCATGAAAGCCGGCACCACGCGCCCGTCATTGAGCTTCATCCGCGGCCCGTACGTGTTGAAGATCCGGGCGATACTGGTCCGTACTCCGCGCGACCGCTGGTACGCCATCGTCAGGGCTTCAGCAAACCGTTTGCTTTCGTCATAACAGGACCGCGGCCCGACCGGATTTACATTTCCCCAGTACGTTTCCACCTGCGGATGAACCGACGGGTCTCCGTAAGATTCCGACGTAGATGTCAGCAGAAACTTGGCATCCTTGCGTTGCGCCAGTTCGAGCATCTGGCGCGTCCCGAGCGATCCCACATCAAGCGTCTCGATCGGGATGTTCCAGATAATCTTTCGGACTGGCAGGCGAAGCCAGGTGCAGCACGAAATCGATCGGCCCTTCGATCTCGACCGGCCGCGTAACGTCGTGCAGGCGAAAATGGAACTTCGGGTTCTCCCGAAGATGGGCGATATTCCGCTCCGACCCCGTAATCAGGTTGTCGAGCGCAATCACCTCCATCCCCTCGGCTAAGAGGCGATCGCAGAAGTGAGATCCGAGAAAACCAGCGGCTCCGGAGATAGCGGCGCGGCTCCCCGCCGGCACTTGGGTCATGGACACTTTTATCAATGTAGCATCGGCTCCAGGCGTCGGCGCTCTAAGCATCGCTGCGGGAGCGGGTGGATGCGAAGTCGTTTAACTGACAGATCAGATCGTCGACACTGGGAACCCCGTTCAAATCGAAAGCGGCGCAGCACGTCAGCACGGGAACGGTCAACTGCCGGTCTTTAATCTTCACTCTTTGCTCGATCCGGCCGGATGTAAGTGCCGAGAGTTCCTCACCCACCTCCGTTTCCGATCCGTCACGCTGCATTAGCGCCACAAGACACGGACCCCGCCAGCGGAACCACTGATCGCCCGAGCCCGCGCTGCGCGTCAGATGCTGCTTCACGGCCACCAGCATTTCGTCCCCGGCTTTGTACCCGAAGCGGACGTTGATCGCCTCCAGCCGGTCGAGCACCACCATCGCAAGGTACCGTTTTTCGCGATCGTTCCAGACCGCTTCAATCGCGGCGCGGGCAGATCCGGCGTCCGGTAAACCCGTCAGCAGGTCCGTCATACCGTAAACCGGCTGAGCCTTCGCCTGATTCGCCGGAGCAAGGTTGCACAACTCGGCCAGATGCTTCGAAAGCCGCCCCTTCACCGCAGCGATTTCCTCGGCGCTGCTCGCGAGAGCAAAATCCCGCTCGACTTCTTTAAAGCGCATCATCAACTGCGGCGGCGCTTTTGCGATATCGAACAAAGTCTCGGTAAGAGTGGCCACAAATGCCTCTGTCTCGTTCTGCCTGGCGCGCATGTGGCGAGCAGTGGCATCGCTGTGCTCTTCCATAACCCGGACTGCCGATGCGGCGAGTTGCAGCGGCTCATCTTCGTCCAGATTCCCGTCGAACTCGGCCCTGATTGTTTTAATCGCGCTCTCAAACCGGGCAAACCCCGGCTTACTGTATTGAAATGCGTGCCGCGCCACACCCTGCAGCAGGATCGACGCCACGCGATTCAGAATCTCTGCCTTCTTTTCAGCCGTGGGACCTTTCCCGAGAACCCGTGTCAAAGTCATTTTCTGTTTGTCTATCGGCGGCAATCCAGGAGAACATTAGCCATCACGGCCAGCGTCGATTCCTCGGCAATACCCGCATTTCATCTTCTAATGAACATTCCGGCTCATCTCCTCGTTTAATCTGAAACGAACGCATGAGCCAAACCAACGCAATATCAGTAGCGGGGCTTCGTAAAAAGTACGGGGAATTTGAGGCCGTGAAGGGCATCGATTTCGAGGTCCATACGGGCGAAGTCTTTGGGCTGCTGGGTCCGAACGGCGCTGGTAAAACCACCACAATCGAAATACTTGAAGGCATCCGGCAGCGCACCAGCGGCGAAGTCCGCGTTCTCGACTACGACCCCGACAGGCAGAAGACGCAGCTCAAAGACCGCATCGGCGTCTGCCTCCAGGCCACCAACCTGCCCGACAAGATTAAAGTTTCAGAAGCCCTGAGCCTCTTCGGCGCCCTCTACAGCAGAATGCTGAACCCGACCGATCTGTTGAAGCGCCTCCAGCTCTGGGACAAACGCGACGCCTTCTATTCCACTCTTTCGGGCGGCCAGAAGCAGCGGCTTGCCATTGCCCTCGGTCTCATCAACGACCCTTCGCTGCTGTTTCTCGATGAGCCGACCACCGGGCTCGATCCCCAGGTCCGCCTCGAAATCCACTCCCTCGTCGAAGAACTGCGCGCCGAAAAGCGCACCATCCTCATCACCACGCATTACATCGAAGAAGCCGAGAAACTGTGCGACCGCGTGGCCATTGTCGATTCCGGAAAAGTAATCGCCATCGGAACGCCTCGCGAGCTGCAGGACAAAAGCATCGCCAAATCCACCATCGAAATCATTTGCGAACGATCGCTTGAGTTTGTCGCGATGCCGGAATGGCCGCACGCCACGCAGACCACCCTCTCCGAAAGCAAGCGCGGTCTCACAGTGGCCTCAGACAAACCTGCCAGGACGCTGGTCGAAATTGTGAAATGGGTGGATACGCAGGGACTTGGGCTGGAAGATGTTCACCTGAGCCGCCCCACGCTCGAAGACGTCTTTATCGAAATGACAGGAAAGAGGCTGAGGGATTAATGAAACCGTATATAGCGCTGATCGGAATGGATATCAGGCTCGCCGCACGGCAGCGATCCGTTATCTTCTTCAATTGCCTCCTGCCGCTTGCGTTCTTCTTCACCTTCGCGCAGGCGTTCCACGCCGAGCAGGGCGGAGCCATTCTTCAGGTCCTCACCATGGTTCTTGTCATTGGAATGCTCGGCAACGGCTTGATGGGTGCGGGCATCCGTGCCGTCCAGGAACGTGAAACCAATATCCTGCGCCGCTACAAAGTCGCGCCCATTTCACCTTTGCCGCTGCTGGTGGCATCCATCGTAACGGGCATCGTCGTTTACCTTCCCGTGGTGCTGCTGCTGCTCGTCCTCGCCAAAACTCTTTACGGAATGCAGGTGCCTGTGAATGTCGGCACCATGCTCTTCTTCGTTGCGCTGGGAGTGGTCGCGATGCGGTCCATCGGGCTCATCATCGCGTCCGTCGCCAATTCCATGCAGGAGAGCAACATCCTCATCCAGATCATCTATATGTCGATGCTCTTCCTCAGCGGCGCGTCGTTTCCTGTGCAGTTATTCCCGAACTGGCTCCTGACGCTCACCCAGTTCATCCCGGCGACTTACATCATGACCGGTCTGCAGGGCATCCTCATGCGTCAGGAATCTCTCGCCGCGAACTGGCAGGCCGTCGGGGCCCTGCTGCTCACCACCATCGTCGGATTGTTACTCTGCGTGAAGCTCTTCCGCTGGGAGAAGGAAGAGAAGATCCGGCCCGCCTCGAAACTCTGGGTCACTGCGGTTCTGCTGCCGTTCTTCGTACTGGGCGCATGGCAGGCGCACGCGAAAGACAACGTTCGGAAAACCCGTATCATCACGCGCGAACTGTCTCGCTCCGACACAACTCTCATCCGCAACGCCCGCATTGTAATTGGCAACGGCAAGGTGATTGAAAACGGCGCGGTGCTTGTCAGGAGCGGTAAGATTGCTGAGATTTACGACGGCAATATTCCGGATCCGAAAACCCTGAAGGCCGGCAGCATCGAAGCCGCTGGCAAAACCATTCTCCCAGGCCTCATCGATATGCACGTGCATCTGGGGCAGCCTGGCGGCTTCATCGACGATTACAAAGACTACGACGCGAATAAGGCGGCCGAGCGCGAACTGGCGGCATATCTCTACAGCGGCGTGACTGCGGTCAAGAGTGTCGGAGATTCGCTCGATTCAGTTCTGAAAGTCCGCGAACTGGTCAACAGCGGCGAGAGGCTCGGATCGGAGTTCTTCCTCGTCGGCCCCCTATTCACCACTCCCGGCGGCCACGGCACGGAGTTCTTCCGCAGTGTTCCCGCGGCGGTGCGCGAGCGCATTGAAACTCAGTTCCTCCGGATGCCGAAGACGCCGGACGAAGCCCGGCAGCAGGTGGACGCGCTCAAAAAGATGAACGTAGACGGCATCAAAGCCATCATGGAAGCGGGTGCCGGCGGCTCGGTCTTCAACCGCCTCGATCCTCAGCTTCTCAACGCCATCGCGTCCGAGGCGCACGCCACCAACCTGCGTTTCGTCGTCCACACCGGCGACGTTCGGGATGTCGAAGACGCCATTCAAGCCGGCGCGAACGGAATCGAGCATGGCTCCTTCCGGCAGCGAATTCCCGACAGCGATTTCGCGGCAATGGCGAAGAACGGCATCACCTACGACCCCACTCTCAGCGTCGGCGAAGCGTTCCCGCAATTCGCGGCGGGCAAACTCGACCTGATGAATCGTTCGCTCGTCCAGCAGGTTGTGCCCGCGAAGATTCTTGCTTCCACACGCAGGATGATTCAGTCGCCTGAGTCAGTGGCGATGCGCAAATCGATCGGCGATTATCCCGTTGACATGAATATCGCGCGCGACAATTTAATGCGCGCCTGGAAGGCCGGCGTGACTCTCGTCACCGGGTCGGACGCCGGCAATATGCTCGTCTTCCACGGGCCCACAATCCAGCACGAAATCGCGTTGTGGGTAGAGGCGGGCATTCCCGTTTCGGTCGCCATTCAGGCCGCAACGCTGAATTCCGCGCGCGCTCTCCGGTCCGAGAGCCGCTTTGGCTCAGTCGAGAAAGGCAAGGACGCGACCATGCTGGTGGTCGACGGCAACCCGCTTCAGGACGTCAAAGCTCTTGAAGCAATATCCTTCGTGATGTTCAAAGGAGAGCGCATCAACCGAGCAGGTCTCTTCGATCAGGATTGAGGCGCGCTACTTCCGCGTTGCGCTCACACGCCAGATCGATTTGGTGCCGTCGTCCGTTACCATCAGCGATCCATCTGCGGCCGTCGCAACGCCGACCGGACGGCCCCAGACATCGCCCGTTGCGGTTACGAACCCCGTCAGGAAATCCTCGTAGATACCGGATGCGTGGCCCTTGTCGAGCGGAACGCGGACCACTTCATAACCGGTGCGGACCGACTTGTTCCAGGACCCATGCTCCGCCGCGAAGATGTCGCCCTTATACTCGGCGGGAAACTGGTTGCCGTCGTAAAACGTCAACTCAAGCGATGCATTGTGAGGCTGCAGCAGCACATCGGGAACAATCACCTTGCCCTTCAGTTCCGGGTGCTTCCCTTCGTGCCTCGGGTCCTGATTGCTGCCCATGTAATACCAGGGCCAGCCGTAAAATCCGCCCTCCTGCACGTGCGTAATGTAGTCGGGCACAAGGTTATCGCCCAGCGCATCGCGCTCGTTCACAGAGCACCACAGCTCGTTCGTAATGGGGTTGATCGCGAGGCCGACCGGGTTGCGAATGCCTGCCCCGTACACTTTCACGAACTTCCCGTCCGGCGTGTATTCGAGGATGTTCGCGCGGCGGAACTCAGCCGGCGCCGTGTCAGGATCGTCCACATTCGACCGCGAGCCCACCGATACAAACATGCGCTTGCCGTCCTGTGAGAAGACCACATCGCGTGTGGAATGGCCGCCGGTAGGAATGCCCGGGACAATCACCTCGGCGGGTCCGGCTGCCTTCAGATCTCCGTTCTTATACGGGATGCGAACCACCGCATTCGTATTCCCCACGTAAAGCCACTGCGGGTTGTTGCCCGGCGGATAGAAGGCCATCCCGAACGGCTGATTCAGGTCGGTCGCGAACGTGGATGTCTGCTGTGGCTTGCCGTCCGCAGTCATGCCGCGAAAGATCTTAATCTCGCCGCTGCCTGTAGTTTCCGCAACGAACAAATCTCCGTTCGGAGCTCTCCGGATCTCCCGCGGAGTGATTAGCCCGGTCGCGTAGAGTTCAACCTTGAACCCGGCTGGCGCAACCGGCCACGCGTCCGCGGGGCGGTCCACCGTTCGCGCGCCATTATTGGCTGAAGGCGTAGCGTTCGGCTTCGGCAGGTCCAATGCCGTGATATGCCGCCACGTTCCGGCTTTAACATTGCTGTAGCTGGCAAAAGCGGAATTGCCGCTTAGAACGTTCGTCGGATTTGCATTCGCCAGCGCAAAACGAATCGCAATGGTGCCGGTCAACAGCGCCGTGCCTGCAATTGCCATGCGGGAGGATCTGGTCATAGCTTCCTGACCGACATTCTATCCCTCCCGAAACAGGAACCTTACCGATCCATTTCAGCAGGATAATTGCCGAGTTCGATCATCCAGCCTTCCGGATCACGAAAGAATATCTGTTCATTGCCGGTTAAAGATTTTTGCCGCCGATATGCAATCCCGCGCTCCTTCAGCACAGCCTCAGCCGCATCCGGGTCAGCAATCTGAAACGCAATGTGATTCTCCCGCGGATTCGCATCGCCCCCCGGCGCCGCAAACGGCTCGTCGATCAGATGGATCTGAATCCCCGACCCATAAAGCCATGCCCCCGCGAAGTTAAACCCGGGCCGCGACAACTCGCGGAACCCCAGCACCTCGACATAAAAACGCCGGGTCTCCTCGAGCTTCTGAGTCTGCCTCGACACATGATGAAGCTTCGCCGCAACAATGTTCATTTCGTTGAAATGATAACCGATTGCTGCGTCTCCAGCCGGTGGTGCTCGCTCGAAGCAAACCCCGCATTCCTGAACATCGACTCCAGTTCGCTGAACGTATAGGCATCCCCGCGCTCCGTCGTAAAAAGCATCGTAAGCGCGAACCTCGCCGGCATCCTGGGACTGATCCGGTCCTCTTCAGGCACGTATTCGAGAGTCACGGCCCGGCCTCCGGGCCTCAGTGCCGCATGAACCTTGCGCAGCAGTGTTTCGTTCGTCTCGACGTCGAAGTGGTGCAGAAAATTCGTCAGCAGAACTACGTCATAGCCATCGCCAAATTCAACATCGAACGCACTGCCCGGCCTGGTTTCATACCGCGCCTGAACGCCCGCGCTCTGCGCATTCGCCTTCGCTGTTTCGAGCACCGGAGCCCAGTCCAGAGCCACAATCTGCGCTTCCGGATTCCGCTTCGCGATCGCGATCCCGAACATCCCGTGACCTGCCGCTATATCGAGTACTCTAATCGCCCCGCTGTCCGGCAGTTTCTGCGCAACAAGCTGTCCCGTATGCGCGGCGAGCGGACCCATGGCGCGGGCGAACGTCACCCACACGGGATTGTCAGGGCTGACGCTGCCCTCGCCCGGCAGCATGGTTCCGCCTTTGCGTACGCAATCCGTTAACGTCCTGAACGTTTCGATCATCAGTTGCGGCTCGCAAAGGAACTCGGCGGCGCCGCCCATGTAAGCGGGCGACCGGCGGTCCAGAAAGAGCGCCGAGTCCTCGCTGTTCGAGTACCGTTCATCTGCTTTCGTGAGAAATTCGTTTGCCGCTAATGTGTCGCACAGAATCCGAATTCCGCGTTCCGATGCCCCGCACTTTTGCGCGATCTCCGCCGAGCTTCGGGCACCCTCCGCAATCGCCGTGAAGACACCCAGATCGATCGCGGTCTTGAGCGCAGCGCTTTCCTGAAACTGGCGCAGGGTTTCGAAAATGCGCGCGGGCGAAGGCGCGCTGGTACTCGTGGTTTGCATCATTGAAAGCGTAACGCGCCGCTACACTTAGAGTTGCCCCGCTTTTGCGACGTAAGTCTTCCGGTGCCGCTGGACCAGACTTTCACCTACTCGCTTCCTCTGACTCTGCAGCACCGCGTGAAGCCTGGCGCGCGCGTACTCGTTCCGTTTGGCACCCGCAAAATGACCGGGGTCGCGCTGCGCGTTCATGATGAGAAGCCGTCGATGACCGTGAAAGACGCGCTGCGGCTCATCGACGTGGAACCCGTTCTCAGCGACGAACTGATTGTATTGGCGCGCTGGATTTCCGGCTATTACTGTTCCCCGCTCGGTGAAGTCCTGCGCTCCATGCTGCCTCTGGCCGCCGAAATTCGAACCGGCAAAATCTATTCGCTGACCGACGCGGGGCGCGATGCTTCTAAGCAGCTTTCCATCGATGCTTCGAATGACGACGCCCTGAATCAGGTGATGCAGATGCTGGCTTCGAGGGATCTTTCCGCCGCCCATCTCAAGCGGAAGATCCCGCTCGCCGACAAGGTTCTGAAGTCACTCGAACGCAAGGGCTGGATTGTCTCGGAACAGGTCCATCAGGAACGCGATCCCATGCGGGCTCCCGCCGCGAAGCTTCGCATTGCGCTTGCGGCTGCTGAGCCGGGCGGCAAGCTGCCAAAAGCCGAGCGCGAATTGCTGGCCTATCTTTCGCTGCATCCGGGCACGCACAATCTGGCCGATCTCGAACCGATGGTGAAGAACGCGAGCACCGCCGCCCGCGCTCTGGCCCGCGCGCAACTCGTGACTCTGACCGTTGAGCCGATGGCAATCCGCAGCGCTCCGATCCGTGCGCCACACGAACTGAACTCCGCGCAGCGCAATGCTTTCGACCTGATTGGGGCAGGCATAGAGTCACGCGGCTTCTGTACGTTCCTGCTGCACGGAGTCACTGGCTCCGGTAAGACCGAGGTTTACCTCAACGCCATTGACGCGGCGCTCGCCTGCGGCAGGAGCGCATTGTTGCTGGTCCCGGAAATCGCGCTTACACCCGCCGTAGCCGGGCAGTTCTATGCGCGCTTCGGCGATCTGGTCGCCATCCTGCACAGCGCTTTTACCGATTCTGAGCGCGCCGATCAGTGGCGCCGCATTCAGGCGGGCGGCGCCAGCGTGATCGTCGGCACCCGCTCGTGCGTTTTTGCTCCCGTCAGAAATCTGGGGCTCATCGTGGTCGATGAAGAGCACGACGCGAGTTACAAGCAGGAAGAAAACCCGCGCTACAACGGGCGCGATGTCGCAATCGTGCGCGCACAGGCCGCCGGCGCCTGCGTCGTGCTCGGCTCCGCCACGCCGAGCCTCGAGAGCCGTTTCAACGCCTCATCAGGCAAGTACACGCTGCTGGAACTGCCGGACCGCATTGCTGAACGGCCCATGCCCACAGTCAACATGATCGACATGCGGCAGGAGTTTCTCGAAACCCGCAAACACGCGGTCTTCTCACGAGCACTAATCGACTCGGTCAGGGAGCGGCTGTCGAATAACGAGCAGGTCATGGTGCTGTTGAACCGGCGGGGCTTCTCGAGTTTTGTCGCATGCCGTTCCTGCGGCGCCCGCGTCGAATGCATCAACTGCTCGCTCACGCTGACCTGGCACCGCCGTGACCGCCGGCTGCTCTGCCATTACTGCGGGTATGCCGAAAAGGTGCCAACCGTTTGCGCCAAATGCCACAGCGAGCATATTCACTTCATGGGCGTGGGTTCGGAGCGCGTCGAAGATGAACTGCACGCAGAATTTCCGCAGGCGCGGATCGCGCGGCTCGACCGCGACACCGTCACAGGCAAGCGGCAGTTCGAAGATATCCTCAACAACTTCCGCGAGCGCAATTTCGACATCCTGGTCGGCACCCAGATGATTGCCAAAGGCCATGACATTCCGAACGTGACGCTGGTGGGCGTCGTCTCGGCCGATGTTGGCCTGGGAATGCCGGATTTCCGCGCTGCCGAGCGAACGTTTCAGTTGCTGACCCAGGTTGCCGGACGCGCCGGCCGCGGGCACTTGCCCGGCGTCGTCTACATGCAGACCATCAACCCGGATCACTACGCGGTCCGCCTGGCGGGCCAGCAGGATTACACGGCTTTCTTCGAAAAGGAACTGCAGTTTCGGCGCTTCATGAAGTACCCGCCGTTCAGCGCCATGGCGAACGTACTCGTGCGCGCCACAAAACAGGAAGATGCGCTGCGCATGAGTACGGAACTGGGTCACCATCTCACGCCCGCGCCCGGGAACATGAAGATCATGGGGCCGGCCGAAGCGCCCGTGCCTCGTCTGAAGGCAGAGTTTCGCTATCAACTGTTGATCAAATCCGGCAGCCGCAAAGAGCTGAACGCGCTGCTCAAGCGCGCTCAGGAGTTTGCGCGGAATCAGAAGTGGAATGCCACGGCGCTCGTCATCGATGTCGATCCACTGACTCTGATGTAATCTGACGGTATGGCACGCGCACTGACTCTCATCGTTGCTGGAATCGGCATGACCCTCTCGACGCTCGCCCAGGAGATCGTATTGCCCGACGGCAAAGCGAAGAAGTTGGTCGAGAACAACTGCGCGGATTGTCACGGCCTCGATCAGGTGGTGAACAGCCCGATGTCGTCTGCCGATTGGCGCAAAACCGTCAAGCGCATGGTTAACAAGGGAGCATCGCTCTCACCTGAAGAAATCGACAGTGTTGTGGATTACCTCTCTGTCTATTTCCCGCTCGATAAGATCAACGTAAACACGGCTACCGCGCAGCAGTTGCAGGTCGTGCTGCAAATCTCGACTGACGATTCCGAGAAGATTGTGAAGTACCGGACCGCTAACGGCAACTACAAGGATTTCGCGTCGCTGCAGAAAGTAACCGGCATCGACCAGACAAAACTCGCGGCTAAAAAAGAACAGTTGACGTTCTGATCAGGCCTTTGCTTCCGCATTGGCACGGCTGTAGAGCGCCTTCATATAGGCGAATCCATAGGCCTGCTGCGTATAATTTCCGCCGATGAGCGCAGGCGTATGATCCAGGATCACAATGCCGTCGTAGTTCACGTCGCGAAGGGCTTTCATGATCTTGTACATATCGTAATAGCCGTTATCCATGAACGTCTCGACAAAGTGCGGGAGCGGCGCGCTGACGTTGCGGAAGTGAATCTTCCAGATCTTGTCGGCGCCGAAATACCGGATCATTTCTTCGGGATCTTTGCCCGTAATCGCCTTTCCGCCTTCGAGCCAGGTACCGCAGCATAAGCAGATGCCCACGTTGGGACTGTTCGCAATCTGCATGGCGCGGCGGTAGCCATCGAAGCTGCTGAAGATACATCGCGGCACGCCGGCCAGCACCGGTACCGGCGGATCGTCGGGATGAATTCCGATTCGCACGCCCGCTTCTTCCGCCACGGGCGCCACCTGCCGGATGAAATACGTGTAGTTGTCCCAGATTTCTTCCTGCGTGAAGACGCGGCCATGTGAGAGCGGCTCCCGGTATACTGCGCCATCCCAATTGCCGACTTTGTTCGGACTGTTCAGGTCGAACTCGCGCGCCGCAGCGCCTCGGATCTCGGCGCGCCCGCTGGTCCAGATCCCGTTGCCCATGTGGGCGTAGGTCGTGTAATAGATGCCGGCCTTGCCCAGGTTTCGAATGTACTGCTTGTATTCCTCCACCTTCTTGTCCCGGCCCGGAAGGTTGAGCGTAACTTCGGGCATGTTGTGTACGCTCATGTTCCCGATGTTCCAGACCGTGATGCCCGCATCGGCATAGCGTTTTTTGATCTGAAGAAATCCCTCTGCGGTACGAAGATCCGGCGTGGATGCGACGCTCACATACCCGCAACCCATCTGGTTCCAGAACTTCAGCTCATCGTCCGTCGGTTTGGCTGAAGCCTGGCCGCATAATTTAATGCCCGGCTGGCTGTTGTGAACGGCTGCGGAAGAAGACCGTTCCGCAGCCAGCAGCGCCGCCGCTCCGAACGCCAGTTTGCCGAAGTCTCTTCTGGTTTCATTCATAAGGTCGAAGGCATTATATCTGCCGCGTTCGGAAGAGGACGGCGTTCGGTAAAATCGGTATTCCATGCAACGGGGCCGTCTGATTACGTTTGAAGGAATGGATGGCTGCGGCAAAACCACTCAGCTTCGCCTGCTGGCGGCTGCTCTGCGCACAGGCGGGCAGCAGGTGGTCGAAACCGTCGAACCCGGAGGGACGGAGATCGGCAGGCAGATCAGACGCATCCTGCTTGACCCGGCGAATTCGGCCATCCACGCACGCACCGAACTGCTTCTTTATTTCGCGAGCCGGGCGCAAAACGTTGAGGAAGTCATCCGCCCTGCTCTCGCCGCCGGTGACATCGTCCTGTGCGATCGCTTTACCGATTCAACCCTCGTCTATCAGGGTTGCGGCCGCGGACTGGATACCTCAATCATTGTCGATCTGGATCGCATCGCCTGCCAGGGGCTGAAGCCCGATACGACATTTCTGATCGACATCGATCTCGGCACCGGCCTCGGGCGCGCCAGGCGGCGCAATCAGGATGTCGGGCAACTTGAATCCCGCATCGACGACGAAAGCGCAGCTTTTCATGATCGCGTGCGGCAGGGATATCTGGCACTCGCCGCGGCGGAGCCAGACCGGTTCGTCGTCATCGATGGCCGTGAAGACATCGAAAAAGTAGCCACGCGTATTGAGGAGGCTTTGACCGCGCGTGTTTGAAAAATACTTCGGGAACCGCCACGTTCAAATCGCGCTCGAAGGCATGATGGAGCGCGATCGGGTTCCGCAGACGATGCTGTTCGCGGGCCTCGAAGGGCTTGGCAAAGCAACGCTGGCACGCCGCTTTGCCGCGCGCCTGCTGCATGCGCCCGAAAGAGTGGAGCAGGACGATCTCAGCCTTCCTGAAAACGCGGCCCTCATCACCGCGCGTGAAAAACTGGCGCCCGACAAGCGCAATGACGACCCGCTCGTCTTCGCCAGTCATCCCGACTTCCTGACCTTCCCGCCCGAAGGTCCCCTGCGCCAGATCGGGATCCCGCAAATGCGCCTGCTCAAGGACCGTGCTCAGTTTACGCCGCTCAAAGGTACGCGCCGCGTGTTCCTGATCGACCACGCCGACCGCGCAAATGAGCAGGCCGCTAATTCATTGCTGAAGATTCTTGAAGAGCCGCCGGCTCATCTGATCCTGATCATGACGGCGGAAAACGTTTACGATCTTCTGCCGACCATTCGGTCACGCTCCGTGATTCTGAATTTTTCGCCTCTGACCAATGAGGATATGCAGGGGTTTGCGGCGGCGCGGAAGCTCGACAATGCGGAACGCCGCATCGCGCTTTCGGGCGGCTGCCCGGGCATTGCTGCATCGCTCGATATCGATACCTTCCAGAAGCGGCGCGCATCCATGCTGGCTTTGCTGAAGACCGGCGCGGGCGCTGCGACGTATGCTTCGTGGCTGCCCGTTTCAGAAGCGCTTGGGCGCAGCAAAAGCGAGAAGCTGGAACTGTATCTGAAGTTGCTTTACGAGTTGCTCCGGGATCTTACGATCCTGCGTGAAGGGGGAACCGCCATTCGCAACTTCGATCTGCGGACCGAACTGGCCGCCCTCGCCGGGAAGGTGACGCGCCCCTGGATCGTCAACGCGGTGAAAGCAGTGGATGAGATTGCCGGTCTGCTGCGCAGGAACATCCAGAAGAGCATTGCGCTCGATGGTTTGTTGATGCGAATGCGCTCATCCGGATGAAGGAATAGATGTTATCCGGAATCAGGTGGGCGGCGGCGTTGCTTTGTCTCACCGGCAGCGCGGCCGACTTTCGCAACGTCGCGCACGATGCCGGCCTCACGCAGGCGATCCCGAATGGCGGGTCCGCTTCGAAACAGTTCATCATTGAGACCACCGGGAGCGGCGTCGCTTTCATTGATTACGATAACGACGGTTTACCGGACATCTTTGTGGTGTCGGGTCCGGAAAGCCCCAGCCGCATGTACCACAATGATGGAGCGGGCAAGTTCCACGACGTGACCGAAGCACTCGGCCTGACGCACAAAGGCTGGGGGCAGGGCGTTTGCGCGGGAGACTACGACAACGACGGGTTTACCGATCTGTTCGTGACGTACTGGGGGCAGAACGTTCTCTACCGCAACGACGGCGGCCACAGGTTTCAGGACGTGACAGCGAAGTCCCATCTGACGCAGGACCGGGCTCGCTACAACACTGGCTGTGCGTTCATCGATTATGACAATGACGGGAAACTCGATCTCTTCGTCGCGAATTACTTGAAGTTCGATTTCGAATCGACACCTAAGCCGGGCGCAAATCCTTATTGCTTCTACCGCGGCATGGCGGTGAACTGCGGGCCGCGCGGTCTGCCCTTCGACCGCAATATTCTTTATCGCAACGATGGCGGCGTCTTCATCGATGTGTCGGACGCGAGCGGCATTTCAAAACCGGACGGCAATTACTCGCTCGGAGTGCTAACCGGCGATTTCAACGGTGACGGCCTGACCGACATCTATGTCGCGTGCGATCAGACGCCGTCAATCCTCTACATCAATCAGGGAAACGGGACCTTCATCGATGAGGCGCTGATTCGCGGGGCAGCGCTCGATGACAACGGCAAGGCGCTTTCCGGAATGGGGGCAACGGCCGCGGATTACTTGCATGAGGGCGCACCTTCAATCTTCCGGACCAACTTCTCAGACGAACTGGAAACCCTGTATCACAACCGCGGCAAAGGCGAGTTCGAAGACACCAGTGTGGAATCCGGCATGGGCCAGAACACGAGATTCGTCGGCTGGGGCTGCGGGTTCTTCGATTTCGATAACGATGGCTGGCCAGACCTGCTGCTTGTGAACGGGCATGCCTTTCCTGAAGTGGATAAGCTCAAACTCGACATCCACTATCGTGAGCGGGCAATCCTGTACCGGAACGATCGCGGCAAGTTCGTTGACGTGTCGGAGACGTCCGGCCCCGGCGTGCTCGAGCGCCATTCAGCTCGTGGTTTGGCGTTCGCGGATTACGACAACGACGGGCAGATTGAGGCGCTCATAAACAACCAGAACGAGGCGCCGACTTTACTGCATCAATCCGCGAAGAGTGCGAATCACTGGATTACGCTCAGGCTCGAAGGCGTGTACGCCAACCGCAGCGGCATTGGAGCGCGCGTGCGTATCGCCGCCGGAACCCTGGTCCAGACCGATGAAGTCCGCAGCGGCGGAAGCTACCTTTCGCAGAACGATCTGCGGCTGCATTTCGGACTGGGCACCGCTGTCAAAGCAGACAAGATCGAGATTACCTGGCCGGGCGGAGCGAAGCAGATTGTGACCGATGTTGCGGCGGATTCTGTTCAGACTATCCGGCAAAATCCATAATGATTTTGCCGGAGTTGCCCGACTTCATCAGCTCGAAGGCCGCTTTGTAGTCGCGGTAGTCGAAGCGGTGCGTAATGACCGGAGAGATATCGAGACCGGATTCCAGCATGACCGTCATCTTGTACCAGGTTTCGTACATCTCGCGGCCGTAGATTCCCTGGATGGTGAGCATGTTGAAGATGACCGTATTCCAGTCGATGGCGATGTCGCCCGGCGGAATGCCAAGCATCGCGATGCGCCCGCCGTGCGCCATGTTCGCGATCAAATCGCGAAAGGCTGAAGCGTTGCCCGACATCTCGAGGCCCACGTCAAAGCCCTCGCTCATTCCGATCTCGGCCTGCACGTCCTTCAGGCTTTTTTCGCGCGGATCGATGGCCAGCGTGACTCCCACCTTGCGAGCCAGTTCCAGCCGGTACGGATTCAGGTCTGTGATGACGACGTGCCGCGCGCCCGCGTGTTTCGCGATGGCAGCGGCCATGATCCCGATGGGACCGGCGCCCGTCACCAATACATCCTCGCCAAGAACAGGGAAGGCCAGCGCGGTGTGAACGGCATTGCCGAACGGATCGAAGATACAGGCGATATCAGGCTCGACGACATTCTTGTGGACCCAGACGTTGGTCATCGGCAGCGCAATGTATTCGGCGAACGCTCCGGGGCGATTCACGCCGACGCCGCTCGTGTGAGCGCAAAGGTGGCGGCGGCCCGCAAGGCAGTTGCGGCAGCGGCCGCAGACGACGTGACCTTCGCCGCTGACCTGCTGGCCGGGGAAGAAGTCGGACACGTTGGAACCGACCTCTACAATCTCGCCCATAAACTCGTGCCCGATGACCATCGGGACCGGAATAGTGCGGCTGGCCCACGCATCCCAGTTCAGGATGTGGACGTCGGTGCCGCAGATGGAAGCCTTCTTAACGCGAATGAGGACGTCGTTGATCCCGATTTCGGGAACAGGGACGTCCTCAAGCCATAATCCGGGCTCCGGCCTGCTTTTGACCAGAGCTTTCATCAGTTGTAGCGCGCGGTTGACTTGTGACGCCGGGGCGCCTTTCGGGCCTTGTATTTGTTCTTCTTCATGCGTACGACGCGCGTGGTTGAGTGCGTCTTCGCTTCAAGCGGGGCGAGCATAAAGCAGAGGGTAAGAGCGATGGCGATATAGCGCATAGTGGTTTCTATCTTAGCTGATCCGGTGAGGGGAAATGGGTGTACACCATCCAGAAACAGAGGGCCGTGGTGACGATACACGCACTCGAAAGCACGCGCCACATGGCCTCGCGCGGACGGCTTGAATGCACCGGCGTACCCGCGATGTAGCCGACGACGAAGCCACCGGCCAGACCGCCGATGTGCGCCCAGTTATCGGTGCCGAAGCCGCCGATGAAGCCTATGGCCAGAATGTAGACAACCCAGCGCAGGTAGAAGTTCCGGATCGCGATGCCGACCGAAGTCCGGTTAGCCACGCCGAAGGCGATCATCGCTCCGATAAGGCCGGTAATCCCGGCGGAAGCGCCGATGGACAAACCCGGATTCATGACGAGGCTGAAGTAAAACCCTGCGACGGTTCCGATGAAGTAGATGACCAGGAAACGCGACGTCCCGTAAAGCTGCTCCACCTGAGCGCCGACATCGTAGAGCACCCAACTGTTCATGGCGATATGCAGCAGACCGCCATGCAGAAAGCCCGCGGTTACGAGCCGCCACCACTGGTGCTCGCCATACATGGAGGGGCCAAACTTGGCGCCGAGCGCCCAAAGCGCCATGTTGTCGTTGAAGCCGTTGTGTTCCAGCCAATATGTCGCGATGTATAACCCGAGATTGATGACCAGGATGATGACGGTGGTGAAGTGAGCGGCGGGGATGAGGCCGCCGAGTACGGGCGCGGGGTCGCGGACGTCGATCTGCCTGGGGCCGACCGGCTCGCCGCAATAGGGGCAGACCTTGTCGTTTGTGGTGATGAAGGCCCGGCAATTCGGGCACATGCGCCGCTTATCCATTACGCGTGTTCCCTGAGCGCGTGTTCTTTCGAATGCCCTATACAGAGCCGCGCACCGAGCGCCGCGCCGATGACAAGCTTCAGGATTTCCGCACCTGAGTAAAAGCCGTGATACATCCAGAATTCAGCGTTCGTGATGCCCATGCGGCCCAGGACGACGATGTGCGGCGAGAGGACAAAGTGCTGCACCGCGACGATGCCGCTCATCAGAACGGTGGCGGCAAGCAGCAGCTTTTTGGGCTCCGCTCCGAAGAGGATCACCATGAAAAGGCCGATGCCTAAGATGAACTCGACGTTCTCCCAGTTCTGAAAAATTTCGTTGTTTTCCTCGGCGGCGTTGCGGCGCAGGATGACGCGTTCGCGATCCCTTCCGATGGTGTTCAGTTCCGTGGACACGGCAGCGCTGTAGGGCTGAGCGAGGAACCGGTCCACGGTCTGAAAGTTTTGGGTAACGGCAACATCGACGAACACTCCGGCGCCGAGCCAGACCCCGACGATGAGGGCGGAGAGCCTGCGGTCGCGCAGCATCAGTCCCGGGCCTTGTTCCGCTTGGCGCGGCGCAGCAGGAACTCGATCCGGTTATCGGCATCCGGATGCGAATCGACCGCGAAGTGGAGGTCGGGCACGCGGCGGAGATTCAGCCGCGTGGCGAGTTCGTGCCGCAGGAAATTGGTGGCGTGCTCCAGCGCGGCAAGAGCCTTCTTGTCATTGCCCGGTTCAACGGCCACCTTCACGTGAGCATGGCGCATATCGGGCGACACCTCGGCCAGCGTCACTGAGATATCGACCAGACGCGGGTCGTCCATCTCGAAACCGATGATCTCTGCGAGTTCCTGTTTGACCGCATCGCTGACGCGCCGGGCGCGGTGCTCATCCATTGTTTAGCCTTCGTTACAACCATTCGACATCGGCCCGAATCAGCATGGGTCCGAGCATCGCCGCCGACTCGTCTTCGACCGCCTGCAGGACCTTCGCCGCGAAGATCGCGGCTCGACGACACGGCCGCGGCCGCGAGCACCGCGCTGTTGTGAAGATCCTGATCGTCGATCTCGGCGACCGAGACGTTGAACTTATGCCGCAGCCGGTCTTTGAGACTCTTCACGACATGGCGCTTCTCTTTGAGAGAATGCGCATGCTCGATCCGGAGTTCCATCGTCAGCACACCGACTACGGCCATTTACGATCAGGCCGCTTCGTTGGCTACCCGCTGCATGACGAACGCCTCGATGAGTCGCCCTGTTTGATATCGTCGAAGTTGTCGAGCGTGATACCGCATTCCATACCCATGCGGACTTCGCTGACGTCGTCTTTGAAACGGCGCAGCGAGCCGATCTTGCCGGTATGGACCACGATGTTGTCGCGCAGAATGCGAATCTGCGAATCGCGCGGAATGTTGCCATCGATAACCAGGCAGCCGGCGACCGTGCCGACTTTCGAAACCTTGAAGACTTCGCGGATTTCCGCCTTGCCACGGTAGATTTCTTTGTAGACCGGCGCGAGCAGACCGGCCATCGCCTTCTTCATCTCATCGATCAGCTTCGTAGATGATCGTGTGCAGCCGGATATCGACCTTCTCCTGCTCGGCGGCGGCGAGCTGCGTTGCGCTCGGGGCGCACGTTGAAGCCGATGACGATGGCGTTCGACGCCGCCGCAAGCTGCACGTCCGATTCGTTGATGGCGCCCACGCCGGAGCGGATGACACGGATCGTCACCTTGTCGTTCGAGAGCTTCTCGAGCGTGTCGCGCAGAACTTCGGCCGAACCGCCCACGTCGGCTTTGAGGATGATGGGGAGTTCTTCCACTTCGCCCGCCGCCATCTTCTTGTGGAACTGCTCGAGCGTGATGCGCCCGGTCTTGGCGAGGTTGGCCGCGCGCTCTTTATCGGCGCGGTACATGACGATCTGTTTGGCCTTGCCGGTATCGGTAACGGCCTGGAAGTTATCGCCGGCTTCGGGCAGTTCATCGAGACCGAGAACTTCAACCGGCATGGACGGGCCGACTTCGCTGACCTGCTGGCCGCGATCGTCAAGCATGGCGCGAACGCGGCCGAAGACCGTGCCGCAGATGAAGTTGTCGCCCACACGCAGGGTGCCGTTGCGAACCAGAACGGTGGCCACGGGACCGCGGCCGCGATCGAGCTTGGCTTCGAGAACGGTAGCCATGGCGGGACGGGCCGGGTTGGCTTTGAGATCCTGGAGTTCGGCAACCAGCAGGATCATCTCGAGCAGCAGATCGAGATTTGTCTTTGGTGCGGGCCGAAACCGGGACCATGACGGTATCGCCGCCCCAGTCTTCGGCGAGCAGGCCGCGATCGGAAAGCTGCTGCTTGATGCGGTCCACCTGAGCGTCCGCCTTGTCGATCTTGTTGATGGCGACGATGATGGGAACCTTGGCCGCGCTGGCGTGATCGATGGCTTCGATGGTCTGCGGCATGACGCCGTCATCCGCCGCAACCACCAGAACCACGATATCGGTGACCTTGGCGCCGCGGGCACGCATGCGGGTGAAGGCTTCGTGACCGGGAGTATCGATGAAGACGATCTTGTGACCGTTCTTTTCGACGTGATAAGCGCCGATGTGCTGCGTGATGCCGCCGGCTTCCTTGCCGGCCACGTTGGCGACACGGATGGCATCGAGCAGCGAAGTCTTACCGTGATCGACGTGGCCCATGATGGTGACGACGGGCGGACGGCGGAAGAGATCGGTCGCTTCTTCGGCGATCTCGACATCCTGCATGGCCTCTTCTTCGTACGTAACGGTGGAAGTGGAGGCGCCGAATTCGCGCGAGATGTCGGTGGCAAGTTTGGCGTCGAGAGTCTGGTTGATGGTGGCGAAGATGCCCCGGTCGACCAGCTTCTTGATCGACGAAGTTCGCCTTCACGTCGAGCTTTTCAGAAAGCTCCTTTACCGTGATGCCTTCCGAAATGGTGATATCGCGGTTGATGGGCGGCGGCGCGGCGAGTTCGCGGCGCGTCTGCGGCCGAAGCACCTTCTCTTCGGCTTCGCGGCGGCGGCCACCCTGGCGGACGCGCCACGTGTTCTGATAACTGCTGTTGCGGGCCGGCGCGCCGCCTGATCGGACGGCGGCGGCGGCGCGCCGGGACCGATGAGACCGCCACGCCCGAGAGGTGGGATGCATGGGGCGCGGACCGCCGGGACGCACGCCCGGACCGGGAAGACCGGGGCGGCCGAGACCTGTGCGCTGCTGCGTGGGCGGCTGGCCGGGACGCGGCGGACCCTGATAAAGAGGCTGGCCGGGGCGCGGCGACTGCGGGCGCAGCGGCGCGCTGGGCCGAGGCGGCGGCGCCTGGCCCGGCATGGGCGGACGCTGTGCTGCTGCTGGCTTAACTTGGCGGCCAGATCGGGGCGCGGCGGAACGATGGGCCGCGCGGCGGGCTGTCCGGCAAGCGGGCGGACGAGCAGCTGCTGAGGCTGCTGGGTGCGCATCTGCGGCTGGCGACGGCATGCCGGTGTCCGCGGGACGCGGCGGCGGCGCGATGGGCACACCGGGACGAACGCCCTGCGGCGGGTGCTGCGGAAGCTGCGGACGCGGCTGGCCGGGGCTCGCGTTCGCCGGAGGCGGCGGCGCGGAAGGCAGGGGCTGGCGCGGACCGGAAAGAATCTGTCCCGGCCGCGGTGAACCGGCTGAGGGAATGGGCCGGGGCGGCGGCGGCACCGGGCGGCCGGGAGCCGCATTCGGCACGGGCGGCTGCGACACGGGCGCAGACCGGGCTTCGGGCTGCTGGCGCGGCGGCGCGGCGTGTAACGGGGCGCGGCTGAACGGGGGCGAGCCGACGGCCGGGGTCCAACAGGCGGATGGATGGGGCTGCCGCGGCCGAGGAGCGGCGGACGGAGCGGCAATGGCGCGCGGCTTATTTTCTTCAGCGTCCTTCGCTTCCTGCTCTTTGGTCTCTGCTGCGCCGGGCGCGGCGGGAGCGGGCGCTTCGACGTTCGCTTCCGGCTGCGGGCGTGCGGGCGTCCGACGTATTCGCGCGGGGCGACCGGGGCCGAGCTCGGCTGTTCGGCGAGCTTCCTGCTCGTCAGAACGCCGACGGAGCCCGAGGATTCCTGTCTTCGGCTGGCGGGCGCGGGGCGTGCGGCCGGGCGCCGGACTGGTCGCCCGCATAATAACGCCGCAGACTGCTCGGCCATGTCTTCGTCGATCGAGCTGGAGTGGGTCACCTTCTCGGCAATGCCGAGCTCCTGCAATTTGTCGATGACCTCGCGCGACTTCACTTCCAGTTGCCGCGCCAGCTCATTGATTCGAATCTTACTCATATTCAAGCGATTTGTTTACCTGTTTGCCCGACGCGCGGACAACTTCATAACTGAAATCAGGCGACTGGCGTCTCCGCCTTGCCTGACTCGTGCTCCGAATCTCCGTGCTCCGCGACTTCCAGCGGCGGACTCCGGCGATTCGACCATGGTATCAGAGGACGAATCTCCCCCATTTTCAGCAGCCCCCTCGGCAGGGGGCTTCGGCGGCATTCGGCGAGGGCTTCGTCCCCGGCCGGTTCGTCGGAGCGGCTGCTGCTCGACCATATTCCTGACCGTAGTACCCGTTGATCGCCTGCTGAATGCGGCCGACCGCTTCGCCATCGATGCCTTCGATGGCCTCCAGCTGTTCCGGCGTCATGCCGCCCAGCTTCTCGACTGTTCCGATGTCGCCCTTCACCAGCGCGTCCACGGTCGCTTCGGCCAGACCGTAGTCGATCAGGGCCGAAACGGGAGCGCCGGTCGAGAGCAGGTTGATGGCGTTCTGGACTTCCTGGCGCTTCTCTTCCTCGCTCTTGATATCGATTTTCCAGCCCAGCAGCTTCGCGGCCAGCCGGACGTTCTGACCCTTTTTGCCGATGGCAAGCGAGAGCTGCGAATCGTCCACGATCACTTCCATGTGGCGCTCAACGGGGTCGATGACCGTGACGCGGCTGATTTTGGCCGGGCTGAGCGCGTGGGTCGCGAAACTGACCGGGTCTTCGGAGTACTCGATGATGTCGATCTTCTCGCCGCGCAGTTCGCGGATGATCGACTGCACGCGCATGCCCTTCATGCCGACGCAGGCGCCGACGCTGTCCACGTCGCGATCGCGGCTGGACACGGCGATTTTGGTCCGCTCGCCGGCTTCGCGCGCGCAGCCGCGAATGGAAACGGTGCCGTCATAAATTTCAGGAACTTCCTGTTCGAACAGGCGCTTCACCAGTTCGGAATCGGCGCGCGAGACCACGACGCCCGGACCTTTGGCCGACTTATCGACGATGCTTGATGACGCAGCGAACGCGGTCGCCAACGCTGTAGCTTTCGAGGCGCGACTGCTCGCGTTTGGGCAGACGGGCTTCGGTCTTGCCGAGATCGACCACCAGATCGAGACCTTCGACGCGCTTGATGGTGGTGTTGACGAGTTCGCCGACGCGGTCGGAGTATTCGCGATAAATGGTTTCGCGCTCGGCTTCGCGGACCTTCTGAAAGATGACCTGTTTGGCGGTCTGGGCGGAGATGCGGCCGAGCGCGTCAGTGGGCTTTTGGGATCCTGATGACGGAACCGATCTCGGCGGTCGGATCGATGCGCTTCGCCTCGGAAAGCGTCATCTCGAGAGCGGGATCGGCCACCGGGTCGGCCACGGTTTTGACCGCATAGAGTTTGAGGCCGCCGAATTCTCGTCGAAGACGGCTTCGTAGTTCTCGACGGTGCGGAAGTGCTTGCGCGCCGCGATCAGCATCGCGTCCTTCACGGCGTCGAGAACGATCTGGGCGTCGATGCCCTTTTCTTTGCTGAGAATTTCAATCGATTGATAAATGCTGTCCACTGATTTAGCCTCGAATCCTGTTTGTGACCGGTCGGTTACCGGACTACCACTCGAACTTCAGGTTGGCGCGCTCGACCTGTTCGAAAGGAAAAGTAACCTGCTGCCCGCTCGCGAGTTCGACGGTGACGGTGCGCGCGCCGTGTTCGTCAACGACGGCCTGAGAAATGGTGCCGTCGAAATGCTTCAGATTGCCCTCGGCAGGTTCGGAGAGAACGACCTTGGCTTTCTGGCCGCGAAAACGCTCCCAATCGACCCAGCGCTTGAGCTTGCGCTCGACGCCGGGGGAACTTACTTCCAACTGATAAGAGCCCTCGATGGTGTCGTCGGCATCGAGCTGGTCGCCAACGCGGCGGGAGACGAATTCGCAATCGGCGTGGGTGACACCTTCGGGCTTATCAATATAGATGCGAAGGAGCTGATTGGGGCCGGAGCCTTTGAGTTCGATCTCAAAAATTTCGAGACCTCCGGCGGCTGCCACCTGCTCGGCGATTTGTTCGATCTTCGCTACGATCTCGTCGCGCTTCATTTTCGTTGACGGCAATAAAAAAGTGGGCTTTCGCCCACCTGAATGTTTCGACCGCTGAGGCCAGTATAACAAAACGGGCGGGGGGGTGGAAACGGGGGGCGACTTGGCGGTTCGGAAAAAACAAAGCCAATTTGGGCCTGGGGGAGTGGGGTCTGGCGCGAACCGGGCGGCTGAAAAAACGAACCCATTTTGGGGCGGGGCGTGGAGGCGGCGAGCCGGTCCGGCGTGCCTGAAAAAACAAAGCCAATTTCGGGCACGGGGAGTTGGGCGGGACGGAAACGGGGAGCGTGAAAAAAACAAAGCCAATTCTGGCGTGTGGCGTGAGTGGAGCCGTGCGGTAACCGGGCGGCTGAAAAAACGAACCCATTTTGCGGTGGGCGTGGAGGCGGCGAGCCGGGCCGGCGTGCCCGAAAAAACAAAGCCAATTTCGGGCACGGGAGAGCTGGCCGGGCGGAAACAGGGGGAGTGAAAAAACAAACCCATTTTCCGTCAAAGGCGGGGAAGTGCGAGTCGGGTCGTGAAAAAACAAACCCATTTGGGTCGGGGGAGTTGTCCGGGCGGAAACCGGAGCTTGAAAAAACAAACCCATTTTGGCCAGCGGCGGGAAGGGCGGAGCTTCGGGAACAGGCGTGCCTGAAAAAACAAAGCCATTTCGGAGTGCGGCGTAGTTGGCGGTCGTCATTTGCGCGAAGTCATCCCAATGAGAGAAGTACCACGGGCGCCAGGTTGTGCGACTTGGCCCACGAGCTAAGTTATTGATTGCATAGGCCAATAGACTCTGTTACGGGCCGTCACTCGCAACGGCGTCCGGCGGGACCTGCGCTGGTTGCTATCGCGAGCCAGCCAACGCGATGGTCATTTGGACTCGAGCCCGACGGCGGTGACGATCACTCCCAGTTCCCGTGTCTCGGGGGGCTTGGGAGGCATCCCCTTGTCGAGAGTGAAGTCCAGGGTTACCGAATTCCCGGGCAGCAGGCTTCCAGCTACATCCTTACTAAACGTGTAGTCGCCTGCGGCCGCGTAGGTTTGGGAGCCGATCGGTGTTGAGCCGACCGACGCAGAAACGGTAACGGGCCCCACGGTTTGAATGAGGACGGCCGGAACGTTCAGCGACAACGACGCCACCGCACCATGCGACGAACTGCCGGGCGGTACAGCGAGAACCGCTGAAAAATGCCGCGCGGTCCACCGCCATGAATTAGCTGTCAATTCGAAAAAACCCTTCGAGAGCTGCCGCGTTGCAGCGGGATCGTTCATCCGAAGAAAACTCTTCGCGTCAGTGCTGCTCTTCGGATCAGCGGGGCCCTCCTGCTCAAGCGGAGGCTGATGTCTGGCCCTGCAGCCTGTTACGGAGACCGCAGTGATCATAACGGCGAATGTACTCAAGAGCGTTGTAAAGAGGCGAGCCATCGAAACGACAATACCATTATGATCCGGTGCAGTAGAGTGAAGATTACCAGGCATGATACCTGAAACGGTTGACGAATTCATCTCTACAGCGACGGATTTCAGCGATACGCTTCGCGCTGTAAAAGCGTCAGATCCGAAAGAACCGTGGTTATGGTATCCCTATGATTCGCTTGCGACCATCCGGCATCTGGAACCGATATTGCGCCGGAACTGGGAACGGATGCGGGACGCGTTAGGCGCCGGGCCGCTGATTGACATTGGCTGTGCGGATGGTGACATCGCATATCTGTTTGCCTCGTTAGGGTGCGAAGTCTGCGCGGTCGATTTTCCGCCTACAAACGTGAATTCAATGGACGGAGTCCGGGAAATTCGGCGGCGCATGGGATATACAAACGTCGAAATCCGCGAAATCGATCTCGACCGACAGTTCTCGATTCAGGAAGACGACTGGGGAATGGCTCTTGTTCTGGGAATTCTTTACCACCTCAAGAACCCATTTCAGGTGCTCGAACACCTCGCGTTTCGGGCGCGTTACTGCCTGCTGAGCACCCGAGTCGCGCGGAAAACGATGACCGGGCTGGACATTCAGAATGAGCCCGTCGCGTATCTGCTGGATCATCGGGAAGCCAATAATGACCCGACGAATTACTGGATTTTCTCCGAGTGCGGTCTCTTGCGCATGGTGCGGCGCGCGGGATGGCGAACGGTAGGAGCGCTCACCCTTGGGTCCACGGAATCCAATCCCGTGGAGGGGAGCGCAGACGAGCGTATGTTTCTGCTGCTGCGCAGTCAGTACAGATCATTGCCCGCGAGAATCCGGCTTCTCGAAGGGTGGACCGACCCGCTGGTGCAGCAATGGCGGTGGACGCTAAAGAAGTTTAGCTTCGAAGCGCGAATTATCGACGAGGCCCGCCCGCATGGATTTCTGTTGGGTTTCCTGCTGCCACCTTCGATCATTGAGGCTGGGGAGATGACTCTCCGGTGCGCGGTTAATGGAATTGCCTGCCCGGAACGGACGTTCAATAAGCAGGGCGATCATCTATACGAAGCAGAACTGCCCGAGAGCGTGGATCACAGGATGCCGATCCACTTTTCGTTCGAGGCGGTTCACAACGCTAAGTTTCCTCCCGATCCGCGCGATCTCGGCGTAATCATGTCTTCCAGCGGCGCCATACGTGGCGTCTCTGAGAAGATACTGTTTTGGCTGGACTGAATTCGACGCTGTTCAAAACTGGAAGTAGACGAACGGAATTGCCCGGTCGCTGGCAATGAAGATCTCAATGCCAAACAGGACAGTGACAAAGAGAATGGTTTCGCTGCGATCGGCGCATTTGCAAGCCGACTCAATGCCTGATAGTTCTCCTCCGCCAGTGTGACAAGGAATGCCCCGAAGGCCAGCCGCCATTGCGATGCGTCCATGACCGACGCACCGCGCGAGCGGGAGAACATCTGGGTGACGACGTATAGTGCGGCGTCCAGAGTTTTTGCCCGAAAGAAGACCCATCCGATGCAAATAAGCAGGAAAGTGATCAACACGAACGGAATGCGGATCAGGCCTTTCCTGATCTCGCGGCCCAGGAACAGTCTTTCTACGGCCAGCATGGTTCCGTGAAAACCTCCCCAGATTACGAAGTTCCAACTGGCCCCGTGCCACAGACCACCGAGCAGCATTGTCAAGATCAGGTTGAAGTACGTCCGAACTCTGCCGCGGCGGTTGCCCCCGAGAGATATGTACACATAGTCTCTTAGCCAACCCGAAAGAGTCATGTGCCACCTGCGCCAGAATTCGGTTACGGACGCTGCAAGATAGGGCCTACGAAAGTTTTCCGGGAAATGAAAGCCGAACAACAGCGCCACGCCGATTGCGATATCCGTGTAACCGGAAAAATCAAAAAAAATCTGCAGCGCGAATGCGAATCGGAAGGCGGCAACTGGTTTATTGCGTCCAGAATTTCCGCCAGATTCATCGAGATTTATTCAGTGTAGCGAACAAAGCCGGATTGCCTGGGCCGTTGGCACTTGACCGCGGGCACGTGAGAATGGAAGGTAATTTTAAGGGTTCCCGTTCCGGCACCGATCAAAGGGCGTGTAAAATCCGGCCATTTTGCGAAAGCGTTGACAGTGCGGATTGCCGGCTTCGCAGCGTTGAGGGCCAATGTGGCGTGGGTCGCGATCAGCTACGATGCGGACTCCCGTTGGTGCCGTGTGATGCAGCCGGGAGCGGGCGTAGAATAGAGGCTTGTATGCGCCTCGACGACTACAAGGTGGTCCTGTACCGCAATCAGCCCGCTGGCTGGGTAGCAGAGATTCCCTCGGTCCCTGGATGCTACGCGCTTATGCCGACGCCTACCGAGGCTCTGGCTGAACTTGAGCAGGTCCTGGAAATGATCGCCGGCGAATACCTTGCGGCGAGTCGCCAGATGCCGGCAGACACGACACAAGTCGTTCATGCCTAGCGGCAGGGCGGAAGAGTTTCGCCGCGCGTGCGTCAGACGGGAAGCCATGAACGATGGAATCACGCCGATGGACGCGCGGTGACGATCCCGATTCACGGAGGCCGCGAAATCGGTCCGCCATTGTTCAACAAAGTTTTGGAACAACTCCGGATTACCGCGGCTGAGTTTCGTCAACTCAAATAGCGATCAACGACATTCAGCCGTCGCGTCAGTCTGTTTCGTAACGGGCGGTAGTGCAGATGAATCAGCGTCGCGGCGTTGATGGCCTAAGTGGCGTAGGTGCGGCCGTTATCATCGCTGAACTCCACCTCGTAAACATCGGCGCAAGGCGTTCCACGACGGTGCCGACCTGTCCCCGGCTGAGATTCCATCAGGCAGGTCACAGCGCAGCGCTACGGGGGCGAGGAGTTCCATTGGGCGCTTCCCAATCAGTTTACAGCGCGAAGCGGGCGGCCAGCCCGAAGTTGTGTCCCGATATACTCAGGGTTCCGTGTTCCATCATCTTGAAAAGCAGGTTCAGGCGGCGTTTCGTGAGCGGTTGCAGATGGAGATTGCCATCGAGCAGCCGAAGCAGTCGTCGTTTGGCGAAATTGCGGTGCCGGCTGCGTTTCAGCTTGCAAAAGAGCTGAAGCAGGCGCCGAAGAAGATTGCGGCCGAGCTGGTCGCGAGGCTCGGGGCCGTTCCCGGCGTGGCGTCGATGGAGATTGCGGGCAACGGCTACATCAATATGCGGTTCGACCGGGGTGCTTTACGGCGCGGCGCTGCTGAAGCCGGCGACGGAGACGGCGAAGTCGGGCGGCGGGGAAGATCATCGTCGAGCACACCAACATCAATCCCAACAAAGCGGCGCAATCGGGCACCTGCGCAACGCGGTCCTGGGCGATACGTTCGTGCGGATGCTGCGCGCGCTGCGGCAACGAGGTGGAGGTTCAGAACTACATCGACAACACCGGCGTGCAGGTTGCGGATGTTGTGGCCGGGTTTCACTTTCTGGAAGGGAGACGCCGGCGGATGTGGCGGCGCTGATTGCGCCGAAGCCGGCGCGTTCGATTACTTCTGCTGGGATCTTTACGCCCGCACTTCGCAGCATTATAAAGACCATCCGGAAGATATGAAGTGGCGGGCCGAGACGCTGCACGCGATCGAAGCGGGCCAGGGCGCGCTGGCGGAGATGGCGCATCTGGTGGCGGATGCGATTGTGAACGCGCATCTGGCGACCATGCTGCGGCTGAATATTCAGTACGACGTGCTGCCGCGCGAAAGCGAAATTCTGCATCTGCAGTTCTGGGCGGCCGCGTTCGAACTGCTGAAGGAACGCAAGGCGATTTACTTCGAAGAAGAAGGGAAGAACGCGGGTTGCTGGGTGATGCCGTCGTCGTCGTTCCGCGGCGAAGGGCGACGCGAACGAAGACAGCAAGGTGATTGTGCGGTCGAACGGCACCGTGACTTATGTCGGCAAGGACATCGCGTACCAGCTGTGGAAGTTCGGGCTGCTGGGCAAGGATTTCTATTATCGGCCGCTGACGCGCTATACCGACGGGCATGAGGTGTGGGTCTCGACGGATGAGCCGCAGCCGCGCCCGACTCCCGCGTTCGGCAAGGCGGCACACGGTTTACAACGTCATCGATACCCGGCAGTCATATCTGCAGGATGTGGTGGTGGCGGGGCTGAGGGCGCTCGGGCTTCGAAGAGCAGGCGGAGCGGTCGGTGCATTTCTCGTATGAGATGGTGGCGCTCTCGCCGCGGTGCTGCGCGGATCTGGGCATTGAGCTGTCGGAGGAAGACGCGCGGAAGCCCTACGTGGAAGTGTCGGGGCGTAAGGGTCTGGGCGTGAAGGCGGACGATCTGATGGACAAGCTGATCGACACGCGCGCTGGCGGAAGTGGCGTCGCGTCACGCGGAAGATAATCCGGTCGCGCAGCAGGCTGTGGCGAGCGAGATCGCGATGGGCGCGCTGCGGTATTTCCTGCTGAAGTTCACGCGCAATACGGTGATCGCGTTCGATTTTCAGGAGGCGCTGAGCTTTGAGGGCGAGACCGGTCCTTACGTGCAGTATGCGGCGGTGCGGGCGCGGCAACATTTTCCGGAAGCTGGAAGAGCGCGGGGAGACGCTGCCGGATTTCGCGGAGGAACTGAACGCGGAGGCGATGGCGCGGCAACTGGCGATCGGAGGACTGCTGGCAGATTCTGCTGGCGGCGTCGAAAGCGGACGCGGCGGTGGAGCGCGCGGTGGCGGCCGGGGAACCGGCGCACGTGGCGCGATACGCGTTCCAACTGGCGCAGACGTTTAACAACTTTTATCATCTGTATCCGGTGCTTGCGGAGCCGGACCGGGAGCGGAAAACGTTTCTGCTGTGGATGACGGAGTTCTTCGCGCTGCAACTGGAGCGAACGCTGGCGGTGCTGGGAATCGCCGTTCCGGCATACATGTAACATGCTGCTCGCTCTGGACGCCGGGAACACGAACATCACGATCGGGATTTTCCGGGACGGCGAACTGGCCGATCACCGGCGGCTGCGCACGGTGCGGGAGCAGACCTCGGACGAGTGGGGCATCCTGCTGATGAGCCTGCTGCGCTACGCGTCGCTCGACCCGGCGAAGATTGACGGGATCATCATTTCGTCGGTGGTGCCGCCGCTGAACAGCCCGCTGGCGGAGATGGCGCAGCGGTACTTCGGGATGGAGGCGGTGTTCGTGACATGCGGGGACGGATACGGGGCTGAAGATCCTGTACGAGAATCCTTCGGAAGTGGGCGCGGACCGGATGGTGAACAGCGTGGCGGCGCTGCATAAATATGGCGGGCCGTGCGTGATTGTGGATCTGGGGACGGCGATTACGTTCGACGCGGTGTCGGCGCAATGCGGAATATCTGGGCGGGATTATTGCGGCGGGGATCGGGATCTCGGCCGAGGCGCTGTTCAGCCGGACGGCGCGGCTGCCGCTGGTGGATTTCCGGAAGCCGCTGCGGGTGATCGGGACGAACACGGTGGCGAGCATGCAGTCGGGCCTGTACTACGGGGCGATCGGCGCGATTGACGGGATTATCGAACGGCTGCTGGAGGAACTGGGGCCGGAGACGAAGACGATTGCGACGGGCGGGCAGGCGGCGCTGATTGCGGGCGGGTCGCGTTACATCCGGCACGTGGACGAAAACCTGACGCTGGAAGGGTTGCGGATCATTTGGGACCGGGCGCGTTGACGGAAGCATTTTCAAACTATTTCAATTACTTCACCGAGATTGAGGAGCATTTCCAGAGGGCGCGGGGGACGAGTTTGTTTCTGCTTTCGCCGCTTGACTGGGCGCTGATGGAATCGTGGAAGAACTCGAATGTGCCGCTCGAGGCGGTGTTGCGCGGGATCGATACGGCGTTTGAAAAGTGGCGGGCGAAACGGACGCGCGCGCAACTGGTGAATTCGCTGGCGTTTTGTTCTCAGGCGGTGATGACGGAAGCCCAGCGAATGGCGGACGGCGGGCAGGCGCAACCGGTGGCAAAACAGGCGTCGCCATTTCCGGACGAGGAGTTGCGGCGGTATCTGGAATCGGTTGCGGCGGCGGTTCGGGCGACCGGAGTTCCGGAATATGTGGGAGTGGCGGAGTCGCTCGACCGGATTCTGGAGTCTCTACCGGAGCTTGCGGGGGATCTGGAAGGTCTGGAAGAACGGCTTACGGTGCTGGAGCAGAAGCTGATTGCGGTTGCGCGGAGCCGGCAGACCGAGGAAGAGGCGCTGAATGCGCGGCGGGAACTGGAGGCGTACGTAAAGCCGTACAGGAGCAGGATGACGGCGCCACAAATTTCGATGTTGCAAACCCAGTTTTTGGAACGCGCAACCCTCGAGAATGCACAGCTACCACGTTTGAGTCTGTTCTATTTGAGATAGATGGGGCTTTTTTAACGAAAAATGGGGCAAGAAGGTGCTGCGAAGGACAATTCATGATACTGTGATGGTTTACGGGGGCGCGCACTAAACTGGGCCGATGTAACCGTTACGGTCCGGTTGCGTCCTACAAGACAGGGGAGAAATGTTTTTCTTCCCACAGGATTTACCAAGTGGACAACCACCCAGCGCGAGCAATCGTGCATCGGAAAGCGGTTGTCCAGCCGCCGGGCGCCCTCCTCCGAGCGCAACGGTGGTTTTTTTGGTGAGCCGGCAAGTGCCACCTCCGAGCACTTGCCGGTTTTTTGTGCCCTAAAGGACAACTCTTAGTTTTAGTATACCCAGTACCAAGCCTATAATGCGCGCAAAACGAGGGCAGAGTTCTTGCTTCCGAAGGCGATGCAGTTGGCGAGGGCGTATTCCGTGCTGAGAGGCCGCGATTCGTTGGGGATGTAATCGAGATCGCATTCGGGATCCGGCGTTTCGAGGTTGATGGTGGGGGGAGCGATGCCGTCGCGCATGGCGAGCAGGGTGGCGGCGACCCCGGCGGCGCCGCAGGCTCCCTGGGGATGGCCGATCAGACTTTTGAGGGATGAACCCGCGAGTTTGAAGGCGTGTCCGTTGAAGGCGAGGCGTGTGGCGCGGGTTTCGATGCGGTCGTTCAGTTCGGTGGAAGTGCCGTGATAGTTGATGTAGCCGATGGCCTCGGGGGCGATTTCCGCCTCTTCCATGGCCATGGTCATGGTGTGGGCCGGCTCTTCTCCACATTCTTCAAGACGGACGCGGTGGAAGGCCTCGCAGGTGGAGGCGTAGCCCGCGATTTCTCCGTAAATGTGAGCGCCTCGGGCTTTGGCGTGTTCGTATTCCTCGGCAATGAAAAACCAGGCTCCCTCGCCGAGCACAAAACCGTTGCGGTCTTTAGAGAAGGGCCGGGAGCCGCGCTCGGGTGAACTGTTCCAGTTGCCGGTGAGGATGCGCATCATCATGAAACCGCGGAGGATGAGCGGGGCGATGGGGGCGTCGACACCGCCGACGAGCATCCACGGGAGGGTTCCCCACTGGATGTTGCGGTAGGCGTAGCCGAGGGCGTCGGTTGATGAGGTGCAGCCGGTGGAGACGATGTGGCTCATGCCTCGGAAGCCGAAGCGCATGGAGATTTCGGACGCGAGAGTTCCGATGGTGGAAGTCGGAATGGTGTAGACGCTGCACTGCTTCTCGTGGCCGCTGTAATAGAGGCGATATTGCTGTTCGGTGAACTCCTGGGAGCCGCCGCCCGAGCCGACGATCACGCCAATGGACCTGAGCGCCTGGCGGTCCATGGAGGCGGGTTCGATGCCGGCGTCGGCAACGGCTTCTTTGGCGGCAGCGATGGCGAGGGGAACACAGCGGGAGACGTGTGGGCGGTCTTTGGAGTCGACGAAATCGAGTTCGTTGAAGCCGGTGACTTCGCCGGCGATCTGGACGTGATAGGGTTCGGGGTCAAAGCGAGTGATTCGGCGGACGCCGCTGAGGCCTCGTCTGGTAGCGTCCCAGAAGTTTTCACGGCCGATGCCGTTGGGGCTGACCGCACCAATTCCGGTAATGACAACACGGCGTTTCACTTTGCGTTTGCCTCATCCGCCAGTATAGGCTTGAAGTAAATGGATGCCGCGAATGCGGGGAAGACTCGCCTTGGTCCGCGGCACGCGCTGGCGGGACTGGAGGCCGGAATATTCGGGACGGTGCTGATGACGGGCTGGCTGATGCTGGCTTCCGTGCTGAACCACCGTTCGATGTGGTCGGTTCCGAATCTGTTCGCAAGCACGTTTTACGGAGCGAATGTATACCGCGATCAGCTGCTGAAAGGCACGTGGTCAGGCCTTGCGTTGATGCTGGTGATTTACGGCGGGGGCGGTGTTGTGTGGGGTGTTGTGTCCGGTGAGCGGCGGCGTCCGCTGGCGGCGGTGTATGGGGCGATTGCGGGGATGCTGGTTTACTACGCGTTCTTCGATCTGATCTGGAAACATGTCAATCCCCTGCTGGTGCTGTATGGGCCGGACCGGCAACTCGAGGTGGGGCACGTGCTTTGGGGCATGGCGCTGGCGCGTTCTCCGCGTTACGCGCGCAGGATCGCGGCGGTGGCTGCGGACGAGCCTCAGGCCGAGGCGGAAATCAGAAGCGGCGAAGTGATTCTGTAAAGCGGCTGGTCGCGCAGCAGCGATTTCGAGTAAGCGCCCGGGGAGCGCTGTTCGAGCAGCACGCTTTGGCCCGCGTTCAAGCCGCTGACTTTCACGGTGCCGTTCGAGCGGACCACATGATAGCCCGTACGGGCGCCGGTGTGGGCGGTGGCGGCGTCGATCGACAGGGGCGATTCCATGAGCATGTGGATTCCTCCGTCTTCACGGAAGAGAAGGGCGAAGTCGCTGTTCTCACCGGACGGATCGGTCCGGGCGACATCGAAGATCTTCTGCGCGTTTTCGAGGAAAACACTCACTTGAAACACTTATCGGCCAGTCAGGCGGAAGTTAGAGTTCAACTTGTGAACAAGATCACCGGGGCGGCAGGGCGAATTCGCTGCAAATGTTAGGGTAAAAAATACGCCTTTCGAATCCGCAACTTCCTCTGAACACCGGCTGCTGGTAGAACGCTCGGCACTGCTGCAATCGGCTGCCGACGGCATCTATGCCATCGACAGTGACGGGTTTTGTTCGTACGTCAACCGCGCGTTTACGCAACTGACCGGGTATACGTCCGAGGAGTGCCTCGGGCGCAACATGCACGAACTGATCCATTCGAAAAAGCAGGACGGGGACCCCTATCCGGCGAAGGAGTGTCCGATCTACGAATGTGTCGCGACGGGGCGGGGCGTGAAGGTGGACGAAGACGTCGCGTGGCGCAAAGACGGAACGCCGATGGTGGTGGAGTATTCGGCGGAACCGGTGAAGATCGGGGACCGGGTCGAGGGCGCGGTGGTGACGATGCGCGACGTCAGCGAGAAGCGGCGGGCGCAGGATGAACTGGCGGCATCCGAGCGGCGTCTTCGTCTGGCGCTGACAGCGGGGCGGATGGGGACGTGGCTGCTGGACGGGCGGACGAGCCTGATCCACTGGGACGCGGCGCTCGAACAGATTTACGGGGTGGAGCCGGGGAGTTTTGTCGGGACGACGGATGCGTTTCTGGCGCTGGTGCATCCGGAAGACCGTGAGCGGGTGATGGAAAAGCTCATGATGGCGGGGCTGGCGGGATCGCAGTATTACGAGGAAGAGTTCCGGGTGGTGCGTCCCGATGGGAAGGTCGTGTGGATTGAGGAGCGCGGGCAGGTGCTCACGGATAAACACGGCCGGAAGCGCGGCATGAGCGGGGTGTGCTGGGATTCGACGGACCGCCGGATGGCCGAACAGCAACTGCGGGACAGCGAGGCGCGCAACCGCGCGGTGCTCGAGACATCGCTCGACTGCATCATTTCGATCGATGTATCGAGCCGCATTATCGAATTCAACGCGGCGGCGGAACGGACGTTCGGGTATAAGCGGGCGGACGTGCTGGGGCACAAGATGGCGGAGCTGATTATTCCGCCGGCGCTGCGCGATTCTCATTACCGCGGGATGGCGCGGTACATGAACACGGGCGAGGGGCCGGTGCTGGGGCAGAGGATCGAAGTCAGCGCGATGCGTTCGGACGGGACGGAATTTCCGGCGGAACTGGCTGTCAACCGGATCTCGATGTCGGGGGACGCGCAGTTCACGGCGTATATCCGGGACATTACGGACCGCAGGCAGCAGGAAGAACAACTGAGAGCGGCGAAGGAATCGGCCGAAGAGGCGAATCAGGCGAAGAGCCAGTTTCTGGCGAGTATGAGCCACGAACTGCGGACACCGTTGAACGCGATCATCGGCTATAGCGAGATGCTGCAGGAGGAAGCGGCTGAGCTGGGAACCGGCGCGTTCAGCAACGATCTGGCGAAGATTCATACGGCCGGGCGGCACCTGCTGGACCTGATTAATAACGTGCTCGATCTTTCGAAGATCGAGGCGGGGCGGATGGAGCTTTACGAAGAAACATTCGATATCTGCCAGGCGGTGAAGGACGTGGCGGATACGGTGACTCCGCTGATTGTGAAGAACGGGAATTCGCTGACGGTGGATTGTCCGGCGGATGCGGGCGCGATGCGTAACGATCTTACGAAGCTGCGCCAGAGTCTGTTGAACCTGCTGTCGAATGCGACCAAGTTTACGGAGAACGGCAGCATTACGCTGACGGTTTCGGGGACGGAGAGGGAGGGCGCGAAGTGGTTCCGTTTTGCGGTGAAGGATACGGGGATCGGGATTGAGCCGGACAAGCTTGAGAGGCTGTTCGAGCCCTTCCTGCAGGCGGATACGTCGACGACGCGCAATTTCGGTGGCACGGGTCTGGGGCTCACGATCTCGCGGCGGTTCTGCCGGATGATGGGCGGCGATCTGACGGCGCGGAGCGGGATTGGCGAGGGCTCGACATTCGTGATCGAACTTCCGGCGGAGGGCGCGCCGGTGGATGCGGGGAACTCCGCCGCGCTGGCTCCGGTGCTGGATGTGGAGGCGACGCCGGCGAACGCGATCCTGATTGTGGACGATAACGCGACGGCCCGCGACCTGATGCGCAGGACGCTGGAGAAAGAGGGGTTCCGGACGATCTCGGCATCGAACGGAACGGATGCGCTGCAACTGGCGAAGCGGATTCATCCGGCGGCAATTACGCTGGACGTGATGATGCCGGGGATGGATGGATGGTCGGTTCTGGGGCAGTTGAAGGCGGACCCGCAGACGTGCGATATCCCGGTGGTAATGGTTACGGTGCTGGAAGACCGCAGCCTTGCGTATTCGCTGGGTGCGAACGACTATCTGACGAAGCCGATCGATCGGGAGAGGCTGCGGGCGGTGCTGCGCAAGCATCATTGCGGGAAGCTGCCGTGCCCGGTGCTGGTGGTGGAAGATAATCCGGATAACAGGTCGCTGCTGCGGACGATTCTTGAGCGGGAGCAGTGGACGGTGGATGAGGCGGTAGACGGGGCGGAGGCGCTGGCGCGGGTGGCGGAGAAGCGGTATGAACTCATCCTGCTGGACCTGCTGATGCCGGGGATGGATGGGTTTGAGGTAGTGGCGGCGCTGAAGCAGAATCCGAAATGGCGGGATATGCCGGTGATCGTGCTGACGGCGAAGGATCTTACGGAAGAAGACCGGGGCCGGCTGAACGGGCAGGTACAGCGGATTATTTCGAAAGGGCAACTGAATCGTGAAGGCCTTTTAATGGAGATTCAGCGCGTGATCAGCGGAAGAGAACAGAAGGTCACTTAAGCGCGTGAGAACGCGCCGTTCGACCCCGGATGAGACCCGTTGGGTGTTTTCTGCGAACGTTGGGCGGGCAGATTGCGTCTAAGGGGTATGGTTGTGAAAGGGCAGTTGTGGGATGAGTATCGGGCAACGTGGAAGGAATTCGCCGGGCGGCTGAGTGAACTGCAGGCGTTGGTGGAAGCGTGCGATACAGGGCGTGTGGGCGCGGCGCGGGTGCAGGTCGAAGAGGCGAGAATCGCACATAATGCGGCGCGGGATCGGCTCGCGGCGGAGTTGACGGTGGGCCGGGAGGATGAGGTTTTATATTGTTCGGCTGCCGGGAACGGGTAGGGCAGCGGACAGATTCCGGCGTGATCGAACCCGTCAGGAATATCGCGGCTGATTTTATCTTTTACGTTTCTGATCCCATGATCCTCCTGCGCTCCAGTTCGGCCTGTGCGGCCTCACGCAGTTGTAACGTCGATGTTGCGACTTCGTAGCGAATCCGCGAGCGCAGGTGGAATCTGCTCGTCGAGATGAAACGAGACAGGCACCGGTCAGGATACTTCCTTACTTCCTTCAACGTTTCCTGTTTTATCCGTGTGTCGAGCAACGAGGGATTTTGGCTGAAGAATGCGTCGGCGTATTCTCGATCCGCCCGTATCTCCTGCTAATTTCCGGCGCGTGATCGAAGTGGTACGCAAGTGCACTGTGAACGTCGGCAAGGGTAGTGGTGGGGATGCGGGCAACGATTTCATCAGGAGTCATCCCGTGGTGCTCTTACAGGATGACGACGTCCTGTACTCGAACGCGATGGTCAGCGATGTTGGGTCTCCCGCCAAACGTTTCCGGAGATTTTACGATGCGTTTATTTGGGACGACACTCACGGGGAAAGCCTGGCTTGAATGTCTCGAAGTAACTATCGATGGAAATTGTCTCGGAAGACCACATCTACAAATTTATCTACACTGGCTTTGCGAGAGCCGTGGCAATCTCCCGCATCTGATTGAAAATACTGGTCGGGCTGCCGGGATTTGAACCCGGGACCTCTTGCACCCCAAACCGCCCTGTGGCAAACGCGCAAGAGGTCCACTTTCAACGACTTACAACCAAAGGACATCGCGTCAGCCTATTGAAGGCTGTAGATATTTATTGCTCTTTGCTGCTCTGGCCGACTACATTATCATCTACACTCGGACCACTTGCCTTTTCATCTACAAACAGCGTGTTATTACTGAAGGCCGATCCACAGGAGGTTCGCTTCTTTCATCGTGACGAAAAGTGAATTCGAACGCCGCGCTGCTGAAATGAAACGGCGCAATCTGGCCAATAGGCAGTATCGTCCGGTACCACCGCCACCCGATATCTTTGCCAAGCCGCCCGCGCGCGACCAGCCGGAGAAGGTCTCTATTCGCGACTTCCTTCCTCCTTCCGACCTTGATCGGCTTACGCCTCACCTCGCCCCAATCAAGAAGCTCGGCAGCATGGAGACCGACCGGGACGGTCTGCTCAATCTCGGGGCGACTGGCCTTAATATTGTGGTAAGCCCCGAACTCTTGGTGCGGGCTATCGAAGCCTGCGATGCGGTTCTCAAGGGCGCGGGCGACCAAGGCTGGCCGATCACAAAGGAAGAGAACGGCCTCAGGATTACCGTTTTCGATGAGCTACTTGAGATAGAGGTCACTGAGAAGGTTGATCCCGTACCGGGGGTTCACGTTCGGCCCGGTGACCGCCGACCTCGCAGGCCCACCGGCGTTTTGGTTGTTGCGCTAAAAGCCGGTTACCAGAAGGCCATGGTTTCGGACAAGCGCGGCACAAAGATCGAATCCAAACTGCCGGATCTGTTTTCGAAGGCTGAGACTCTCGCTGCAGAAGTTCATGCCGAGCGGCAGACGTTTGCCGCCATGGAGCGAGAGCGGCAGTTGGCATCCAGACGCCGGATAGAACTGGAACTCCAAGTCGGGGGACTCGACAAAAATGTGGCCGCATGGGAGCGGGCGGAACGTATACGAGCCTATGTGCAGGCGGTTGAGAAGCGGATGACACCGCAGGCACCAATTGAGCCGGGTAGCCATGAGGTGAGGTGGCTGGAATGGGCGCGCCAGTATGCCGATCGCATTGATCCGACGTGTGGTCCGATTGTCGTTGCGCCGCAAGAGTTCTGGGAGTGAGAGTACGTGCTGAACATTTCTTGGGTTCCGGCGGGCGTCTACGCTTGCTTATTCCCGAAGTCCGTGCATCGAAGCCTATGCGGCTTCCACGCGCCCTCTCAGCAGAGCCTAAGAGGCGTACTCAGGGCGGCCCTCGGGCATACAAGTCATTCGAAGCAGCACTATCCCGAAGCAGACTAAACTTAACCGTATGCCAGACCCCATTGAGCACGTCATCGTACTGATGCTGGAGAACAATTCGTTCGACCGCATGCTGGGTTGCATGAACACGGTGTATCCCAACCTTGAAGGCGTTGCTTCAGATCCCTCCAAGCGTCCTCTCATACCAGACTTTCCGGACGCGAGCCATTTGTTTGCTCAATTGCAGGATGCTGCGTATAGTATCTCGGCTGATCCTGGGCACGAAATTGACGATGTACTCCGGCAACTTCACAACCTTGGCCAAGGCTTTGTTGCCGACTTTGCTCAGCATGCACCCAAAGCCCCGGACGTGGATAGGTACGAGATCATGGCGTACTTCTCACTCGACTCGCTTCCCGTCCTCCACAAGCTGGCGCGCAGCTTTACCGTGTGCGACCACTGGTTCTCCTCGGTACCGGGACCTACATGGCCGAACCGATTTTTTGTTCACAGCGGAACATCTCTTGGCCATGTCAACATGCCGAACGGATTCTTCCACCCAGCTATCCATTGCTACGACCAGCCCACGGTGTACCAGCGACTAAGCGAGCGCGGCAAGTCGTGGAAGATTTACTTCGGAGACATCCCGCAATCGCTCACAATGCTTGAGCAACTGAAACACAAGGGAAACTACCATCATCTCGAAACGTTTTTTTCAGACGCTTCGGGAAGCGCTCCAGCCTTTCCGGAGTACGCCTTTATTGAACCCTACTACTTCGGGGCCAAACAGTGCGACCAGCACCCTCCGACTGACGTACGGCACGGTGAAGTTCTGCTTGCCCGGATATACAATTCGCTTCGAGCTAACGAGGAGCTTTGGCGATCCACGCTCCTTGTGGTGGTTTACGACGAGCACGGCGGTTTCTATGACCACGTCGCGCCACCGAGCACGGTTCCGCCGGACCGACACACGAAAACCTTTGGGTTCGATAGGCTCGGCGTTCGCGTGCCCGCCTTACTGATCTCACCGTGGGTGGACCCGGGCGTTTTTTCAACCGAGCTTGACCACACTAGCCTACTGAAGTATGTGACCGACAAATGGGGATTGGGCCCGCTCGGTAACCGCACTGCTCAGGCGAAGTCCTTCAGCGAGACGCTCTCTCTCAGGACGACGCCACCTGCGGATTGCCCAGCAGTTCTATCAATTCCGACCGCAGATCCTAATCCCATTAATGTCCAACTCAACTCACATCAGGCTGCGTTGGCCGGATTCAGCCACCACCTGGAGGTGAATCAAGCGAACGCCGACGATGCGACAATCGCACAGCACAGCCGTCAGATGGCTGGCTCGTACTACGATCAGAGCCAAGCGGTTGCCAACCGAATACAGAACTTTATCAAGAAATAACACGAGCATCGCTCGCCGCAGATGCGGTCCTTTCGTTTCGGAGTCGTGCGGGCTTGTCGCTATCGCAGAGGTCGGCTTTCAACGTTTATATCGGAAGACCATCTTGCAAGCCACAATCGTTTTCATATCACTTGCTTTTATGCTGCAGATGGCGTGTTTACTAGGAGGGGGTCTGCTGACGGATAGCTTCTGTTCAGGCCACTACATACCTCGTTGCCGGTAGCTCAAGCAATGCAAGCTGGCCGGGATCGGCCTGATTCAAAAGCTGGGCCGAGAGGAAATGAAAACAGGGTGGAATTCCACCCTGTAACGTTGCCGCTGTAACCTTGAAGCAACTGCTTGCCTTCAGGGACGTCAAGTTGTAAACGGTCAGGATTCATCTCGTTAAAGGCGGCGAACCAGTTCCTCCATACGGTCCGCTTCGTCTCGGAAGTCATGTTGGTGCGCAATCGGCAACCGAAGATGTCGAAGCCGAGCCACCCTCATCGACCGCGCGGGTGGCACCCAGGCATGGGAGTGGCTGCGGCACTTAGATCCGTGCTAAGACCTAAGGGAGCGAGCATGTCAAGCCTATACACCCGCCTCCCCGCTTTTGCAGGGGCGAAATGAGTCTCCGCCACGCCCGGATAAGGCTCCAGCAGGTTCTGGCAGCACTGTTGGTTTGGCCTTTCCTTGCCGCGCCCGCCCCTCTGCAGGTGGGAGACGCGCTTCCGCCCGTCATCGGCAAGACCCTTTCCGATAAGTTGCTGGAGTTGCCGCGGGCAGCTGCGGGCAAGTCTGCGGGTATTGTTTTTTCCTTCAGCAAGACGGCTGGCAGCGACGCCAAACTGTGGAACGAAGGCGGCGCGGTGCCCGGGTTCACGGTGATCGTGCTCGAATCCGTCCCGAAACTTTTCAGAGGCATGGCGATTTCGGGCATTCGGAGCGGCATGCCGGCAACCTTGCAGGATCGCGCTGTGATCCTGCTGAAAGATGAAGATCTCTGGAAGTCACGCCGCGGCGTTCACGATGCGGATCGCGCCTATGTAGTCGTGCTGGGACCGAACGGCCGAATCCGGTGGATGAACGCCGCGCCGTTCTCGGCAGCCACCTCCGCCGGTTTCAAGAACGCGATCCGTGATGCAAAGTAGTGAGGGGTGCGCCTGCAGCCGGTAAGGTGAGTGTCCAGCACCAGACCTTTCAGCCGAGACCAGCCGTGCTGATCGGTTGCTTTGCTGCCGGAGCAGCGTTCAGGTATTTCGTGGGTCTTTAAGTGGCAACCTGCACGACCTGCTGCGGGCGCGCCATGCGTTCCCAAAATACTGTCTTTCGTTAACGACGACCTTCAGTTCGAGGTCGTCGTTTTTTTGTTGCGATTCTCGAACTCGCGCAACGTGGGCTCGCGTACGGTCGCGGTTAATTTCGAGCGCCCGACACATCAGTGTCACCGACTAATCTGCCCTGTGCCTGAACGCCCTTGATAACAAACCAAAGTCCCAGTGGAACTTCATAGAAAAACATCGGGAGCATGGAAGGCAGGGAAAGGTTAGCGGCGAACCAAGGAGAAAGCAGAGTGCCCAGCGAGCCAAGGGCGAGGAGAAGTGAAGCGAAAATCCCCCAAGCCGGAAGAAACTGCGGAACAAGACGGGACTTTAGCAGCACGAACGCGAAGACAGCGGAGCCAGCGCCAAGAAATACAAAGCCTGCATACAGGCCTGCGCCTCGTATACCGGTTGCCAGCCGCGCCAAGCCAGCCAACTCAGTCGAATTTATGCCGTTCAGATACTCCGTTCCGTTTACCAACCGGAGGCCGACGATCCCGAACAGGGTAACGGTCGTGAGTATGGCTGCGTCGGCCACCCGCAGCAAGGTGCCCAATAGTGCGAGTTCCCTATCAACGCCTTTGAGGATCTGATAGAAGGCCCACGCAATCACAACGTCGCTTACGAAGATCAAAATGTCAATAACGATGGCTGTTCGATAAAGTGCGGCGTTAGCCGAGAGGTTGTGCGCAGCGGCCGAAAAATCGTGAGGGGCATCGATCTTACCCGGCACATATGCCTGTGTAAACAAGGACAGAAGCATCGCGATGAGGTATATCCATCCCGCGACCCTTGCGTAAAAAATTGGTGACCGGGTCCTTTGTGAAACTTCCATAGCTTTTATCAGCTTCCTTTCGCGATGCGCGCCCACAATCGCTGTTGGTGCTTGCGCAAGATTGGATACGCAACGGCAAAAACCGCTGTTCCAATTTCTTGGGGCACTCCCCCACGGATTTTCGGGGTGGAGCGTAACAAGATCCAGCGCATTGGCTCTATTCGTTGGTGTCTCGTAGCGCTTCGGTAACGACTCTGAGGTTGTTTCCGCGCTCTTCCCAGGGCCGTGCCGTGAGGTGGACCGTGCACGGGATAGTCGAATGCATTGAGTTGCAGGGCCCCAAATCGCTGCGTTTTGTCTGAATTCCAAGGTCAGAATCGTTCGTTTATCCACCCAGTGCGCAGCATGCCAATAGGTCTTCTCGTTTGCGGGTTTTACCCGTCGGTGGCCGCCAGCGCAGTCGCGAGCCATTGCGAGTTCCCGAGCACGACCGAGTCTGCGATTTGACTTGCCGGAATTCTCCAGTATCGCCTCAGTAGCGTCTCCCGTCGCGGGCCGGGAACCTGCGCAAAACCACGCCTCTCGTAGAACCGAATCGCCCAAATAGCCGCCTTCCACGTGCCGATCAGGATCGGACGATCGGTGAGCGATTGCAGATGCGCGAGCAGCGCACTGCCAATACCGCACCCCTGTTGAGTTGTCCGCGTGTACGCGTGGCGAATGAGGGAGACCTCAGCGACCTGTTGCAAGCCCATTACCCCGACGAGAAGACCGTCTTGGTCGAAAGCGCCGAAGAACTCGACACCAGCCAGCATTTCGTTCCGAAGTTCCCCTTCCGGCATGTACGGGTCTTTCCAGTGGCTATCTGCAATGACGCCTCGATATGCAGACGCGCCATCATTGCAGACCGCATAAACCTGCGCGAATTCTGACGCATCACAAGGCCTGATTGTCATAGCCATAGCTCAAACGATCCTTATCGTACTGATACTCTGGTCCGGTGGCAAGGTCCAGTAGAAGCGAGGTACAAAGGACCAGTTCACGACCTGAGCTGTTGGTGCCCTTGCTTCGCGGTCAGGGTATTCCCCTCCGCTCTCAAATAGAAGCGGCGATCCGTTGTGCTGTCAGGTCCGGGCGCATTTCAGCAAACACCGCAGTACCTTCTTCACGCGCGCTCGCACGAGACATCGGCGTATCTCGGGGCGTTGTAGTGAGCGCTTATGAGCAGCTGATCGACGAGGGCTTTCTCGTCAGCCGCCCGGGCGGTCGAACGGCCGCAGCAGCAGGCATTAAGGGCTTCGAGTGGAAGGCAGAGAGCGCACTCGTCACGCGCGTGCAGGATTTCAAACCAGGGGTTCCCGATGTTCGCGAGTTTCCGCATCGCGCGTGGAGCCGGGCCACAAGAACTGCTTTGAGGACAGTAACGGACCATGACCTTGGTTATGATCCCACAAAAACTTACGAACGCTTTCATCTCGCCAGGTAAGCAAATGTAATGCTAAGCAGTCGTTCGGTCGGGTCAGTAGTTTCTTTAGGGAGTCGAGCGGGCAGTCAGGCGAAATGTGGATTGTGGCGGGCAGGTCGATTGCTAGGAGCGTTTCGTTGCACCTTGCGAGATCATAAGCGAAAGAGGTTGAATTCCCACCACCGAAATCCACATCCAAATGAACCCGCGCACAACCTGCTTTATCCAATGTGGAAGCGACGGATTTCAATCCTAAAGAGTCCCCACAGTTTAAACATGGAGCTATCCTATGGAGCGGCAACATCGGAAGTAGTATAGTACAGCCGGAGCGGCCTCGGAACGAGCCGCTTTGGGAATCGGGCAATTTTCAGATGTCAGATTGAGGGATTGCCGCAGTGAGGCTGTCGTCGCGGGCAGAGATAACCATAAGCGGTGCCCACCAATCTACAATTTCGTCTTCAGCAACTCGGGCCTGGCTTGAATCGCCGCCATCTAATTGAATGAGCGACCCGAGACATAGGTAACAGAACGTTCCGGAGACATGGGTTACACTTTGTCCCCCAAAGGGGGATGAAGACCATGCCATGGAAGGAGAGTTCTGTTATGGACGAACGAATGCGTTTCGTGATCCGGCTCAAAGACGGTGAGAGCATGGCTTCGCTCTGTCGTGAGTTCGGGATCTCAAGGAAGACGGGTTACAAGCTTTTCGAGCGTTATGAGCAATGCGGAATCGAAGGCCTTACCGACCGGAACCGGCGGCCTTTCCGCTACGCCAATCAGCTCCCGGCGCAGGTTGAGGCGGCTATCGTCGCAGCCAAACGCGAAAAACCACATTGGGGCGCGCGTAAGATCCGCGAGCGATTGCTGCGCAAGCTGCCGCATGCCATCAGAATCCCGGCGGCGAGCACGATCCACGCCATTCTCGACCGGCACGGTTTGGTCAGCCGGGCTTCCCGCCCGCGCACGAGGGCCGAGGGCACCCCGTTATCGGACGGTCTGAACCCCAACGATCTGTGGTGCGCCGATTACAAAGGCGAGTTTCAGCTGGGCGATAAACGCTACTGCTATCCGCTCACCGTCACCGATCAGGCCTCGCGCTTTCTGCTGCTGTGTGAAGGGCTTGAATCCACCCGCGAAGATCTGGCGTTTCCGGCCTTCGAGCACCTGTTCCGGGAACGCGGCCTGCCTCAAGCGATCCGCTCCGATAACGGCGTTCCCTTCGCTTCTCCGCATGGCCTTTTTCAGCTCTCCCGTTTATCGGTCTGGTGGCTGCGCCTCGGCATTTCGATCGAACGCATTCGCCCGGGCCACCCGCAGCAGAACGGCCGCCATGAGCGCATGCATCTGACTCTGAAACAGCAGGCGACGCGCCCCGCCGGAGCCAACTTCCTGCAGCAGCAGGCCACGTTCGACGCCTTCGTCGAGGAATTCAACAACGAAAGGCCCCACGAAGCGCTCGGCATGAAGTGCCCGGGCGAGGTCTACAAGCCGTCGCCGCGGGTTTACACCGGTATTCCCGAACCCGACTATCCTTTTCACGACCGCACGCTGCTCGTCACCAGTTGCGGACGCATCTGCCTTCACAGGAAGAAAATCAATCTCTCGAAATCGCTCGCTGGTCAGGCGGTCGGAATTCGCGAAGTCGAAAACGGAATCTGGCTGGTCAGCTTCATGCAGTACGATCTCGGATATATCGATCTGGAGGAAAGGACTTTGCAGCCGCTGGAAAATCCCTTCGGGGCCCGTCCGCATCCGAGCCAGGATTCGAAAAACACGCCGGCAGCCGACCCGGATAAGATGAAAGCACCCGGCGAAACGGAAGCGAGCACTGCTGGAGAGCAACTCGCCGAGGGATAGCCGGCGCGACTCATCGCGGACGATGAACAGGGCGCTTCGGCGCCCTTTTTTATTGGAGGCCCAACACGGTCGTTTTACAGAAGCATCGGACCGATAGATCGCCCATGCCTTCAAAACTCACACGCTCCGCAGACATAACCGCCTGCCTGCCCGCCTGCCGTTTCCGCAGACGCCCGGATGTGTTACCTATGTCTCAGGAACAAACTGTTACCCATGTGTCCGGTCCGGACAGAAAGGGGTTGGTCGGGCTGGCGGGATTCGAACCCACGACCTCTTGCACCCCAAAGATGTGATTCGAGGTGCATCTCAGAGATTAACGGATGGCGAATCTCGGGTGTAAATCTTGAGACGGACTCCACTGTGACTTCAGAGATACTCTACTGTATTCTTCATGTCGTCAGGCGACAAGATCGCGTGGATCAGGACCAACCGCCGCAATACTTCCCCAACCGTACGCGTTTGCTGTCGCCAAAACGCGATGCCTGAATGGGGAGTTCCGGCCGCGTGGAGCCGCAGGAAATCCGCATCCTGAGTCACCACTACTCGTCCCGCTTTCGCGGCGAATTCAAGATGTTCCAGATCAGCGGTACCGGCCAGACCTGCCTCCGACGTGGTTGTAACGTCGATGTTGCGACTCCGTAGCGAATCCGCGAGCGCAGGTGGAATCTGCTCGTCGAGGTGAAAGGAGACTGGCACCCGTCAGGATGCTTCTCTCAACCGCTCGTGCTTCAGTTTCGCGTCGAGCACCGAAGGATTGTGGCGCAAGAATTCGTCTGCGTACTCTCGGTCGGCCTGAATCTCCTGCTCAATTTCCGCTGTGTGATCAAAGTAGTATGCAAGTGCACTGTGGACATCTGCGAGGGATATCGTTGGAAGGCGACTGACAATTTCATCGGGAGTCATACCTTGATGCTCGGACAGGATGACGATGTCCTGCACTCGCACGCGGTGGTCGGCTATGCGCGCCCTACCGCCACAAGTTTCCGGCGATTTTACAATGCGCTCATTGGGAATGATACTCACCGGGAAAACCTCGCTTGAATCTCTCGAAGCAACTATCGCTGGAAACTCTTTCGAAAAATCACATCTACAAAATCATCTACAGTCGCTGGGCGGCGGTTGGGGAAATCCGCCGTATCCTGCTGATTTTATTGGTCGGGCTGCCGGGATTTGAACCCGGGACCTCTTGCACCCCAAGCAAGCGCGCTAGCCAGGCTGCGCCACAGCCCGAATTCCCTATTCTACACTGCCCCCGCTTCCATCAAAGCGTACGAGCGAAAATGCGGCTACCACGAAGAGCCGACCTTCGCCCTCAGGATCGCCGCCAGCGCCCGCATACGCTGCGCATCCGCAGCCGTTTTGGCTCCCCCCGCATCCTTTTCCAGACTCCCGGCCAGCGCCTTCAATTGCCCCAGCTCTTTACGATCCGAAGGCGCGGCCTCCACCTTTGCCATCGAATTATTCAGAGCCGAAAGCCTCTGGGCCGACACCGATTTCCCGCGCGCCAACTGATCCACATATGCGCGAGCCACAATCAAATTCGAAGGCCAGACAATCTTCGGCTGATTCTGCACGTTCAGCTCATCGAAGTGAACCTGGTTCGACGCATCGATCTCGTTCTGGGTCAGAAATTTATTCGGCACCAGCTTGAATACATCCACCCCGCGCGCTATCTCCGAACCGTAGATATAGCCGTTGTACCAATACGCCGACCATTGCCCGCCCATCGCGCGCTTCGCCCCGTCAATAGGCCCGCGGTCGAAATATCCAATCTCGACCGGATGCGATGCGTCGGTGAAATCCACTATCGAGATGCCGCCCTGGTACCAGGCCTGCACCTCGACGTCACGTCCCGGAATCGGGATCAGCGAGCCGTTGTGCGCAACGCAGTTTTCGAACTCCGTCTGCGGCGCAGGCATCTTGTAATAAGACGCCAGCGTCAGCTTGCGGTTCGAAAGCGTAAAGATCGCGTCGGCGCCCCAGTGCATCGGGTCCGTCGCGCGGCAGCGCGGCTGGCCACCCCCGCCCCATTCATCTGTAAACAGCACCTTCGTGCCGTCATTGCTGAAATTCGCTGAATGCCAGAAGGCGTAATTCGGATCGCTCACCGCCGCGATACGGACAGGATTCACCGGGTTCGATATATCGAGCAGAATGCCGTTCCCCGAACATGCCCCCGCCGCCAGACCGAGCGCGGAGTAGACCGTAATGTCGTGACACTGATTGGTGGCTGAGGTCGTCTGCGTTCCTTCGCCGTGCGTGCCGCCCTTCCACAGGCCGTTCAGAGCGCCGGTCTGCGCATCCGCGAAAATGCGCGGGCTGGACACGATTTTCGCCTGCTCCGGGTGAGCCAAAGGAACTTTGATGATGTCGATTCTGAACAGCGCGGTATTGGGGTTCTTATCGGGTTCGCCGCCGGAACATTCCGCCAGTTCTTCCGCCTGCCGCACGCCGCCGGTACCGGAAATGTAGATGTAGACGTTGTCCTTGTCCTTCGGATCGATCACCAGCGTATGCGTGTGCGACCCCCGGCAACTCTGTACCGCGGCCACCTGTTTGGGCGTGGACAAATCGCTGATGTCGAAAATCCGCACGCCGCGAAACCGGTCCGGACTCGGCGGTGGCAGCGGTCTGGGTCCCCGTCCGGCCCCGGCGCGGCCTGGCCCCGCAGCCGCATCGGCGGGTGGCGGAGGAGGCGGTGGCGGCGGAACATATCCCGCCGGCAAAGGAATGCCCTGCACTCCGCAATCGGTGCGCCCGTTCATCGCCTCGGCGGACATAAACAGCAGGTGGCCGTACACCGAAACGTCACCCTGCCCGCCCGGACAGAGCAGCGAAGTCCGCAGCTTTACCTGCGCGGGATTATCGATGTCATAAGTATTGATCCCGTTATAATTCCCCACAAACATATGGTTACCGCTGAACGCAAGGTCCGAGTTGGTTGACCCGTACTGCGCAGGCGCGGGTCCACGGCCCCCGGGCGCATCGGGAGCGGCCGGCGGCGCCGGGGCGGGAGGTCCGGCAACGTCTCCAGGCGCGAAGCCCGGCGGCTTCGGCAAAGATATGAGCCGCTGCATGCCCGATGCCGCTTCAGCCGCATCGTACAATCCACCCTTCAGCCCGATACGCGGATCGTCAGCGCCGGCGCGTGGATTCGAATAAACGGTAGGCGCCGGAGGGGGCACGGCAGGCGCGGCCGGCGTGGCAGCCGCGGGTGCCGGAGTTTGCCCAGGGCAGAACACCGGGTAAGCGACGTACAGCGCCGCCGACATCATCAAACCATTTCGTTTTGCGATCATTTCTTCTCCTTCAGCATGCCCTGCATAATTCTGATTTCCGCCCGCTGCGTGTTGTCGATATCTGTCGCAAAGTCGTACAGAACGTTGTCCTGGCCCGCGCCGGGACTATCGAACAGTTCCTGCACCATGGTCAGCGCCCCGTTGTGGTGCTGAATCATTCCAGTCAGAAAGAGGCGGTCGAATGTCGCCCCTTTCGCGGCCGCTAAAGCCTTCATCTGAGCCGGAGACAACATGCCCGGCATCAGCGGCATCGCACCCATGTCCATACCCTTCATATCGCCCATCTGGCTATGGTCCATTCCGGTCGATTGGCCCCGGTCTTCGAGCCACTGCTTCATATATTTGATTTCGTCAGTTTGCGAAATGGAGATCCGCTGGCCGAGGCCAAGCAGTGTTTTATTGCGAGTGCGCGAGGGCATCAGCGCCGTCATCTCGACCGCCTGGGAATGATGCATGATCATCCCCTGCATGAAGCTGATGTCGGCAGCCACAGGCGCGCGCGGAATTACCGCCAGCGCACCCGGCGAAACAACTTTGCTGTTCTGTCCCGGCCCGCCGGGCTGCACGATGGGCGCGGGGCCCTGACCCGCAACCCTCAGCGCGCTGAACATAACAAGAACGGCCGAACTTCGCCGGACCTGAAGAACCATGAGCGAATGTAGCATCGTGCGTTGCATGTTGCACTTGCGGCTACTGGAAGTTGTGCGGCTAAACGAGCGTATAAACCTTTGCCTCCCACGCAAACACAGGCTCCCGTCCTACCCATTCCTGAGGAACCGCACGGTCCTGCGTCACCTCGCGCCACTGTCTTCCGGCGGGCGTTGCAGGCCAGCCATGCACCACATACTCGGCCGCAGCCCCGCTGCTCGCGAAACCCGAAAAATTTGCGACCACCACGACGGGGTCCATCCCCGCGGCCCCGCGCGTCCACGCAAACACGCGCTTTCCGTCGTTAAAATCCACCTGAATGAAACTGTTGTCGTTGACCCCGAGCGCAGGCGATGAAGTCCGAAGCTTGACCAGCCGGGATACATACGCAAGAATTCTGCGCCGCATCGTTGCCGTATCGTCAGAGCCTTCGAGACGCCCGTAGTTCACCGGATCGACCTGCTTGCCCCCGTCCTGCGTTACATGCCCGGAGCGGTCGAACCGCGAATGTTCATCCGCGAACTCTTCGCCCGCCAGGATCATTGGAACGCCTACTGAAGTCAACAGGCAAACGAATGCCAGCCTGACCCTCTTCTCTAAATCGAGACCCGCCAGCCCCACGCTTAGCAGGAAATTGTAGAGGCGCTCGCGGCGGCCTCCCTCTACGTCGTGGCTGGTGATGTAGTTGATAGCCTGCGTCCCGTCAGTGAAGCCGAGGCTCCGGCAATCCACCATTCTGCGCACATTCGCTTCAAAGGTCGCGTCATCCCCTTCGCCCAGGATCACCGACCGTGACAACGCCCGAAACGCATCGTTCCACAAACCGTCCAGGCGGTGCTGGGTCAACAACGCCATCGGCAGATTCAGTTCTTCGCCTACGACGAGGAATCGCGCATCGACCTCGTCCGCCGTCATGCCCACAGCCGCGCAACGTTCCGCAAACAGAGCCCGTGCCCGATCCTTGAATCCGCCCACAAAATCCCAGTTGGAAACATTCTCGACGCTGTCCATCCGGATGCCGTCAATCCGGAAATCGCGCATCCACCGGGTGATATAGCTGAACATCAGAGCCCGCCCGGGTGAGACCGACGTCTGCGTGCCCGATACGGGATCGTATCCGTTCACAAACCGTGCGTACCGGAAAAGCGTGCTGCCGAAGCCGTTCCGCAGGTTGTCCAGCCCGGTCCCGCGCGAAGTGTGCGCATCGGGATCCCCCGGGTCCGCCGCCGGATCGGTGATGTAGAAATCGCCGATGTTCAGCGTCTGATATGCCTCGTGCCGGGCAAACGCCATCACAACATCGAGGAAGAAACGGATGCCCTTCCTGGTGTCCCGCGCACACCAGCGCCGCGAGGTCCTGATTCGCGGTTGAAGAGGAGAACCCATCGGGAAAACCCAACTCCGAATCGGGCGCGAGGAAGTGCGCAGTGTCATAGCCCCAATCGCGTTTGAAGAAACTATCGGCCGGCGGCAACAGTTCGATTGCGTTCACTCCAAGGTCGGGCAGATAGGTCTTACCAGCCTGCGCAACGCTCAGGTTATCGAAGTTCGCGCCCGCCGCGCCCTGATCGATCAGCGCCAGCACATCGCGAAACGTGCCCGTGCCGATGTCCTGATCCGAAGTCGCCGAGCCGTTCGACCATGCCGTCGGCATCTCATAAATCACCAACTGATTGTTCGTTGGTAAGGTTGCCGGACTTGCATCGCCGGTGAAATCCGCCTCTTCACCCGCCGGGTCGCACGCAACCAGTTGACCGCCGCGGAACTTAACCACCGCCGCGGGTTGCCGGTCATCCCCGGTAAACGGAGCAGCCAGGCGCTTTGACAGCAGACGCCAGTCGACGGCATAAGCGGTCGGGTCGGTCGTCTGAAAGCCGTCGGCGGTTTCGAAGAAGTAATGATAAACGTTCCCTTCGCTGAGCCCGCACTGCGCGGCAGCGACGGCGAAGAGATCGGTGAACCCCGTCACGGGCGTCAGGGGGAAACGTTTCACGTTGGCCAGTGAAGGTGGATTCCCAAACTGAAACTGTCCAATGGCAAGCGTTGCGGGCAGTGCTGCGTTCCCTGGGTGCCACAGTACAAAGTGAGTCTTCTTTCGCTCAAGCAAATCGGCGCTGAGTGGCATCTGAGAATCTCCGTGACACTTAGACTCGCACGAATTCGCGCGCCCGTCACAACTTTAATTGCTACGATAAATACTCACGTTTCCGAAAGCGACCTCCGTCGGTCCCATGTGCCGTAATTCGTCCCGCTCCGGGACAGGAGGATGCAGTTGAAAGATCCGCAACGAAAAGTCACCATCGCGGGCGCTATGGCGTTAGCACTGGTTCTGCTGCTTCAGTTTTCCGTTGCCACCAGTTCGGCGCAACAGAACGACTCAGCTCTCATCGCCAAAGCCAGACTCATCCACAGCCATGTGCTGAAGCTCGATACGCACAACGACATCGAGCCCTCTAACTTCACGCCCGACTGCAACTACACCATGCGCCTGAACACGCAGGTGAATATTCCCAAGATGGTCGAAGGCGGCATGGATGTCACCTTCATGATCGTCTATGTCGGACAGGGTCCTCTCACGCCTGAAGGCTTCGATGACGCTTACAAGCAGGCTGTAGCCAAGTTCGATGCAGTGCACCGCTTCACCGAGAAAATTGCGCCTGACAACATAGGTCTGGCGCTGACGCCCGCTGACGTGCTGGCCCTGCATAAGAAGAATCTGCGCATTGCCGTGATCGGTGTCGAAAACGGGTACCCGATCGGCAATGATATTAAGCGCGTGAAAGAGTTCTATGACCGGGGCGGACGTTACATGTCCCTCGCTCACAACGGCAACAGTCAGTTGGCCGATTCAAACACCGGCGAAACCCAGGGCTATCTCTACAACAACGGACTTTCGCCGCTGGGCCGCCAGGTCATCGCTGAGATGAATCGGCTGGGCATGATGGTCGATCTGTCTCATCCTTCGAAAGGCGCAAACATGGAGGCCATGCGGCTTTCGAAAGCGCCGGTGATCGCCTCGCATTCCGGTGTCCGCGCGCTGGCCGACGTCAGCCGCAATATGGATGACGAACAGTTGCTTGCGCTCAAAAAGAACGGAGGCGTGATCCAGATTGTAGGCTTCGCATCGTACGTGAAAGCCGACTCCAAAGAACGGGCCGAGGCGCTCGCGAAACTGCGCGAAGAGATCGGTTTCGGCGGAGGCAGAGGACGTGGACGAGGCGCGGCCGGGGGCGACACGGTCCGCCCGTGCCCGCTTGAAGTTGCCGGCGCACCCGCACCCGCCCGAGGCGGTGGACGTGGCCGCGGACTTACGCCCGAATACGAAAAGCGCCTGGCCGAGATCGATGCCAAATTCCCGCCCGCCCCGCGCGCCAACGTTAAAGACTTCGTGAATCATATCGATTACGCGGTAAAGCTCATCGGTATCGACCATGTCGGCATCTCTTCCGATTTCGACGGTGGCGGCGGGATTGACGGCTGGAACAGCGCTGCCGAGGCATTCAACGTCACGCTCGAACTTGTGCGCCGAGGCTACACGGAAGAGCAAATCGGCAAACTATGGAGCGGAAATCTGCTTCGCGTCTGGGGAGACGTTCAAAAGGTAGCGCAACAACTCCAAAAGCAACCGGGCTGATTCGGGTTGCGGCTCGGGTTGCGGGTGAACTAAACCCGAATATACTGATACCCATGCCCGCACCCGCACTCCGCCACGCGCTGCCTCTCCTGATCCTCGCCGCCCTGACCTCTCAGGCCCAAACTCCGCCTGCGAACTTCTATCTGAAGGACGGAGACCGGGTCGTGTTCTACGGTGACAGCATCACCGATCAGCGCCTCTACACCACCTTCGCTGAATCGTGCATCATTACGCGGTTCCCAACGCTGAACATCGCTTTCACGCACTCAGGATGGGGCGGCGACCGCGTCTCCGGTGGTGGCGGAGGGCCGATTGACCTGCGCCTCGCGCGCGACGTTTTTCCCTACCAGCCCACTGTCGTCACCATCATGCTGGGCATGAACGACGGCAGCTATCGCGCCCTCGATCAGACGATTTTCACGACGTTCAAGACCGGCTACGAGCACATTCTCGACTCCCTCCACCAGAACGCGCCCCGAGCCCGTATCACCCTGATTCAGCCTTCGCCCTACGATGATGTAACCCGCCCTCCGACGTTTCCCGGCGGCTACAACGCAACCCTGCTCGAGTACAGCGCATATTTGAAGACTCTCGCCCAGTCGCGTCATCTCGATCTGGCCGACCTCAACACTCCGGTCACCGCGATGCTCAGGAACGCCGCGGAAACGGATAAGGAACAGGCGCAGAAAATCCTTCCGGACCGCGTCCATCCCGCCCCCGCCGGGCACCTCATCATGGCCGAAGCGCTTCTCAAGGCCTGGCACGTGCCGGCCCTGGTCTCCGACGTCACTGTGGACGCTCAGTCCGGCACGATCAAAGCCGATAATGCAAAAGTCGAAGCGCTAAAGACAGGTCCGGCGATGTCCTGGACCGCAACTGAAGCCGCCCTCCCGATCCCGATCGATCCCAAAGACAAGCTGATGGATCTGGCGGTAAAATCCTCCGACATTGTGGAAGCGCTCGACCGCGAAATCCTCCGCATCACCGCCCTCAGCCCCGCGACCTACGACCTCAAAATCGACGGCGGATCTGTCGGCACATTCAGCGCCGCTACCCTCGCGTCCGGCATCAATCTCGCCACGCTCAACACCCCGATGCTTCGCCAGTCACTCGATGTCCACGCGCTCACCCTCAAACACAACAACATGCACTTCGTGCGCTGGCGCAACATCCAGACCGGCCTCGCCGTGGACGCCTCGCCCGCCACCAAACAGGAAGCAATGGACGCGCTCGACAAGCTCGATAACGAACTCGTGGCCGAGCAGCGCGCAGCCGCGCAACCCCGTCCTCATCGTTACGAACTCACCCCCGTTCAGTAACATAGGAACTTGATCGTTGCCCTAACAATGAATCCGGCGATAGACCGGACCATTGCCGTTGACCGCCTCGCCTTTGACGACCGAGCCTATATTCTGTCGAGCAAAGACTCACCCGGCGGCCGCGGCATTAACGCGTCGTGCGTCATACATTCGTTCGGAGGCAAGGCGCTCTCCATCATCCCCGCGGGCGGTGAGCGCGGCGCGCGTTTCGAACTCTACATGCAGGATTGCGGCTTCGCTGTCACCACCGTTCCGATCCGCAACGATATCCGCCTGAACCTGACCATCACGGATCGCCACGGCCTCACAGTCAAGCTCAATGAGATCGGCCCAAGGCTCGACAGGGGTGAGATCTCGAGCATCGAAGGGACGGTGGACTCGCAGTTGAGCGGGGCCTCGTGGCTCATGCTTTGCGGCAGCCTGCCCCCCGGCGTCCATTCCGATTTCTACGCCAATCTGATCGCGCGGGCACGAAAAAAGGGCGTCCGCACCCTGCTCGATACCGACGGTGAGGCCCTTTCGCACGGCATCGAAGCCAACCCGACCATCGTCACGCCGAACCAGCAGGAAGCCGAGCGCCTGCTCAATACAGTCCTTCTCACCCGAACCCACTCCATCGCTGCCGCGCGGCGTATCCAAACGATGGGAGCCGAATCCGTGGTGCTGTCGCTTGCCAGCCGGGGCGCCGTCGGTGTCTCGTCCGACGGCCTCTGGGAAGCCATTCCGCCCCGCATCGACGCCATCTCGCCCATAGGCGCGGGCGACGCGCTTGCCGCCGCCCTGGTCTGGTCCTACGAGCAAAAGGACGATTTCGCCGAGGCGCTCCGCTGGGGCGTCGCCGCCGGAACGGCCTCAGCCAAACTTCCGGGCATGAAGTTCGCCAGCCTCGAACAGACCAAAGAACTGTACGAAGAGGTAGATGTCCGAAAAGTCGTCGCCTAGTGTCCTCCGCTCGGCCGGCATCATCTCCGCGGCCATCGCAATCAGCCGTGTAACCGGCTTCTTAAGAGAAACGGTCTTCAGCACGCTCTTCGGCGCCGGCTTCGTCTTCGACGCGTTTGTCATCGGCTACCGCATCCCGAACCTCGCGCGCGATCTCTTCGCCGACGGCGCCCTCGCTTCCGCCTTCATCCCCACTTTTACCCGCTATCTGGCGACCAAGACCCACGAAGAAGCGCGTGAACTCTCCGACATAGTCGCCACCCTCATTCTTGTCGCTGTCGGCGGGCTCTGCATCGCCGGCATGATTGCCGCCCCGCTTTTCGTTGAGATCTTCGCCCACGGGTTCCACGCCGTTCCCGGCAAATTCGAACTGGCCGTGAAACTGGTCCGCATCATGTTTCCGTTCCTGCTGCTGATTGCACTCGCTGCTCAGGCGCAGGGCATTCTTAACGCCAACCACAAGTTCGGAATCCCGGCGCTCTCATCCAGCCTGTTCAACATCGGATCGATCGTCTCGGGCCTGCTGCTCGGTCTGTGGGTCGGCCCCGTCTTCGGCATGGCGTGCGGAATCGTTTTTGGCGGAATCGCCCAGCTTGCCTTTCAACTTCCTTCGGTCCGAAAACTGGGCTTCGCCTGGAGACCGCGCTGGAACCTGCGCAATGAAGGTGTGCGCCACATTCTGAAACTGATGGGCCCCGCCATGCTCGGAGTCGCTTCCGTACAGATCAACGTCCTGGTCAACACGAACTTTGCCGCCGGCATTCCGATGAACGGCCCGGTGAGTTGGCTGTCGTATGCGTTCCGGTTTCAGCAACTGCCTCTCGGGCTTTTCGGAATTTCCATCGCGTCCGCCTCGTTGCCGCGCCTTTCGAAAAGCGCCGCGCAGGGCGATTACACGGATTTCCGGGCAACTCTCTCGGCTTCCATTGTCACCATCCTGCTTCTCACGATTCCGTCGGCAGTCGGGCTCGCCACGCTCGGCGAAAGCATGATCGGGCTCGTCTACCAGCATGGCCGCTTCACCGCTTACGACACGCGGCAGACTGCCCTCGCGCTTTCCTGCTACGCCGTCGGACTCTCCAGCTATGCCTCGCTGAAACTCATCGCCCCCGCGTTCTACGCGCTTGGCGATGCCCGCACGCCAATGGCGATCAGCATGGCGTCGGTTCTCGTCAACGCCGCTCTTGCCTTCACCACAGTTCGCATCTTCGGGTTCGGACACGCGGGCCTCGCCCTTACCCTCTCTTTCGTCGCAATCTTCAACTCGCTTGCCCTGCTCATCCTGATCCGCCCCAAAATCGGTGGGATCGGGGGCCGCCGGCTCGTCCTCACCTTTTTCAAGATCCTGATCGCTTCCGCCGGCATGGGCGCAGTCTGCCTGCTGGTGGTGCGGTTGTCGCCGTCCCGCGTCCTGAATGTAGCCGTCGGAGTCCCCGCCGGAGCCGCAGTTTACTACGCCATCGCGCGGTCTTTTAGAATCCCGGAATTGCGCTCTTTGTTAAACTTCAGACAAATACATGCTTCCAGACATTAAGCTGGCGATCCGGCTTCAAATCCTCGACGATCGCGTTGCATCGCTGTCCAAAGAGATCGCTACGCTCCCGAAGCACATCGCGGAAATCGCGAAGAAACTCGAATCCCACCAGCGCCGCCTTGATGGAGACAAAGCCGCGTCCGTCGCCAATCAGAAGGAGCGGAAACGGCTCGAAGGCGAGGTGCAGGTTCAGGAGCAGAAGATCACGAAACTTCGGAATCAGATGCTCGAGGCGAAGAACAACGAGCAGTACAACGCTTTCAAGAAAGAAATCGAGTTCTGCGAGCAGGAGATTCGGCGCTTCGAGGACCGCAACCTCGAACTGATGACGGAGTTCGACAGCCTGGAGAAGAACGTGAAGGCGGCCGACGTGGCGCTGGCCGCCGAGAAGAAGGAAGTTGACGCGGAAAAGAAAGTCGCTCAGGACCGCACAGCCGCCGATCGTAAAGAGATCGAAGGCCTGATGCAAGAGCGCAAAGGCATTGTCGCCGGTATGACTCCGAAGATCGCGTCCGAGTACGAGCGCATCCGCAAAGGCCGCAACGGAGTGGCAATCGCCGAGGCCGTGAACGGGCGGTGCTCGAAATGCAACATCGCCCTGCGGCCTCAGTTCCTGCAGGAACTAAAGCGTAACGACGCCATCATGGTCTGCGAAAGCTGTAAGCGAATCCTGTACTTCAACGACCCGCAAAGCTTTGAAGATCTCGTTCCCCAGTCAGTTCGCGAGACTGGCGCGAGCTAAGCAGCGCATACATTCCGAAGATCGCCGCTGAGAACAGCAGATCGCCCGCCAGAGTTCTGCCCCAGAAAGGGAGCGCGAGCGCGTACGACTTCATGAGCCCGGCGAACCCTGGCGTATAGAACGCCGAGTGTCTCAGGCCGGCAATAACCCACCCGCCGCCTACCGTAAACACGAAGAACTGCAGGCTGCAGAGAAAGGCCGCTGCGCCAACCCGAACCGCCGTCGCGTTTCGCAGCAGAGTTCGGCCGATAAACACGTTGATCAGGAAGCACGCATAAACCAGTGGCGAGAGCCACGTGTATCCACCCACAAAAGGATCGGTCACCAGCATCACGACGAGGGGCAGCAAATAAGCAAGCAGGCCTGACAGCTTCGACCCCGCGAACAGGCATGAACCGCCCAGCGGAGTTACATTCGGCGCATGAGGCACCAGCCGCCCCAGCGCGCTGAGCACTGTAAGTCCAACGGCAATTGGCTTCGATTCTTTCTGATTCGGCATTTTCGTTTCTCCTATCGTAGCGCTTGTGAGGCCGCCTGATTTGGCTCCCACAAAGTTTCTGCTGTTCCCATCCGGTGTGTGACCCAGCGGCTCCATACAAAGAAGGCGTCGCTGAGCCTGTTTAGATACGTGACCACCTCGGGATAGCCGCCCAGGGTCACGCAAACACGTTCCGCCCGGCGGCACACCGTCCGGCAAACGTGCAGCTCCGCGTTCAGCCGCGATCCGCCCGGCAGCACAAACGACCTGAGCGCGGGCAACCCCTCATTCATGCTGTCGATCTCGCGTTCCAGTTGTTCCGATTCCGCGGCCGTGATCCGCGCCTGCCGCGGATGAACATCCTCAGGCAGAGTGGCCAGAATCGAGCCCGCGTTGAACAATTCATGCTGCACCCGCCGAAGGATTGCCTCCAGTTCGGCAAGCTTCGGCGACTCGCTCGCGAGCACCACTGCAAGACCCAGGAAACTGTTCAGTTCGTCGATGGTGCCATAAGCCTCAATGCGGATGTTGTCCTTCCGCACCCGCTGCCCGCCCACCAGACCCGTCTCACCGGAGTCGCCGCGCCTCGTATAGACGCGGTTGATGGCAAGGCGCGGCTCGTCGAAGCTATCTGGCACGAGACAGACTCCATTTGATGCCGCCCACTAAGTTCAGCAACGGCGCCGGATACCCGTAGATCTCTTCGTACCGCTGGTCGAGCGCGTTCCGCAAATTCGCGTACACGCTGACATTCCCGCGAACCCTGTAGTTCAGGTTCACACCGACGTTCTGATACCCGTTGTTTCGGTACAATCCCGCCGAAGCCCCGTAATTTGCCTCCACATCGAGCGTATGGCCGCGGAAATACCCGACTACATTCGCGTCCACCCGCTTGTAATGGAGGTTCGTCACCACTGAGCCCGATTGCTTCGGTTGCCGCAGAATCGGTTGCCCCACGTAAAAGTATTTTTGCGCCAGTCCGTTTCCGCCATTCAAAGACAGCACGCTGGTTTCAAGCCACGTGTAGTTGCCCGTGATCGAAAACCAGCTTGACGGCCGAAACTGCGCCGTGGACTCTACGCCCTTCGCCATGGCGTTCGCCACGTTGTCTGTCGAGTACGCGGAAAGCCTGGCGAGCGATCCGCCCAGCGACACAATCTGGTCCCGATATCTGTTGTGGAACCACGTCGCATCCACGGACAAGCGGTCACTCAGGAAGCGCTTCTCCGCGCCCACATCGTAGCTTTCCGTATGCTCCGGTTTCAAAGCGGGGTTGTTTGTAAACGCCAGATCCGAGCCGCCCGGAGGACGAATCCCCGTCCCGTACGAAGCATGAAATCGGGTCGTGGCATCCTGCAGCCACGCTCCTGAGATTTTCGGATTCACCCGCGTATCCGTGCGGGCGGGGAAGAGCGGCCGCGGCGGATACCCGTACGCATTCGCAGGAACCATCGGCGTCTGATAGATCTCGCCCCGCACGCCCGCATTGATGAACAGCCTGTTCTGCAGCAGCGTTACCCTGTTTTCGAGATAGATGCCATCGTTATCCCGGCGCAGCAGGAAGCCCTTTGAGTTCGAATCTTCCACGTAGCTGTTCCTCGATTCCTCCCGCGTGAACGCATAACCACCGGCCAGAGCCCAGTACTTATTGACTGTGTAGGTCGCCCGCCCCTCGGCATACCCTCGTATGTCTTTATTGAAGCTCCCGCCATACGGGCTTACGTAGAAGCTGTTGTTCAGATCGAAACCAGCCATAATGTCCGCCCGCAGCTTGTTCGTCAAGTCATAACGATAATGCGCGCCGTACGTGGAAGTATTATTCTTTTCCCGGCTGATCAGGTCAAGCCCGCTGTACAGTCCCTTGGGATTCGATCCATACGGCCCCGGCTCGCCAACCTCGTTCGAATTGAAGTTGCCGAACAGAAACAGGTTTTGGGTCCGCCACCTGTGTTGAGCAGAAAGGAAAATATCCTGATTGCGGTAATCTCCGTTCCGCACCGGACCGTTGTCGAGCAGACTCGAAAGCGAACCGGCGATTCCCCAGTTGTGCCAGAGATCGGAACCGCTCACTGCAAAGCGGTTCTCATAGTGCGTACCGCCCTCCGCCACCACATCGAGTGCAGGCCCGTTCTCAGGCGCGCGGGTAACGAAATTCGTGACGCTGCCGATCGCGTACGACCCATAGATGGCGGATTGCGGCCCGCGCGCCACGTCGATTTCCTCAATCAGATCCGACGGAACGGTGCCGAAATCGAACAGCCCCCCGTAGTTGAAACTGTTGATCGGAATTCCGTTCAGCAGAGCCAGATTGTAAGTCGATTGGCCACCGCGAACGAAAAGATCCGTAACGGAACCGCGCGGCCCCGCTTGCGCGAAAACCATGCCTGGAAGTTCCCGCATCAGGTCCACCGCCTGAACCTCATTGCGTTCCCGCAACTCCTGACTTGTGATCACGCTGACGCTCGACCCTTGCTGACTCGCGAGCACATCGAGCGTCGAGCCCGTAACCCGGATTGAATCGCTGACCGGCGATAGCGACAGACGGATCTGCGATGCCCCCATGCCCGCAGTAGTGGTTTGAAAGCCCGGGGCGGTGACCCTCAACTGAACATTCTCGTAGAGCGGGGAAACGTAGATACTGAACTCCCCCTTATCGCCGGTAATTTGCTGCGTAATCACGCCGGCGGCGTTGAAGGCGGCGACCTGCGCACCCACCACGGGGTTAGATGTGGGATCGACCACAACTCCTGATAACTGAGCGGCGAACACGGTGGGGATAACCAAAGACCCCAGCGCGCACGCGAAGACAGACGTATAGACGGATTGTTTGATTTTCATGATCAGGCAGCCCTGCGCTGCCGTCCTTTCCGCTTCCGCATTTTTGACCGATGTATATCGGGCACGCTGACCGGTCTCCTGACTCGCGCGTCATCGGATGCATTCGCCTTCCCATCCCTGTTTGAAAGGACAGTGGCTCGTGAACGCTCCTCGGCGCTTACAGTGGCGGGGGCCGTGCTGGAGTTTCACCAGCTTCCCAAAACAACGCCTGCGTGCTGCTGAAGCTCTTTGAGAATAGCAGAATGGCGTGCAAAATCGCACACCGGTACACCGGAATGCCCTCCAGGGTGTATCTGTTTTGGCTAGAATCCAACAAAGGGAACCGAATATGGCCGACACACAGCAGAAGACAATTCTTGTTGTTGACGATGAGCCCGAAATCCGAAAGCTGGTCACCGCGATGCTCACGAGAAACGGCTACCAGGTATTGACCGCCGATACGGGCGAGAATGCAATTCGGCTATTCAAAAATAACCCGGCGATCGAGCTCCTGCTGACCGACGTGGTGGCGCCCGGCATGAGCGGGCCCATGATTGCCGACGAAATCGCGGCTCTGCGTCCCGAAATGAAGGTCCTCTTTATGTCGGGGTTCGACGGCACCCAGGTCGTGCAGCGCTATGTAGTTGAGCGCGGCTATTCCCTCCTCACAAAGCCCTTCACAATGGAGCAACTCGAACAGAAGGTTCGCGACGTTTTGGCGGGCGGCAGTCCCGCAGCCGCCGGTGGCGCGGCTTAGACGACAAGCACCGATCGCGCTGGCCCGGCCCCTCCGCTTTGCGTTACGCTGCAATAAGAGTGGCTCGCGCCAAAACACTTACGCTTGCTCCCGCCGCTCTGGCTGCGCTAACCCTCGCCTGCTCGGTGTCTCCGCCCACAGATTCGGCCCTCGGCTATGCCTACGCCGGCCCCCCAAAGCTCGCCCTGCACGGCGACATCGATTCGAAATCTCCAGTCACGGCGATCGTGCATCACGGCGACAAACTCGAAATCCTGACTCATCGCAGGCGCTGGTACAAGGTTCGCGGCCCTAAGGGCGCTCAGGGCTGGACCGACGACCGCGCGTTGCTCGATGCGGCGCAGATGAATCGCCTCAGGGCGTTGGCCAAAGAAACCGCGGGACTGCCGTCGCAGGGTGTCGCAACCACCTTCGAGACGCTCAAGGTCCGGACGGAACCCAACCTCCAGGCCATCAGCTTTCTCGAAGTCAAAGAGGGCGAGAAGTTCGACGTCATCGCCCACAAAGTGATCGGCCGCGGTCCGCTTCCGAAGCGCGAACTCATTGCTCCCAAGCCGAAAATCGAGAAAAAGTCGAAAGCGAAAGGGAAGGCTTCTAGCTTGCCACCGCCGCCGGACCCTGTACCGCCGGGTCCGCCCAAAGACTGGGTCGCGATTTCCAAAGCCCGCACCCTGGTGCCTGACGATCAGCTCACGCCCGCCGCCAAAGACGACTGGACTCTGATTCGTACCAAAGAAGGGGAAAGCGGCTGGGCGCTCACGCGGCGGCTTTACCTCGCCATTCCCGACGAGGTAGCGCAATATGCGGAAGGCCACCGCATCACGTCGTACTTCTCGCTCGGCAAGATCTCCGACGGCGACCTGAAAAAGGACATCTGGCTTTGGACCACGGCCACGTCTCTCGGTGAAGACCATGATTTCGATGGCTACCGCGTCTTTGTCTGGAGCCTCAACCATCATCGCTACGAGACCGCCTACATCCAGCGGCGCGAAATCGGCTTCTTTCCCGTGCTGGCGAAACAGGGTGAGTTTTCGGTCTGCCTCGAAGACGATAATGGAACCCGCGTCCGCAAGATGTACACCATGCTCGGCAATCGCGTGATGCCCGCCGGGCAGAGGGCGTGCGAGAAGACTTTCGATCCCGGCGACGATTCGACCGTACCCGCCGGAACCAATATTGACGTAAAAGACGGCCCCGCAAAGAAAGGGGTGTTCGACAGCGTCAAGACCAAAGTTAAGAGCTGGGTCGGGAAATAGGCCCGGCGAGTTCCTCGTAAGCCTGAAGCGTTTCCCCCACCGCTCGGGACCAGGTAAACTGCGCCGCCCGCATCTTTCCGGCGGCGATCAGTTGTTCGCGCAAGCGCTCGTCATTCGCCAGCCGAAGCAGCGCCCCTGCGATTTCTTCGTCTTCTTCCGGATTCACCAGCAGCGCGGCATCGCCCGCAACCTCCGGCAGCGCTGACCGGTTCGACGTCACCACCGGAACCTCCGCCGCCATGGCTTCGATCAGCGGGATCCCAAACCCTTCATCGAGCGATGGAAACGCGAAAATGCGCGCGCGCCCATAAAGTGCGGCGAGTTCTTCATCCGATACATAACCGGTTATCTGAATGCGTCCCGAGCAACCGCTCGCCCGAATGGCTTCCAAAGTCTCGCCGGATTCGAATCCCTCGGCTCCCGCGAGGACGAGACGCCAGTCCTGGGGCAAGGCGCGGAATGCGCGCACCAGAGCAGCCTGGTTTTTCCTCCGCTGTACAGCGCCCACGCAAAGCACCAGGTTTTCCCTCGGCAACACCGGAATCTTACGGGGCAAAAGCCCGTGGTGGACCACGCGGATGCGCTCGCGCGGCACCCCGAGAAAACGTTCCATCTGCCCCGCTGTGAACGCTGAAACGGCAATCGTCAGGTCTGCACGCTCGGCGGCCTCTCTGGCCTGCTTGGCAAACCTCGCCCGAAAATCAGGCGTGCTGTAATCGCAAGACAGTACAAACAGATCGTGAAAGGTGCAGATTTGCTTTTGGAAACGCCGCGCAGGCAGCCGCTGGTTCAGGCCGTGAAACAAATCGGCCGACCGGCTGCCGAACGTATCCGCGAGCAACCGCCGCCGCACCCCCGCGCTCTCTGGCCCTCTGCCCGCCTTCCAGAACTTATTCGATCGGTAAAACCACTCCCATTCAACCGGAGCCCCGGAGGCCGCCAGCCCGTTCAGAATCTCGCGTGAATAGACCCCCACGCCCGAAAGTGAACTGCCAACGCTGTAAGTGGCGTCGAGTGCGATCCGCAAAGACCGAGACTAGCAGTTCTCCGCAACCTTATATTGATTCAGCTTGCGGTAGAGCGTGGTTCGCCCGATGCCAAGCAGCATGGCCGCTTCAGTTCGGTCGCCGCGCGTCTTGCGCAGCGCATCTTCAATGGCCCGGCGTTCCACCTCGTGCAGTGGGACCACCATCGTCGGAAGCGCGGAATTACCCCCCACCGTGGCGGCCGTCGCATAGTGCGCCGGCTCCGTACCCGTCGCATGGTTATGAATGGAACTCGGCAGGTCGATGAAATGCAGCAACGGCCCGGAATTCAGGGCCATCATTCGGTCCAGACAGTTCTTCAGTTCCCGAATGTTCCCCGGCCAGTCGTAATTCATCATGGCTTCCATGGCGTCGTTCGTCACCACGTATCTCCGGTCGGCGCCCATCAGAAAACGTTCCACCAGAAGAGGGATATCCATCTTACGTTCGCGGAGCGGCGGCAGGGTAAGCCGAATCACGTTCAGCCTGTAGAACAGATCTTCCCGGAAGCGCCCCGCCTTCGCTTCCGCTTCGAGATTCCGATGCGTGGCGGCGATGATCCTGACGTCCACTCTCTGCCGCTGCAGCGATCCGACGGCGCGAAACTCTTTCTCCTGCAACACCCTCAGAAGCTTCACCTGCAGATCGAGAGGCAGGTCGCCGATCTCATCGAAAAACGCCGTGCCGCCGTTCGCAAGTTCGATCAAACCTCGCTTTGCTTCCCCCGCCCCGGTAAAGGAGTGGCGCGCATGGCCGAACAGTTCGCTCTCCATCAGCGGTCCCACCAGCGAACCGCAATCGATCGGCACGAACTGCCCGCGCGGATACGCATTAAAGAGAGACCGCGCCGCAACTTCCTTGCCGGTACCGCTTTCGCCCTGCAACAGCACCGGAGCGCGGCTGCTTCCAAGCCGCTCCAGTTGCCCCCGAATCCGCACGATAGCGGGCGACCGGCCGATAAAGCCGGTTGGAAGGTCTTCGCCTTGGGGTTTCATCTTAAGACCGTTAGTGAATGGCGCGCGGAATTTTCTCAGCGCCTTCTCTTACGGATCGAGCCGGACTACGAACGCCTCCGGCACCCGCTGTTCCACCCGAACTCTCTGCGCCAGTGCTTCTGCCGCCTCCGCCGACGTGACCCGGCCGGCAAGCACGCGCCATACGCTCGGATTCCCCGGCCGTTCGACAGACTTCGCCGACCCATAAGCCACGGACATGGTCTGCTGCATCCGGTCCGCGTTCGCGCGATCCCGGAACGCCCCCACCTGAACCGCGAACAGAGCAGGCTCGGGGTTTGCCGGCGCCGCCAGAATCGTAACCTCCACCTGCGCCGTGCCGCTCCCGATCATTTCGATCTGCTGCGCAGCCGCGTGCGAGAGATCGATAATCCGGTTATTCACAAACGGCCCGCGATCGATAATTCGCACATCCACGGTCTTATCGTTCCGCAGATTCCTCACCCGCACCATGGTTTGAAAGGGCAGCGTCCGGTGCGCTGCCACCATCGTTTCCATGTCGTAGATTTCGCCGTCCGCCGCCTGCCTTCCGTGATACGGATGGCCATACCAACTCGCAACGCCCGTTTCAATTGCCCCCACCGGCGGGGCGGCCGCGGGCGGCGAGTTCCTCCGCACGCCGCTGACCGGCGCCACATGCACTTTCTTCTTTCCGCAGCCCGTCGCCACGAGCATGGCCGCAAACGCAAAAAGCAGGACGCGATGCATTGCTTGTCATAACATCCTAACCTTCTCAACCGCTACACTTCCGTTAATGGCCGATTCTCTCCGCATTGCCGCGGGCGATGCCGGGTTCGACGAACGCATTCAGCAGCTTTCTGAAAGCGTAAACGCGCGCTTCCGCTATCACACTATCGAACTGCCGGATGGCCGTCTTCTGCCCGGCCTTCAGTCTGTCGAACACCTCCGCTGGCGCCTGGGACTGTTCGACTTGCCGGAAGACCTTACCGGAAAACGCGTGCTCGACATCGGAGCCTGGGACGGCTGGTTCAGCTTCGAATGCGAGCGCCGCGGCGCTCAGGTGGTCGCGGTCGATTGCGTCGAACTCGACACTTTCCTTGAGGCGAAGCAACTACTCGGCTCAAAAGTCGAATACCTGACGCTCGACGTCAGCGAGCTTTCCGCGCGCACTCTCGGCCGCTTCGATATCGTCCTGTTCTTTGGCGTGCTTTACCACCTCCGCCATCCCCTCGCCGGACTTGAAAAAGCCGTGGAACTCTCCACCGGCCGCGTTCTGATCGAATCTTTCGTAATTCCTGCCGAAGCGCGCCCCATCCCGTCCGTCATGGAATTTTACGAGACCAACGAACTCGGCGGACAAATCGATAACTGGTGCGGACCCTCGCCCGAATGTCTGCTCGCAATGTGCCGATCCGCCGGCTTTGCGCAGGTGGAACTGCGCGACATCACCAACGGCCGCGCATCGGTGCTCTGTCACCGCCGATGGCCTGAAACAGCGGCAAACCCTGCCATCCAAACGCCGCACCTGCATTCCGCCGTCAACAACCGAACCTACGTGGCCCGGTTTCACCCCGCCAAAGATGAATACGTCTGCTGCTATTTCAAATCGCCCGAGACGGCGCTTACCCCGCCCGACGTGCGGGTCGCGATAGACGGCTTCGGTCTGCCTTCTCTATCCGTTAACCAAAATGGACCCGGCGCATGGCAGGTCAACTGCCTTCGCCCGCCCGGGCTCGATGCCGGGCGGCACCGCGTTCAGTTGCGCGTTCGCGGCAGTGCCCTCAGCAACGCGGCGGAATTCATCATGCTCGATGAGTTTGGGCACGCCCGGCTGCAACCGGCCGACAACCTGCCCGTCGCACCCCCGGAACTCTGCAGCGCCGAATTTCAGCCCTCCCGCGATCTGCGAATTGCCGCAAATCGCCGCGGTTCTCTCATTTTTTATTTCCGATCGGACCTTGAAACGCTCGGGACGGCTGATATCGAACTCGATGGAGTGCCCGAAATTCTCCACCCCCACACCATCGGTTCCCTTGGCGATAACCTGTGGCAAGCGAACATCTTATTGACCGAGTCCCTGCCTGCCCGCGCGGCTATCCGGATACGCTTCAGCGGCGGCGGCTGGAGTACTAGTACCGAAGTCACGTGAGTCTTGCTCATTTTACGTGTAATCTTGTTCACAACACGTTTGTCGAAGTTGCAGGGGAGAATCACCAAACTTGTCAATCCTCGTTTGCCGGATCGTATCGTGCCTGGTGTTTTCCCTCGTCGCCCCTGCCTTCGGTCAGCTAACGGTAACGGGTTATAAGAACGCGACCGCGACCCTTTCTCCCAATGGCGCCTGGACCCTCTCAGTACCCGCCCAGAACTGGAAATTTAGCGGCAGCGCCGGATCCGCCGCCTACGCAAGCTCCATCAACACAGGGACGGATAATCTGGGCGCGTATCAGGAACTGGCCTTCGATTACCAAACAGGACCGAGTTCCAGATCGGCATCCATTCGGGTCTACCCGGCCCGCCCCGTGGTTCTGTTTTCAATCACTTACAACAACAACTCTGTCGAATACTGCCCCTTTCCCGAATCTGACTTCTTATCCAAAGCTGTCACGTATTGGGTTTAACGGCGAATTCGCGCAACCCAGTTTCACCACTCTTGCGCCCGACAGTCCGGTCGTCTATTACGACAACAACGCCAACACCTTTATTCTTTCCGCGGCGTCGAATTTCATGACGGCCGCATCTTCTGTCGCCGCCGACGGGTCGCTTTCAACCGGCATCTCGACGAAAATTCCGGCTCTGCCCGCCGGGTTCACTCACCATGCGCTGCTCGCCTATGGTGCGGGAATCAATGCCACTTTCCTAAAATGGGGACAGGGGCTCACTGACCTGAGCGGAAAGAAGCGCCCCGCGAACGACGCCGACCCCCTTCTCAAATCGGTCAGCTACTGGACGGACAACGGCGCTACCTATTACTACAATCCCGACGGCACCTACATCGATACTCTGAATGCCGTAAACGCGGAGTTCACAGCCAAAGGTGTTGCCCTCGGGTCCCTGCAACTCGATAGCTGGTGGTATCCCAAAGGCCCCACCGACATCTGGTCCGATCACCAGGGCATCTGGACCTATACCGCCGCCCCCGAGCTTTTCCCCAACGGCCTCGCCGATTTTCAGAAAAATCTCGGCATTCCGCTGATTGCGCACTCCCGCTGGATCGACGCGAAGAGCCCCTACCGAACCAACTATCAAATGTCCGGCGATGTCAGTATCGACCCGAAATTCTGGGAAGACACGGGCGATTACCTGAAGTCCGCCGGGGTGGCCGTTTACGAACAGGACTGGCTCGCAAACGCCGCAAAAACAGCTTTCAACCTGACCGATCCAGCCGCCTACCTGGGGAACATGGCGAAATCGATGGCCAGCCGGGGCATCACGATCCAGTACTGCACCGGTGCCCCGTCGCACTACCTTCAGAGCACGCTGTACAGCAACGTAACTTCGGTTCGCGACAGCAACGACCGCTTCGGCAGCGACAGATGGACCGATTTCTTCTACAGCGCCCGCATGGCTTCGGCACTCGGGACATGGCCCTTTACCGACGTATTCATGAGTTCGGAGACGAACAACCTGATTGCCGCCACCATCTCCGCCGGCCCGATCGGTCTGGGCGATCCGAAGGGCGCCCTCAATGCCGATAATCTCCTGAAAGCCGCTCGCACGGACGGCGTCATCGTGAAGCCGGATGTCGCGGCCACCCCGCTCGACAGCGTCTTCATCAAGGATGCCCAGGGAATTGACGTCCCCATGGTGGTTTCCGCCTACACCGATTTCGGCGGCGGGCTCCGCGCGAACTACATCTTTGCCTACAACCGGGGGGCGAACCGCGGCATCACCATCGATCCCGCCAATTACGGCATCTTCGGTCAGTCGTTTTTGTACGATTATCTGAACGGCGCCGGGCACTTTCTCGACGTACGCGCCACCTATACCTTCCAGTTGAATGCCGACGCCGCGTATATGGTCCTGATGCCTCTCGGCAAAACCGGCATTGCCTTTCTCGGCGACAAAGACCAGTTCGCAACCCTTGGCAAGGCACGCATCCCTTCGCTGACGGATTCAGGCAAAGTGGACGTCACCGTGGCCTTCGCCCCCGGCGAAACGACGCGAACCCTGTTTGGATTCTCCTCCGTCCCGGTGATCGCCACCGCGATCGCGGGCGCCGCCAGCCCCGCTGTCTGGGACCCGAATACTCAGATTTTCACGCTGAAAGTGACGCCGGCGTCAGGTTCCGCTCATGTCCGCCTGATTCAGTCCTTCGAGCCCGGCGGCTATGGAACCTCAAGCAGTGGCTGCGGCTACAGATGCTCGGGCGGCAATCCCGTTCCCGGCCCGGTCCGGGACAGATAGGCTACAATGGGAACACTCCCGTAATTCCGGCCGTGTGCCCAAAAAGCAGGACTCCGGGGCAACGATTAAACATGTTCGATAATCTGTCCGACAAACTGCAGCGTGTTTTCAAAAACATGCGCGGCGAAGGACGCCTGACTGCCGAAAACATGGAGTCGGCGCTCCGTGAAGTCCGCGTCGCGCTGCTCGAAGCCGACGTCAATTTCAAAGTCGTTAAACAGCTTATCGAAAGCGTCAAAGAACGTGCGCTGGGGCAGGAAGTTCTGCAGTCCCTTTCGCCGTCGCAGCAGATTATCGGCATCATCAATGAGGAACTGGTCAAGGTCCTCGGCAGCCATGAATCGAAGCTGCGGTTTGCCAACGATCCGCCCAGCGTCTTCCTGATCGTAGGGCTGCAGGGTTCCGGTAAGACCACCTCCACCGGGAAACTCGCGCGATGGCTGACGAAGAACGGCCATCGTCCGCAGGTGGTATCGGTGGACATTTACCGGCCCGCCGCTCGCCAGCAGCTGGCCATCATCGCCCGCGACAATAAGATTCCCGTCTACGCGGGAACGCCGGAGGAAACACTTCCGGTCGATCTGGCCCGATCTGCGCGCCGCGAAGCAGTCAATGCCGGCCGCGACGTGCTTCTCGTCGATACCGCCGGCCGTCTGCACATCGACGATTCGCTGATGGACGAGCTGCAGCAGTTGAAAACGCTGCTGAATCCGGTCGAAATTCTGTTCGTGGCCGACGCCATGACAGGGCAGGACGCCGTCAAATCGGCCGACGAATTCCACAAGCGCCTCGGCATCACCGGCGTCATTCTCACCAAAATGGATGGCGATGCGCGCGGTGGCGCCGCGCTGTCGATCCGTTCACGTCACCGGCCAGCCGCTGAAGTTTGTCGGCCTGGGCGAAAAGGCGGACGCATTCGAACCGTTCCATCCCGACCGCGCGGCATCCCGCATCCTTGGGATGGGCGACATCGTCAGCTTCGTCGAAAAAGCGCAGGAAGCTTTCGACTCCAAGCAGCAGGAGGAGATGCAGCGCAAGCTGATCGACAATGAGTTCACGCTCGAAGATTTCCGCGATCAGCTGAAATCGCTGCGCAAACTGGGTTCGCTCGATTCCATCCTGAAGATGATGCCGAAAGTTGGCATGATGAAAGAACTGCAGAACATGCAGCCGGATGAAAAGGAGCTGACGCGCATCGTGGCAATCATCGATTCGATGACCCCGCGAGAGCGCATGAACCACATGATTATCAACGGAAGCCGCCGCCGCCGCATCGCCAAGGGCAGCGGCACCTCCGTGCAGGAAGTTAACAATCTGCTCAAGCAGTACGGGCAGGCGCGAAAAATGATGAAGAGCTTCTCCGGCAACATGGGTTTTCTCGGCAAGAAGATGGGAAAGATGGGTGGCCTCGGAAAGCTGGGATTACCCGGATTTTAAGTTCAGAATTGAAGGAAGACAGACACAGATGCTGATGATCAGACTGGCGCGTTTCGGCGCCAAAAAGAAGCCGTTTTACCGAATTGTGGTGATTGAAAAAGAACGCGCGCGCGACAGCCGCAACCTGGAAGTAGTGGGCCATTACAACCCGCTGACCGAGCCCGCGAAAGTGAAGATCGAACACGAGCGCATTGCCCACTGGACAAAGAATGGCGCGCAGATGTCGGAAACCGTAGCCCGGCTGGTAAAGAACAACCCTGCCGCTCCCGTTACGGCATAGCCGCGCGCGGCAGCGCATTCAGATTTAAGCCGCGGCGCATGATCGGCCGGCGGCGTCTTATTTTTTGGGGAGGGAAGTCCATGAAACAACTGATTGAAGATATTGCGAAAGCACTGGTCGACCTCCCGGATGAAGTGACAATCAAGTCGGTCGACGGCGAGCAGACCACCGTGCTTGAACTGAAGAGTCGCGCCCAGCGATCTGGGCAAGGTCATCGGCAAACAGGGCCGCACCGCGCGCTCCATCCGCACCATACTCGGCGCCGCCGGAATGAAACTGAACCGGCGTTTCACCCTGGAGATTCTTGAGTAATCCCGAGACTGGGTCACCATTGCCGTGCTCGGCAAATGCCCGCGGCAACCGCGGCGAGGTGACCGCCCATTCGCTTTCCAGCAAGCCCGAGCGGTTTGCGAATCTGACCTCGGTGCACCTGTTCGGCGCCGGCGGTCTTTCGTACGGAAAACTCTTCGAAGTCGAGCGAGTCTGGGATCACAGGGCACCCTCATCTTCAAGTTTGCGGGCGTAGATTCCATTGAGGATGCCGAAAAACTCGCGGGATTCCGAAGTTCGCGTCCCCGCATCCGAGCGCGTGGAACTCGAAGCCGGCGAATTCTTTCAGTCCGAACTGATTGGCTGCGAACTGCGTGACGAAGCCTCATCCCGCCTGATCGGTCATGTCACCGGCATTGAGGACTACGGCGGGCCCGCGCTGCTCGAAATCGACGGCGGACGCTTCCTGGTCCCGTTCGTCAAAGCCATCTGTACAGACATCCGGCCCGCCGAACGCCTGATTCGCATCCGCCTGCCGGAAGGGCTCGAATCGCTCGCCGCGGAATGAAGTTTCACCTCCTCACCATCTTTCCTGAGTTCTTTGCAGGACCTTTCAAACACGGCGTGGTCGCCCGGGCCGCCCAGTCGGGCTCGCTCGAAATCCATCTGCACGACCTGCGCAACTGGACGCACGATCTGCACCGCACTGTGGACGACCGGCCCTTCGGCGGCGGCGAAGGCATGCTCCTGAAGCCCGAGCCGCTCTTCGAAGCCGTCGAAAGTATCTGGCCCGAGCGCGACGCCGCGCCGCAAAGTGATCCTGCTCTCGGCTCAGGGCCGCAAGTTCACGCAACAGATTGCGCGCGAGTATCTGGCCGCCGACGAACTGCTCTTCATCTGCGGCCGGTACGAGGGCGTGGACGAACGGGTCGCAGAGCACCTGGCCGACGATGAAATTTCGATCGGCGATTACGTCCTGAGCGGCGGAGAACTCGCCGCCGCCGTCGTGATCGATACCGTCGCGCGGCTCCTGCCAGGCGTTCTCGGGAACCGCGATTCGGCTCTGAATGAATCGTTCGAAGACGGCATTCTCGATTGCCCGCAATGGACCCGCCCGGCGGATTTTCGAGGCTGGAAGGTACCGGAAGTACTAATCGGGGGCAACCACGCTGAGATCCAAAAGTGGCGCGCGGAGGCCGCTTTGGCCAAAACCCGCACCCGCAGACCCGATCTTCTGGGTGGAGAATAGCACCTCCGAAGCCGTTAATTCCGAGATAATACTACTACTATTTATTGCCGCTAAGCTCGGGTATTTCGCGCTGACCGTGTAAATAATTCCGGTTACGGAAATTCCAACCGTCGGGCTAACCCGTTGAGTAGTATGGCTTTCAATAGTGGAGCAACTAGCTGGAATTACTGCGACAAAATACCGGGATTTTACGCATTTACTGATTGACGGCTCAATTTCTCGCCGTTAGTATTAATACTAACAGTGCTGTTCGTACCATTCACTATCCAGTACTCCAGTTTGAATGTACTTTTCAGTACTAGTACCGAGGAACCAACACTGGCATGCAGATTTCCCCATCGCTCAACGCAAAACGGTCTCTGGTCTTACTCGCGCCTCCGGAAACGGATCTAAACTCATCGTTCAACCGGGTCTCCATCAGCTCATCTGCTCATGATTCGCTGAAAAAGAAGATGCAGACGCTCAGAGGCCGCCTTTACGTTCAGGATGGCGCTATCAACCAGTCAGAACTTGCGGTCGACGGAAGGCATGTCCTGGCAACCGACGACAAGAGCTGGCATCTGCTCACCATCGATAATGCCGGCGAGGTTCTGGGGTGTACGCGGTATATGCAACACGCTCCGGGAACGCGCTTCGAAGAGCTTGGCGTTAGCCGAACCCCGCTTGCTGCGTCAGATGCATGGGGACCGCACTTGCGGTCTGCCGTCGAAAAAGATCTTAGCGAGGCGCGCCGCGCCCGATTTTCCTATGTTGAGGTAGGCGGCTGGGCAATGGCCGAACAGGTGCGCTGCACCGCCGAATGTCTGCGAAGTGTTCTCGCGACCTATGCCTGGTCTCACCTTGTGGGGGGCGCCATCGGCGTCAGCACCGCCACCGAGCGCAACGGGTCAGCCTCCATTCTGCGCCGTCTGGGGGGCCAGCTCCTCTCGGTCGGCGGAACCGAGATCCCGGCGTACTTCGATGCCCACTACGGCTGCCGCATGCAGATGCTCCGCTACGATTCACGCGAGCCGAACGCGCGCTACCGTTCGACCATCGACGAACTTCGCGAGACCCTGACCAACGTACCTGTCATTTGCACCGAACGTCCCCTGTGGCAAATCCGTTTTCCGCGGCTTTTCCGCTCTTGCGGGAAGTGCGGCCCAAAGGCCGCCCAAAGTGCCGCTATGATGCGCCAGGTGGCCTGAAACTGGTAGCCTATAAGCTCCGCACCAAGCGTGTTTCAAGCCATACAAACCGAAACCGACGCCCGTATTTTAGAGGACGCCCAGACCGCAACTTTTGAGACGCACCGGGTCATCCCGCGAATCTTCCGCCCCGCGTAATGTTACGGAAGTTCAGGCTTGCGTCCGCGCCGCGAATGCCGAAGGCGTTGCCGCTGTATCCGGTTAGCAGCGGCAAAAACTGGGGCTACGGCTCCCGCGTCCCGGCAGCCGATTCCTGTGCCCTGCTCGATCTGAGTTCGCTCAGAAAAATCGTAGATTACAACGAGAAGCTGGGTTATGTCACGGTGGAACCCGGCGTAAGCCAGCAACAGCTCTATGACTTTCTTCGGGAGAAAAAGTCGAAGCTGTGGATGGATGCGACCGGCTCCAGCCCCGATTGCAGCCTCATCGGCAATGCCGTAGAGCGCGGCTTCGGGCACACACCGTACGGCGACCATTTCGCAAATGTCTGTGCACTCGAAGTGGTACTGCCGAACGGAGAACTTCTGCGCACAGGCTTCGCAGGCCTGCCGAATCAAAAAGCGGCCGAGGTCTACAGGTGGGGCGCCGGTCCCGTGCTTGACGGGCTGTTCTCTCAATCCAACCTGGGCATCGTAACCCGCATGACTCTCTGGCTCATGCCCGCGCCGGAATACTTTCAGGCTTACTTCTTCCAGGCCGACGGCGAGAACGCGATCTCCGGAATCGTCGAAGCGCTGCGTCCGCTCCGCATGAACGGAACTCTTCGCAGCACCGTTCACATCGCCAATGACTACAAGGTTCTGAACGGAATCCAGCAGTTTCCCGCAGGCGAGGCGATGCCCATTTCGCGCGAAGCGATGAAGGGCTATGCAAAGCGCCTGAAGTTCGGCCGCTGGAGCGGATCGGGCGCTCTTTACGGCACCCCGAAACAGGTGGCGGAAGCCCGTCGTTTGCTCCGCGAGGCGCTGAAGGGCAAAGCTTCCAAACTCCGCTTTCTCGACGACGGGAAGCTCCGGCTCGCCGCGAAATTCACCAAACCGTACGGCTGGGTCACCGGCCTCGATCTTTCGCGTACGCTCGAACTGGTTCGCCCCGTATTCGGCCTGATGAAGGGCATCCCAACGAACGCCACCCTGCCCAGCGCATACTGGCGCAAAAAATTTCCGCCACCGCCCGACCCGAATCCCGACCGCGACCGTTGCGGGCTGATCTGGTGCGCGCCCGTTGCGCCCGCCGATGGCGAACGCGTCACCGAGTTGACCGATACCGCCGAGACCACGCTCCTCGCCCACGGCTTCGAACCCATGATCTCGCTCACCATGATCACTGAGCGTTCCGTCGCCTGTGTGATCTCGATTGCTTACGACCGCGATGTCCCGGGAGAGGACCCCAAAGCTATGGCTTGCTACAACGACCTGCAGCAGCGGCTCACGAGTCTCGGATATTATCCCTACCGCCTCGGCATACAATCGATGGACCTGCTGAGCGGCGACCCCGCCCGCACTGCTTTTCTCCAGACTCTCAAGCGATCTCTCGATCCCAACGGCATCCTCGCGCCGGGCAGATACATCGAACAGAAGGCCTAAATGACTACTGAACAGGTATCAGCTTCTGGCGCCGCTTCCACCGCATCCAGCTTCGAGCAGGAAGACCGGCACGCCAGAACGCTTGTCCGCGATCTTCACTCTCCGCGGCCTGCCGTCTACTGGCCGGATCTGCTGCTCAGCGCCCTCGTCGGTTGGTCCGCGTTCGGCTTCGCGGCGGTTCTCCCGCTCGGTCCCGCCATGCTCGCCTGTGCCGCCGTCTCAGTTCTAGCCCTGTACCGCGCCCTCTGCTTCCTCCATGAGATCAGCCACATCAAGCGCAGTGCTCTGCGCGGGTTCGAGACCACATGGAATCTGCTCATCGGCTTTCCCCTCCTGATGCCGTCGTTCGTATACCTCGGTGTACACCAGTCGCATCACAGCCTCGGCAGCTACGGCACGTCGCAGGATCCTGAATACCTGCCGTTTGCGAAATCAAGCCGGATGACCGTCGTGTTCGCGCTCGAAAGCTTCCTGATCCCGGCGGCTTTGCTCGTCCGCTTCCTGGTCCTGGGGCCGCTCGGCTTGCTGATTCCGCCCTTTCAAAGGTGGCTCGCGGTTCACGCTTCAGCGCTGACCATGAATTTCAAATACCGGCGCGAAGCCACGCCTGAACTGATCGCAAAAATCCGCCGCGGCACGTTCGTCATCCTGGTCCTGTGGGCGGTTGCGATCGCCACGCTTCCCCTGCACGTCTTTGCCGTCTGGTTTTCGGTAGTCAGCGTTGCAAGCTTTGTGAACACTCTTCGGACTCTTGCAGCGCACCGCTATGAAGGCGATGGCGATCCGCTCGACCGCGGCGGGCAGTTGCGCGATTCCGTCGATGTTCCCGGCCGTATCTGGACAGAATTGTGGGCGCCTGTGGGCCTTCGCTATCACGCGCTGCACCATTATTTCCCCGGCATTCCCTACCACAACCTCGCCCAGGCCCATCGCAGGCTTCGGGACGCCTTGCCCGCCGATTCGCTCTATTCCGCTGTGGCGAGTCCAGGCTTGCTGCCGTCGCTCCATACTCTGGTGACCAGCACGTCGCGCCGGCGCCTCGCCGAAGCCGCAACCCGGACCGAAGTTCCCGCAGGCCGCTGACCCGTGCATTTCGGGATCGTCAGTCCGCCGGTTCCCGGACATCTGCACCCCTTCGGAGCGCTCGGCCGCGAGTTGATCGCGCGCGGACACCGCGTCTCGCTCATTCACATGCCCGACCTTGAGGAGCGCGTTCGCCGCGAGAGCCTCGAATTCATCCCGATTGGTCACCAGGATCATCCTGTCGGATCGCTGCCGAAGTCTCTGGCCCTGCTGGCCGAAAAGAAAGGCAATGCCGCGCTGCGCTTCACCATCAGGGCGGTTGCAAAGACCACCGCGATGATGCTCCGCGAAGGGCCCGCGGCCATTCGCGCCGCCGGCATCGACATGTTGCTTGCCGACCAGATGGAACCGGCTGGCTGTGCCATCGCCGAACATCTGGGCATTCCGTTTGTCACTATCTGCAATGCCCTTGCGCTGAACCGCGAACCCGGCGTTCCTCCCCCGTTCAGCCCGTGGGGCTACCATCCTGGATGGCTGGCGGAGGCGCGCAACCGGGCGGGCTACTGGATCGGCGACCGCTTCACCAGCGCCATTAGTAACGTCGTCAACCGCTCCCGCGCTGAATGGGGTCTCAAGCTCCACACGTCGCCCGAGGATTCGTTCTCGCCGCTCGCGCAAATCAGCCAGCAGCCTCCCCTGTTTGACTTCCCACGCCTCCAGCTCCCTCCGCAATTCCATTACGTTGGGCCGTTGCGGAGACCGCAGCCGGGCAGCGTTCCCTTTCCCTGGGAACGGCTTGACGGACGTCCGCTCATCTATGCGTCACTCGGAACTCTGCAGAACAGCCGCCTGCCGCTGTTTCGTTGCTTTGCCGAAGCTTGCGATGGCTTCGACCAGCAACTCGTCATGACGCATGGCGGCGGCTTATCCGACGCGGAGGTAAGCTCTCTCCCCTCGGCCGCAGTAATCGTCAGCTACGCGCCTCAGCTTGAGCTGCTCTCGCGCGCCAGCCTGACGCTGACCCACGCCGGTCTGAATACCGTGCTCGACTCACTTACCTACGGCGTGCCCGCCGTCGCGGTGCCCATCACCTACGAACAACCAGCCATCGCAGAACGCCTGAAATATACCGGAGCGGGAGAAAGCATCGCCATGTCACGAGTCAACGTGGACAGGCTGCGCGAACTGATTCAAAGGGTGTTGCTCGACGACACGAAGTACGCCAGAGCTTCAATGCTTGCGGAGTCGATCGGACAGGCGGGCGGTGTCGCTAAGGCGGCGGAAATAATTCTGTCCCTCAAATAAGAAAAGGGACGGGCCAAAGCCCGTCCCTTCAGATCTGAATTCGGCTGCGGGTTAGTTGCGTGCTGAGTAATGCTTCTTGCCGAAAGCGCCGAGAGCGAACATTCCAACGCCTGCCAGCAACATTCCAAACGAACCCGGTTCCGGAGTCGGTGTAAGGGTCGCTGTAATCGTGCCGGAGAAGCTGTCACCGATCGATCCGCCACCACCCAGAATCGTGAGGATTTCCTGGTAGGTGCGGCCCGTATCCTGCGTCGAAAGCGCGCCGATAAAGTTGCTGACGCCGCCGGTCCCGGAGGTGATAGTGCCAGTAACGTTGAAGCCGATCACCACGTTGCAGTCGTTACTGGTCGTACCGCCGCCCGTCACGGTGCAGGCTTGTCCCGTATGAGAGCTCGGGTTCGGCAACGTTGAGACGTTCTGCAGGTTAAAGGGTGAACCGGTCGGGGTGCAAACCTGACCGACCAGGGCGGGCTTTGTCGGGTCGCAATCCGTCGCCGGGTCGCTGCCGCCGGAAACCGCTGTCAGGTCCAGATGCGTGCCCGCCGGGAGCTTCGAAAGTGTAATGAAATTTGCGATGAAATCAGGTCCGACGATTCCCGCCGTCAGATCCTTAATGGTCTCCGTAGTGATCGAACCCGTGTTGTACACGGAGAAATCGCCCGTGTTCTGAAACCCGAGTACGTTCAGAGTCCCCGTCGGGTTTAGCGCGGTGCCCAGCGGCAGGAAGTCGATGACCCCGTTTGCCACATTTGTTCCGCTTACCTGAACGTTGCCCGAAATCTGCAGAACGCCCTGAATCGGTGTCGCAAACGCGGATGTTGTAAAAAGGCCCCCGGCAAGACTGGCGGCCAATAAGACTGCCGAACTGCTTACGTTTTTAAAAATCATGTCCCTAAATCCTCCTGATGAGTTGCCTTTCGGAATCACTCTCTCCGCCGAAAGGCCGCTCTATGAACACTTTAGGGAGCCCCACTGCGAACCTCAAGTGTGTAAAAAGGTTTTCTGTATCGCTCCTACAAGAGGAAGTATTACTATCGAAGCGGTGCGCTTCCGAGGTGAAGCAATTCCACTAAAACCGGGTAAATGCCCGGTAGTTTCACAACCAATTGTGCGAATTATTCATCCAGCCTTGATTTCTGTCCAGAGCCGGTCGCGTAATTTCTGGGCTTCGCGGGTCACCGACGATACCCAAACACCTGTATTGTAAATTTTACCGGTGGGATACAGTACACTATTTCGCGGGTTAGACCACTCACCCGATTGATTCACAGTCGCGGTGTCCGAATACTTTGCATTCGCGCGGGCTACATCCGGCCGCAGCAGGAATTCCAGAAACTCGTGGCCAAGTTCACTTCTTCGGCTTTCCCGCAGCAGCACCGCGCAATCGCAATACAGCGGAAACCCCTCCGCCGGGTAAACAAAATCCAGATCCCCGTTTGCCCGCATCGCCTGAGCCGCCGTCGTAGACCAGAGTTGAGCTGCCAGTACATCCCCGGCCACAAGCTGGTCCCGAACCTCCGCATTGATATACGCCCGGAGCAGCTTCTTCTGCGCGGCCGCCTCCTGTGCGGCGGCCCGTAACTGCCCTTCATCCGACGAACTAAACGGAAACCCGAGCTTCTGCAGACAAGCGCCAAGCACGTCCTCCGGGTCGTCCAGCATGGTCATCCTGCCGGCCAGTTCAGGCGCCCACAAACCCGCCCATCCCGCCGGCTCGCGCGCCTGCCGCCGGTTATAAACGATTCCGGTGCCATTCCACATATACGGAACGCCCCAGCGCAAACCCGGATCCCAAACCGGACGCTGAAACCGCGCCTCCAGATTCACCAGCGATGGCAGCCGCCGCCGGTCCAGTTCCGCGATCAGACCATGCCGCGCCATGGGCTCAATCCGGCTGTGAGTTGGAAAAACCACGTCCCAGCCCGAGTTGCCGGTTACCACCTTCGCGAGCATTTCCTCATTGCTCTCGTAGGTCCCATAGCGAACCCGCACTCCGCTCTCGCGCTCGAAACGAGCCACGGTCGCCGGATCGATATAGCTCGACCAGTTGTAAACGTTCAGCCGCGGGCGCCGGTCGCGCGCACACGAAACGCGCGCCGGCCGACATCGCAACAAACGCGCGCCGCTTCATTGGCGCTGCAGCCTCTGAGACAGCAGAACGATCGCCCCGAAAGCCACCACAATCAGCGCCGATACGGCGTTCACAACCGGACTGATACCCCTCCGCGCCATCGCGTAAACCACCATTGGCAGGGTTTCCGAATCCACCCCCGCAACAAGGCTCGTAATCACGTAGTCATCGAACGAAACCACCAGCGCAAGCAGCAACGCCGCCGCCAGTGCGGGGGCGAGCGCCGGCAGCGTTACCTTCCGGAACGCGCCCCATTCCGTTGCCCCCAGATCCATAGCCGCTTCCTCAAGCGTCCGGTCGTAATCCCGCAGCCGCGCCCAGACCACAATTGCCACATACGCGATCGAGAACGCCACGTGCGCCACCACAATCGTGCCCATCCCCATCCGGAAATGCGCGAACCGGAAGATCCACTGAAACAGGGCCAGCAGCGAAACGCCCGTGACGATTTCAGGCGTCACCAGCGACAGGTACAGCGCGCCTGAGAACCATCGCGCAGGCTTCCTCCATAACGCATATGCGGCCAGAGCCCCGATCGCCGTCGCCACAACTGAAGACACCGCCGCGATCGCGAGGCTGTTCATCAGGGCGTCGCCCATTTGCGCGTCGCTGAACACCGCTTTGTACCACTTCAGCGAAAAGCCCTCCCACACCGTGAAGCGGCCGCCGTTGAAGCTGAACGCAATCAGAATCAGCAGCGGTGCATGCAAAAACACCAGAATCGCAGCCGAGTAGATCGCCAGTCCCCGCTGCTTCACAGCAAATCACGCACGCCGCGGACTGCGCAGCAGCGCGGCCACCAGCAACGCACTCAGAAGCATCAGCGCCATCGATGCCGCGGATCCAAAAGGCCAGTCGCGAGCCGTTGTGAACTGGTTCTGAATCAGGTTGCCCAGCATCACTGACTTGCCTCCTCCCAGCAGATCGGGCGTGAGATACGCGCCCAGACACGGGATGAACACCAACAGGCCACCCGCCGCGATTCCGGGCGAAGACACGGGCACAATCACACGCCAGATGACTTGCCACGGCCGCGCTCCAAGATCGGCCGCCGCGTCCAGCAGCGAGCTATCGATCTTCTCCAGCGTGGCGTACATGGGCAGCACGAAGAACGGGAGAAAGTTATAGACCAGGCCCAGCAGAATCGCGCCATCGTTATAAAGCATTTGCAGCGGTGTTCGGATCACATGCAGCCGCATCAGCACCGAATTCAGCAGCCCCGTATCCCGCAGAATGAACAGCCACGCGTACGTTCGCACCAGAAAGCTGGTCCAGAAGGGCAGCAGCACCAGTTGCAGGTACAAGTTCCTGAACCTTCCCGCGCGGGCAATGAATAGGGCCAGAGGGAAGCCAAGCAAAATACAGCACACCGTCGCCGCGGCAGCAATCCACACTGAGCGCCACAGGATAGCGAGATACAGCACGTCCGCCAGGCGCGTAAAGCTCTCAACCGTCCAGGGCTGCTCCACCCCGCCATAATCGCCCTGTGTCAGGAAACTGTACGCGCAGATGATCCCCAGCGGAGCCGCGAAAAAGGCCGCCATCCACACTCGCCCGGGCAGCAGAAACCAGCTTCGCAGGTTCATTCGAACCGGATTTCGTCCGCCACGTTCCAGTGGATCCAGACGCTCTCGCCCTCGCTGAACCGTGGACCTTCCCGAGCCAGTTCGGAAACCACTTTCGACCCGTCTTCCATCCGCGCATTCAGATGAACGCAGTTCCCCATGAACACGGTCTGCTCCACCAGCCCGCGCCGGGCCCGCGCAGCTGCGCTCGCATCCATCGCCTCTCTGGAAACCCGCGTAGATTCCGGCCGCACGCCCGTGCCCTCGAACCAGTTCATGGCGCCCATAAACCCGGCCACAAAAGGACTCGCCGGTCGCAGATAAATCTCTTCCGGCGTCCCGAACTGCTCGATCCTGCCCCGGTTCATCACGGCAATCCTGTCCGAAAGCGAGAGCGCTTCTTCCTGATCGTGAGTCACCAGCAGGAAGGTGATTCCCGTCGTTCGCTGCATTGCCTTGAGCTCGGCGCGCATCTGCAACCGGAGCCCCGGATCGAGCGCGGCCAGCGGCTCATCCAGCAGCAAGAGCTGTGGCTCCAACACAATCGAACGCGCCAGAGCCACCCGCTGTTTCTCGCCGCCTGAAAGCTGCGAAGGATAGCGTCCGCTTTTCTCTGCCAGTTGCACCAGTTCAAGTGCGCGAAGCGCCCGTTCACGCCGATCCGCGACACGCCGTTCGCGCAGTCCGAACTCCACATTGCCCAGCGCGGTCAAATGGGGAAACAGCGCGTAATTCTGAAAGACCGTGCTCACATCCCGCTGCCACGGCCGCAGGTGCGTTACCGGCTCACCGTTCAGAAAAACTTCTCCCGCGTCCGGCCGATCGAACCCTCCTATCAGCCGCAGCGTCGTTGTCTTACCGCATCCCGATGGCCCCAGCAGCGAATAAAATCCGCCCTTTTCGAGCCGCAGCGAAACCTTGTCCACCGCGCGCTGCCCCGGGAATTCGCGAACTACGTCACGCAACTCCAGGACTGCGGGCATCGGCAAGGTCGAAGCTTACGCAAGCGCCGGTTCGCGCTGTTCGTCAAGCACGGTAATGCGTTTTGCCAGGATGGTCTCCAGATTCTCCAGCGCTTTGGTGAACCCCGCAATACCCTCGCTCAGCTTCTCGGTTGCCATGCGGTCTGCCGCATGCATCCGGTCGAACGTCGCGCGGTCCATTGGAATCCTCTCAATGTCGAGCGTCTTCGCCTTCTCGGGATCGAGCTTGCGCGGCAGATCTCCCTGGGTCGAATCCAGTTCCCCGAGCAGTTGCGGAGAGATGGTCAGCAGATCGCATCCCGCAAGCTCCGTAATCTCCCCGATATTGCGGAAACTGGCGCCCATCACTTCAGTCTTATACCCGAACTTCTTAAAGTAGGTATAAACGGTCTGAACTGACTTCACGCCGGGGTCCTCGGCCGGTGTATAGTCGCGCCCGGTGTCTTTCTTGTACCAGTCCAGAATCCGTCCCACGAACGGCGAGATCAGAGTAATCCCGGCCTCCGCGCACGCAATCGCCTGATGCAGCCCAAACAGCAGCGTCAGGTTGCAGTGGATCCCTTCTTTCTCGAGAATCTCCCCGGCCTTGATCCCTTCCCAGGTGGACGCAATCTTGATGAGCACCCGGTCCCGCGATACGCCGTCGGCTTCGTACTGCGCGATAATGGCGCGCCCCTTTTCAACCGTCGCATTCGTGTCGTACGAAAGCCGTGCGTCCACCTCTGTCGATACCCGGTTCGGAACGATCTTCAGAATGCGCTTCCCGAACGCCACGGCCAGCCGCTCGAAGGCCAGCGTCGCAACCTTGGCCGGCTCCGACGAATCGCCTAGTTCTTTTCGGGCCTGCAGCAGCGTTCCATCCACGATCTCCGCATATTTCGGCATTTCCGCCGCCGCTGTAATTAACGACGGGTTCGTGGTGGCGTCTCTCGGACGAAACCGCTCGATCGCCTCGATATCGCCGGTATCGGAGACGACGATCGTCATACTCCGGAGTTGTTCCAGAAGAGTGCCTGCCATGTGAAATGCTCCTTTATAATTCGATGATCCCGCGGAAGCAGTCCTCGGGCCACTCCCGTTCCAGTCCGGTCTGTCAGTTTCAATTGTATAGAAAGTACTGATGCCGACGATGGCCGCAGCGTTGCATGTTCCATGCGGGAGGAATATGACCAACCGAGCTACTCAGAAGATAATCTCCGCGACGGTATTTGGCGTCCTTTGTTGCACGCCCGCCTTCCCGCAGGCTGCTCCGGACAACACCAAAGTGAATAAGCGCGACCGCGCTAAATCTGAACCTACCGCCGATCAGGGAAAGAACAACAAATCGGATGTCCAGATCATGAAAGAGATTCGGCGATCCATTGTTGCCGATAAGTCTCTTTCTACTTACGCTCACAACGTAAAGGTGATTGCGCAAAACGGCAAGGTCACCTTAAAAGGACCTGTTCACACCGACGAAGAATCGAAGTCGATTGAATCGAAGGCAACAGAAGTCGCCGGATCCGGCAACGTGACCAATCAGATCACAGTAAAACCCGCAGCATCGAAATAACCACTTAAAAAGGAGAAATAATATGGCTGGAGATAACACCGCGGTATTCGGAATTTTTTCCTCACGCTCAGGCGCGGAAAACTGCATCGACAGACTGATCTCGAACGGTTTCAGAAGTGACGACGTGTCGGTACTCGCTCCCGATCAGAACGCCACCCGCGAACTCGCGACAGAAAAGAACACCAAAGCCCCTGAGGGTACAGCGACGGGCGCTACCACTGGCGGCGCAATCGGCGGCACGCTTGGGCTTCTCGCCGGCATCGGCGCACTCGCCATTCCTGGTCTTGGACCTTTCATCGCTGCCGGCCCGATCATGGGCGCGTTGGCTGGTTTGGGAGTCGGCGCTGCAGCTGGCGGACTCATCGGAGCCCTCGTCGGTATGGGCATTCCCGAGTACGAAGCCAAGCGTTACGAAGGCAGAGTGAAAGACGGCGGAATTCTCGTGTCGATCCACTGCGACAACTCTGAATGGGTCTCCCGCGCCAAGGATATTCTGAAGGACTCAGGCGCCGAAGATATCTCATCGGCGGGCGAAAAAGCCGCAAGCACTCACGGTGTCGAGCGGACTCCCGACGCCTTCCGCGCCGGCGGCTCTACCAAAACCTACTAACCCGCGCAAAACGAAAATGGGACAGGCCGCAAAGCCTGTCCCATTTTGCTGCTCCACTTACCTTTTTTACGCCGCGCTTCTGTTCTCCGGAACCGCAACGCGCGCAAAATCCTCAGCCAGCCGGTCCACCGCCGCCGGAACATGCTCTCCTGACATAGGACGCCCATGCCCCGGAGCCAAAGTAATTGCCCGCAGCCCGGCGAGTTCCCGCACTGAAGCCATCGCCAGCCCCCAGTCAGGTGTGTAATAAGCCGGAGGACCGTGTAGTTCTGCCGGTTGCTCCGCTCCCACGGCAAGCAGCGATTCCGCCTTTGTCGTACAGAACGCATCGCCCACCAGCGAGCGCGCGGTCCTTCTCGCGGAAGAACGAAACATGCCCGGCTGTATGCCCGGGCGTATGCAGCCACTTCCATCCCGGCAGCCCCGGAATCGGTACCGTCCGCCGGAAGCTCCCGAACATGGCTGCTGATATCTATCGGACCCCGCGGATAAAGCGGCGACATTACGGCCATCAACCCGCCGCCCGCCCCAGGATTCGGCGGTGGATAGTGGGATCTGCCAGTCAGATAAGGCATTTCGCCCACATGCGCGTAAACCGGAACATCCCACTCCTTCAGCAAATCCCCGATCGCGCCCACGTGGTCGAAGTGGCCGTGGGTAAGAATAATCTGCTCGGGTCTGGCGCCCTCGCCGAATTCCTTTTCCGCCCACCGCTTGATACGGCCGGACGAGTGCGGAATTCCGGCGTCGATCAGCGTCCAGCCGGAGCCTGACGATAACGCAAACACATTAACGAACAAAATGCGGAGACCCGTCAGGCCCTCCGCAATTCTGTCCATTGGCACTGCTTCATATTCGGGGAGTGGAATCTTATCCATAGTGAGTCTCCCTTACCGCTTGTGGCTCGGCGCCTCTTCTTCCGCGCTGTGCGTTGGGCCCGTGTCGGCCGCCCAGTCATCCGCCGGAATGTCGCCGATGTTCGTCAGACCCAGAGCGGGGTCGCTTGCATCCATCACGGTCAGATCGTCCAGATCGTTGCCGTCCGGATGTAGATACATGGGGCCGCGGCTGACGCCCAGCGCACTAGGATCGCCCGTGACCACACCTTCCTCAGCGGGCTTTTTACCCACACCGCCCGATCCCGCGCGATCCGCGGTTTCCGTTGGCTGCGCTTCCAGATCGCCCGTCTCTTCGCTGTCGCCGCGCTTAACGCCGCCCAGGTTTGCCGATGTGTAATGCGATGAAGTTCCCATACCCTGGCTTGTGCAGCCAGGGTTCCGGGAAAGCTGAAACAACTAGTCGCCCTGTGCGGCAGTATCCTGTACGGCAGTCTCCGCCGCACCGGTGAGCGCGGAAGCCGTCCTTCCCAGTCCCGCTTCTGTATCGGTGCCAAGTCTCTTCCGGATCAGATTCATCATCTGCAGCGCAGTGTTGTCCCACGAAGTCTTGCTCAGCACCTCGCGCATACCCTCGAGCCGTTCCTTGCGTTCGGCCGCCGATATGGTGAGAGCGCGCTCGCACGCGGCAACAAACTCGGTGGGCCCGTCGGCGATGTAAACCACCTTCCCGTAAGGTTCAGCCACATCCGTAATCGGCGTGCTGACCACCATCCGCTCAGCCGCCATGTACTCCAGCGTTTTTGTGGGGCTGATGAATTTCGTAGATTCGTTCAGCGCAAACGGCAGCATGCAAACATCCCAGCCGACCAGATAAGAGGGAAGCTCAGCATAGGTGCGCTGACCTGCGTAATAGATGTTCTTACGCTGTGGCAGCGACGCCGGATCGATCTTTACCACCGGACCAACCATCACGATTTGCCACTCCGGGCGGGCCTGCGCAACAGCATCCAGCAGTTTCAAATCGATGCGCTCATCGATCACCCCGAAGTAGCCTAAACGCGGTCCTGGAAGCACGGCCTGGTCAGCGGCTTCATGGTTCCCCCCGGGCCGCGCCTTTGCATAATGCTGCGCATCCACGCTGCTCGGGAAACAATAAACATTTTTGCTGCGATTCTGCTTTGCGCGGTACAGACTCGGTCCGCCCGTGAACACCAGATCGGCGATTTTCAATAACCGTTCTTCCCGGGTCAATAACTCTTTCGGAGCCCCAAGGAATGCCGACAGCTCATCCATGCAGTCGTAAATGACTGCGCTTGGCGCAATGTCGTTGAGCAGCGGAAGCGCCATCGGCGTATAAAACCACGCCACGTAATTCCTTAGATCCAGACGGCCGATCAGATCCGGCATCATCCGGCTGATTGCCGCCAGTTGCGGATCGCTGAAGCCACCCTCCTGCAACGGCGTGTGAGGAATACAAACGATGACATTCGATCCTGTGTCCTTGATTTCCCATTTCGCCGGACCTGCGCTGTGGACCGGTTCCTCAATCAAAATTACGCGATTCTTGTGAGCAAACCGGCTCAACAGATGCTGTGGCCGCTGAAACACAAAGTCCCACCGCAGATGCGAAAATACTAAGAAATCAAAGGCTTTAGTCATCCGTTTTCTCCTGAGTCAGCTTTCCCTAATCGCGCTTCTCACGAACGTGAGCGGCGTTACGGATTTTGCAAATGCACGTTTCAGGCCAGAAGGTGAAGAAATGTTAAGTACGGATCACCACTTGTTCCGGAACGAACTGAGCAAGCAGTGCTTCGGAATCCGACAGCGCTTCCGCGTAGTCAGGATTCAACACCCGGTCGAACAAACCCGCCGGTCCGTCCGCAAAATCCCACAACCCGCTGTTGTGCCAGTGCGTAGGGTCCTGCCAGTCAAAACGATCCAGCGCCGGATAGAGGCAAATGCCGTGTACAGGAACTCCCGCCTTCAGCGCAACGGCGGTCTGCTCGCTGAGTTCGCGAATCCACCGAGCCCTCCCGACACCCACGTGGCTTGTCTCCGCCACATAAACAGGACGCCGGTAGCGTTCCCACAACTCCTTCAGCATTTCGCTGTAGGGACGCCATCGCGGGTCGCGCGGCACCTCATGCCACTGCAAATGCCCGTGCCCCTGAATCTCCCACTGATTGTCGGCGTAGAAGTTCGACCCCGGAATATCCAGGTACTCCGGTTTCCCGCCCAACTCCGGACGCAGCCGGCCCGAGATCATGTCCCACGCCTCGTATTGCGCCATCCGCAGCGCTTCGGCCTCATTCCTGAGATCCGGCCGGTCGATCGGCGGCAGAATATTGATCGAAGGCTCAGGCCAGCTGATTCGCGCCCTCGGGTCCACTGACCACACCGCCTCCGTTCCCGCAATCGCCGCGCGGATCAGTTGCAGCTTAATCTCGTTGTCGCGTCCGAACGCATACGGGTACATCAGATCCCGCGATGCCCCCCAGCAGAAAAAATTGATCTCATTCACCGGCGAGTAATACGGCACCTCATCGGTCCGGTCCCTGACAAACGTCGCAACCGCTTTGCAGAACTTCCCAAACCGATCGACGAATTCAGGTTTCAGCAGATTCAAACCGTCGGGGAAGCCGTAATGGCACAGATCCCAAATCACCTGAATGCCTTCGGCCAGAGCCGCGTCCAGCATCGGGGCGAACGAAGAGAAATCGTACTCGCCGCCGCCCTTGTCCATCAGATGCCACCGCACCGCGTCCCTCGCGGTCCGTATACCGACGGTCTTCAGGAGCGCATAATCCCCGCGTGCCCTCGTGTCGTGCTGGACAGCGGCAATCATGTCCAGCCGGTCGCCTCTTGTATTCCGATGCGATGGCGGACTCGTAACCGCCCATCCAGAATGAGCGAAAGTTGGGGGACTCTTTCGGCCCTCCCGCTGTTCTGTCCGTCAACTCTTAGTGGCCTTGTGTTCGGTAGTCTTCCGCGGGAACCAGGTACTGGTGCCTCTGAAAGTTCATGATACGTTCGCGCCAGGCCCATTCCACCTGCCGGTCGCCCGCGCTGCGCGATCCGCGCGTCGCAAGCGCAATATCGTCGATCGGAAACTTGGGTGTCCGGTCGGCGTAGAGCAGCCCGTTCGCTTCCTGATAGGTGTCCGTGAACTGTGTGTAACAGAAGCCCGCCAGTGAAGGCAGGCTGCGCACCACGTGCAGCAGATTCGTATACCGCTCTGCGAACTGAGCCGCGCTCTCCGATCGTGTATAGCCCCAGGTTCCATGTGTATCCGGGGAAAATGCAATCCCGCCGAACTCCGTCAGCATAATCGGCTGATCCTGCGGCTGGGCACCTTCGAGCAGCAGCATGCGCCCGCCCGGCCTTTCGCGCTTGAACAGCCGGCTTTGCACCTCGTCGATCCCGTACCGGATTCCAATCCGCTCCGGATCGTCATCGTAGTCGTGAATCCCCACAATGTCCGTCGCCACGCTCTCCCAGCCATCGTTTCCAATCACCGGACGCGTCGGATCGAGCGTCTTCGTCAGGTGATAAAGCGCCTGCACATAATGCCGCTGCGAAGGGCTGTCCGGCAAATCCGGCACGCCCCACGATTCGTTGAACGGAACCCACGCCACAATGCACGGATGGCTCGCGTCCCGCCGAATCGCCTCCATCCACTCTTTCGTAAGCCGGTGAATCGATTCCCGATTGAACCGGTACGCGCTCGGCATCTCTTCCCACACCAGCAAGCCCAGCGCATCCGCCCAATAAAGGAACGCGGGATCTTCCAGCTTCTGGTGCTTCCGGACTCCGTTGAAGCCCATCGCCTTCGCGAGTTCCACATCGCGCCGCAAGGCGTCGTCGTCAGGGCTCGTCAGGCCGCTCTCCGGCCAATAGCCCTGATCGAGAACCATCCTCAGCGGATACGGCCGCCCGTTCAGCACGAACCGGTCGCCCTGCACTCCGATCGCCCGCAGCGCTGTATAGCTGTGGACCTCGTCAATCACTTCGTCCCGCGCATTCACCAGCCGAAGCTCCGCCTGAATCAGAGTCGGCGATTGCGGACTCCACAGCAGATCGTTCCGGTAATCGTCGATGCCGGGGTCCGACAGCGCAATGCGCCGATGCACTTCGCTCGACACCACGTGGTACGAGTCATCCGCCACCAGAAGGTTCCCAACCTGCAGCCTGACATTCAGCCGCAGCGATTCGTCGCGCTTACCCTCGATCCGCGCCTCGAGCCCGATCTCCCACCGCTCCAGGCTCGGCGTCCACCTGATATATCCGATCCACGACGCCGGTACGCATTCGAGCCACACCGTTTGCCAGATGCCGCTCGTTCGGAAATACCAGATCGAATGCGGGTCCAGCATCCAGTCCTGCTTCCCGCGGGGCTTTGAAAGATCCGACGCGTCGTCTTCCGCTCTCAGAACGATCGTTGCCACCCCATCCGGCCCAACCATGTCCGTCACATCCGCCTGGAAAGGCGTATAGCCGCCCTCGTGCTCGCACGCCAGCCTGCCGTTCACCCAGACCGTCGCAGCATAATCGACGGCTCCGAAATGCAGAATCACCCGATACCCCGTATCCCTGCACGGCAGCGTCACCGAGCGCCTGTACCAGACCGCGCGGTGAAAGCCCGTCTCATTGATTCCGCTCGCCGGCGTTTCAGGTGCGAACGGTACCGTGATCACCCGGTCGAAGACCACTTCTTCGGGCAGCCGCCATTCGGCATCCCGGTCAAGGGCAAAATCCCACTTGCCGTTCAGAGAAGTCCATTCTTTACGTGCGAGTTGAGGTCGGGGATAAGCGTGCGAAATGACGAGTTCCTCGTGGTCCTGCGGCGTTTCCGGGCTCAATAGACCCCTCCTGTGAACCGCTCGTTTCTGCTGTGATTATACGACTGGACCGGCGCCTTCATGTATGGTGTTCCGAACTTCCTGGCGAGTACCCAAAGCTTATGATGAGAGTTCTCAACGTATGAAAACCGCATTCCTGTTTCCAGGACAGGGCTCTCAATTCTCCGGTATGGGGAAGTCGCTCGCTGAAAATTTTCCAGCCGCCAGACAGCGCTTCCTTGAAGCTGACGAGGCCCTCGGCTTCGCCGTTTCCAAACTTTGCTTCGAAGGCCCTGATGAGGACCTGAAGCTGACGGAAAACACCCAGCCTGCTCTCCTCGCGGTGTCAGTTGCGGCATGGACCGTTCTCCTGCAGGAAACGGGCCAACCCGATTACGTTGCGGGCCACAGCCTCGGCGAATATTCCGCCCTGGTCGCGGCCGGCTCCCTCGACTTCGGTGACGCGCTTCGTCTCGTCCGCAAACGAGGCATGTATATGCAGCAGGCCGTCCCTCCCGGCATCGGCGCCATGGCCGCCCTGCTCAAACTTCCCGAAGGAAAACTGGAGGCCGTTCTCTCCGAAGCCGCGCAGGGCGAGATTGTAACCGCTGCCAACCTCAACTCACCCGATCAGGTGGTCATTGCCGGCCACAAAGGCGCCGTCGAACGCGCCATGGAACTCGCCAAATCGGCGGGAGCGAAGCGCGCCGTCCCGCTCCCCGTCAGCGCGCCATTCCACTGCCCTCTGATGGCCCCCGCCCAGTTGCGCCTCCGTGCCGACCTCGATTCCACCGTTTTTCACGATCTCAAAATGCCCCTCGTGAATAACTGGCAGGCCGTTTTCATTCACACCGCGGCAGAAGCCCGCGCAGGCCTGTTCCAACAGGTTCCGAGCCCCGTGCGCTGGACCGAATCCATGCGCGTCCTTTCAGAATCGGGCGTTGAGCGATGGTTCGAAGTCGGCCCCGGCTCCGTGCTCGCGGGCCTTCTGCGTGTGAACGTTTCCGGCGCAAAATGTCTCGCATTCGGAGAAGCTAAAGATTTCCCGCCCGCGTCATTCTGACTTGCGGCGTCTGATATACACTGTTACCTTCGTCCGCTAAAGACGTTTCGAGGTGACAACCTTGCAGATCAGGACTTCCATCGCAGCTGCTGCCGCGGCCGTGATTTCGATGACCGCGCTTACGGTGCTCGCACAGGTGGCGCCGCAACCCCCGCAGGCTCCGGCCGGTGGCCGCGGTGGTGGTCGTGGCGCTGGCGGCGCTCGGCCCGCTGCCTATCCGGATCGCCCACCGGCCGACCCCGCCGTGCTCGATCGCGGCAAGTCCCTCTACGGAGTCAACTGCAATTTCTGCCACGGTTCCGACGCCCGCGGCGGTGAAGGCGGTCCCAACCTGCTTCGCTCCGAACTCGTGCTCAACGATCAGCACGGCGAGCTCATCACCCCCGTCGTCCAGAAAGGCCGCGGCGAAATGCCCAGCCCTCAATCTCACCGCCGCTCAGGTTTCCGACGTCGCCGCTTACATCCACAGCTTCAAGGTCGGTGGTTATGACATCTCGCGCATGGTGCCGCCCAGCATTCTCGTCGGCGATGCCCAGGCCGGCGAAGCCTACTTCAAAACCACTTGCGCTTCCTGCCACTCCGTGACCGGCGATCTGAAAGGCATAGCCTCCAAATACGCCGATCCGAAAGCGCTCCAGAATTACTGGATGATGCCCGGCGGTGGCCGCGGCGGACGTGGCGGCGGAGGCGGCGGAACCCCCACCACCGTGACCGTCACCACCGCTTCTGGCCAGAAAGTCGAGGGCCGTCTCGGCCGCATTGACGACTTCATCGTGACGCTCACCCAGGCCGACGGCACCCCCCGCACTTTCCGTCGCGATGGCGATTCCCCGAAAGTCGAGATCCACGATCCCCTGCATGCCCCACAAAGAATTGCTCCGCAAGTACAGCGACAAAGACATCCATAACCTGACCGCTTATCTGGTGACACTGAAATGACCGGGCGTGAAATGACTAACTTCAACCGCATCCTGCTTAACGCAGCACTCTTTCTCGTTCCCGGCATCGCCGCCGGCCAGATGCTCGACCCGTCGCTGCTGATGAAGCCGCTCAGCGACTCCTGGCCCACCTACTCCGGAGACTATTCCGGCAAGCGCTACAGCGCGCTGAAGCAGATCAATCAGACCAACGTGAAAGGCCTGACGCTCGCATGGACCAGCCGCGTCGCTCAGGGCTCGGGCGGTGGCGGCGGCCGCGGTGGCGGCGCCCACCGTCATCATCGGAGGCGAAGGTGTCGATTCCGGCGGCCAACGGTCGGCGGCGCCAACATCCGCGCCTCAATTCTGCAGGTCGAGCGGCATCCTCTACCTCTCCGCGCCTGACAACGCCTGGGCCGTGGACGCCCGCGACGGTCACGAACTCTGGCATTATTTCTGGAAGACCAAGGGCGGCACCCACATCGGCAACCGCGGCCTCGCCATGTGGGGCAACTGGCTCTACATGGAAACGCCCGACGATTACCTCGTCTGCCTCGAAGCTGCCACCGGCAAGGAAAGATGGCATAAAGAGATCGCCAACTTCAACCAGCAATACTTCTCCACCATGGCCCCCATCGTCATCGGGAACCATGTCCTCATCGGCACCGGCAACGATCTCGATGAACCCGGCTACGTACAGTCGCGCGACCCCGAGACCGGCGAAATTCAGTGGACCTACTACACCGTCCCCATGAAGAAGGGCGATCCCGGCCTTGAAACCTGGGGCAGCCTCGATGGCGCGAGGCACGGCGCGGGCAACGTCTGGATCCCGGGCTCTTACGATCCCGATACCCACCTCTACATCTTCGGGCACGGGTAACCCCTCGCCTGCCTACACCAATCCGGCCAGCCGCGCGGGCGACAACCTTTACACCTGCTCCATCGTTGCCATCAACGTCGATACCGGCAAGATGGCCTGGTATTACCAGGTGAACCCGCACGATACCCACGATTGGGATTCCACCGAAACCCCCATCCTGGTCGATGGACCGTTCAACGGCAAGCCCCGCAAGATGGTGCTCCACGCGGATCGCAACGGCTACTTCTACGTCCTCGACCGGCTCACCGGCGAGCACCTCGTCACCAGCAAGTTCTCCGACGCCGCCAACTGGGCTTCCACGGTCAACGCGAAAGGCCAGCCGGTCCGCGATCCCGCCAAAGATTCCACCGTCCCCGGTTCGCTCGTCTCGCCCAATAACGGCGGAGCCACCAACTGGCCGCCCCCGAGTTATTCCCCCGACACCGGCCTCTTCTACGTCCCGACAGAACGATGCCTACGCCATGTATTACCTCACCGAAACCGACCCGCGCGGAGCCATGGGGCTCGGCGGCAAAGAAGAGGATGGACTCGGCTCTCTCGGCGCTTACCTGACCGCCATCGATTACAAAACGGGCAAAGTCGCCTGGAGACACCGCTATCCAGGCACCGGGGGCAACCTCGGCAATGGCATGCTCACCACCGCGGGCAAGTTGCTCTTTGCCGGAGACGCCGGCGGCAATATCGTCTGCTACGATCCGGCCAACGGCAAGATCCTCTGGCACTCGCATCTCGGCCAGGTGTCGAACGCGCCTGAGACCTACATGCTCGACGGTCACCAGTACATTCTGGTAGCCGCGGGCGATTCCCTTTACTCGTTCAGCCTCTACTAACCTGCTATCTGAATGCGGTGGAGAATCATCTCCACCGCATTGTCATCCCCGCCTCTCACATTCAGAAACATGTCATACAGATATTTGTCCGGCCAGACCTTGTTGTAGTACTTCAACACGAACGCCGCCCGTTCTTTATCCACCGTCTCGATCAGTTCTTCCGCCTGACGGCGGCTTTTCCCCTGAGCCATCGTCCTCCGCAGTTTCTCCTCATAGGGCGCATAGAGAAACACATGCAGCGCGTCCGTCCGGTCCCGCAGAAACCATGGTCCGCCGCGCCCCACAATCACGCAGTTGCCCTCGTCCGCAATCTGATTCACCACGCGTTCGAACAGAACCGAGAGGTGCTCGGCGTCCAGCAATTCGAAGTTCCCGCCCTCAGTCCGGGGCTCAAAACTGCCCCGCATGAAAGACTTCATTAACCGATAGAACACCGAGTCCACGCGCTCTTCGCGCTCCTGCACCATCTCGGCCTTACAATCCAGACGACGCGCGATTTCGTCCGTAATCTCGCGGTCCCAAAACTTCCACCCGAGCTTTTCGGCCACCGTGCGCCCTATGTAATCCGCCCCCGAACCATACTCCCGTCTCGATTGTCAGGATCTTAATCACGTCCCATCACCCCGCAAGAGATGCCGCCACAATCTTCCGCGCCTCACTGACAATTTCGTCCAGGTGCGCCTGGCTTTTCAAACTCTCCGCATACAGTTTATAAATATTTTCCGTCCCTGAAGGTCGCGCCGCAAACCACCCGCCGGCACTCGCCACCTTCAACCCGCCGATCGGCGCATTATTCCCCGGGGCATTCGTCAGTTTCGCCGTAATCGCATCGCCCGCCAGCAACGAAGCCGTTACCTTGTCGGGCGTCAGCTTCTTAAATGCATTCTTCTGTTCCACGCTCGCCGGCGCGTCGATTCGCGTGTAATACGAAGTGCCAAATCTCTCCGTCAGCGCTCTGTAGTGCTCGCCCGGATCTTTGCCCGTTACCGCCGTAATCTCCGCCGCCAGCAATCCGAGAATCGGCCCGTCCTTGTCCGTCGTCCACACCCGCCCGTTCCGCCGCAGGAAACTCGCCCCGGCGCTTTCTTCCCCGCCGAAGCAGCACGACCCGTCGAACAGCCCCGGCGCAAACCACTTGAACCCCACCGGCACTTCCCACAACGTGCGCCCCAGATCGCCAACTACCTTGTCGATCAGGCTGCTGCTGACCAGGGTTTTCCCAACCACCGACGATGCGCGGCCACTCCGGCCTGTGTCCAATCAAATAACCGATCGCCACCGCCAGATAATGATTTGGATTCATCAGGCCCGAAGACCGCGTCACAATCCCGTGCCGGTCCGCATCCGGATCGTTCCCCCACGCTATATCGAAATCGTCTTTCAGCTTCACCAGTCCCGCCATCGCATAAGGGCTCGAGCAATCCATGCGGATCTTGCCGTCATGATCCACGCTCATGAACGCAAACCGCGGGTCCACATTTGGATTCACTACCTTCACCTTGAGCCCGTACTTTTCGGCCGTCGGTTCCCAATACGCAACTGACGCCCCGCCCAGCGGGTCAACCCCGATACTTAGCCCCGCCGACCGGATCGCCTCCATATCGATCACGTTCCCCAGATCGTCCACGTACCCGCGCACGTAATCCTGCTGATGCGTGGTTGCCGCCTTGAGGGCCGACGTAAACGGAATCCTCTGCACATCGCGGTTTCCGTCGCGCAGCAACTCGTTCGCACGATTCTGAATGCGGTCCGTAACCGCCGTATCCGCAGGCCCACCGTCCGGCGGGTTGTACTTGAAACCTCCATCGGCCGGAGGATTATGCGAAGGAGTAATCACGATGCCGTCAGCCGGAGCGTGCGTCCGCCCCCGGTTATAAACCAGAATCGCGTGCGAGATCGCCGGAGTCGGCGTAAACCCGTCGCGCTCCTGAATCATCGTCTCCATACCGTTCGCCGCAAGCACCTCGAGCGCGGTCTGCTGCGCCACGCCCGATAACGCATGGGTGTCCTTCCCCAGGAACACCGGCCCCGTTATCCCTTCGGCTGCGCGGTACTCGCAAATCGCCTGAGTAATCGCAAGGATATGCGATTCCGTAAACGTGCCGTTGCTCGAAGTCCCCCGATGCCCGCTCGTTCCGAAGCTAACCATCTGCGTCGGTCCGCCCAAATCCGGTTTATTCCCGAAATACTGGCTTTCGAGCCTTCCGGTATCGATAAGCAGGTCTTCAGGAGCAGGCTGTCCGGCAAGCGGGCTGAGAGGCATCCAGCTATTATGCCAATCGCGCCCTTTGAAGCCACCGGATACACCTACCGCAAACGGAGTATCCGGCGCCTTTCCGCAACTTCGCCCATGAGGTAAAATAAGCGTCCTGGATAACCTGGCCTCAAGCGCGACAGAACTCCTGAACCGCATTCGCGAGGGTGACGGCGACGCCGAGGCCCGCCTCTTCGAACTGGTGTATGACGACCTCCGCCGCATGGCGGGCAGGTTGTTCGCACAGGAACGCGTCGGCCATACTCTGCAGCCCACTGCCCTCGTCAATGAGGCCTGTCTGCGAATCTTCGGAAGAGCAGCCACTATTCAGGACCGCCGGCACCTGCTCGCGCTCGCCGCGCAGGCCATGCGTCGGCTGCTGGTCGATCATGCCCGCGCCAGGTCCGCACACAAACGCGAGGGGGCCAAAGTTCATATCAACGTCGATCACGTCGCAGCCTATGACCCTCAATCGCCCGACCAGCTGATCTTTGTTGACCAGATCATGCACAAACTGGCACAGCGCGATCCCAGGCAAGCCCGCGTGATCGAACTTCGCCTCTTCGCCGGCCTTTCCGAAAAGGAAATCGCTGAGGTGCTCGGCGTTTCCGATCGCACCGTCCGCCGGGATTTCAAAATGGCCCAGGCTTTCCTTGCGGGCGAACTTCGCGCCGCCAACATATCCGTAACAAGACATCAGAAGTTTCGGGAGCAGTGCGCCGGCTGATATGCAATCTCCATCGAACCGATGTCGCTGAACGCGCTGAGCGAGAGGCGCCTCGAATTGCTCCGGGACGCTTTTGAAAGGGCCTCTGAAGCGAGCCCGCCCGCGCGCGAATCCCTCCTTCGCGACGTCTTCCTTACCGATCCCGAAGTCTACGCTGAAGCCCTCCGCCTCGCCTCCGAATACGACCTCGCCGGAGACTTTGTTGAGCCCATCCTTTCCACCTCCGCTTCTGCCCATCCCCCCGGGCCGTTTACTCCGACGTTTGAGGCCGGGCAGCTACTCTGCGGCCGCTACCGGATACTGCGTTTCATCGGCGCCGGCGGCATGGGCGAAGTGTACGAAGCCGATGACCGCAACCTTGGCCACCGCGTCGCACTCAAAACCGTGCGGATGGACCGGCTCAGCGATGTGACCTCACAGGAACGGCTGCGCCGCGAAGCCGTCCTTGCTCTTCAGGTCAGTCATCCCAACGTCTGCCGGATCATCGATTTCAACTGGCACCGGATCGAAGGCGGAGCCCAGGTTGCAGTCCTGTCCATGCTCTTCATCGAAGGCCTCACTCTCGACGAGGTGCTCAGGGAAAAGAAAACCTTCACCACAGCCGAAGCGTTGCCCATAGTCCGGCAAATCGTCGCCGCTCTCGATGCCGCCCATGCCGCGGGCATCGTTCACCGCGACTTGAAACCGTCGAACGTCATGCTGACCGGAGATCGCGTCATGGTCACCGATTTCGGCATCGCCGTCGCGCCTTCCTCCGACAGCGCGCTCACTCAGACCGGCCAGATGATCGGCACGCCCGCCTACATGGCGCCTGAACAACTTCGCTCCGGCGAGGTTACTTCCCGCTCCGATATCTACTCGCTCGGAGTCGTCATCTTCGAAATGCTGGCTGGCCGAAGACCCGGCGCTGGCGAACGCGATCTGGAGCATGTTGGAAACAGCCAAACCGAGACCAGATCCATGCTTCGCGCATGGAACGCGGCCATCCATTGCGCGCTCGACCCCGATCCCGCCCGCCGCTTCGAATCCGTCCGCGCCCTCGAACAGGCTTTGCCCGACAGCCGCCCCGCGCACCCGATCGCGAGACGTACCCTCATCATCTCGGCCGCGTCTCTGGCCGGCGTGTCCGCTTTATTCCTTGCGTTGCGCTTTACAAAGTGGGGTCACGCTGTCAAACCCGGCTCCCTTTGCATGCTGATTCCGATCCAGAACGCGACGCGCGACCAGCGGCTTTCCTCCTACTCCGTTCTGCTGCGCTCTCAGCTCGAGCAATCTCGCTATATCAGGCCCTGGGATCCCGCGCGCCTCCCGACTGTCCTCCGCCGCATGCGCCGCCCTGAACCGGCGGACGCCGTCCTCGAACCCGCAATCTGGCGCGAAGTTGCCCTCCGCGAAGGCGTCCCCCTCCTCGTCATGGGCTCGCTCTCTCAACTTGGCGACGAATACTCGCTGCAAATGCGTATCGAAAAGCTGGGCGCCTCTCCAAGCGCGCCCGCCGAACACGCCGACCGAACCTTTCAAGCTTCCTCCGCCGTCGCTCTCAGCGAAACTTCGCGGGAAGTCGCCAACTGGATCAGGTCCGAAGCCGGAGAACTGGCCGACTCGATCGCCGGAGACAGCCGCGCGCCTTCCGCCGTAACCACCTCCTCCTGGGATGCTCTGACGCTCTACCAGCAGGCCCAGGATCTGGGCTCCCGCGACAGCGCCCGCGCTCTTCTGCTGCTTCGTGAGGCCATCCGCATCGATCCCGACTTCGCGCTCGCCCACATGCGCGCCGGTGACATTCTCGTCACGGCCCGGCGCTGGGATGAGGGGCTTCCTTTTTGGCAATCCGCGCTCGCCGCCTCGAAGCGTCAGCATCTGACCCTGCGCGAGGAACTCCGCCTTCAGGCCCTTTACTCGATGGAAATCGCTGACTACCCCGCCGGGGAGGCCGCCGCCTCGCGCTGGGTACAAAACTTCCCTTACGACGAGTTCGCCCGTTGGCTTCTGTTCTCCAGTCAGCACATCCAGGGCAGGATGGACTCGGCGTTCCAGAGCCTCCTCCAGGTTCCCGCAAGTACTGCCGAGGGAATACGGCTGCGCCGCAATGGCAATGCCCAGAAATACCTTTGGCTCGGCGATGGCAGCAACCTCCTGAACATCTCGCGCGAAATGCTGAACGCCGGCGAGACCGAAAACGCCGCCCGTTTTGAAGGCATCGCTCATGCAGTCCTGGGCGACACAGCGCGGGCGCTGGCAGCCTTCGAACGCTTGCTTCGGATGGCGTCATCGGGCTCCGTCAGCCGTGGCTACCTGCTCATTGCCACTCTGCGCGCCTCGGTCGGAGACCTAAGCGGCGCGGAGGCTACGCTCACACGCGGCGTGGAGCACGACCAGACCGGCGGCGAATCCGGATTACTCGCCGCCAAGCTCATCGCGCTCGGCTATCTCGCATGGATACGGAACACCCCAACACAGGCCCGCTCGTATGCGCGGCAAGCCATGCAGGGCGGCGGCGATCCGGATATCTGGACGAAGTCGATTATGCTTCTCTACCGCGCCGGTTACGTTCGGGACGCCGATGAACTTGCCACCGAACTCCGTATGCCCGAACAGTACCCCCGCTTCGCGGCATTACGCGAACTCATTCGCGCAGAAGCTTTAACAGCCGCCGGACAAACCCGAAGCAGCGGTGCTGAAAATCGGTCCCGCGCTCCGCTTTCGTTCCGCGACACAGGCGCCCGAGTCTTTGCTTTACGCCGTTCGGAAATCCGGCGACGTCGCAGGCTACAACGCCCTCGCGGCCAGGGTCACCCGCAACCCCTGCTACACGTGGGCCAGCCCCGAGCAGCAGTTCGGGCCCATTCGATTACTTATAACCAAACTGAACTCATGACAATACGTGAGGAATAACAAAGGAGACAAATATCATGGAAACCGATTCGACCGCTCGTGATTTACAGCCCGCAGCACGGGCGAAGCCGACGCCGTTAAGCCCGAAGGAAGAGGCTGCGCTTGCCGTTCTGGCGCTGATCGCCTGCGCTGAAGTACCCGACAACGCATCGTTGCCATACCTGGACATCATTCGCTCGATACCGGACCCGAGTTCCCAGAACCAGGCATCGCTGAACGACGATGGCAAGAAGTTGTTGCCTGCTCTCAAGAAGATTTGGGATGCCGGAATGGGAAAGACGTTCTACCAGAATCTCCACTCGAGCCTTCCCGGCTCTGCTGTAGAAGGGAGTCTGTTCGCGATGAACGACGCGTTGAAAAACGTTGCAGTAACTCTCAATGGCGGCGGCGATCCCTGGGCGGACGATCCGCCCCATCCAAAAAGTGCTGCGCTCGGAAGCTTGTCATTCTAACTTCAATGGGTACGCTTTGCAGGGTTGTCAGTTGCCTTGGGTGCATACTCCTTCTCGCGTGTTCAGGCGAGAAGGAGCGCTTTGGGATGACCGACCCTGTCGCCGCGGACAGCCGCCTGTATCTCGCCTCGCAGAGTGATTTGTTTGCACTCAGGACAGATCTGGCTCAGGGTAAACCATCTGCACTGCCCAAAATCCGTGATCATGGCTGGAAGCTGCTGCGGGCTGTCACACAGCCCGCTTCGCCCGGTTCCACCCTTCCTCGCTGGCTTTCGTGGTGTACTAAACAGGAACTATTGGGCGATCCAGCAAAGGCGCGGCCGGCGTGCAACGGCTCCCTTACCCGCCTGAAAGGCTTTGAAAGCCTTACCTTCACTCTCTCGAAATCGGAGATCCTCAATGAAACGCAACCGGCGGACACTCACCACGGCCCCCCCGATGCCTCTGAACTCCATGTAGGCTCAGTCCTGTTCGACCCGAATGCCGCTCATCGTTTCGCCCAGCCAGCCCTCGGCAAGAGCCCGCCCCTCAGTAAAGTGAAGCTGTGGCCGCCCGACGTATCCACCATTCTCACCGGCGTCTCGGGGGAGCAACGGCATCTCGACCCGTTCCCGAACACCAGCGTGGTCGTCAAACCTGTGTGGAGGGTGTTCCCACGGCGCCCGGCCACCATTGGAGTGTGGAACGGCAGAGTGCCTGTGGGCACGAGAAACGGACAGGCAGCGCTGATCGAAGGCAATTTTCCCGAACCTGCTCATATCGACGTGCCGCGTCAGGATCCTTGCGGCCCTGAAGGCCCCCCGGCCATTGCACCTGGCACGCACGGAAAACCAACCCTTGGCAACTTCTTCTTCCTGCCCATCTGCAAAGAGCTTTACAACAATCTTTCAGGCATCGTCTCTTCGACAATCGGCGATTATCTGGTATTGGAAGGCTTCCACGTGATCACACGCGAAACCGAAGATTGGGTCTGGACCACTTTCTGGTGGCACGACAATCCCGAACAGGGGCCCTTCGCTTCCGGCCGCCCCCGCGATCTCGCGCGATCCGTCTGGGGCAACTACCTCATGAACATCACTCTGGGCCCGGACCGCGTATCCGCAGCCCACGGCATCCCTGTAAGCAATGTCTTCAATCCTTACAGCGAGCTTGCACTTCAGAACGGAATCCATACCGATTGCTTCGGGTGTCACCAAATCGCCGCCGCGCCCCTGGAGCCCGGAGGCGGCCTGCCAGCCAGGGATGACCCGCCCTACACCCGCCTGACCGACAACGCCGCAGTCGATTCCCTTCACGTCCGCACAGAATTCCTCTGGAGCATTGCCCGCGAGGTCCAGGCCGCCAACTCACTCCATCCCTAACCGACTTACTTATTCCGGATCAGCGAAAGAAACTCATCCCGCGTTTCCTTATTCGTCCTGAAAGCCCCCAGCATCGCGCTCGTCACCGTCCCCGAATGCTGCTTCTCCACCCCGCGCATCATCATGCAGAAATGCTGCGCCTCCGCCACAATCCCCACTCCCAGCGGATCCAGCAAGTCCTGAATACACTGCGCAATCTGCTGCGTCATCCGCTCCTGGATCTGCAGACGCCGCGCAAACGCATCCACAATCCTCGGCAGCTTGCTCAGCCCGATCACCTTGTTCTTCGCCAGATACGCGATATGCACCTTTCCGTAAAACGGCAGCATATGGTGCTCGCACATGCTGAAGAACTCAATGTCCTTCACAATCACCATCTCGTCGTAATTCACTCTGAAAATGGCGCCGTTCACAATGGCCGAAATATCCGTCGTATATCCGCTGGTCAGAAAGCGCAGCGCCTTATCCACCCTCTGTGGAGTCCGGACCAACCCCTCGCGCGTCACATCCTCGCCCAGCGCCTCGATCACCCGGCCTATCAGCGGAGCAATCGGCGATTCCTCCGCGGCTTTCGGCGCCAGCACCTTAACGTCAGCGCGTTTTTTCTTCATGTTGTTCACTAACTTCACAGATGTTGCGCTCTGTCTCCCAGATGCGAACCTTTTCAAGCACCGGACCGCTCTCCCCGAAAACCCCCGCCCATACCGACCGCAGCCGCCGGTCCACTTCCGCCGCCAGGTTCTCCGTCGTCGGAACCACGTCCCGAAACGCCTCCATGCGAATTCAGATCCCTGTAGCCCAGAACGGACCCAGAATCTCTGCCTGCGCCACCCCGTCCAGCGCCGCCAGATCCACCACCCGCCCCGTCACCGGATGCACCTTCCCGCGCACCTGACTTCCACTTCGTAATTATGTCCATGCCCGAACGGGTTATCGCATTTCCCGTAAGTCGCCCGGTTTTCCTCGTCCGTCAGGGCAGGGGAGTGCAGCCGGTGCGACGCCGTAAACCCATATCGCCTGCTCAGTCGGACCGTCATGCCTCGCCCCGATACTCCGCAAACAACTCGTGCGTCTCATGCACGCGCACTGAAAACAGCCGCGCCCGCCCCGTCGCCGCAATCGGCGCCTCAAGCCGGCCCCAGATGTCGATCGCGATATTCTCCACCGTCGGAACCACGCGCGTCAAAGGCCTCCACTTCACGGTTCAGAAGCCGGTGGTCGTAAACGTCGAGCACCCGTTCCTCCAGAATCTCCTTCAGCCGCTTCAGATCCAGAATCATGCCGGTCACCGGGTCCGGCTCGCCCGCAATCGCCACCTCCACTATCATAGTTGTGGCCGTGCCCAAGAACGGATTCGCCGCCGCCCCGTAAATCCGCTCGTTCTCCGCATCCGAAAGCTCCGCCGACCGGCAGATATGCGACGCGGAAAACTCAACCTTCTTGGAAATAATCATGGAAGAAATACGGAACCGGCTCCGTCCGTTAGAATTATAGGAAACAACGCATGAAGTCAGACCGTATCCTCCAGGCCGTCCTCGTTCTCATGATGGCCGCGTTTTGCGTCGCGCTTTACACCTCGCTGCACGAAACCGTCGTCAACGCCGGCGACAAAGCGCCTAATTTCAGCATCGTGGCCGACAACGGGAAGACCGTCACCGCCAAAGAATTCGGCGGCAAACTGCTGCTCCTCAACTTCTGGGCCACCTGGTGCCCGCCCTGCATTGAAGAGATTCCCGGCCTCAACGAAATGGCGCAGCAGCTTGGACCCAAAGGCCTCGTCGTCCTCGGCGTCAGCGTCGATAAAGACGAAGCCGCCTACAAGCAGTTCCTCGCCAAAAACCCGCTCGCCTTCCTCACCGCGCGCGACCCCGCTGAGACCATCAACCTGAGCTACGGCACCATCCAGTACCCCGAAAGCTATCTCATCGATACCAACGGCAAAGTGCTCGAAAAGTACATTTCCTCCCAACACTGGTCGTCCCCTCAGATGCTCGAACATGTCCAGTCCCTGCTTTGAAAAACTGAAGCAGATCGTCGGTCCGAAGGGCTATCTCGATAGCCCCGAAGATATGACGCTCTACGAATACGACGGCAGCGTCGACAAAGCTCGTCCGCAGATGGTGGTCTTTCCCCGCACCACTGAGGAAGTCTCCGCCATCGCCAAAACCACCGCCCAATTCAACGTTCCCATCGTGGGCCGCGGTGCCGGCACAGGCCTCAGCGGTGGCGCCATTCCCCGCGAAGGCGGCGTCATCGTCGGCTTCTCGCGCATGAACAAGATTCTCGAGATCGATCTCGAAAATGAGCGCATGGTCGTGCAGCCCGGCGTGGTCAATCTCGACATGTCGCTCGCCGTCCAGTCCCTCGGCTTCTTCTACGCGCCCGACCCTTCCAGCCAGCGCGCCTGCACCATCGGCGGCAACGTGTCCGAAAACGCCGGCGGCCCCCACACGCTCGCCTACGGAGTCACCACCAATCACGTTCTCGGTCTCGAATTTGTCCTGCCCGATGGCGCCGTCCACACCACCGGCGGCAAAGATCCCGACGCGCCCGGCTACGATCTCACAGGCCTTCTCACCGGTTCTGAAGGCACCATGGTCCTCGTGACCAAAGTCATCGTGCGCCTCATGCGCCAGCCCGAGAAGGTGAAGACCATCCTCGCCATCTACAACTCGGCTTCCGATGCGGCCGATACTGTCGCCGAAATTACCGCCCGCTCCATCACTCCCGTCGCCGTAGAAATGCTCGATGGCGAAATGCTCCGCATGGTTGAAGAGGCCACCCACGCCGGTTATCCCATGGATGCCGCCGCCGTTCTGCTCATCGAACTCGAAGGCCTCACCGAAGCCGTCGAAGAACAAACCGAACAGATCCGCAAAGCCTGCGAAGGCTGCGGCGCCCGTGAATTCCGCGTTGCCAAAACCGCCGCCGAGCGCGACCTGCTGTGGAAAGGCCGCAAAAACGCCTTCGGCGCCGTCGGCCGCGTCAGCCCCTCCTACTACGTGCAGGATGGCGTCGTTCCCCGCACTCAGATCGCCCCCACGCTGCGCTTCATTGCCGAAGTCTCGAAGAAACACAACCTCGGCATCAGCAACATCTTCCATGCGGGCGATGGCAACATGCACCCCATCATCCTCTTCAACTCGCACGTCCCCGGCGAACTCGAACGCGCCAAAGCCGCCGGAGAAGACATCCTCGCCTATTGCATTTCTGTGGGAGGTTCCATCACCGGTGAGCACGGCGTCGGCATGGAAAAAAATGAGATGATGGCCAAACTCTTCTCGCCCGATTCGCTCGATTACATCCAGCGCTTCAAAAACCTCTTCGACCCCGCCGGCCGCCTCAACCCCGGCAAAGTCCTGCCCACCGGCAAAGGCTGCCTCGAAATCCGCCAGGCCCCGCTGACGCGCCGCACCACCGTATATTAGTGATTGCGACGAAATGCGAAAGTTGTAGTAATTCAGGTTCCTGCACGCGAGAGGTCCTGACTGATTGCGGTATTAGATCGTCGCCTAGTGGCCGAGAATCAACAATTTGAGGAGCTTCATCAAATGGCAGGTCACCCTCCCGCAGCCAGTAGAGGTCGCTGCCCTAAAGGCGAGTGCTGGTAGTCTCCCGGTGCGCGGTAATCTGATCCGTTATCGGTAAACGCGACGCGCCAATCGCGGGTGAACGTTTGCCCTGCGCCTGAATCGAGGCCGCCGCCGAGATCGCGAATACCATCGGATGCGGCCCAATCATATTTGCTGGACAATTTCATCTGTATTGCTGTATCTTAAGACCAATACAGCGAGAATGTTTTTTAAATTGACAGCTACGAGTGGCCAGCCACTCTATGTGCAGTTGGTCCAGCAAATCCGGCACGCCGCTGAACGCGGTGCCCTCAGCCACGGCGATCAGTTGCCCGGCATCCGTACGCTGGCCGAGGAACTGACGGTGAGCCCGAATACGGTCGCTAAGGCCTACTCAGAACTGGAGCATGATGGGATTCTGGAACTCCGGCAGGGTTTGGGAGCTTTTATCTGTTTGAGCCGCCGGGCCCGGTCGGTTATGGACCACGTTGAAGGCGCCCGGCAGCGTGCAGGAAAGCTGATCGATGACTTGCGTGGGGAAGGACTTCGCGACGATGAAATCCGCCGGGTTTTCGAGGCGGAACTGCTGCGCACGGCCGAGGTCGTCGTGAGGCGATGATCGACTTACCCGCCATCGAGACAAACCGGCTCAGCAAATCCTACGGGCGAATGAATGCTGTGCGCGACCTGAATCTGTGCGTCACACCGCATCGCATTACCGGATTTCTGGGTAGTAATGGTGCAGGAAAAAGCACCACGATAAAGATGTTGCTGGGCATGATCCGCCCCACGAGCGGAAGCGGATCCGTTCTTGGCAAAAGGATCGATAACCAGACTGAAAGCGTGGAACTGCGCCGCGATGTAGCCTACGTCAGCGAAGACAAGCGCCTGTATGGCTACATGACCGTCGAGCAGACCATTCGATTTACTAGTGCGTTTTTCCCCGGCTGGAGGTCCGAAACCGCGAGCCGCCTTTTGAGAAAATACGAGCTCCCGCCCAACCGTAAGGTCAGGGATCTGTCGAAAGGAATGCGGACTAAACTTGCATTGCTATTGGCGATCTCGCGGGGTCCGAACCTGCTGATCTTGGATGAGCCGAGCGAGGGCCTCGATCCTGTGGGAGTCGAGCAACTCCTCGAAAGTTTGTTGTCGGAGAGCGGCGAGGGCACGACCGTTTTCTTTTCTTCTCATCAAATAGAAGAGGTGGAGCGCATCGCCGACCGGATCTGCATTCTGGATCACGGGCGTCTGCTGATGGACCTGTCGCTCGATGAGATCCGCGAGGGCTATCGGCGGATTGACGTCGTATTCCCTGTTGAACCGCCCGAACTTGAGTTAAGGCTTCCGGGTGTAGAGAGCGTCGAAACCAAGGGTCGCCACGTGAGGTTGCTCTCGAGCGGAAACACCGATGAGATCGTGGCGAAGGCTCGCGCGTTGCGGGCGAGCGAGATCGATGTCGCGCCTGTCGGGCTCAGAGAGATCTTCTTGAGGACGGTAACGAGGAATTCCCATGCTCTGGTATAAGGCCTGGCTGGAAACGCGCTCGCGATTTTTGGTTTCTCTTATCGGTATGGTGACGCTGCCTTCGTACCTGGGTTTTTCATGAGAACGGCATGGGCACCAGCCCCGATTGGTATTACCGGACACTTCATAACGGCCACGGTTTGTTGTCCGCCATGTGGGTGCTGGCTGTCATCCTGTTGATGATGGGTGGCCTGCTGCGGGAGAAAGCCGCGGGAACAGCGTCGTTCACCCTGGCGCTACCGGTCAGCCGAGCCCATCTGATGCGGGTGCGCATCCTTTTTGGGATGGCGCAGGCGATGGCCCTGATCATTATTCCTTGGGGCGTCATGTTCCTCGTAGCCGCCGCGACGGGGAAGGCGAACTCCGTTTCACAGGCATTCTTCTACATGATTCTGCTCGCCGGCGGCGGACTCGTGTTTTTCGCTATTGCTCTGCTGGTGTCTTCGCTGGTCGAGGGCGAGTATACGGCTCCGGCCTTGTGTTTCGGAATTCTGTTTCTGGACATTGTTGCGCTTGAAGACAGGCCTGTGCGCACCCTCAGCCCCTGGAATTTTCTTGTGGGCACAGAATACTTCGACAGAGCGTCACAACAGCTTGCGGGTCCCGTGCCCTGGGGCCATTTTGCAGTCAACGTCTTGGTGGCGGCTTTATTGACCGCCGTTTCGATCCGGACCATTCAGCGAACCGAATTCTAAACACAAAAGGAGCCCGCACATGCTTCGAATCACAGTTATTGTGGCTGCGCTCGCAGTGCCTTCCATCCTCTCGCAGGTATCGACTGACGCCAAGCCTTCGTTCATCGTGGCATCCGTCAAACCGGCGCGGCAGACGCGCGGGTGGGAGTTGCGATACAGCCGGGAGGCCGGTTCGTTGCCAGTGGCGCTCAACTGAAGCTGCTGATCGCGCTCGCTTATCACGTGACGGCATTTCAGATGTCTGGCGGAGAAGACTGGATGGCGAACGACCGGTGGAACATAGAGGCCAACTCAGAAGGCGTGACTGCGGTTCCCGACTGGACGCCTCCGAATATTCCGGAGGTCATGGCCGTTCGGCTGCGCTCGTTGCTGGCAGAACGATTTCTTTTGAAGGTACATCGCGAGACGCGAATGCAGCAGGCGTACGCGCTCACTGCGGGCAGGAACGGCCCGAAGCTCATTCATGCCGCAGCTGGCGCCGCTACGCAAAATGCGCAGCGTCCGGGCTCATTTCGAGCCGGTACGGGGGTGGTAATCGGGGCGGCAGTCTCGATGGAACAGATCGTTACGTATCTGGACAAACTTATGGACAGACCTGTAGATCGATAAGACTGGTCTAACGGGCCATTTTGACTTCACGCTACAGTTCGCTCCCGAGAGCGTGCCGCGTGCACTTGCAGCTTTGGCCGATAGCTCGGGTCGCGAACCGCAGGCGTCCGGAACGATCCATCGATATTCACGGCGATCCAAGAGCAGCTTGGATTGAGGCTGGAATCGACGAAGGAGACGGCTGAGATTCTTGTGATCGATTCGGCCCGAAAGCCGACCGAGAACTGATGGCAATTTGACGTGTTAGCCGTATTCTAGACACAATCACCCGCGACCGACCGCGTAGTGGCGACTCGCAAAGTTCAGAATCCAATACGAGGGTGTCACCTTGCGATCTCTGTAGTGCGTTTATGATCGCGTCCGACATTACGCAATTCCAGGAATCTCGCGTAACAAGGTGAGCAGTGCGTGGTGTGATACCAATCGGCATGCTCGTCCGTCTCGTCTTCGCATCCTGTATACCTCAAAGTCGTCCTTCCTTCCCAGTTCCTTGAGCCTCGCTTCGAACCGACGAAGATCGAGGTTCGTACGGTACGCACTCTCGGTATTGCCAGTATCCCGGACCAGGGCGTAGTCCCGATATTCTTCAACCGTGTCCAGTGAAATATTGAGCGAGAGATGCACGCGCGCGCCTGGATCTTCAAGACTATGTGCCGTTCTTTTCGCGATGACGCGAAAGCAAGGGCCGCAAAAACGCCTTCGGCGCCGTCGGCCGCGTCAGCCCCTCCTACTACGTGCAGGATGGCGTCGTTCCCCGCACTCAGATCGCCCCCACGCTGCGCTTCATTGCCGAAGTCTCGAAGAAACACAACCTCGCCCGATTCGCTCGACTACATCCAGCGCTTCAAAAACCTCTTCGACCCCGCCGGCCGCCTCAACCCCGGCAAAGTCCTGCCCACCGGCAAAGGCTGCCTCGAAATCCGCCAGGCCCCGCTGACGCGCCGCACCACCGTATAAAGCAATCTATAGCCGAGGCTTTACCAAAGCCCCCGGCTCATGCTCCAGCAGAGCTTTCACCTGCGCTTCCAGCTCCGCCATCCGCTGCTTCAAATCGTCGATTTCCATGCCTTCAGGGTCCGGCAGCATCCCGTGATCCAGCACGCCCTCGGGAGCCCGAAATCTCACAATCCGCCCGGGAATTCCCACCACCGTCGAATGATCCGGCACCGAATGCACCACCACCGAACCCGCCCCGATCTTCACGTGGTTCCCCACCCGCATGCTGCCCAGCACCTTCGCCCCGGCCCCGATCACCACATTGTTCCCGATCGTCGGGTGCCGCTTGCCCTTCTCGTTCCCCGTCCCGCCCAGCGTCACGCCCTGGTAGATCAGGACATCGTCGCCAATCACCGCCGTCTCCCCGATCACCACGCCCATCCCGTGATCGATAAAAAACCGCCGCCCGATGGTCGCGCCAGGATGGATGTCGATGCCGGTTAGAAAACGTGAGAACTGCGAAATGACCCGCGGCAGCAGCGGCACGCCAGCCTCATATAGCCGATGCGCCAGCCGGTGCAGCAGAATCGCGTGGAATCCGGGATAACACAGAACGATTTCGAGGACGCTCTTTGCAGCCGGGTCCTCAGCGAAAATCGTTTCGATCTGTTCCCGGATAACGGCGAACATGTACTACTCGGATGAACCTCAGTGCCCGGAAGCTTCGCCGGTTTCAACAATCACCGGGGCATGCGCGCCCGGAGGGATCGGAGCCAGCATATCTTCCTTCCGATAAACCAGCGTCGACGTGTTATAGCTCGCCACTTCGAACCCGTGGCCGTGCGTAATCGCATCCGTCGGGCACGCCTCCACGCAGAATCCGCAGAAAATGCAGCGGTAGTAATCGATGTTATAAACCTTCGCGTAACCGCTCGCCGCCGCTGATCCGCACCTTCTCGGTGTTCTCCGCCGCTTCGATATAGATACAGTTCGCCGGGCAAGCCGCCGCGCACAGAAAACACGCCACGCACTTCTCCAGCCCGTTCTCATCGCGCTGCAGCACGTGGACGCCGCGGTACCGCTCCTGCAGCTTCGGCGGCTCGTCAGGGTAATTCTCCGTCACCGTCGGAGACATCATCTCCTTAAACGTGACGCCCATGCCCTTCGCAACCGCCGCCGCCGCCCCGAACACATCTCCAATATTTGCCATCTATATTCCTATGTTACCCGCTCGATGCCACCCGCTCGATGCCGGCCGCCCGCGCCCGTCTACTCTTCCTTCATCTGCCGGACAAAGGACAAAATATCGAACCTCTTGATCTCACGATCCGGAAAAAAGCTGTTCACTGCATCCTGCTCGTCGTCGAAAACCTCGAAAATCGTATCGATCTTCGTCAGCACCAGCAGTTCCAGATTCCGCCGGTTCAGATGGACCAGCTTCGCCACGCCCTCTGCGCGTTTCAGCAGCGTCGAACACATCACCATCGCGCCCAGCCCCGTACTGTCGATGTAATCCACGGCCTTCAGGTTCAGAATCAGCTTCGGATTCGCCCGCGCCCCCGCCTTCTCAAACGCCGCCCGGAACGCACCCACCTCGGGGCCGGCCGTAATGCGCCCGCTCAGATCCAGGATCGCAATCCCTTCGTGTTCCCGTTCACTCACCTCGAGGTTCGTCATGGCAGCGTTCCTCTCAGTCTAAGTTTTTTACAACCGTCAACTCAAGCCCGACATCCTTCATATACGCGATCTACAGGGGTACGCGATTTAGAGGGAGACGCGCGCATGGGCCGGAACTGGACGCAAACCGAGTGGTCTGTCTACGACATGGATACACGCCATGCCGTACTCAGCGCCCGTTCCGAGCCCGATGCGTGGCGCGCGCTCACCCGCGCCTCCCGTGCCATTCTGCGCAACTATAGCTCCAGCTTTTTTCTCGTCACCCGCTTTCTTCCCCCAACCAAACGAGCCCACGTCGATGTCATTTACGCCGCCGTAAGATTCCCGGACGAGATTGTCGACACCTTCCCCCTCGCGCCCGATGCCCGCACATCCCTGATCGCAGACGCCCGCCGCCAATACATCCGGTCGCTCCAGAACACCGACTATCGCCACGCCATCCGCGAAGGCATCTCCCCCTGGCTCGCCGGTTTCGCCGAAGTCGTCCGCCGCCACGAAATCCCCCCCGAACACTACCTCTTCTTTCTCGACGCCATGGCCGCCGACTGCACCCCGCGCCCCTATCGCGACCTCGATGACCTGATCGAAGGCTACATTTACGGCAGCGCCATCGTAGTCGGCTATTTCCTCGCCTGCGTTTACGGACCCTCCGAACCCGCCCACCGCCAGCGCGCGCTCGATTCCGCCCGCAGCCTCGGCATCGCCCTCCAGCTCACCAACTTTCTGCGCGACGTAGCCGAAGACCAGCGCCGCGGCCGCGTCTACCTCCCGCTTGACCTGCTGAACGCCGAAGGCATCTCCCGCCTCGATTGCTCAGACCCCTCGCAGTCCCACCGCATCGCCTCCGTCCTCCGCCGTGTCTCAGCGCTTGCCGAAGGTTACTACCGCGCCGCCGAGTCGGACGTGGACGCCTTCGCGCCCGATTGCCGCATCGCCATCCAGGCCTGCATCGACGTCTATCGCGGCCTCAATCGCCGCATCGGCCTGAGCCCCCTCGGCATCCGCCATCGCGAATCCGTCCCCCTCATCGAAAAATTCAACGCCCTCCCGGCCAGTAAATTCTGGCGCGTTCCTCTTGCATATATGGGGGGAATCTGAAAGCTCCGGTCGCCGTCATAGGCGCCGGACTCGGCGGCCTCAGCGCCGCCATCCACCTCCGTCTCGCCGGCCACCCTGTCACCGTCTTCGAATCCAATCCCCTCGTCGGCGGCAGAGCCAACCGCATCTCAGACTCCGGCTTCTCCTTCGACACCGGCCCCTCGCTCCTCAATTACCCGTGGGTCTTCGAAGACCTCTTCCGCGCCGCCGGACGCCAACTCAGCGACTACCTCGAGCTCATCCCCGTAAACCCCTCCGTCGAATTTCGCTGGCCCGATGGCCAGGTCTTCCGCCTCTCGAGCGACATGAAGGCCCTCCTCGCCGAGTGCGAACGCCTCGACCCCGGCTCTTCCCCCGGCCTCACCGCCTTCTTCGCCGACGCCTCCGAAAAATACCGCATTTCCTTCGACAAACTTGTCACCGCCAATGTGGACAATCCGCTCGCCTGGCTCCGCCGCATCACCACCAGCGAAATGCGCCGCACCGCCATCTGGCGCTCGCTCGATTCCGAACTCGGCCGCTTCTTCCGCTCCCGCCACATCCGCGAAGCCTTCGGCTCCTACGGCATGTACCTCGGCGGCTCTCCCTTCCAGCTCCCCGGAATCTTCTCCATCCTCCCCTATGGCGAACTCGCCTACGGACTCTGGCTGCCCCGCGGAGGCATCTACGCCCTTGTCCAGGCCATCGCAAAACTTGCGCTCGAAATCGGCGTCAAAATCCTCACCGGCACACGCGTCAGCCGCGTTATCGATTCGAACGGAGCCGTCGAGGGCGTCCAGCTCGAAGACGGAACTCTTCACCCCTGCCCCATCGTCGTCTCGAACGCCGACCTCCCCGCCAAAAAGATGACCCCCGCCGTCCTCACCTTCTATTGGGGCGTTCGCGGCGCTCTCGACAACATCGGCCACCACACCATCTTTCTCCCCACCGATTACCGCGCCGCCTTCGATGACCTCTGCACCCGCAAGCTCATCCCCAGCGGCCTCCCCTTCTACATCTCCATCGCTTCCGCCACTGACCCCGCCCTCGCGCCACCCGGGTCAACCACCGTGTTCGCCCTCATCCCCACCCCGCTCCTCAGCGAAATGCCAAACCTCGATTGGGATGCAACCGTCCAGTCCCTCCGCGCCCAGGTCCTCGGACGCATCGGCCTCGCACCCTCCCGCATCGCCGTCGAGCACGTCTGGACCCCCGCCGAATGGCAGCGCCGCTTCGGTCTCATTGACGGCTCAGCCTTCGGAGCCGCCCACACTCTCTCCCAGATAGGCCCCTTCCGCTCCCGCAACTATTCCCGCACCACCCGGGGTCTCTACTACACTGGTGCCGGAACCACCCCCGGCACCGGCATGCCCATGGTGGTCCTCAGCGGCAAAATGACCGCCCAAAGGATCGCGGAACGTGAACGTTAAACGCTACGGAACCGGCCCCCTCGCATTCTTCTGTCTGCACGGCTGGAACGGCACCCACCGCACCTTTGAACCCCTCACACGCGCGCTCCCGCCGGACGTCAGCCTCTTCTGCCCCGATATCCCGCACGCCGAAACGCTCCCGTCGGTTACCAGCCAGCTTGCCGCCTGTGCCCGGAATCTGCCCGACCCCGCTCAACATCGTCGGCAACTGCAGCGGAGCCCTCCACGCCCTTCTCATCGCCGAACAGCTCCCTGTACGCCGCATCGTCATGATCGATGCCTTCGCCTTCTGGCCCGATTACCTCCGCGTCTTCATCGCACCCAAATGGGGCCATTACGCTTACTTCTCAGCCTTCGCCAATCCCGTCGGCCGCTGGCTCAGTAACCTCTCTCTCGCCCGCCATCGCACCACCTCCACCAACCTCACCGAAGGCTTCGCCCGCACAGACCACCACGCCACTCACCGCGCTCTCCGCCAGCTTGCTGAAATCGGTTCCCCGGAGCGCTTCCGCGGCATCCCCGCCGCCATCGACCTCGCCTACGGAGAGAAATCCTTCAAAGCCGTTCGACGCTCCGCCGTCATTTGGAAACAGGTCTTCCCGCAAGCCCGCGAACACGTCCTTGCCGGCGCCGGCCACCTCCCCATCCTCGAAGCCACAGCCCTGCTCAGCCAGGTCATCTTTCAACCCGCATGAGCCTCGAAATCTTTCTCGCGGCCGCAGCTTCCGTCTTTCTCCTCGTCGCCCTGATCAACACTTTCTGGTGGCCGGCCGTTGGCCCCAGCCTAAGCGCCGCCCCAGTCTCCATCCTCATCCCCGCCCGCAACGAACAGGACAATCTCCCCGCCTGCCTGCGTCACGCCGCCTCTACCGCCGCCGCCGAAATCCTGGTGTATGACGACCACTCCTCTGACGACACCGCCTCCCTCGTCCTCGCCGCCTCCGCCCTCGATCCCCGCGTCCGCCTCATCCCGCCCGGCGCCGCTCCCTGCCGGATGGGCCGGCAAGACCTTCGCGTGCCACACCCTCGCCGCCCACGCCACCTCCACCTGGCTCCTCTTTCTCGACGCCGACACGCATCTTAGCCCCGACGCTCCCGCCCGTCTCGCCGCTGAAGCCGCCGCCCGCCGCATCACTTTCCTCTCCGGCTGGCCTCGCTTCGTAATGCTTTCCTTTCCCGAGCGCCTGCTCATGCCGATGCTCAACTTCCTCGTCTTCGCCACCTTCCCCGGCCCTCTGTCCCTTGTCAGCGGCCTGCCGAGCCTCGGCATCGCCCACGGAGCCTGCATCCTCGCCCACCGCGAAACCTACCTGAAGCTCGGCGGCCACTCGCTCGTCCGCGCCGAAATCTTCGAAGACACCCGCCTCGCTCATGCCTGGCGCCGCGCCGGCGAACGCGCCCTCTGCCTCGACGCGCAACACCTCGTCAGCGTCCGCATGTACCGCGACTTCACCGGCATCTGGCAAGGCTTCCAGAAGAATCTCTACCCCGCCTTCCGCCACAACATCAGCTTCTTCGCCTTCCTCCTGGTCCACCTCGTCTGCTTCCTGCTGCCCTTCATCGCTGGCTTCCCGCTGGCCGCCGCCCTCGTCATCCTCACCCGCGTCGCCCTCGCAGTTCGCTTCCGCCATCCCTTCTGGAGCGTCCTCCTGCACCCGTTCGCTGAAGCCGTCCTCATCGCCCTCGGCCTCGTCTCCTTCTACCGCTGCGCCTCCGGACGTGGAGTCTCCTGGAAAGGCCGCCTCTACCGCGCATGACCCAACGCGCTATCGTCATCGGCGCTGGACTCGGCGGCCTCGCCACCGCTCTGCGCCTTCAGTGCGCCGGCTTTCAATGCACCGTGCTCGAAGCCGGAAGCTCACCCGGCGGCAAAATGAACCGCCTCCAAAAAGGCGGTTTCACCTTCGATACAGGCCCCTCGCTCATCACCATGCCATGGGTCTTTGAAGACCTGTTCCAGTCCGCGGGCAGCCGCCTCGAAGACCACGCCCAACTCATCCCCCTCGATCCCATTGCCGATTACCGTTTCGAAGACGGCACCCGCTTCGAATACACCTCTCACCTGCCCGCCTGGCTCGCCACCCTCAAACGAATCGCCCCGCGCGACACCACCGGCTTCTTCGAATTCATGAGTCTGGGCGCGCGCCTCTTCAGCGTCTCGCGCGAAACGTTCTTCAAACAATCCCCCTTCGAACGCCCCGTCCCGCCAAGCTGGCGCACCCTGGCCGACCTCCCCCTCCGCCACGGCTGGGGCAACTACCGCAATACCGTCAACCACTTCTTCCAAAGCCCGCATCTCCGCGAACTCTACGCCCGCTATCCCACCTACGTCGGTTCCTCCCCCGACCATTGCCCAGCCACCCTCGCCGTCATCCCTTACGTGGAATTCGCCTTCGGAGGCTACGCCGTAAAAGGCGGTCTCTACCGCATCGTCGAAGGCATCGTCGCTCTCGCGCGCGTCCGCGGAGTCGAACTGCGCCTCAACTCACCCGTGGCCCGCATCGTCACTGAAAAAGGCAAAGCCAAAGGGGTGGAACTCGAATCCGGTGAGCGCCTCGCAGCCGACGTCGTCATCATGAACGGAGACCACGCCGCCACCCCCCAACTCCTCGGCCATCCCGCCCCGCCGCTTCGACACCGATCCCTCTCCGGGTTCGTCATGCTCTTCGGACTCAACCGGCCCCTCAACGTCCACCAGCACACCGTCTGCTTCACCAGCGCCGAAATGGTTTACGTCAATGCCCCGGAAGGTGCGAACACGCTCTTCGTAATGGCCAACGCCCCGCCCATCGGCAAACAGTGGGACGAAGCCATGACTGCCGCCGCGCGCGCCCGCGTCTTCGACAGTCTTCGCCGCGCGGGCTTCCCCGATTTCACCAGCGATATCGCAGTCTCGGACATCTGGACTCCCGCCCGTTTCGAAGCCGACTACCGCATGCCCTCGGGCTCCATCTACGGCACCGATTCCCACGGCTGGCGCAACGCCTTCCTCCGGCCCCCCAACAAAAACCGCGCCGTCCAGGGCCTCTATCACGCCGGTGGCAGCACCCACCCAGGCGGCGGAACCCCCACCGTTCTCATGTCCGCCGAGATCACATCCCGCCTCATCGCGCAACGTCACACATGAGAACCGCGCTCTGGTGCCTCTACGCTGTCTTCTGGCTCGGCGGCATCGTCACCGGTGGCCTCGCCCCCAACGCCTCCTGGGCAGCCCCCGCCTTCCTGATCCTTGCCGGAATTCTTGCCTTCCGCAAAGAACTCATCCCCGCGGTTCTCATCGGCTTCACCGCCGAACTCATTGGCGTTCGCACCGGCTTCCCCTTCGGCCGCTACCTCTACACCCACGCGCTCGGACCCGAAATCGCCGGAGTCCCCGTCGCCATCGCCGCCGCCTGGCTCATCCTCGCCAGTCTCACCGCAGTCTCCGGCCGCCGCTACCGCCTGCTGGCTGCTCTCCTCATGCTCGCTGCCGACCTCGTAATAGATCCGCTCGCCGCCGGTCCGCTCCACTACTGGCGCTGGCAAACCAACGGCCTCTATTACGGAGTCCCGCTCACCAACTTTGCAGGCTGGCTCGCCGTCTCCGTGCTCATCGTTCTGATCACCCCGCGTTCGACGGCGCGCCTGAATGCCATACCCGCAACCGTCGTCGCCTTCTTCAGCATCCTGGCTGCGCGCTACGCACTGTGGCTCCCCGCCGCCATCGGGCTCGTTCTTACTTTTGTTCTTGCAGCTCTTTCGTATCGACTTTTGGAAACGACATCTTCAACCCTTCCAGAGTCTCGATAATCACCTGACCCACCGCATAATCCCGGAACCACTTATGGTCCGCCGGAATCACAAACCACGGCGCATAATCCGTGTCGCACTTCGAGATCGCGTCCTCATACGCCTTCTGGTATTCATCCCAGTACTCCCGTTCCTTGAAGTCCGCCGCTGAAGCCTTCCAGTTCTTCGCCGGATCTGCCACCCGCGCCTCAAACCGCTTCTTCTGCTCTTTGCTGCTGATATGCAGAAAGAACTTCAGAATGTGGACCCCGTTCTCCGCCAGGATCTTTTCAAACTCATTGATCTGCCCATAGCGCTTCTCCCACACGCTCTTCGGCACCAGCTTGTGAACCCGCGCAATCAGCACATCCTCATACGCCGACCTGTTAAAGATCCCGATCGTCCCCTTGCCCGGCACCGCCGCGTGAATCCGCCACAGAAAGTCATGCGCCAGTTCCGTCGAACTCGGCTGCTTGAACGCCGTCACCGAGCAACCCGAAGGATTCACCCCCGACATCACATGCTTAATCGTCCCGTCCTTCCCCGCGGCGTCCATCCCCTGCAGCACAATCAGCAGCGACCGCTGATTCTCGGCATACAGCAGTTCGTGCAGGGTCTGAAGCTTCTCGATGTGCTTCACGGCCGCTTCTTCCGCCTGCTCTTTATCCACACCGAACGTCTCATCCGTCGCCCGCTTCGCAATCCGGAACTTCCCGCCCACCCGCAGCTTTTGAGTCTTCATTTCGGACACCATCATACCCGCCGAAACGGTACGTACCGTGGTAACTTGGTACCAGCCTGATGCAAAGCATCGAAATAGAACGCATCCAGACCGGTGTCCGCCTCGAACGCCGCATGCTCAAAGTCCTGAAAGCCCTCGCCGAGCTAAAGGACATGGGCCTCGGCGATCTCCTCGAAGGCATCGTCCTCCACGCCTTCGAGGGCAAGCCCCCGTTCACGCCCCAGACCCTCAAGGAAATTGCGCAGTTCAAACAGCTCTACGGAATGACCCTCAAAGCCTCCGACAGCCACAAGCTAAAGGAAAGAAAATGATGGACGCCCCGGGCCCGCTCGTGCGCGTCTGCAACTCGTTCACGCTCACGGTTCAAGCCTCATACAGCGTCACGGCCCCGCTCTTCGGCCCCGAAGGTGAACGCGCCTGGGCAGGAGAGAAATGGAACCCCCGCTTCTTCTACCCCCAACCCGCGAAGGACATCGAGGGCGCAGTCTTCGCCGTCAGCAACGGAACCGCCGACGCAATCTGGGTAAACACGGCCTTCGACCTCGCGGCCCGCCACTTCCAGTACGTCTCCTTCCTGCCCGGCGTAATGGTCACGATCATCGACGTCAACTTCACTCCCGTGGACGCCAGCCACACGACAGTCAAAGTAACCTACACCCGGACCGCACTCAACGAAGCCGCAAACGCCCGCGTCACCGCCCTCGGAGAAACCGACCGTGTCAGCGGCCCCGACTGGGAACGCGCCGTCAACGCCACTCTCGCCGCACTAAAATAGTCCCGGCACACTGAAGGCGTGCGAACCGAAGCTCAAGGCTCTCGGCGTCGTCAGCGTCTCCCTGTTCGGCTCAGTCGCTGGTGGAGATGCGGGTCCGCAAGCCATACCTGCAGGCCGAAATCGACCGTGGACCGCGCGCTCCTGGCCTCGAACCTCTGTTCTGCCGCTGCACACGCAGCCGGTAGAGTCCCGTCGCCGCAAGCACACCAGCAAGTCAAGACGACAGTTCTATAGCATTTTCCCGCCGCCGGATTTTGTCGTAAACTCAAGCGAAACGATTCCGGAGGTCTGCTGTGCGTTTCGTACTTACTCTGCTTGCCTTGCCCCTGATCTGTTGCGCTGCCGATGAGCCGCTGCTCCTCCAGAAGCCCGCTCTCAACAAATCTCACATCGTCTTCGTCTATGCCGGCGACCTCTGGACCGTGCCCCGCGCCGGCGGCGATGCTGTCCGCCTGACGAGCGGAGCCGGCAACGAAACCGACCCTGCATTCTCGCCCGACGGAACCCAGATCGCATTCACCGGCGAGTACGACGGCAATATCGACGTCTTCGTCGTGCCGGCTTCCGGTGGCGTGCCGAAGAGGCTGACCTGGCACCCCGCGCCCGATCGTGTCCTCGGCTGGACTCCGGACGGCAAGCGCATTGTCTTTAGTTCCCCGCGCTCGGCGTACTCGCGCTTCAGCGAGATGTTCACGGTTGGCCTTGACGGTGGTCTCGAGGAAAAGCTCCCGCTCCCCTCGGGATTTGCCGCCTCTATCTCGCCCGACGGCCAATCCATAGCGTATGAACCCGTCGCGCGCGCCTTCCAGATGTGGAAGGGTTATCGCGGCGGCCGAACTTCGCGCATCTGGCTCTCGCGTCTCTCCGACAGCACCACCGCCAAAGTACCCAGAACCAATTCCAACGACTTCAACCCGATGTTCGCGGGCGACCGCGTTTATTTCCTCTCCGACCGGAATGGCCCCGTAACGCTGTTCTACTACGACCTGACCCGAAAAGCCGTTCATGAGGCAATCGCCGCGCAGGGAATTGACTTGAAGTCCGCATCGCTCGGCCCGGACGCGATCGTCTATGAACAATTCGGGTCCATTCATATGTACGACCTGAAGACCGGCAAGGCCACACCCGTTCCCATTCGGGTGCGGGGTGACTTCCCTGAGCTGAGAACCCGGCTTGTCAACGTATCGAAGAGCCTCGGCGCGCCCGCCATATCTCCGTCCGGCGCTCGCGCCGTGTTTGCTGCTCGCGGCGATATCTTGACCGTTCCCGCCGAGAAAGGCGATCCGCGAAATCTCACCAACACGCCCGGCGTCATGGAACGCGATCCCCAGTGGTCTCCCGATGGCCAGACGATCGCATATTTGTCGGATGAGTCGGGTGAATATGCGCTGCACATCCGCGCACAGAGTGGCGCCGGTGAGCCTCGGAAATTCGAACTGCAGCCCGGTTTTTATCGGGGTACGAGGTTTTCCCCGGATGGCCGAAAGGTGCTGCTGGTCGATAGCCTGGAGCGCCTCTATTTTGTGGATCTCGATTCAAAGAAGCAGGTCGAAATCGGGCGGGATTATTATCAGATCCGCAGCGGCGATATCGAGGGAGCCTGGTCTCCCGACAGCAAGTGGGTCGCCTACTCAAGGGTCCTGCCGAACAATCTGAGCGCCGTCTTTCTTTACTCTGTTGCGGACGGAAAATCAATCCAGGTTACCGACGGCATGAGCGACGCCATCTACCCTGTGTTCGATAAGAACGGCAAGTATCTCTACTTCGCAGCCAGTACGAACTCGGGCGAAAGCCTCGGGCTCGATATCCACGCCACCGGTCGATCCTTCACCAGTTCCGTTTACGTGGTGGTGCTGGATAAATCTCTGCCATCGCCCTTCTCCCCCCAAAGCGATGAAGAGAAGGCTGCGGAAGACGACAAGAAAGCCGGGGCCGATGCCGCGAAAGATGCGGGAACGCCTCCGTCTCCCGCCGCGCCGAAACTCCCGAACGCGAAGCCTCCGGCTGTGACCGTACAGATCGATGCCGACGGCATCGAACAGCGCATCCTTTCTGTTCCGATGCCTGCCCGCCGCTACGTTGGGCTGCAGGTTGGAAGACCCGGTGTCCTTCTCGCCCTTGAGTCGCCTGGCGCTGGCGGTGGCGGCCCTGCGAACGTTCACCGCTACGACATGAACGAGCGCAGAGGAGATTCGCCGCTGTCTGCGGTCAGTTCGTTCCAGATGTCTTATGGCGGTGACAAGGCGCTCTACAAACAGGGTGACAATTGGATGATCGCCGCGCTGAGGCCCCTCCCGCCCGCGTCCGCAAACGCCGCCGCGCCGCCGCCCCAGGCACCCGCAGGCCCGGCGTCCGGAGCTCTTAAGACCGACGCGATCGAAGTCCGTGTCGACCCGGTTCAGGAGTGGAACCAGATGTACCGCGAAGCCTGGCGAATCGAACGCGATTGGTTCTATGACCGGGGCGTCCACGGCTATGACCTAAAGGCAGGCGAAAAGAAATACGAGCCATACCTGCGTAACGTCGCATCCCGCTCCGATCTTACTTACCTGTTCCAGGAAATGCTCGGCGACATGACCGTCAGTCATCTCGGTACCGGCGGAGGCGACACACCCGACGTAAAGCGCGTCCAGACGGGTCTGCTCGGCGCCGATTACGAGATCGCCGATGGCCACTATCGCTTCGCCCGCGTTTACAACGGGGAAAACTGGAATCCTCAGCTCCGCGCGCCTCTCACGCAGCCTGGAGTGAACGTCAGGGCAGGGGAGTATCTGCTGTCCGTGAACGGACGTGAAGTGCGCCCCCAGGACAATATCTTCAGCTTCTTTGAAGGTCTTGCGAACAAGTCCGTGCTGCTGAAAGTGAGTGCCGACCCCGGTGGATCGAACCCGCGTGAAGTGACCGTGGTTCCCGTTCCCGACGAAACCGGATTGCGCAACCTTGCCTGGATTGAAGAGAATCGCCGCAAAGTTGACCGGATCAGCGGAGGCAAAGTCGCCTACGTTTATATGCCCGATACTGCGAACGGTGGCTTGACTTCGTTTACCCGCTACTTCTATGCCCAAATCGGAAAGCAGGCCGCGATCATCGACGAGCGTTTTAATGCCGGCGGTTTGCTCGCCACCGACATCGCCGAAATTATGAACCGTAAGCCTTTGAGCGCCGCCGCCAACAGAGTTGGTGCCGATCCCGTGCAGCCGCAGGGGATCTTCGGCCCGAAGGTGATGATCATCAACGAAATGGCCGGTTCCGGCGGCGACGCGATGCCTTGGTACTTCAAGCGGTCCGGTGCCGGTAAGCTGGTCGGAACGCGCACCTGGGGCGGGCTGGTGGGCATGGCCGGAGCCCCTTCATTGATGGACGGAGGCGCAGTCTCCTCCCCGAGTTCCGGCATCTACAACCCGATCAGCGGCGAATGGGAAGTCGAAAACATCGGCGTCAGCCCCGATGTCGAAATTGAGCAGGACCCGGCCATGGTCCGCAAAGGCCGCGATCCTCAACTGGAGAAAGCCGTCGAGGTGGTTCTGGACGAGCTGAGTAAAAACCCGGCGCCCAAGCTCCGCCGGCCCGCTTTCCCGAATTACCACCGGACTGCCGCAAAGGCCTCAGCCGCAGCCGCGCAATAGCGCGTCGGGTGCGCAACAGCCCTGCGCTGATCGGAAGTTGCTCCGCATCCCGAATTTCGCTGCCCTTCCGTCCGGCGGAAAATGGTCTGGCGGAAAATCAAGCTTGGGTTGGCGCAACCTCCGCAGCGGAATTTCACGTGCCGAGTAAACGCCTGTGACTTTACTTGACGGACTGACCTTCGTCAGAGAAGATGCGGGCCCGGAACGGGAAGCGTGTACGCTCGATCTGGAAAGCCGCGGCCGGGCTATGGTTCAGCTTGTGCATAGTCTGGGGGCTAACCCGCATGCTGCTGCCAAAATGTGGATTCGCGACCGCATTGTAAATGCGATCCAAACTCTCCGGAACAAGTCCGGGCCGCTTTTCACAGCCCCGTCATGGCGGCCACGGATTTGGACAGGATTGGCGCAATGATCTGTCTCAAGGGATTTGGCACCACTCGTGGTAAAGTGCGGTTTCGCGGCAAGTCAACACACCCAGATGCTGATCGAGAATCCACTGAACTCATCCGAACTGGTATTTCCCGTTCTGGAATGCTTGCATATTCTTGGATTCACAATTTCCGTCGGCACAATTGCCCTCTTGGATTTCCGGCTTCTCGGTCTGGGGATGGTGCGGCAGTCTCCCTCCGAACTGGGCAAAGACACCTTCTACTGGACGCTCGGCGGCCTGATTCTGATACTGTTTACGGGACTGCTGCTGTTTTCGTCCGACCCGGATAATTACTATCTCAACTACGCTTTCCTGCTGAAGATGGTCTTCTTCGTTTCCGGGATCGTCTTTAATTACACGATCCACCGGAAAGTGGTGAACGCGGATGCGCCGAATGGCGGCAAAGCAGTGGCGTGCGTGTCGCTGCTGCTGTGGTCCATGGTGTTCTTTGGCGGTATCTTTATCGGTTTCCTGAACCCGACGCTGGATATTCATCACATTTAAAGCCATGATTCTGTCCTTCACGCAATGGCTCCAGGCAACGGATTTCTTTACCTATTTGCGAGGGTCCGCGTATGCTTACCCGATTGTTCTGTCGCTTCATATGGTGGCGCTCGCCTTTTTCGGCGGCCTGATTCTGGTGACAGACCTCCGCCTGCTCGGCGTCGCCATGACTCGTCGCCCGGTGGCGGACGTGATCGATCGGTTGCGTCTGACGAAGCGGTGGGGCCTGGTGATCATGGTCTCCCTGGGTGTCCTGCTGGCGGGCTGCAAGGCGGAAGAGTATTATTACAACATCTTTTTCCGGCTCAAGCTGACGATGCTTGCGCTGATCGCCGTCCATGCCCTGACATTCCGGCGCAGCGTTTATGCCCGGGCGGCCGAAATGGACCGCTCCGGCATTATCCCGGTAAACGCGAAGCTGGCGGCAGGGCTGTCGCTCTTGCTTTGGTTCTCAGTCGCATGCATGGGACGGGGTATTGGGTATGTCGACCCGCCGTTCGGAATTCATGCGCAGTTGACACCGGCGAAAACGCCCGGGCCACTGCGATTGGTGGTGCAGAATGCCGCTCGGCGCTTTTAATCCGCACTCGCCCGAGACCCGCATCATCTCCTCCTTGTTTGCGAATCTGCTGATTCTGCTCGTGGTGATCTTCCTGATTGTCGCCGCGCTGGTTGCCTGGGGTGTGATCCGCTATCGTGCGCGTGGGCGAGAGGGCGAGCCTTTGCAGACTTTCGGATCGCGGAGACTGGAAATTGCCTGGACTGCGTTTCCGCTGGCCATCGTGACGGTTCTGTTTGTCGTCACAGTGAGTGCGATGGTGCGGATCGATGCGCCGGATGAGCCGGATCGCGCGCCGGATCTGGTCATCACCGGTCATCAGTGGTGGTGGGAAGCGCGGTACCCCAACGGGGCTGTCGCTGTCACGGAGTTCCACATTCCCGCGGGACGACGGCTGCTCGTGCAAGTCACATCGCGGGATGTGATCCACGATTTCTGGGTGCCGCAGCTCGCGCGCAAGATGGATGCGGTGCCTGGTCGGCCGGCCTATATCTGGCTGGAGGCTGATGGGCCCGGAACCTATCCCGGACAGTGCTCGGAGTTCTGCGGTGCGCAGCATGCCGGGATGCATTTCTACGTGGTCGCGGAATCCGAAGCCGAATATTCGGTGTGGCTGCACCATCAAGCGGAACCGGCGTCGCTGGCGCCCATTCGCGCTGTACTCGCAAAGATGCGCAGCGTGCCACTCCGATCCGGATAAAGGGCCCGATCTGACGCATGTCGCGGGAAGGCTGTTTCTGGGTGCCGGGGTTTCGCCGAACACAAGAGCGAACCTGGCGTTATGGACGGTCCATCCGCAATCGGCCAAACCACTCAATCGCATGCCGGATCAGCAGCTTTCTCAGATGGAAGTCGATTCTCTGACGGCGTATATGGGGGCGCTCAAATGATCGGGCGAACGGACCATCGGAGCGTCGGCATCCTCTACATGATCTCGGCGCTGGTGTTTTTCATCGCAGGCGGCGCCGAGGCGATGGTCATGCGCGCGCAACTCTCGCTGCCGAATCTGAAGCTGGTCACGCCCGACCTTTATAACCAGATCTTCACCATGCATGGCACGACGATGATCTTTCTGGTCGTGATGCCGGTGCTGATGGGCTTTGGTATTTACCTCGTACCACTGATGATCGGAGCCCCCGACATGGCTTTCCCGCGCCTGAATGCCATCGCATTCTGGCTCCAGGTTGGCGGCGGGCTGCTGCTCTATCTGAGTTTCGCCACCGGGCACGCGCCGAACGCAGGCTGGTTCAGCTATGCGCCGCTGACCGAGAAGCCTTACTCGCCGGGACCCGGGATGGATTTCTGGGCGATCGCGATCCTGCTGATTGCGGCGAGCATCGTGGCGTCGGCAATCAATTTCATCGTCACCATTGCGGCCGCGCGCACCGAAGGGATGACCATCCGGCGGCTGCCCATGTTCGTCTGGATGAACCTGGTGAACTCGGTGATGATCGTGTTCGCGTTTCCGCCGCTGGCGGCGGCTCTGGTGATGCTGCTCTCCGACCGCCTGCTGCATGCGCGGTTCTTCAACGCGGCGCAAGGTGGATCGCCGCTGCTTTGGCAGCATTACTTCTGGATCTTCGGACACCCGGAGGTCTACATCATGATTTTTCCGGCGTTCGGGATGATCTCGGAGATCATTCCGGTGTTTTCGCGCAAGCCGATCTTCGGATATCCGTTCATGGCTGCGTCGGCCCTGGCCATCGCTTTCCTGAGCTACGGCGTGTGGGCGCATCACATGTTCGCCGTGGCCCTGGGCCGAACGTTTCTTTCCGTTTTCGCCGCCGCGAGCATGCTGATCGCGGTGCCCACCGGGGTCAAGATATTCAACTGGACCGCAACCATGCTCGGCGGGTCGATCCGGTTCACGGCCGCCATGATGTTCGCCGTCGCGTTCCTGCTGGAGTTCACCATCGGAGGGCTCAGCGGGATGGTCTTTGCAGTCGTGCCGGTGGATTGGCAGATGACTGACACGTATTTCGTGGTCGCGCATATTCACTACGTGCTGGTTGGCGGAACGGTGTTTGCGCTGTTCGCGGCCACCTATTATTGGTATCCGAAAATGACCGGAAAGCTGATGGATGAGACCATGGGCAAATTCCATTTCTGGTTCGTAGTCGTCGGCTTCAACGCAACGTTCTTTGTGCAGCATTTCCTGGGGCTGCTGGGGATGCCCCGCCGGGTCTACACGTATGCAAACGTGCCGTGGTGGGGGCCGCTGAATCTGATTTCGACCATCGGCGCGGGGATTCTGACCGTCGGCGTCCTGATCTTCTTCGCTAATCTTCTGGTGAGTCTGCAGTTCGGAAAGGCGGCCGGCGACGATCCGTGGAACGCCTGGACGCTCGAGTGGACTGCCGCGCCCGTCGTGGTTCGCAGCCGGCGGCCGTTGTGGGATCTGAAGCATCCGGAAATGCCGGACTGGATGCACGAATGACGTGGTCCCGCGAAAAGCTCGGCATGGCGATGCTGCTCATTGCAGAGAGCGTGTTCTTTTTCATGCTGATTCTGGCGTTTGTTTATTTCCGCGATCGGAGTTTAAAGACCGCTGCCGAAACGCTGGATTTGCGCATGACGTCCATCCACAGTGCGTGCCTGCTGATCAGCGGCATCGCGATGTGGCGGACCCGGTTCGTCATCGCGATGCTGTTCGGCGGCACTTTTGTGATGGGTCAGGGAATCGAGTACGCGCGAATGCTGCGCGCCGGCGTCACCATGAGCCAGGGCCTCTTCGGAACCACATTCTTCACGCTTGCCGGAATGCACCTTCTGCACGCGCTGATCGGACTGGGTCTGCTCGCGGCGCTCGGCCGTTCCGCCGCCGCGGCAATGTTCTGGCAGTTTGTGGTGGCGTCCTGGCTCGTGATTTTCGCCGTTGTCTATCTCTGGAGCTTCCTGTGACCGGCTGGGATTGGGAACCATCGGTCGTCATCGGATGCGCCGCGATGGTTGTGGCATATCTCTGGTTCCTGCGCATCCGCGGCGCAGGCTCCAGCCTGTGGTTCTTCCTCGGCGTCCTGGTTCTCCTGTTCGATCTGGTTTCGCCGATCGACATCCTCGCCGACAAATACCTCTTCAGCGCGCATATCGTTCAGCACTTGGTTCTGGCCCTTGTTGTGCCCCCGCTGCTGATCGCCGGGATGCCGCCTCTGACGCTGCCGGTTTTGCCGGCCAGTGTGTCGTGGAGCCTCGGAGCGGGAGCCATGTTGTTCTGGCACATTCCCGTGTTTTTCAATGCCGCCCTGGCAAACGATGCGCTCCACATCGTGCAGCACCTGAGTTTCCTTGCGACCGGGACAATCTTCTGGTGGCCAATCCTTCAGCGGCAATTCCAACCTTTGACCGCGATTTCTTATCTGTTCGGAGCCTGCCTGGCATGCAGCGTTCTCGGTGCGGCGCTGACCTTCGCGCGCTCCGGATTGTACCCGGCCTATTTGAATCCCGGCGACCCGCTGGGATGGCTGCCGGCAATCCGCGGCACCTGGGGGCTCGACCCGAAAGCCGACCAGCAACTGGGCGGATTGCTCATGTGGGTGCCGGGCTGTTTTGTTTATTTGAGCGCCATTTTGATGACGGTCGCCCGCTGGTATGGCGTGAAGGAGAGGACGGTTTGAGAAATCCGTGGAAGCACCGTCTCGCGCTGTCAACGGCGGCGCTCATGTTTGTACTGGTGGGTGTGGGGGCGCACTATACGGGCGCGCTTCGTGGAACGCGCGATACGCCTGGGCTGGCCGCGCCGGGCCCGGCGCCGTATTACGCTCACCTCGGGCTCGCCGGGCTCGTCTTGCTGCTGACAATCGTGCTGGCCCTTCAGGTGAGGACGATAGCCGGTTGGATCGCCCTGACCGGCGCGCTTATCGTGAGCGGGATCGGCGGCCATGGTCCGGTACTGCACGCGATGTTCTCGCCGATCTTGTTCGCCGCTTTGGTCGCGGTCGCCGTCGAAACGTCCGACGCATGGAGCCGGCCACCGGTTCCCGCGCCTGACATGTGGCCTCCACTACGCAGGCTGATGTTGCTCACCCCCCTCTTCGTCGTCCTTCAGACATTTCTGGGCGCCGCCTTCCGCCACAACGTGCTCGGCGTCATCTGGCATATCCTCGACGCCGGAATCGTGCTGCTTCTCGTCATGATGCTCGGCGTTTGTGTCGTTCGGCAGTTTCCAGGGCATCCTTCGCTGCGCCCGGTCGCCGTCTGGATGCTGACAATAACCGGTATCCAGGTGGCGCTCGGGTTTACGGTCTACCTGACGATCCTGATCGTGTCAAAGACCGACAACCTTTTCCTGATCTGCGCAGGGGTGCTCCATGTGCTGACCGGGTCGCTTACCCTCGCAGCAACTGTCGTTATGTGGCTGGAACTACAGCGTTGCGACAACGTCACGAACCGGTCAATCACCGTATGAGACGCGCAAAAGTTATGTCACTCCAATACAATCGTGAAAGGGAATGATGATCTACGACCCGAATTCAAATCCACTCAACAGCAACGAATGGGCATTCCCGCTGACGGAGTGCTTCCATATCACGTCATTCGCGCTGTCGATCGGGACGATCATGATGGTGGATCTCCGGCTTCTGAATCTTGGAATGCTGCATCAAACCGGGAAGCAGTTGCTCAAAGACACCGGGCTGTGGACGCTCGCTGGCCTCATTATCGTGATCACCTCGGGCCTGATAATTTTTTCCTCCGACCCGAACTTGTATCTTCACAATCCTTCATTTGAATACAAAGTCACGAACCTGATGCTCGTGATCCTGTTCAACTACACGGTGCATCGCAAAGTTACGGTGCTCGCCGCGGAGCCGGGTGCGGCTGAAAAAACGAGTGGCGCTCTCCCCTGGCTTTTCGGGCTTTCCATCCTCTATGCGGGCTATCTTGCCTCAGTCCTCCTGCAGGCAGGAGCCGCCGTCAAGGGGGGCGCGGTGGTATTGGCTATAGTCGTTAATTTATTGGTTCAGTTCGCCGCGCCGCTTTCCGGATCGCCGGCTGAGCAAAAAACTGTCGGGATCATGTCTGTTGCCATGTGGACGTCGGTTGTTTTCGGCGGCCTTTGGATCGCGTTCGTTTAGAGGTGAACTGAAATGATGCCTGCCGCATTGAGCCACTGGATTCAGAGTCTGGGCCTGATGACTTATATCCGCGAATCGAGCTACACCTATCCGATGATTATGGCCACCCACCTGGCGTGCATCGCGGTCTTCGGCGGACTGATCCTGTTGACGGATCTGCGCATGCTGGGCTGGGCGCTGACGGATATACCGATTTCGAATGTCATTAACGGCACGCGTCGGTGGAAACGCGTAGGCTTTTTCATCATGTTCACCATGGGTTTCCTGCTGGGAACTTCCGAGATGGACAAGTACTACCGCAATCCTTATTTCATTTTGAAGATGATTCTATTGGTGACCGTGGCGATCCATGCCTCCATCTTCAAAGCGAAAGTCTACGACCATCCGGAGTGGATCGACAAACAACCGCGCATCCCGCGCCTCGTCAAGGTCGCCGCGGCATGGTCGCTGTTGGTGTGGATCGGCATCCCCTGCCTCGGGCGCTGGATCGGGTACTACGAGCCGCCGAAACCGAACCAGGCGCAGACGCAAACCCTGTCTTTATCGGCTGCGCCGAAGCCTTTATCGACTGCTCCGAAGTAACCATAAAGCGGCCCCGTGGCTCGGCGGCGGCTGTCCACATTCGCAAACGTAAATCTTGCAGGTTCAGCTTGCCTTCGAGAATTCGGTCAGATACGCCCGCAGCTCGTCACGGACGCGCCGGAAAATCGCCATGCGCTCCTGCTCCGTCCCTACTCCTGCGGCCGGCGGATCGTCAAAGCTGTGATGCAGCTTTTTAGCCGCACCGAAGAACACGGGGCAGCTCTCTTTCGCGTTGTCGCAAACCGTCAGCACATAGTCGAATTGCCGGCCTTCGAATTCATCGGCGTGCTTTGACCGGTGGCCTGAAATATCGATTCCCAGCTCTTGCATGGCTGCGATTGCTTCCGGCCTTACAATGCCGGGTTTGGTCCCGGCGCTTTCAACATCGAACCGGTCCCCGGCATCGTAACGCAGCAGCCCTTCGGCCATCTGGCTGCGCGCTGAATTGCCGGTACAGAGGATCAACACACGTTGCTTCTCCATCATCAGTTCACTTGCTCCGCGGGAAACCAATGCCGGGTACGATTGCAAGCCGCGCAGACGGACAGCATCACCGGCACTTCGACCAGAACGCCGACGACCGTCGCCAGCGCCGCGCCCGATTCCGGCCCGAACAGTGCAATCGCTGTCGCCACGGCCAGCTCGAAGAAATTGGACGCGCCGATCAGCGCCCCGGGCGCGGCCACCGAATGCTCGACTTTAAGCCATTTCATCAGACCGTAAGCAAGGCCCGCATTCAGGTAGACCTGCAACGTGATGGGAATGGCGATCAGCACCACATGTGAAAATCGCCCCGTGATGTTGTCGGCCTGAAACGCGAAGATCAGCACCAGCGTGCCGAGCAGCGCCGCGATAGTCACCGGCGCGAACTTCGGCAGCAACACGCCTTCAAACCATGCCGGCCCGCGACTTTTTACAAGCAGAGCCCGCAGCAGCACCCCGGCCAGCAGCGGCACGACGATAAAGACCAGCACCGAGGTGAGCAGCACGTTGAAAGGCACCGTCAGCGACGATGCGCCGTGTACCAAAAACTGAACGATCGGCACGAACAGCACCAGCATAATCAGGTCGTTCACCGACACCTGCACCAGCGTATAGGCCGCGTCCCCGTTCGTCAGGTGACTCCAGACAAACACCATTGCCGTGCACGGCGCAGCGGCCAGAATAATGCAGCCTGCAATATATTGGTCGGCTTCGGCTGACGTGATGAACGCGGCAAAGATGACCCTGAAAAACGCCCACGCCAGCAGGGCCATCGAGAACGGCTTAACCACCCAATTGATGAACAGCGTCACAAGCAGACCGGCAGGCCGCCGCCCGACATTTTTGATGGATGAAAAATCGACCTTCATCATCATCGGCGTGATCATCAGCCAGATCAGCACCGCTATCGGCGCATTGATCTGACTGCCCCGGCCGAATTCGATACCCCGCACCCGGGCGATCGCGCCGGGCAGCAGTTTGCCAAGACCGATGCCGGCCACCATGCAGAGCGCCACCCACACGGACAGGTAACGCTCGAAGAACCCCAGCCCGCTTGCCCCCGATCCGGGTTTCACCGTGATGTCTTGCGCCATGATGCCCGCCCTTACGCGCAGCAGCCGGGCGCACAACAGGCCGCAGCCGTCTTCTCCGCCCGGATGAACGCGCTGATAAACTTGCCCTCGATTTGCTTTGCCAGCGCATCGACATCGAGACCCTGCCCGGTCAGGAACGTCCGCGCATCTTCCACGCTGTAAACCCGCGTCGGCTCAATGTCGATCTTCTCGAAGCCGGCCCTGGCGAGCTTGGCCACGTATTCGTAATCGCTCAACGCGCCTGCCACGCAGCCCACCCACAGCTCCATGTTTTTCTTAATTTCGGCAGGCACATCACCGCGCACGACGACATCAGAGACAGCCAGGCGGCCACCCGGCTTAAGTACCCGGAACGCTTCTTTCAACACCCGGTCTTTATCGCCCGAAAGATTGATAACGCAGTTGGAAATGATCACGTCAACGCTGCTGTCCGGCAGCGGGATCTGCTCAATTTCGCCTTTCAAAAACTCCGCATTCGTCAGGCCGCTCTTGCGTTTGTTCTCTTCCGCCAGCGCCAGCATTTCATCGGTCATGTCCAGCCCGTAGGCTTTGCCGGTCGGGCCCACGCGCCGGGCCGACAGCAGCACATCGATGCCGCCGCCCGACCCGAGATCGAGGACCGTTTCACCGGCCTTCAATTCGGCCAGCGCCGTAGGATTGCCGCAGCCGAGCGAGGCTTTGATAGCCATGTCCGGTACTTCGCCTTCCTGTATGGCGTCGTAGAGGTTTGAGGTGATCGGGTCGCAGCAATCTTCGAGCGCCGACGCACCTCCGCAGCAGGAATTTCCCGCGCCGGAATGAACGCGCAGCGCCGCCTGCCCGTATTTTTCTTTCACGACTTCTTTGATGTCCATAGTCTGCCTTCCCTGAAATTCGTTACCGGCACAGGCTTACGATTGCCTGTGGTTCGACTGCCTTATTACGGGTGCAGCATTCGGCGTAGAGGAACCCGAGAAGCTCCTGCAATGCGTCCGCATTGGCCGAATACCGCAGAAACGTGCTTTCGCGCTGCACCTTCACCAAATCCTCGTTCTTGAGCTTTTCCAGATGATGGGACAGCGTGGAAGCGGTAATGCCAAGCTCCGCGATGATGTCCCCCACCACCATGCCGTCAGGATGCGCCGACAGCAGCAGGCGCATGATGCGCAGGCGCGGTTCTGTCCCGAGCGCCGAGAACATATCCGCGAATCGCGGCACCTGTTCGTCCATGCGTTTTTTGCCGGCCCCCATGCTTCTCTCCTTACGCTATACTTCCACAATAATAGAATTATGGAAGCAATGCAAGCGGCCGCCCGGAAATTCGTTCGACTCCGGTCCAAAGGAAAACGCCGTCATTCAGATCTTTCGCCTCGGGCGACCGCACCCTCGGGCTGGTTCTCGATTGGGCCGAGCCAAAATCCCTGCTTTCAGCAAAGGACGAGGCCAGATCGCCTGCGGATTGCCGAACGTGGCTTCTTCGTGCGGTGAAGTTTGCCGCTGATCGTAATCAGCGAATCTCGACATATTGAGGAGAGTTGCCCGGCGGCAGTTCCCGACGCGCACGCACTTGAACGTAGCGTCCGATGCATCCCTGAGCCCCCCGTCCGACGTGTCGCGCCCGGCAGCCGAGTTCCGCGCTGATAAAACGCGCCGGCGCAGGAGGGAGCTGGTTATCGATGAGGAAGGTCACGCGGACAGGAGAAAGGGGTGATCGGTCTGCCGCGCGGCATATTCAATGGCCGCCAGAATATCCTCACGTTCAAGGTCAGGGTAGTCGGTCAGAACCTCATCGAATGTCGCCCCGGCGCTCAGCAGTTCAAGCAAGTCGCTCACGCGAATCCTCATGTCGCGGATGCAGGCACGACCGCCGCATAGATTCCAGGCTGACGACAGTTTAAGTCATCGCGTTTGCGGGGGCGCGCCTGGAAGCGCGCCCGTTGCAGTCGCGCTGGCGGCAGTAGCTTCGGCATAGCAGAGCATCGTGTGCTTTCGGCAAGCCTGCATGAAATCCGCCCCGGATAACTGGTAAGGTCGATCTGCCGCCGGGGAATCCGGCGGGGAGAAAGGCCATGCCGCGAAACAAAACTCCGGCGATCACACTCGAAGAAGCCAAAGCCCGTTTCGAAGCCTGGAGGCAGCACCGGAAGGAAGGCGTCAGCCGGACCTCGACCGAACTGCGCGTGGAGTGGCATCGCCGAAGCCTGCCTCGGATAGCAGATGTACCAAGACCGCAGTCACTTGTCAGGCGCGGCCGCCGATCTGGTGAAGCCGCTTCTCCGCCGAGCGGTTTGGCATTCAAACGATAAGCCCCGGCGAACTGCTGGGCATTTTGGGAGAGCAGCGGTGAGCGTCAGTGTAAATGTCCCCGACGAGTTATTCCGGCAGGCATCTGAAATAGCGGCTCCGGCTCTGAGCGCCCGCATTTCTAAACAGTTCCGGGCGATGGACTGGAGCAACTCTGGAGAAGATCGGTCCGGCTCCAGACCTCACGCCCCACCCAACCACCCATCCCGCAACACCGCCCGCGCCGCATAATACCCGCACATCCCATGCACCCCACCGCCCGGCGGCGTCGATGCCGAACACACATACACCCGCCGCTCCGGCGTCCGATACAACCTTCGCGTCGGCCGCAAAAACAACTGCCCCAGATCCGCCGCCCCGCCATTAATATCCCCGCCAACCAAATTTGCATTATGCGACTGCATCTGAGCAGGCGACATCGTATGCCGAGCCAGAATCGTCTCCCCAAACCCCGGCGCAAACCGCTCCACCTGCGCCTCGATCGCCGCCGTCATATCCTCCGAAGACCCATTCGGCACATGACAGTAAGCCCACCCCGTATGCATACCGGACGGAGCCCGCGACCCATCGAACAAGCTCGGCTGCGACAACAGCACAAACGGCCGCCTGCATGACCGGCCCTCCCAGGCCGCCCGCTCCGAAGCCGCAACCTCCTCAAGGCTCCCGCCAAGATGCACGGTTCCCGCCCGCCTGCAATCGTCCGAACTCCACGGAATCGGAGCCCGCAGCGCCCAATCCACCTTGAACACGCCCGGTCCATACCTATACTGAGCCAGCTTGCGGCAGTACTCCTCCGGCAACGAATCCGAACCGATTGCAAGCAACTGCCGCGGCGTCACATCGCACACCACAACAGCATCCGCCGGCATCTCATTTAAACTGCGCACTTCCTGGCCCGCCACCACCGACCCGCCCAACGACCTGAAGTACGAAACCAGCGCATCCGCGATCTTCTGCGATCCGCCCCGCGCAATCGGCCACCCCACCGAGTGCGCCGACAACGTAAGCAGCCAGCCGAACGCGCCCGAACCCAAACTCTCCAGCGGCAGAAAAGAATGGGCCGCCATACCGGCGAAAAGCGCGCGCGCAGCCTCGCCCCGGAACAATGTCCTCGCGATCTGCGATGCCGGCAATGCCGACATAAGCCCAAACCGCGCCAGCACCAGCGGATGCGCAGGTACATGCGGGGGCGCCAGCACCTCTCGTATCAACTCCGGCCAATTCGCGGTCAGCGGAGTGACGGCCCGCCGATACGCCGCGCCATCCGCCCCCAGCCGCTCCGCCGTGCGCCTGACCGACACCTCTGCGCACACCGATCGCCCCCCGTCGAGCGGGTGCGCCAACGGCAGCGGCGGCTGAATCCACTCCAGCCCGTGTTCCTGAAGCGGCATACTGCCAAAGACCGGCGACGAAATGGCCAGTGGATGCACAGCCGAACAGACATCGTGTACAAATCCCGGCAGCGTCAGCGCAGCCGACCGCATTCCGCCGCCAAGTGTCGGCTGCGCTTCAAGCACCGTTGTCTTGAAGCCCGCCCGCGCCAGCTCAATCGCCGCGGCCAACCCGTTCGGCCCTGAGCCGATCACGTACGCCTCGCGCGCCCGCACTTACATCCAGCCCTGGCGCTGCAGCAACTGTCGAAACGCCGGGTCATCGAGCGAAATCGCGGGAAAATAATCCCCCGCAAGCGTCCGAACCCACCACTGCCCGGTCTTTCGCCGCGTTTCAGGACTTGCGAAATGATACTCGTACAATTGCGCCCGCACATACCTCGGCGGCCGATCGGGAAACGGATTCGACCTCAGCAATCCCAGCAACGGCCTGTCGTTCTGAAGCAGCTTCGCCATCATGTTCACGAACCACGGCTGCTCGTAATAGTTCGACATCGCCGCGAACCACATCAGCCAGTCCAGCCTCAGATGATAAGGCGCAATCTGCATCGGCATCCGCGTCGGATCGTTCGGCTTTCCCTTGAACTCATATTCTTTCCAGCCGGTCGACGGTCGCAGCACCTCATCCGCAGTCCCTGAAACGACAATCTCATATCGCTGCCGGGTAATCCCTCCAAACGCCCCGTACGTCCCCACCAGATGCAGAGGGTCATAACTCGTGTTCATCACCTGCCGCGGCGAAAGCATGTTCCCGACCGGCCTGATACTCAGCGCCCCGATCGTCATCGCCAGCAGAAACACCACAATCCTGTACCCCGTCGTCGCAACCGCCACCGCTGGCTCGCGAACGGGAATCAGCGGGGCAAAGTAGCGGCCATCGATCGCCGAAGTCGCGATCACCATCGTGAGCACATTCAGCCACGAAAGATTTCCGCTGATGAAAATGGAAAGCTGGAACAGGATCGTGATCGCCCCGCCGATACTGGCGAACGGCTGTGGCAGGAACAGCAGAAACGGGACAAACAGTTCGGCGAAATGATTAAACACGACGCCGGCTTTTTGAGTCCACTGCGGCGCCGTATAGAGATACCAGCTCACTGGATTCGGAATCGGCTGTGTCTCGTAATGATATTGAAGACACGTAAGGTCCCGCCAGCATGGGTCTCCCCGCAGTTTAATCAGGCCCGCGCCGAACATCACCCGGAACGTCAGCCAGCGCACCAGCCACAAAACAATCTCCGGCGGCTGAACATGTCTCCCTCCGAGGAAAACGGCCAGAAACCCCGCCTCGAGCAGGATCGATTCCCATCCGAACCCATAGAACGTTTGCCCCACATTCACGAACGACATATAGAGGAGCCAGATCCCCAGCCACACCAGCGCGTTTACCCAGGATGTGTACCGGTCGGCGACGCCAAGAATCACCAGCGCGGATAAAAGAATTCCGAGCCATGCCGCCCCCGCGAAGGCCCAGTCTTTCGGCGCCAGATAAAACAAACTTGGCGTCTCCCGGAAGGGAACCTGGCGCATAAAAGCGGGCGCTGGCAGCAGCCCCCGCTCGCCCAGCAAAGGCCGGAACTGATTCAGCGCGCAGATAAACGCAATCAGGTAAATGAGCCCCAGCCCGCGCTGGAACACCAGCCGGGTCAGCCAGTAATGATTCACAGATAGCTCGCTCTCGCGCGAGTCGGAGCAAACTGACCGCCAGAATATCTCCCGATTTTCAGAAGAGGTACAGACAATCCCGCTCGGATGAGGTAGCTTCGGAGAAGCGTGAGGAAATATCTCTGCGCTCTGGTCTTTGCCGCCCTGTTTATGGGGCAGACCTGGGCAGCGCCGGTTGTCAAAAGCGGAGCCGGTGACCCGAAATCAGCTATAAAGCAACGAACCCTGCCCGATGCCCAGATTGAGCGCAATATCCGCGCCAAACTTGCCAAATCGAAGATGAGCGGCACCGAGCACTTCACCGTCTCCGTTCAGAACGGCGTGGCTACCTGGGAAGGAAAAACCAACGTCATCCAGCACAAGGGCGTCGCCACCCGCATAGCCAAAACCAGCGGAGCCATCGCCGTTCAGAACCATATTCAGATCTCCGATGCCGCAAAAGCGGCAGCTGCGGCCAAACTGGCCAAGTATCGGGATGGATCTTCAACGCCGGTCCGGGCGACCGTACTCCAGGCCAAGGCGAAGTAAAATCCCGCGGTAATCCCGCAGTAATATTGAAGCGTGCGAACGCTCATATCGCTTCTGCTGGTCGCGGCTTCCGGACACTCCCAGGCGGCCGCGCCCAGACCCGCGCCCGAGTTCACCATCCAGCAGACGGACGGACCCGCTCTTCACCTCAGCACTTATAAAGGAAAGGTAGTCGCCCTGGCGTTCCTCAACACGGGGTGCGAGCATTGCCAGCATTTCGCACAGGAACTGAGTCAGCTACAGAAGGATTACGGCCCAAAAGGCTTGCAGGTACTGGCCGTCGTCTTCGATAACGGCGCTAAAGCAGGTCTGAAGAGTTTCAAAGACCGGTTTGTAAAGGGATTCCCGGTCGGCTACTCGGACGACATTACCGTCTACAAGTGGCTCAAACAGCCCGTCGAAGAAGGCGCCTTTGTTCCCATTGTCGCTTTCATCGATCGCCGCGGCTACATCCAAAGCCAGCACCTCGGAGACGACATGCTGTTTCAGGACCCCGACGCCAACATCCGGCGCAAACTCGACGAAATGCTGAAAACCCGGCGTTAACTCAGCTCGGCGCTCGAAAGCATGAGCGCGACCACCGGCTGCGATCCAAGATCGAAAAAGCCGTTGGCGCTGTCCTGAACGCCCTGCGATACTTCCGCAATGCGCGCAAAGCAGTCGAGCCGCTCTTCAAGCGATAAATCCGACCTCCGCAGCACCGCAACCAGCCGCTGCAGAATCGCGCCCTGCCGCGCAAAAGATTGCCAGATCGCCAGGTGATTCTGGCTGAGAAACCGGTCAGCCGTATCTTCGGCGCGCGCCAGTTCAGCGTCAGTCCAGCGTGAGAAATCGAACGCTTCGTTCATTGTCCCCCAGTTGTACTTAAACTCACAGCCATTGTATCTCAGAATTCCTAAAACTGTTAGTACCGTACGAAATCCGCTCATTTCAAGCCATTTAAAATGTGATACGATCCGGTGCGTAAACGGGGTGGAATCCGTGAAAACTTACGAAACGAAGGACATCAGAAACGTCGGCATTGTAGGCCACGGCCACTGCGGGAAGACCTCCGTAGTGGCCGGTTTACTTTACGCGGCAGGCGCCACCCGCCGCCTGACCCGGGTCGACGAAGGCAACACCGTCACCGATTACGACGAGGAAGAGATCAACCGCAAGCTGACCATCTCCACCGCCATCGCCGCCATCGAGTGGAAGAAAACCAAGATCAATCTCCTCGATACCCCCGGCTTCAACATGTTCGTGAACGACGCCCGCGTCCGCGCTGATCGCCGCCGATTCGGCCATCGTCGTCGTCGACGCCGTGTCGGGCGTCGAGGCGCAGACGGAGAAAATGTGGAACACGGCCGAGGAGTTCAAGCTTCCCCGCGCCATCGTCATCAACAAACTGGATCGCGATCGCGCCAGCTTCGAGCGCACCATGGAGAGCATCCACGCCCGCTTCGGCCGCACCGCCGTCCCCATCCAGCTTCCGCTCGGGAATCGACAAAGACTTCCGCGGCGTCATCGACCTGATCCGCATGAAGGCCTACGTCTACACCGTCGACGGCGACGGCAAGGGCAAAGAGGTCGAGATTCCCGCCGAGTACGCCGACGCCGCCAAACACGCCCATGAGGAACTCGTCGAGGTCGTCGCCGAAGGCAAAGACGACCTGATGGAGGAGTTCTTCGAAAAGGGCACGCTGCCCGGAAGAACACATCATCAGCGGCATCGACGAAGAGATGCGCGAAATGCGCATCTTTCCCGTGCTTTGCATCTCCGGCCTGCACGACATCGGCTCCGACTGGCTGCTCGAGCTGATTGTCGAAGCGTTCCCTTCGCCGGCCGACCGGCCCCCCAGCCGCCTGACCGCTCAACGGCAAAGAGATCGAACGCAAGCACGAGGATTCGCAACCCGTCGCCGCCTACGTTTTCAAGACGACGGCCGACCCGTTCGCCGGCCGCATCACCTTCTTCAAGGTTCTCTCCGGCTGCATCAAGAACGATGCCCACCTGTTCAACGCCGGCGCGCGGAACCGAAGAGCGGCTGGCCCACATCGGCGCGCCGCTCGGCAAGACGCATCGTCCCCGTGAACGAACTGCATGCGGGCGATATCGGCGCCGTCGCCAAACTTACGCGAAACGCTGACCGGCGACACCCTGACCGACAAAAACTCTCACGGTCGCTGTTCCCCGCCGTCAAAGCTGCCTGAGCCTTCCATCGCCTTCGCCGTGGAGGCGAAAAGCCGCGCCGACGAAGACCGCATGGGCAACGCCCTCCACAAACTGCTCGAAGAGGATCTCTCCCTGCGCTTCTACCGCGACCCGCAGACCAAGGAGTTTCTGGTCGCCGGCACCGGCCAGCAGCATGTCGAAATCGCGGTCAGCCGGCTGAAGAAGCGCTATGGCGTGGATGTCACGCTGAAAGCGCCCAAGATTCCGTATCGCGAAACCATCCGCGGCACGGCCGATGTGCAGGGCCGTCACAAGAAGCAGACCGGCGGCCACGGGCAGTTCGGCGATTGCTGGATTCGCATGGAGCCGCTGCCGCGCGGAGCCAAGTTTCGAGTTCGTCAACGACGTCTTCGGCGGCTCAATTCCCAAAAACTATATTCCAGCGGTGGAAAAAGGGATTGTCGAAACCGCCGAACGCGGCTACCTCGCCGGCTTCCCGATGGTCGATTTCAGAGGTCGTCGTCTACGACGGTTCCTATCACGATGTCGATTCATCCGAGCTTGCCTTCAAACTGGCGGCGCGAAAAGCGTTCCGCGCGGCGATGCAAACCGCCAAACCGACCCTGCTGGAACCGGTCATGAACGTCGAGATTCAGGCTCCCGTCGAATTCGCCGGCGACCTGATGGGCGACCTGAACGGGCGCCGCGGACGCATCGCCGGCATGGACACCCAGGGACCGACGCAGATCATCCGGGCGCAGGTCCCGATGTCGGAAATGCTTAGTTATCAGAGCGATCTGACCTCCATGACGCAGGGCCGCGCTTCATTTTCGATGGAATTCGACCACTACGATTACGTGCCGCAGCTGCAGGCGGAGAAGATTATCGCGGCTGCGAGAGCCGCCCGCGTGGGCGAGGAAGAGGCCGATGACGAATAGTTACTGCTCAGAATGTGTGGAAAGATGCCCTGCGAGGTGTGTCAAAACGGATCGGTGCCCGTTCGCACGCACGGTTGACGCAATTGTAATGCATGGGTTAGCCTGAAGGAGTCGCTTGACGGGCGCAGTACCCGCGGCGTCCTCGCGTACTTAGAAATTTATCTTCGAGGAGAATGAATGACCTGGACTTCCAAACGTTTTTTTTCAGTTTCCTGCCCGTTAGTTCTGGCCGCTTTCAGCTCTCCCCTTTATTCTCAGCAATCTACTTTCCAAACTTCTTTCCTCTCGCCCGTCGCCGTTCACCTGCCCGCCACCGGGATGCTCGCCGATATCGCTGAAACCGAACACCTTCCCTACATAAATCAGGTTGCGAAAGAGAGCCGAAGAACCTTTCTGCTTTCCACCCCAACGCCTCTGATCTGTTGATTGAGCAGGCCGAAGAACGATTCCGAAACAGGTAAGAAATACTATCAGGACCAAGATTTCGACCATGCCCGCGTAGAATTCGACGCCGCCATCGACCTGATGCTGAAGGCTTCGGCGAATCCCGACCGACCGCGCGGCTTTACGAATACAAGCTCGAAGATATGGTGGATTCGATCCACCGGTACGATCTTTCCGGCATGGGCGCGGCTGTCGCCGACGATACCCCGCAGTTCGACAAAGCGCCTCTCGAAGACATCGTCAAGATGACCTTCCCGGTCGACCCCCGCATCAAAGACAAGGTGCAGACGCGAAATCAAGACCACCTCTTCCGCCCTGCCGCTCGTCGTGAATGACGTGGTTCTGGGCTACATCAATTACTTCAACGGCCGCGGACGCCGCACCATTGAATACGGACTGGCCCGCGCCGGCAAGTACCGGCCGATGATTTCGAAGATTCTGGCGGAAGAAGGCGTTCCCCAGGAACTGATTCACCTGGCTCAGGCGGAATCCGGCTTCCTGCCGCGCGCCGTTTCCCGCGCTGCCGCCGAAGGCATGTGGCAGTTCGTGAAGTTCCGCGGCAACCAGTACGGTCTGATGCAGACGCCTTATTCGGACGACCGGCTCGATCCGGAAAAGGCGACCCGCGCCGCCGCCCACCACCTGCACGATCTCTACAACGAATTCGGCGACTGGTATCTGGCGATTGCGGCTTACAACTGCGGTCCGGGCGCTGTGGAACGGCCGTCGAGCGCACCGGCTATGCGGATTACTGGGAACTGCGCGCCCGCCACGCGCTGCCCACCGAAACCACCAACTATGTGCCGATCATTCTGGCCATGACGATCATGGCCAAGAACGCGCCGGAATATGGTCTCGATCACGTCACGGCGGATCTGCCCATCGAATACGACACCATCCAGATGCCTTCGCCCACAAATCTGGCTCTGGTCAGCGATCTGATCGATACCCCGACTGCTGAACTGCTGCAACTGAATCCCGCGCTGCTTCGCGGCATCGCTCCGGGCGGCTTCGATCTGCGCGTCCCCAAAGGCACGGCCGACCAGGTAACGGCCGGTCTGAATCTGGTGCCTGCTGAAATCCGCGTTGCTTCGCGGGTGCACCGAGTGGAACCGGGCGAAAGCATCGCCTCCATTGCGCGCCGTTACAATTCCTCGGCACACACCATCCTCGCCGCAAACAATCTGTCAGCTTCGGAACCCGCTCCGGGTGATCGCCTCGTGATTCCTGCCGCATGGCGCGACGTATCGGCGCCCTCCGCAACTTCGGCGCGTTCCGCGAAGTCGCGTGCTACCCAGACCGCGAATCGGCGCAAACCCGTTTCCAGGGCGACTCAGCCCGTTGCCTCAAGGCGCCCGGCGCACCGCACTGCCGGTGTCATCGCGCAGGCGGGCCATCGAAGCCGTGGTCTGAACCCGTAACCCGATCCGTCAACTCATTTCCTTTCCTCCTTGTGCGAGCCCGGTCTGAATGACCGGGCTCTTTTTTATGTGTCACACGTTCGTAAACACTTGCGTGGAAAACAAAAAAGGTTATGCTATGGATGACTGTGCCGAAACAGGAGGCTCACTGAATGTTCGACGACCTGAAGCTCGCCCCGAAAGACGAAGACGAAATGGAAGATTTTCGCGACTACGACGACGAGGGCGATGACCCGGACTCCAAACTCGACGACTACGAAGATGGCGAAGAAGCCGATGACGACGACGACGACGTTCCCGCACGGCCCGCGCCTACACCTTCACATGCTCCTGGCACTCAGACCGGCGAAACTCCAAAGAACGAAGCAGATGTGACCGGCAAAGACATTTCGGACCATGCCGAGGCCTCGGCCGCCGATGTCAGTTCGGGAGAAGATACGCCCGAGCGCAAACCGGTTGCCAGTGCACGAAAATCCGCCGCGAAAAAGGCTCCCGCAAAGAAATCAGCACCGAAAAAGGCAGCAGCCAGCCCTCCTGTGAAGAAGGCTGTTGCAAAGAAGGCGGCTGCTAAGAAAGCGGTTGCTAAGAAGGCTGTGGCCAGGAAGGCGGTCGCGAAAAAAGCTGTCACCAAAAAGGCCGTCGTAAAGAAGGCCGTCGCAAAAAAAGCCGTGGCAAAGAAGGCTCCTGCCAAAAAGACGGCGGCAAAAAAGGCAGCACCCAAAAAGGCAGCACCCAAAAAGGCGGCACCCAAAAAGGCCGTAAAGAAGGTCTCCCCGAAGAAAGCTGCCCCTAAGAAGGCCGCTCCGAAGAAAGCAGCGCCTAAAAAAGCTGCACCGAAAAAAGCCGCGGCAAAGAAAGCACCCGCGAAGAAGACTGCCGCAAAAAAACGCCGTTAATCCGCACGGGCGGTCCGGTCCACCCGGCTCGCCCGCGCCTTCTCGTCGCCTAAGCCCCGGTAACCGGCTTAGCTACTACCGCCCGGCATTTCTCGAACAACTGGATCAGAGCTTCTGCATACTCTTCCACCGATTTCGATGGCTTTCCTGAAAATCCGGCGTTCGTGGTGTTTCCCTTTCCGTAACCGGTGGTCACCGCAATGAACTTCATCAGTTCAAGCGCCACGTCGTCGCGGTTTTTTGCCGCGTCCTTCGCGGCGGAGTCGTCTGTGGGTTTTGTTTCCTCTGGCGTCATATTCTCGTTCCTCACTCTTTTTTCGCAAAGCGCATGCCGGTAAACGCTCGCCGATTCATCCGGAAGATGAGGGGCGGCGCCCAGGCGCATCTGCTGGAAGCCGACGATGACAGGTTCTACATCGTCAAATTTCAGAATAACCCGCAACACCGCCGGATTCTCATTAATGAGCTCATCGCGGCCGAGATACTGGAACATCTTCAGGTGGCCTCCCCTGAGTACCGCATCGTTCAACTCTCGCAGGAATTCATCGACGCCAACCCCGATCTTCACCTCCAGCTCGGCAATCGTAAAATTCCGGTGAATGCCGGATGGCACTTCGGCTCGCGGCACCCCGGCAACCCCAACACCATGGCGATTTACGATTTCATCCCCGACGCGCTGCTCAGCCAGGTCGCGAATGCCGAGCAGTTCCGGGCCGTTCTGGTCTTCGATCGCTGGGTAGCCAATGCAGACGGCCGCCAGTCCGTCTTCTTCCGGGCCCAATTGAAGGACTGGCTCGCAAGGCCCGGCATTCCTCCGCGCAAGCTGGGGTTCGTCGCCCTGATGATCGATCACGGCTTCGCCTTCAACGGACCGCACTGGGACTTGCCCGATTCGGCCATGACCGGCCTTTATCCCCGCCGCATGGTCTATCAACATGTCCGGTCGATAGCGGATTTCGACCCGTGGCTCTCGCGCGTAGTTAACTTTCCACCCGAAGTGCTCGACAAAGCGCTTCGCCAGATTCCTCGCGAATGGATGACAGACGACGACAGCGAGCTCGAGCGCCTGCTCGAAGACTTGATGCGCCGAAGAAAGCGGATCCCCGAGTTACTCTCCGAGTGCCGTAAAGCCACCGGCAATCCCTTCCCGAACTGGACGACATGATTCGCCTGGTGCTTTCGGCCCTTTTGACGCCATTGGTGACGGGGTCGCTATTCTACTGCGCGATTGCGATCGTAGCGGCCTTCCGTTTCCGGCAAAGCGGGGCGCCGCTCCTGAGCGTCTATCCCCCCGTTTCCGTTCTGCGTCCGCTTGCCGGAGCCGCCGACAACACCGAAGCAAACCTGCGCAGCGTCTTCGAGCAGCAATACGACACCTTCGAGGTGCTGCTTTCGGTCCACGAACCTTCAGACCCTGCGGCCGTCATTGCAGAAAAACTAATGCGCGAGTATCCGCACGTCCCCTCGCGCCTGATTATCGCCGGCCTCTCTCCCCTTCCAAACGCTAAAGTCTGGAGTCTGCGCGCTCTCCTCCCGCACGCTCATCACGAGCTGATCGTCATGACCGACAGCGACATCGCGCTCCGCCCGGACTGTCTCCGCACCGTCATTTCAGAACTGGCGCAATCCGGCACCGGGCTGGTCACCTGCCCATACCGGGCCGAATCCGGTCCCGCTTTCTGGTCCCGTCTTGAAGCTCTTGGACTAAATACCGACTTCCTGGCCGGAATGCTGACTCAGCGGCTGCTCAACGGCATGGATTTCGCCATCGGCTGTACCATCGCGACACGCCAGTCCGATCTCCGTGCCATCGGCGGGCTCGAACATCTCCAGAACTTCCTCGCGGAAGACTTTGTCATGGGCAATCTGATGCATCGTCTCGGGCGCGGCGTCACCCTCTCTCGCAGCGTCATCCGGCATCACATCGGCAACGATTCTTTCATCCATAACTGGAAACACAGGCTTCGATGGGCGCGCAGTACGCGCCGCTCCCGGCCATCGGGCTACGTGGGCGAAATATTCACGAAACCTGTCGCGCTCGCCCTGATCCTCGTAGCCGTCAACAGCAGTCGGTGGCCTCTACTACTCCTTGCAACGCTGCTTCGTGCCGCAGTGGTCGTCTCGACCGCGGGCCTGATCCTCAGAGATCCGGCCCTGAAGCGTTCCTGGTGGATGATCCCACTCGAAGACATTGCAACCTTCATCTCGTGGATTCTCGGCTTTTTCGGCAAGACAATTGTCTGGCGCGGCCGCAGGCTCGTGGTGCAGCGAGATGGCAGTTTCGCGCCGGACTAAGCTCGAACCAGCACCTCAGCCCGCCAGCATGCAGTCTTCCTGAACCACCACTTCATGCAAAAGCTTCATCACATCGTCTCCGGCTTCTGACCGCCCGGCCGACCCGTCGAGAACAGGCAGTGCAAACGCCAGCGGTGAGCCATCCGTGATGCCCGCGAACGCCATCGACCACTGCGCGAACGCACGCTCCTCAATCGGATCGCACTGCAACACCGTCACGTCGCTGTGCCGCTTGTCCTGCTGAATCTGCTCGAAGATCCGCTCCACTTCCGGCAGCGGCCCTTCGAGAACCTGTGCGAAGAGGCCCTCGTTAAACAACAGTGCCCCTGAGATATCCGACTTCACGTTATTGGTTCGGGCAGAAGCCAGAATCCTGCGGACCTCCGCAATCACTTCATCCGGCGTACCCCGGATCTCGTTTCTGCTGCAATAGACCAGCTTATGTATTTGGCTCATTGAATTACCTGCACTTGTGCGAATAAGGTCGCGATTTCCTCGGCGGGGACGGCCTGCGCCGGGAGATGGCCCTGCACGGAGGCGCATCCTTCCATGTGAATGCGTTCCAGGTCCGCCGGCGTCTCGATTCCCTGCGCCGTGGTTGAAATCCCGAGACTCGCACCCAGCGAGGCGATCGCGCAAACGATCGCGCGCCTGCGCGGGTTCTCTGAGCCATCCTCCATCAGCGATCGGTCAATGCGGATCCGGTCGAACGGAAAACTCGCAAGCTGCGTGAGAGACGCATAACCAGTCCCGAACTCGTCCATTGCGATCCGAACTCCCATTGCACGAAGCTCATGCAGGGTGGCGAGCACATTTGCCTGGTCGTTCAGGAGAACGGCTTCGGTGATTTCAATCTCCAGCCGTTTTGGGTCAAGCGACGACTGCTTCAAAGCCCGCTCCACCGCTTCTGCGAAGCGCCCACTTTCGAACTGTGCCCGAGACGTGTGTACCGCAATCAGAGTGTGTCCGGGCCACTCTGCCGCCTGACGGCAGGCCGTTCTCAGCACCCAGTCGTCGATCTGCAGCGTGAGCCCGAGTTCCTCTGCCAACGGCCTGAAATCATCGGAGTGCATCAGGCCCCGCACCGGGTGCGCGCCAGCGTAATTCCGCCTCGAATCCAAGCAACTGCGTGGTTGAGATGTCTATCTGGGGCCGGTAATGCACTTCCATCTGACGCAGCGGCAAAGCCTTTCTGAGTTCGAGTTCCAGATTCCGCCGGTTCTGCGCGCGTTCTTCCATCGACGGATCGAAAAAATGGAATGTGCCCCGGCCCGAGCCCTTCGATGCGTACATGGCGAGATCCGCGCTCTGGAGCAGCCGCCCGGCGGTGGCTCCATCGTCCGGAGCGACCGCAATCCCGACGCTCGCGCCAACGTTCACCACATGCCCGTTCACCATGTAAGTGCGGCCAAGTAAATCGACCGTTCTTGTCGCAAGATTCTCCAGATATTCCTGTTCCGGCGCCGGCACGAGCAACACCGCGAACTCATCTCCGCCCAACCTCGCCGCAACATCAGTCTTGCGGATCAACGACTGGATTCTCTGTCCCACCAGACGAAGCACGCCATCGCCGACCGCATGACCCAGCGTGTCGTTCACAGCCTTAAACCGGTCCAGATCGATCAGGACTACCGCGGCGCTAGGTCGGCGAGACACAAGCGCCGCGCCAAGACTTTGCTCGTAAGCGATGCGCGTGCCAAGCCCCGTCAGCGGATCCCGGGCGGAACTTGCCAGCAGCCGCAGTTCCGATTCGCTGCGCGTCGCCAGATCCTCCACGGTGCAGATCCAGCACTGCCCGTCCAAATCACGAATATCCGCTGTCATGGCGGAACAACCGTCCGCGTTACTCAACGCGAACTCCGCGGCAGATCGCGACACCCTGGCCTTTCGACACTCCGCATCGATCTTCGCGACAGACGAGCTGTCGATGCCGTTGACCGACGCCAGCATCTCGGCCAGGTCCCGCGGATTTCGGTTCGAAGGGTCGCACAATCCGAACATCCTTTTAAGCGCACGATTCGCATAGAGCACCCGTAGCTCGGAGTCGAAGACAAAAAAACCTGCCTTCGGACCGTCCAGGGCGGCTTCAATCACCGGATCGATGGCGCTCGGCCATAATGACGCGCATTCTGCGGAGTGACTCTGCATGTCCAACTACCTATCGACGAAATGCGCGGGTACCTTTAGGCCCGGCGGCGTTTCGCACTGACGAACAGAGTTTTAATCGCTTGCAACGCCGTTCATTTCCGTGACAGACTGTATCCCAACAAGGGGATTTTATGCGCCACGTCGCTTCTTTTGCAGTTTTCATCGCGCTTGCTACAAGCGCTTTCGCCCAGGTCGGCGGAACAGGCTCCATCCAGGGCACAGTGACAGATCCTTCCGGAGCCGTTTTGACCGGCGCTCTCGTGACGGCCACAAACACGGCCACGGGCATTGCCACAACCCGCAAGACAACAGATGCCGGATTGTACGTTCTCCCGCTGCTGCCGGCGGGCGAATACAACCTGACCGCCACCGCCAGCGGGTTCCAGTCATTGCGCCAGGACAAAGTCGTTGTCGATGCGCTGCAAACTCTCGGTCTGAATCTCACTTTGCAGATTGGAAGCTCCACCCAATCCGTCACCGTCGATGCCGCGCCTACCGTGCTGAAGACCGATGACGTGGCTCTCGGCTCCTCCATGGAGAACAATGTCTACGACGCGCTACCTCTGGCGATGAACGGAGCCGCACGCGACCCTTCCGCCTTCGCCGGTCTGGCGATCGGCGTTGACAACTACAGCACTCAGGCGGCCGGTCCGTCCACCGGGTCGTTCAACGGCGGCCAGACCTATCAGAACGAGACATATGTCGAAGGCTTGCCTTTGACCAGTGCCGGCACCGAGAGCGACACGCGCAATCTTGCATTCGGAGTCTCGGTCGAGGCCGTAGATCAGTTTCAGGTCGAAACAGCGGGGGCAAAGGCTATGTACGAAGGCCAGGGCGTCGCCAATTACGTTCTCAAATCGGGCGGCAATCAGTTCCATGGCGGCGTCTTCGAATACTTCCGCAACACCGATTTCGACGCCCGCGGATTCTTTTCCCCAACCACCCCGATTGAGCATCAGAATGAGTTTGGCGGTACCGTCAGCGGGCCCATTAAGCGCAATAAGGCATTCTTCTTCGGCAGCTATGACGGCTATCGCTACGATTCCGCGTCGGCGCCCGGGTTCCAGAACATACCGACTGCGGCGGAGCGCTCCGGCGATTTCAGCGCCTTCCCTCAGCTGATTTACGATCCCAACAGCGCAACAGGAACCTCCCCGCGGACGCAGTTTCCGAACAACATCATTCCGGCAAGCCGTCTTTCAAAAGCTGCCCAGTCGTTCGAGTCGTATCTGCCGCCGCCCACCAACGGCAACATCAGCAACAACTATCTGGCAACGCTGCCCATCCTGGTGAACAACAACAGCACCACGGATAAAGTCGATTACAACATCAGCGACCGCCACCGGATCTTCGGTCTGATCAGCAGGGGCAAGTACTCGACGAACTTCACCGGCAGCCTGACGCCGATCAGCACGTCTACCCTGCCCCTCCCCTACACGGACGCACGGGTGGTTGCCGAAACCTCGACCCTCGCGCAGGTTCACGACAGCTTCACGCTCAGCCCGACCCTCATTAATCAGTTCAGCTATTCCATCAGCCGCTTGTACATCCCGCTCGGAAGCGACACCGCGGGCGGCAACTATCCTTCGAAGGCAGGGATCACCGGGCTTCCTCCGGGACAAGGCAGCACCGCCTTCCCCGATATCAGCTTCGCGGGTAACAACGCGCCTGTCAGTTGGGCGGGCACCAACGCCCACGTGTTCAACGAGGCTCAGACCACGTTCGATCTGCAGAACAACATCCTGCTTACCAAGGGAAAACACAATCTGACGTTCGGCTTTCAGCTTCAGTGGCTGCAGGATAACGAGACCTTCGCGCAAACCGCCGGCTTCAGCTTCAGCAACAACGAAACCGCCCAGTTCAGCCCCACCGGAACTCTCATGAGCACCACAGGACTCGGCTATGCCAGCTACCTGCTCGGCGCCGTCGACAGCGCCAGCGCGCCGCAATACTCAGTTACCGAAACCGGCGGAAGATACAAGACGTTCGCGGTTTATCTACAGGACGACTACAAAGTCAGCTCGCGCCTGACGCTCAATCTCGGGCTGCGCGAAAACATCTGGAGTCCCTTCAAAGAAGTAAACAACGTGATGTCGTTCTTCAACCCGACGCTGCCGAATCCGCTGGCCGGAAACATTCCCGGCGCGCTTCAGTTCGCAGGTAATGGCACGGACAGTTGCCATTGTTCAACCCCCGTCGAACAGCACAACGTCAATCTCGCGCCTCGGCTCGGCCTCGCTTACCGCTTCGGCGATAAGACGGTGATCCGGGCGAGCTATGGGATCTTCTACGTTCACGCGGGCGGCGTGGGAGGCCGGGCCAATGGCCGGCAGGGCTTGAGTCAGCTCGGCTATATATCGAACAACGGGGTCAGCAGCACAGTTACCGGTCAGCCGGCGTTTTACTGGGATAACGGCTACCCGAGCAACCCGCTGCCCCCGCCGTTCTTCAATCCGAGCTACGGAATCGGCAACATTACGGCTGCCGCGGGCGCCTCTGTCGGCGCGGGACCCGGAACCGCTCAGACCGTCACTTACGGCGACCCGAAACTGGGCGGCAAAGCCCCCTATTACGAAGACTGGAGCTTCAACATCCAGCATTCTTTCACTCCGAATCTGGTGCTGAGCGTCGCTTACAGCGCGAGCGCGGGGCACTTCCTGCCGGGCGCGGGCGTGGCCGGGCCGTTCACGAACCAGATCCCGACAAAGTATCTTCCGCTTGGTTCGCTGCTCGGTTCCACGCTGAATGCCACGACGCTGGCGCAGGCACAGGCGCAGTTCCCTGAGGTGAAGATTCCCTTTCCGAACTTCGTCGGCACCATCGGCCAGTCGCTGAAGCCTTTCCCGCAGTACGGAGGCATTTCGAATCCGTGGCTCGATCTCGCGAATTCCACCTACAACTCGCTGCAGGTCTCGCTGAACCATCGCTTCGCTCACGGCCTTTCCCTCATGGTGAACTATACGTTCAGCAAGGAACTTGACGATATTGCCAGTCCCCGCGATCCGAACAAGGACTTTCTTGAGAAAGCGCCAGGCGGCATCGATCACCCGCATGTGGCGGCCGCGACTTTCGTGTACCAGTTGCCTTTCGGCAAAGGCCATGCATGGAGCGGTGGCAACCGGCTTGTAACCAGCATCGTCAGCAACTGGCAGCTCTCGGGCATCTTCACGTTCACAAGCGGCGGCCCACTGACCATCGGAGGCACGTGTACCAGCGGCGGCATATTGGGCACCTGCTTCCCGAATTACAACCCGGGCTTCAGCGGCGACATCTGGCAGAACGGAACGCCGGGTACGGGCAATCTGGCCACAACTTCCTACATCAACAAGACCGCGTTCGTCGATCCGCCGGCCTACACCGTCGGGAACATCGCGCGTTCCGCCCCGTTCAATCTCTTCGCACCGCACAACGCCGATATGGACGTGAGCGTACGGCGCGAATTCCAGCCGGTTGAACGGATCAGACTGGCGCTTCAGGCGGACGCGTTCAACGTCAACAACGCCGTCCACTTCGGAGCGCCCGGAACGAATATCGACTCGGCGAACTTCGGGATCTTCAACAGCCAGGCGAACCAGCCGCGCAAGCTGCAGTTGAGCGCGCGCGTTTCGTTCTAATCGGCGCCGCTAAGCGGGTACCTGTTCAGGGAGCACGAACCGGTACCCGATCCTCGGCTCGGTCGTGATGAACACCGGCTTGTCGCCGGGGGGTTCGATCTTCTTGCGCAACTGGTTGATGAAGACGCGCAGGTATTCCACCTGGTCGCCGTATTCCGGGCCCCAAATAGCGTGCAGCAGGCGCCTGTGCGGAACGGGTTTGTTGGCCTGCGAAATCATGTAGCGGAGGATGTCGAACTCGGTCGGGGTGAGGCGGACGTGCTTTCCCCCCGCGACCACGCGCCGGTTTTCGAAGTCGATTTCAAGGCCCGGCACTGACACGAATCGCGGCGTGGTGTCGGTGGCGAAACCGGTGCGGCGCAGCGCCGCCCGAATGCGCGCCATCAGTTCTTCGAAGCTGAACGGCTTAATCACGTAGTCATCGGCGCCCGCGTCCAGCGCTTCGACTTTGTCGTGGTCGGAGTCCCGCACGGAGACGACAATGATCGGTACGTCCCAGCCGTTCCGGATAGCGCGGCAGGTCTCAAGCCCGCCGAGGCCAGGCATATTCAGGTCGAGCAGAATCAAATCGACGGTGCGTTGCCGCAGCAGTTCGAGGGCCTCTTCCCCGTTCTGAACGTCCAGCACGTGCGCGCCCTGCGCATTCAGGCTGGCCCGAAGCACGCGCCTGATCTGCGGCTCATCGTCTATCAGCAATATAGTCCGGTTCTCTATCAATGGCGATCCCCATTTCAACCGGCAGCGAGAAGCGGAAAGCGGGTCCGTCCGGCTCGCAATCGAGCCAGATCGTTCCCCCGTGATTCTGCGCAATCGCTTTCGCGATCGCCAGCCCCAATCCTGTCCCCTCTACGCGTGAACGGTTTACTGTCCCTCGATAGAATCTATCAAAAATCCGGTCCCGTTCGTCGAAAGGAATTTGACTGCCTTCGTTTCGCACGGTGAGAATGATCCGGCGTTCCGTGACGGCGGCGGATATCCGGATGCGCGCGCCGGGGCGCGAATACTTCCAGGCGTTGTCTACCACCTGCGACAGCATCTGTTCGAGCAGGAAGGCGTCACCCCAAACGGGTGGGAGATCGTCCGGAATTTCGACGCGAAGCTCGCGTCCTTCAAGATACCTGGCGACGCGCGAAGTCACCTTGCCGACAATCGCCGCGACCGAACATTCTTCGCTGCGCGGGTTAACCTGGCGCGCTTCGATGCGCGCGAGCGCGAGCGATTCGCGTATCAGCAGATCGAGCCGGTCCGCTTCCTCGTCGATAACAACGATCAGTTCGCGGGAACTTTCGGCGGGAAGTTCGGTCGAACCCCGCAGCATGGAAGCGGCGGCTTTGATGGAAGTCAGCGGGGTTTTGAAGTTGTGCGCGAGTGCGTTGAGGATCGTGGTGCGAAGTTCCTCTCCGCGCTGAGCAGTCTCGATGCGGGCCCGCTCCTCGGCGTTTCTGGCGCGATCGAGCACCAGTTTAATGAGGCTCGCGAGGGCCTGCGAGAGTTCAGCGGAGGGCTGGCTTCCGTAGAGTTCCAGGAACTCGAAGCGCGACGACGCGCCGCTGACGGTTCCTGCCTGAAATACGCGCGATTCGCTTTCGAGGTGCAGCACGGCTCCGCGGACACCGAACAACTGGACCACCTGCTGAACCGCGCGCTCCGCAGCCTCACTGACGGTTTCAGCGGAGAGCAGCACGTTGCTGAGCTGCTGCAGGCGCTCCATCTCTTCGCGGCGGCGGATGGCCTCACTGGCGCGGCGTTGCGCGCGGATCGCAAGGTAGCTGCCTGTAAAGGCCGTGAAGACCATCATGGTGAACGTGACGGCTCCCTGGGTGGTTGTGATCGTCAGACTGCCGATCGCGTCGATGTAATACCAGCTGAACGCGAGACTGGCGGCGGTGCAGGCGGTGAGCGCGAGCAGCCAGTCGCCCACGCCCGCTATGGCCAGAACTTCGAGCAGCAGCGCCATGGTTACCGTCGAGCGGTTCAGATGCAGGGCGAGAAAGCCCCACGCTGTCAGCCACGGTACGAGCAGCGCCAGGAAGATCCTGAGCCCGCTTTGGGTGATCCGTTTCATTGAGGTACTCCGATCCAGAGTAACGATACAATTGAGCTTATGCTGATCCGGGACTTTCTTGCCTCCGGACCGCCTTCGATCTCGTTTGAATTTTTCCCACCGAAATCGGACGAAGCCGGTGCGCAACTGGAACGCACCATCGCGGAACTCGGGGCTCTCAAACCCTCTTTTGTATCGGTGACGTATGGCGCCGGCGGGTCCACGCGCGAGAAGACCATCGAGATCGTATCACGCATTAAGCAGAGTACGGGGATTGAGGCGATGGCGCACCTTACGTGCGTCGGCTCGACGCGCGAGGAAATTGCCGGGACCGTGCAACGGCTCAAAGACTCAGGAGTGCATAACATCCTGGCGCTGCGGGGCGATCCGCCGAAGGGGCAAGCGGCGTTCACGGCGGTGGACGGCGGCTTTCGATACGCGGCGGAACTGACGGCGTGCATCCGCGAGATGCACGGGCGGGACTTGTGCATCGGGAGCGCGGCGTATCCCGAGACGCATGTGGAGTGCGGCAATCCCGCGGTGGATCTGAACAACCTGAAGCGCAAGGTGGATGCGGGTCTGGACTTCCTCATCACCCAGCTCTTCTTCGACAACCGGCACTACTGGGAGTTCGTGGAACGGGCGCGGACGATCGGGATCACGGTGCCGATCATTCCCGGTATCATGCCGATCACGAACGCGGCGAGCGTGGAACGGATGACGGTGCTCGGCGGCACTACGCTGCCGTTTAAGCTCGCGGCGGAACTGGACCGGCGCCGCAACAATCCGGAAGCGGTGACGCAACTGGGCGTGGCGCACGCGACGTCGCAGTGCATCGATCTGCTGACGGGCGGAGCGCCGGGGATCCACTTCTACACGCTGAACCGCAGCAGCGCGACGAGGGACATCTTCACCGCGATCAAGAGTATCGGGCTGGCAAAATGACCCGGCGTACGGCCATCGCCGCGTTCGGAGCCGCTCTCGCGCAGGCGCAGGAACGCGCCGAAATTCGGGCGCTCCGCTCCGAAGCGGACGACGCCGATGCTGTGCGGGTACTCGCAGAACATGGCTAAGATTCCGTACCCGGAAATGGGCGCGATTGCGCAGCAGATCGGGTATGAGGGGATCGATCTGACGGTGATGATCGGCGGGCATGTGGACCCGCGCGTCACGAACGTGGATCTGGTGCGCGCGTTCGAGAGCATCCGGGGCGCGGGGCTGGAAGTGCCGATGATCTCGACCAACATCACGAGCGCGACGGAGGCGACGACCTACGCGGTGCTGTATCTGACCGGGCATTCGCAGGTGCCGCTGTTCCGGCTGGGGTTCTGGCCTTATCCGGAGAACGGAGACGTGCAGCAGACCGCTCGCGCTGGTGCGGCGCGACCTGGGGCAGATTGTAGCGCTCGAACAGCGGTGCGACATCGCGGCGATGTTCCCGAACCGCGCGGGGAACTTCGTGGGGGAGGCGGTGTGGGACGCGCAGATGGCGATCGGCGACATGGACCCGAGGTGGATCGGGTACTACTTCGATCCGGCGGAAGCGATGGGCGGCTGGGAGCTGGCGTTCCGGCTGGCGCTGCCGAGGCTCAAGGCGATCTCGCTGCAGGACTTCTACTGGGAGAAGGCGGGCGGCGAGTGGAAGATGCGGAAGTGCCCGCTGGGCGAAGGCATGATCGACTGGCAGAAGTTCTTCGGGATGGCGGCCAAGGCGAAGTTTACGGGGCCGATCTCAATCCATATGGACTACAAGCCGGCCAATGAACCGGCGGCCATGGCGAAGGATCTGGAGTTCGCGAGGAAGCACGTCGAGCAGGCGTGGGGCGCAGGTTAGCGCGTAAACGGGACGGCGCGGTCGGCGTTCAGTTTCGTGGTCCGGTCGAGGTCGATGAAGGCCATGGACGCCTGATTGTGGGTGTTATCCGTCGTCACGTAGTGCAGGGTTTCGCCGTCGATCCAGTAAGACAGAGCCGGGTAGACGGTGTGGTTCTTGTAGGCGATCAGGTAGTAATTTTCGGGCGGGGGCGCGACGGGCTCATCGGACGTAGTAACACCACCACTGTCCACCAGAGTTTCGGCCCGTTCGGGTTCAAGGCGCTGCCGGCGGCGAACGGGTTGTTCGGGAGGAGGCGGCGGGGCGTCAGGGGAGTAGTCATACCCGTAATCGTAATCGTAAGCGTTCGGAATGTAGTAGACCGGACCGAAGTAGCGATAGGCGCCGGTGGCCGGTGCGGCTTTGCGAGTTTTTGCGCCGAGGGGTCTTGCGGGGAACGTTGGCAGGGCTACCCCGCCGAGCGGTCTGCTGCTTGCGCCCGAAGAAACGAGGGGCGGTCTTGAGGGCGATCCCAGGCGAACCTGCGCGGGAAGCGCTGCCAGGAAAAAGATCGATACCCCGAAGGCGAAGAGACCGTTCATAAGCCGTCCTCGCCTCAAGGGTATCACTCTGCGTTCCTGACCGTCTATTTCGAAGTCGGCGTGACCGGGCCGGACTTGTCGTAGAGGGCGATGATTTCGCGCGTGATGTCGATGGTGTTCGACGCGAACAGAATGTTGTTAGGCTGGCCGCTGACGTCGAAGATCAGGGTGTACTGGTTGGTCTCGGCGTACTTGCTGAGCACCTGCATGATTTTGCCGCCGAGTTCGTGCGACCATCGCTGCTGGTCTTCGTCCATTTCCTGCTTGGCGTCCTGACCGTCGCGCTGGAAGTTGCGGGTCAGGCTGTCGATATCGCGTTCGAGAGTGGCCTGGGCTTCAGGGCTGATGGTGTTCTGAGTCTTGCGCAACTGTTCCTGTTTGGCCTGAAGATCCTGCTGACGTTTCTGCAGGGCCTGATCTCTGGGGCCGTACTTGGCTTGAGATCGGCGACGGCTTTCTGGCCGTCTTTGGTGGAGACAAGCGCGCTCTGCATATCGATGATGCCGAACTTCTGGGGCTGGGCGGCTGCGAGAAGGCGCCGGCCACAGGAAGGAGGCAAAGGGCTGCGAATCTGAAGAAGTTTCTGGTCACGTTCGGTTCCTATTTTGGAGCGGGCGTGCCCGGCGCCGGTTTGCGCGGGAGCAGCCGGCTCGGCGCGGCGGCACGCTGCCGGAGCCGGAGCCGATGACGCCTGCGACTTGTCGTAAAGGGCGATGATGGCTTCGGTGATGTTCGCGGACTTATCCGCATAGAGCAGGTTGTTCGGCTGCGGTGCTGATGTCGACGATCATGGTGATCTGATTGTCATTGGCGTACTTCGTCATGACAGCCTGCATCTTATTCATGATGCCGCCGAGGAGGCGGTTTTCTTCGGTCTGGAAGTCGGCCTTGGTGTCATCGGCATCGCGCTGGAGATTGCGCTGGGCGAGCTGCATGTCGCGATCGGCGGCGGCTTTGGCATCGTCGCTCATGGTGTTGGCGGCTTTGCGATACTGCTCCTGTTTGGCGGCAAGATCCTGGCCGCGTTTGGTGAACTCGGCTTCCTTCGGGCCGAACTTTGTCTTCAGTTCGGCGGCGGCCTTCTGACCGTCTTTGGTCTGCAGGAGCGCGCCCTGCATGTCGACGACTGCGATTTTCTGGGTTTGAGCCAGGGCGCTCACGCCGGCGGCGATGGCCAGCACGGGGACGACGATAAATTTACTTCTCAACTTGGTATTGCTCCTTAGATGGGTACTTAGAAGGTCCTGCCGATTGTAAACCGGAAGGTACCATGTTTTTCGAAATCCGGGTATGCCGGCGAACTGGTGTTGATGGTGTTCAGGAACGTGGTTTGGTTGGGGAACATGGAACGGTCGAGCACGATCGGCGGCTGCAGGTACTGGCGGACCACCACAGGATTATATGCGTAGTATATGCGGAACGGGGCCTGAACGATAGGAAGAATGACCTGAAGTTCGAGGCCGGTCGACATGCGGATGGCCTGGGTGCCGGGCGCGATTTTAACTTTGTTCCTGAAAAGCGGCCGGACGGGAAACTCGCATTCAGGCTGGCGATCTGGCCCGGATTCACTTTGAGCTGATTGGGGTAGAGGATCTTGTTCAGACCCGCATCGAAGAAGGGCGCGAGCGTGACGGGGCCGAAGACGGGAATCCGGTACTCGAAGTTGAAGACGGCCTGAGTGTCGCCGCCAGGGGTGATGATCTGGTAGATGGGCACGTTCTGCGCCACCGTTGTCTGGGTGAGAACGCCGTTGACGAGGTTCTTCTGGGTGCGCTGCGAGCCATCCGGGTTCAGGACCGTGGCGCTGGTGCTGCTGGGGATGAACGCAACGGGGGTAATCGAGTAGAACTCGAAGCCGCGGACGTCATTTTCGCCGCCCATGAAGGTGCGGGAGAACGGCGGGGCAACTTTGCCGCCGTAGCCGAGCAGAGTCGAAGCGCTGAGGTGGAACGCGAGAACATTCTTGTGCCAGCGCGGGCTGGCGTGATAATACTGGCCGTCAAAGGTGGGCCGGATGGTGTTCACGTTCGCGCCGAGGACACTGCCCGCCAGCCTGCATAGAGAAGAAGATGCTCTTGCCGGCGGTCGGGTTCTGGTAGTTGTTCTTCGAGTTGTAGGTATAAGACGGCGTGATGCTGCACGTCTTGATACCGTTCAGCGCGTTGGGACCGTTGACGCCCTGGAAGTTCAGGTAGGTGAAGTAGGTGAGGGCGCCGGTGGACTTGGTGATGATGCTCGAATCGTCATAACCGATGGAGAGGCCGAGACGCGCGAAGCTGCGCTTGATAGGGTAGCTGAGCGAAAACGAGATGCCTTTCGAGTTCTGAACGTAGTTCAGGACGTTGGCGCTGCCGAGCGCATTGTAAAGACCGGTGACGTTGACGCCCTCGAGAAGCGAAACCTGGCGGCCCTGATTGTAATCGAAGCGGCGCAGGTAAAGGGAGACGCCGGCCTGCAGGGGGCGATCGAACAGGTAAGGTTCGGTGAAGCCGACGTTGACGTCGTCCGTCAGGGTTCCCACCTGACCGCCGAGGCTGAGCGTTTCGCCGAGACCGAGGAAGTTGTTGGTGGAGTAGTTCAGGCCGACGAAGGTTCCGGCAATGCCGGAGACGCCGCCATTCAGGCTGATGGAGTTCTTGCCGCGCTCCTTCACTTTGAGGTTGATGTCGACGGTGTTGGTGCCGGGGTTGCGGTTAAGCGTGTACGCCTCGTTTCCTTCAGAGTTTCGAAGTAGCCGAGCTGATTGAGGCGCAGAATGCTGGCATCCCAGAGCTGTCGAGTTGTAGACGTCGCCTTCGTCGATCAGAAGTTCGCGGCGGATGACCTTGTCGCGCGTGGTGGTGTTGCCGGTGAACTCGATGCGGCGGACGAAGAACTGCTTGCCTTCATCGACGTTGAGGGTGAGATCGATCTTGTTCGTAGTGGGCTCGATATCGATCTGGGGTTCGCCGACGTAATCGATGTAGCCGAACTGGCTGTAGACCTTGGTCAGGTTCTTGATGCCGTTGCGCAGTTTCTCGGTGGAGAAGACGTCGCCCTTGTGCATCTGGAAGAGGCTGCTCAGGAATTCGGTGGAGCGGAAAAGCTTAACGCCGGTGAAGTCGAGTTTGGCGAGATAGTAGCGCTGGCCTTCTTCGACCGGGATGGTGATGTCCTGCGCTTCGCCGGGCTTGTTCTTCCTTGAAGAGCGGGATGTGCAAGCCGCCGAGGGCGCCGCCGGTCGCATGAAGATGAACGGTTTGTTCGAGAGCCTTGGCGGTGAAGTAGCCTTCCTTCTGATAGGCGTCGCGGATGCGTTCCTTATCTTCTTCGAGCTTGTCGGAATCGTAGGTCTTGGCGAAGAGGTCTTCGAGAAGATGGAGTGCGGGATCCCGATGGGCTTGAGGTTCTTCATGGCGCGGATCACCTGGCGCTGGCGTGAAGGCCTCATTGCCCGTGATGGTGATGGCGCCGACCTTAACTTTCGGGCCTTCTTCGACCTGGAAGATGACTTCGAGCGAGGACGGCGGGATGCGGCGGAGTTCGGGGGTGACGGTGGCGAACTCGATGTCCGCGCTCCGAGAGCAGGTCTTTCAGAACGACGGCGGCGTGGTTGATGACGTTGGGATCGTACTGCGATTCGACTACGAGGCCGACTTTGCGCTCTTTGAAGCGGTCGAGCACATCGGAGGTGGAGGCGGATTTCAGTGCCTTCATATTTGATGTCGCGAATGACGGGGCGTTCGACGACGACGAAGGTGATGATGACGCCGCCGCGGTCGCCCTTTTCGGTTTCGAGGCGTGATGTCGTCGAAGCGGTTGGTGTTCCAAAGAGGCATGAAGTCGCGGCGCAGGGCCTCTTCGTTGTAGACGTCGCCGGCTTTGGTGATGATGATGGCGCGAAGGGTGTCCTGCGGAACGCGGCGGGCGCCGCGAAACTGGATGGACTCGATGACGTTGGCGGCGACCTGCGGTCCGGCGGGGGCTTCCCCGGGATTGACGGGCTGCGGGGTCTCGAACTGAGGCGGCGCGGCCGTGAGGGGCCTGGGGAGGCTGAGCCTTTTCGACCTGCGGCACGGTCTCAAACGGATTGGCGGGCTGCTGCTGGGGCGCCGCCGCCGGGGTCTGGACCTGTGGCGCGGGGGTCTGGGCCTGTTGGGCGGGAGCCTGGGCTTGTGGAGTCGGGACCTGTGGCGTTTGGGCCTGCGAGCCCGGGGTGACCGAGACGAGACCGAACAAACAAACGGCAACGCTGTTCAGGCGCAAGGGCCTGAGTGATTTCATGAAAACCTGTATCCTTTCCACCGGACGCAAGATCCTGGGACGTATTCCCGAACCTCGGGTTACGTACTGCACGCTTGCGCGCTACTGGATGAATCCTTTATTCTAGCGGACTTCCGTTGTCGCCTCAATGTGACCGCCGCACACAGGTGAGCGGAAGGCGCGACATGGGGCGCCGGGCCGGGGACAAGCGGAGTCCAGGCGTAAGGCTTGCCGTGAATGAGCCGATCAGCGCGTGGGGGCGGGGTTCAGGCCGCTTTTGAGCGCTCGACGATGGGCGGATGCTTCGGGTAAACCTCCTTTTTGAGGTCCCAGCCGTTGTTTTGGAGGAATTTTGAGTGCTTTCTGCGGTCGGCCAGGTTGAGGGCGAGGTTGATTTCGGTGTCTGAAAAAACGAACCCATTTTCGGCCGGGAAGTCTTCCGCCGGATTGTAGGGTAAGCCTTTAGCGTGATTGAGACGCGCAAGTTCGGTGGCGAGGAGGAGGGCTTCGGCGCGATGCGGCCTTGCGCTGGGCCTGCAGTTTCTCAAGGGCGGCGGTGTTTCTCTCGACCGAGAGCTCGAGACGCCGCTCATAGGTGGTGAGTCGCTGGAACTCGGCGGAATTTTCGACGAAGCCTTTGGCGTGGGCGACGGCGCGGTCGATTTCGGGGTGGTCATGGACGCCGGGCTTGTTGTAGAGGGCGGGATCTGAGAGGGCGAAGATGTTCTGGTCGAGGGAGCGGGCGCGTTTGAGACGCCAGGTCTGCTCGGCGATGGCTTCGGAGTATTCGGTTTCGATGGGGCCGTCGGGCGCGAGACGGCGGAGGAAGGCGGCGATGAAGATGTCGCGGGCTTCGCGTTCTTCAGGGCGCATGAGGACGGCGATGCCGGTGAGGCCGTGTTTTGAGGCGTTCATGCGGGAGTTGTTTTTGCCTTCTTCGGAGGTGGGGCCGGTGGATTTGGCGGCGTTGGCTCGGTTGGCGGCTAGTTGTTTTTCGGAGATTTTGGTGGGTTGGGTGGGTTTCAGGAGTTCGGTGGATTTCAGGAGTTCGGTTAGGGCGGGGAGGTTGTGGCGGTTGGCCAGTTCGGTTAGTTCGGTTAGGGCGGTTTGGGCTGTTAGGGCGGGCATCCGGGATGCTTCGGTTCGTTCGGTGATGTTAGTCAGGTCGGACATTTTGCTTTTATAGGCTCCTTACAGGGGAAACTTACCATTGGAGGGTGGGAAAGGGCTGGTTTCGGGGGTGTGGAAAATGGGTGAAAATGGGCGGAATTTCGTTTATTTTCGGGGATTTTATTTTATTTTGGGTTCGTGTGACTGGATTTGGTGAGGTGGCGGAGATTGGCGGGGTTGGCGGGAGGATTTTGGAATGCGCCGTGTCTTCGGGTCGCGCGTTTAGCGGAAATGCGGCTCAACGGTGTTGGAGCGGATTCCAATGACCGAAATCGTTCTCAGTGTGACATTCCGCTGGTGCGGCACATGCCTTGATCGACGGTAAGCAACACCTGGTAATCCGCAAGTTCGGCGGCCCGGAGTAGCTCACCGTTTTTCCTGCCTTTTAGTCCGGCCCATTCCACGGTGTGCGTTTCATGGTCAGGGAAGGCGTGCCGGCAGTTGCCGACGAGGTCCAGCAAGAGCTTTTGTGTCGCCTTCGGCGGTCGTCATTCGGCGGGCGTCACCACCGGTGGAGCGGAACTAATGATCGGCAGTGCGTCCCATGTTCTACCATCCAGTTCACGGCCCGTTCGTTTCTTCTGAATCCCGCCCCACTGCTTGAAGAAGAATGCAACGCCGGACTCATCGCAGCGCGCACGAATGCGCCGGACCCATTCCGCATCCATTGGCCTGGCGCCCGGGCCGGATTCGCCACCAACGATCACCCAATGGATACCCGTAAGATCTACTTCTCCCAGGTCGCCAAGCAGCGGCTCCACTGAAAGAAATCGTATGTGAGCCTGAGTGTTGCGCAAATCATCAATGCGGTGACAATATGCGGAATTCTCGACGCTTACTCCCATCCAGATGTTCGATGGCCAAGGCAAGGCATTTGCCAAGTCGCGCAGCCGTTCAGAGCGTTTGGTTAGCACCTGAAACTGGTGCCAGTGCGCACGCCGCATTACATCAAAGACCTGCGCGATGTACTCTGCGGGAACGTCTTTATGGAACAGGTCGCTCATCGAGTTGACGAAGATCTTCCTAGGGATTCGCCAGTGAAGCGGAACTTCGAGCGCATGCGGCTGCAGCGTCAGTGCAAAGCCATTCCGGTAGTTCCGTTGGCCCATGGCGCGGAGGCGTTTAGCCATTCGCTCCGCATAGCAATGCTTACAGCCGGGGCTGATCTTATCGCACCCGGTAAGGGGGTTCCAAGTAGATTCAGTCCATTCGATGCTGGAGCTAGTGGCCATGGTTCAAGGGTAACGCGGGGAAATGAAGCAGGGTGTCAGGCGGAAGCGTTCGGCGCTCACGGCCGGCGTGCCAGCGGCGAAGGGCGGCTTCCGGGTTCGCCGCGACGCGGTTGTTTTCCTCCAAGCGGAGAATTGCGTCCCGGTAGTTTGTATCGGTGTAGCGGGTCTGCGCGCTCTCTCTTTCGAGCACATCGGCGAAGGTTAGGCTTTGGCCTGCAAACGTGCTTAGTAGCCGGTCTTCGAGATTGTGAAGGGGCGAGAAGAGCGGGCGAGTCTCGCGCGCGGCGCGATCATGGGGGTCGAACTCGAAGGATCCGACGCCCTCGTCGGCGTGCGAACTGCGCTTGCTCATGATGCGCTTCATCATGTTGGCTGCCCTCGGGTTCCGGGAGGCGAATACAAGGTGGTGGCTGGTACCCCCTTCATTGCCGAGGAACCGGAAGGAAGTTGGCAGGCCCCCAGTCTTCCTGATAGCACTTGATATTTCGTTCAGCAGGTAGTCCTCGCGTTCCTCGGCACTGAGGCCTGCCAGACGCTGGCGGAGATTCGCGGCGATCTCCGCCGAAAAGAACTTGTTGATTACGGGGTCCATCATCGGTAACTGGAGCTTCATGTTGAGTCGCCTGTAGTTGAAAAAGAAGAGGCAGTCGGTACCGAACCCGGAGAGCGCACGGTTGATCATGTTAAGCGAGATGCCGCTGATGCCGAATGGATCTGCAAAGAGGAATGTCGGAATCGTGAATGAGCGGTTCGGGAAGGTGTCGCCGGCTTCTTTGTTGGAGAAGACGGGACGGGTATCGATCTCTTCGACTCCCGGCACGGCCATAACATTGGCACGGAGCCGCTCAAAAAGTTCCTTGTCGCGTTCGTTGAACCAGAGATGAACCTGCTTCCTTAGAAGAGGACTGGCAACTACGATCTCGGTGATGAGTACAGGCACAGATTTTTCTTTGTTGTCGTACAGCCCAGGCCCGGCGAACAAGTCGGCATAGCCGACATTGTGATTGCGGGCAAGGACGTTTGTGTACGCTCGAAAATACTGACAGACAATCTCATGCTTCCTCTTGGATGCATCTGTGGGCTTGGCGAAGAAGTTCTCCGGCTTCATTCTGACTCGGTGTCCGCGCGCCGTGGATATTCTCAACTATTCGTGAGGCGACGCGTGGGATGGCGCCTCACCCAACCGGGATACTGATGACGTCGAGGTCTTCATTCGATTGACGGAGGATGCGCTCGACCTCGGCGGACGAGAGCAGGCATGCTTCTTCGTTGCCGCTCAGGAGGAAAATGATTGGTGTGGACGACGCGGAGCGAGGCATGATCGAATTGACCAGTTCCGCAACTGCTTCTTCTCTGGTCGTGCCGCGCGTAAGTGCCGCTGCGGCGTCGAAGTACTTGATGCTGTAGCTGGCGAACAACTCGAATACCTTTTGCCTGCGCAAGGAACCGATGTTGAAGCTCGGTGTCAGTCTGAGATCGTACACGCAGTCGGGTTGAGCCGTGCGGAGGATGTTCACGAAATCGCTCTCCTCCACTGAGGGTAGACGCAGGAACAGAACCGTCCAGCGATATGAAAAGAGTTGCGGTTGCGAAGTGGCTTCGAATCGTGCGGCTGATAATTTGTCGCGCTGTCTCGATGCAACAACACGGAGCCGGGCTCCCGCAGTTTCAGGCATTTGCGCCGTCCTCGGTCAGCCTTGCCTCGACCGTCACGTATGAGATTTTAGGCAAATGCCAGGGCGAAGTCCAGCGCGGTTCGTGAATCACCATCATGCCTGTTCGTTTATCTTTCAGTTCGCGATCTTTCAGGAACGCTCGACGGTATAGCCGGGGCGAGACTCCTGTGAACGGCCGGAAAAGAACTTTCGCTACGCGCGAGTTCTGGCCGCCCGCAAACGCACTTGGCGGCTGCCATCCCCTGCTCTCCGTTGTGATTGAGTCCTCGTGCAGTGCTAACGCCATACTCTTAGGGTACGGCTCGATGTACTGAACCTCATCGACTCCCGCGGCGACGATGTGCCGGGCGCAGTAGTGACATGGAAACGTTGTTACAAAAAGGCGCGTTCCGAGCAGAGTTACGCCCGTGCGGGCGGCGGAGAGCAGTGCATCCATCTCCGCATGCACCGCCCGGCTGAATTCCAGCAGGCCACCGATGCGGGTGCGCCGGAAAGCATCGATAAGGATGTCTTTGTCGGGTATTGCAATCTCAAGCTGCGTCAACGTATCGATCAGATCGGCCGCAATCTGGTTCTGCTGCTCGGTATTTCTGCAGAAGCGTTCGCTTTTGTTGCCGAAATAAGCGCATCGGGCGTCGTGCTGTTCCGGTTCTGCGGACTCACCGTAGACGCCGCCTCCGGCCTTCGGCACCTCATTTGACCCTGTCGCGACGATATTGCCGGCTTTGTTGACCAACGCGGCGCCGACCTGACGGGACAAGCAAGCGCTCTGCATCTGCGTGCTAAACGCGTGGTACATGGCTGTCTCCGCCATGGTCGGGCGTTCCAGTTGCTGACCTGAGATTATGCGCGCCAGACGATCAAGATCTTCAGCCGCGTTCCAGTCGGGGTTCGCCTCGCCTTTGCTGATCTCCCGGTCATGGGTGTTATCGACGAAGAAGTCGGCCAAGTGGAATGCCTCAGCGACATGTTGGCCGTGCTTCCGCTCAGAGTCATCCGTGTCCCGGCTCATGAACAAACGGGCGTTTTTACCGCCCGCATCGTCGTATTTCTCTTTGATCCTTGCCTCGCGTTTGTTTGTTTCGCAAACTACGCCCACGAGAATGAAAGCATCGCCGTAAACCTGCCGAAGCAATTCCACCTCGGCCGGATGCCGCAGCGAGTCGAGGATGTAGGCGCGAGGTGCCCCGTCCGGCGCGACTTCTTCGCCCGGAACAAAAGGCACTCTTGTTCGAGCCGCACGAGCTCTGCATATCTCTGTAATGAGAGCACGCGCCACAGCCGAGTGATCGACCACTCCTGTGCCCACACCCTCGCGCATCTTGTCTCCGTAATCCTGCAGCGTTCCTACAGCCGCAAGCGTCTTGACACTCTTCTCCGGCAGCGGCAGGTGATTTCGGGCGGCCCATTGACGGATGACCGCGCTCGCTTTTAGCGGCACGACATCGAACCTCCTGCCTTGCACCTCGATTTCCAGAAGAACGCCTTCCAGCGCGTCGGCGATGGTGCTTGTCCCCGCGCCTGCACCCCCTACTACGCCGAAGACCAATTCGTTGGATGCCTGTTTTATCAGCGCGGCACGCGCGTCTTCGCCCGTTGAGATAGCGACGAGTTTCGGTTTGGTCTGCGGGAGGGCGCTCATGCAATCAGCCTATTGTATTAAGCGTTGGCGAAATGTCGATACGCCGGTTGCGATTCGAGCAATACGCGACCGGGCCGAACGCGCCGTTCAAAACAGTATAAGCTCAGATTTCGACTGCTTGTCTTTTCCGGCGCGCGAGATGAGAGAGTAGACCTTGCTCCTGTGCGGACGCTAAAGCATTCGCTGCTGGACCGAGTGCGGTTGGAGAACCGTCTCGCCGATATGCCGCGGACGCTAAAGTACGGAATCCGGGAACGAGCGATGCGCGAGGCGGTTCCTGCCTTTTAAGGATTTCAGCCGATCGCTGCGGGACATTGCGGATGCCATCAACCTGATGGAAAAATTCACAGCCGGGATGGATTTCGATGGCTTTATCGAAGATACCAAGACCATCGCAGCGGTCGAGCGCAAATTGCGGAATCGGCGTTGCGAACTCTACTTACCGGTACCGATCTGGTGCGTCAATACAAATTCCCGTATCATCGGGGTATGTCTGAACTGGTGTTCGAGGCGATGCAGGAAGCCGACGGCGGGTTTTGCGCGGAGTGCCTGACGGAAAACATTTTTGCGGAGGGCGACACCTGGGACGAACTGCGGAGGAACGTCGTCGATGCCACCGCCGCGTTTTTCTTCGACCAGCCACGGCCGGAACGAGTCCGCCTTCACCTGGTCCGGGATGAAGTATTATCCGTCGCATGAGGTTGCCCCGGGACGTTTCGGGCGAACGCCTCGTAGAGGCTCTCTGCCGCCGATGGCGATACTCCACGGCGCATCAATCCGGAAGCCACATCATCATTGAGACGGGAGAACCATCGCATCAGCGGATTGCCGTTCCGAATCACAACACTCTTCGAATTGGGACCTTAAATTCAATTCTGCGGGCAGTGTCGAATCATAAGGGCGCTACGCGCGACGAGATTGTCGCGACGTTGCGACAGATCGGAGGCGCGAACGACTGTGGGGAAGTAAAGTATCCAGCACGATCCCTGCTTACAAGCGCGTCGGCACAGGAGATGCCTTCCCGTGAACCGGGCGTGGTGTATTATGCAGACGGCTCGAATTTCAAACCACTGGCCAAAGAGGCTGCACCTGCGAGCGGTCGCGCGAAGTTCTCAGCAAAGATTAAGGGCGCGCATGCCGCAGTCCGTTTCCGAGAAGGACACCCGTTGCGGTTTCGCCTTTGCAGCGCCGATCCGACGAGATATAAGGTCTATAGACTTCGGTCAACAAAGAATTCACGGGACGTAACGATCGCTAAGGTTAACATCTGGATTGGCGGAGGCAAATCCGCGCTGTCAGAATCCGAGATTCCATTCACGGTTGAACCCGCGGATAGCAGTTGTTTTACGCTAACCAACAAAGCACCGCTGAATGAAGGGGAGTATGCCGTCAGCCCACCGGTGAAGAATACGCTTTTGCGTTCGAAGTTGGAGAAGTGCCACGGCGAAAATAGCGTTGCGGTCGCGAAGCTGAAGCTTTGCGACTGCGTCCGAAAGAATTGGTGCGAGTACCTATGCTGTATTCACAGAACCTTGGCCCCGCAGCGCCGACGGTCACATGGCTTAAGACGCGCGTTGCTGATGTTTGCCGCTCAGATCGTCACTGACGGCAGCTTCTTCACGATGTTGGCGAGCAGCGATTCCTTTGCTTCCTCCAGCGCCTGGATTGCGAATTCGTGCGCAACGGTAGGGAATAGCCGCAGGAATTCCCCAGGGATTCGCCGCCTTCGAGATAGTCTCACCGCGACCGGGACCGAAAACGCGTGTTCCTCTTTTGTGCCGAGATGGCACCGCAAACAGCCAAAAAGAGGCCAAATCTACGAAATGCCTATGTTCCGGCCGGGTGACTATTTGCAACAATGGTTTGAGGCCGACGATGACGATTCAAATTCCAGACGATCTTGCGCAGTGGACTGGAGCGTGTCGCCACCTTGCAGCATAAGAGCATTGATCAGTTGGCGGTCGAGAGTCTGCGCCAACTTTTGGAGCAGGAGGGTTCGCCTGGAGCCATTTTGCGCGCTATTCGGAGTTTGCCTCATCCGAGTGCAGCAGCCGTGGACGATTTGGAAGCAGCGATCTTTTCAGCGCGTCTGCCATTGCATGATCAAGGCACATTTGACGAGTTTCGGCAGGGGTGATTTATCTCCTGGACACAAACGCCATCAGTGACCTGATGAGGGCGGACGGCGGATTGAGGGCTGGATTGCCGGTCTGGCGCCAGTTGATCGTATTGTTACCTGCACCATCGTCCGGGGCGAAATATTGTTTGGTATCGCCCGATTACCGCGAGGCAAACGCCGCACCGAACTCGAAGAAACCAGTCTTCAATTCCTGAACGCATTCCGTTGCGAGCCGATCCCGGAACGCGCTGCAGACCTCTACGCCGATCTGAAAGCGACCCGCCAGCAGCAGGGTCTCGCCCTTGATGAGAACGATTTGTGGGTGGCGGCTACAGCTCTGGCTATTGGAGCCGGACTGGTGACCCGCGACAGCGACTTCGCAGGGATCGTCGGCCGTGCTCGGTCCGCCAATAGGAGAGGCTGAATTTAAGCTCGTACCGGCGTTCACAAAGGAACCGCTTTGCAGCCTCACCGCGACCACATGGCCGTGTCACGCCCGTTGCTCTCTTGTGCCGACGTCAGGAACGCAGACTGCGGCCAATCTACGGAACGAAGACAACCGCCAAAGTGAATTGGGTCATCCGTACTTCCTGAAGCCAGCCAGTTCCTTCGACGAACATGGGCCTACCTCTTCGTCTCTGTTTGTGAAAGCTTGATCGCCTGGCGTAACCCTAAAAGTGGAAGCTCGGGCACGAATTCGTCGAATAGGGTCTCCTCTTCGAATAATCGTCCGAACCCGCCGGTCCCAACGATAAGGGGTTGCCCGGTGTTAAAGTGCTCCGCCCTAACCGAAGCTGCAAGACTTCGCACCATAGCCAGAGTGCCGTAATACAATCCCGATTGAATGCTTTCGACTGTAGAGCGTCCCAGAACGTCGTCGGGCCGGACAATCTCCACGATGGGCAGCCGGGCGGTCTGAGATTCCAGCGCCGCCATAGACAGGTTTATCCCGGGCATGATGACTCCGCCGAGATATTCCTTGTCCCTGGTAACTGCGCAGAGCGTCGTTGCAGTGCCAAAATCGACGATCAACAGATTCCGCCCGGGAAATCGGCTGAGAGCCCCAACAGCGTTCGCGATCTTGTCGGCGCCCACCTCTGACGGGTTGCGATACCGGATCCGCAGTCCTGTTTTTGCTCCGGGTTGAAGTATAAAAGCTTCGAAGCGGAAATATTTCCGGAAACAATTTCGGAGGGAGTGTACCGTGTCCGGCACGACTGAGCAGATCGCCGCCATGTGAATCTGTCCAGGATCGACGCCGTTCTCGCGGAGCATTGCACGAAAGAACGCGCCAAATTCGTCAGACGAAGCCCGGATACTCGAAGTGCGCCGAAAAGTTGTCTTCAACTCCTCGCCATCGTACACGCCGCAGAATATCTGGCTGTTACCGACATCCAGCGTAAGAAGCATAATCAGAAGCCTTTTAAATCACTCCACTCTTTTCTCTGCGAGCGGCACGTTGTCGATCAGGCGCACTCCGTCTATCCACACGGCGGCCAGCCGTCTTCCCCAGCGCTCCGCGACATATTCCACCGTAAATCCTTGTGCTTCGAGCGCTGCCTGCGCTTCAATGGAACTGGCCGACGCGATGAGAGAACGGAATAAATAAGCCGCCCTGTCACGCGCTTCCGGCGACAGCAGCAAATTCCGGGAACTCATCGCCAGACCCGATTCCTCCCGCACTGTCGGGCAGGGGACAATCCGCGTAGGCAGGAAAAATTCCTGAGCGATCTCCGTGACGGCCACCAACTGCTGATAATCCTTCTCTCCGAAATAGGCGCGATCCGCAAGAATCAGATTCAGCAGTTTTAATACGATCGTCAGCACGCCCTGCATGAACCCTGGCCTGTGCACGGCTTCCAGCACCGGATCGCCGCAGTTCGGCTCTACGCGGTAGCGGTAGCCGTGCGGATACATTTCCTGTTCGTTGGGTAATATTACCTCGTCTGCGCCAAGGTCCTCAAGCAGGCGCAGGTCCCGATCGAGCGTGCGTGGGTAGCGATAGAGGTCCCCTGGATCGTTAAATTGCGATGGGTTTACGAAGATGCTGACGACCACAACCTGGTTTTCCTGGCGGCATCGCTCCACCAGCGAAGCGTGTCCACGATGAAGCGCTCCCATTGTGGGAACGAATCCGATGCTCTGCCCGCCGAGTGCGCGCCGCCGCTCCCGCCAGTCGGCTATGCTGCTACAGACCTGGTTCAGGAATAGCTCTCCTCTATGGTGGGGAACGTCCCTGACTTTACGGCTTCATCGAAGCGGGCGAGGCTATCCAGCACGCACCGCGCGCCGTCCAGGAACGGGCGTGCGAATCTCGGACGAAAGTCCATGTTCAACCCCAGCAGATCCTGCAACACCAATATCTGTCCGTCGCATACCGCGCCGGCGCCGATGCCGATCGTCGGAATGCGAATCGTGTTAGTGATTTCCCGGGCAACGTTCCCTGGAACACACTCCAGCACGATCGCGAAAGCGCCTAACTGTTCGAGAGCAACCGCCTGGCGGGCGATGTCCCGAGCCGAGTCGCTGCTGCGACCCTGCACGCGAAAACCTCCGTACGCGTGAACGGACTGAGGCTGCAGGCCGAGATGGCCCATTACCGGTATCCCGCTCTGGACCAATCGTTGAATCGCATCCTCGTGTCCGTCAATACCCTCAACCTTCAAGGCATTCGCGCCGGCAATCATCAGCACGGATGCCGCGTCCAGAGCCGCTGCCGGTCCCTTCCGGAAAGACAGAAACGGCATGTCCGCGACAATGAATTTACCCGCCGCGCCGCGCACGACGGCTTCGGTATGAAGACGAACTAATTCGACACTGGCTGAAAGTGTGGAGGGATGTCCATGCATAACCATGGCGGCGCTGTCGCCGACAAGAATTCCCTCAATTGCACTTCTCGACAGAAGACGGGCGAACGTGTAGTCATAACACGTCACCATTGAAATTCTGCGCCCTTCCAGCTTCGCGCGAAGAAAATCACCGCTACACATGACTCACCTCGTTCTCGAAAGGGGCGAGCCGACGCAGATATGGACGTAGAGGATTGAAATCGTCGTTGGGCATCGCCTTGGTACCTGTCAAAAGCTGATCAAGTCCTGGACTTACATGCCGCCCGAGGGCAGCAGGATTTGTAGTCGCTGCAAAGTGTCAGCGCCGGGTAAAAGTATAGCAACACCGGTGCTGTGCTGAGACGATTCAGTCTGGATCTCGGACGGCCAACTCCCGGTTCGGGAATCCGGATTTTATCTGGGCAGTGCGAGACGATGAGCCGACTTTACGTTCCTAATCGTCGTAAACTATCAAGTTTCTCCGAGTGGCCGATCCACTCAGACAGCGGGCTACACCTCGCCCAAGACCGTTTCCGGTCCTCAAGGTGTAAGGCCCGGATTAAAAAGTGCGGCCGATCGAGAGCTGAAACCGGGATCGCGGTTCCCGGTAATACGAGGTGCTGGCAGTTTGCTGGACAGCTTCATTGAAGGCAGTCGCGTTGGGGAACGTGCTCCGATCCACCACGACGGGCCGAAACGGCAAATAGTTGCGATACGCCAGTGGATTGCTGGCCCAGTAGAAGCGAACGGGCATTCTTAGCTTCGGCACGAGAATTTGCAATTCGGCACCCAGCGACATACGGGGGACCTGCAGGCCCCTGGGGATGATGGCGCGATTAGCAGAGCTGCCAAAATTGGGGAAAGCTGCGAGCAGCGCCTCATCGTTCATCCTGAGCTGATGTACGAAGGTCGTCCGGTTGATGCCAACATCGTCGAACAGAATCAGCGTCACAGGGGCGACAAGACGGATACGATATTCGGCGTTCCCAACCACTTTTGTGTCGCCTCCGATACTGGAGTACCGATAATAGGGAACCCGTTGGGTAACATCGACAGTAGTGAGCACATTGTTCACGATTATCTTCGCGAGACGTTTGGAGCCGTCCGAATTTAGCACGTCGATAGACTTCGCACCCGGAATGAAGGCGACCGGTCCCACGCTCCCGCTATCGAACCCTCGCAATTCATCTTCGCCGCCCATAAAATAACGGTTGACAGGTGGCGCAGCCCTGCCGTTATATCCCGCAACAAGCTGCCCGCGAACCTGCAGGGCAATGACGTGGCGTCTCGCAAATCCCCGGTGATAGAACTTGGCCTCGAGGTTGGGTTCGAAGAAATTGACGTTGCCGCCTAACCCTGCGAGGCCCCCCGACACTCGAAACGTTGCCCCTTTCGCAGGCTTAACAGGATCATCGACAGTGTTATAGAAATACGACGCCATGAGCTTTCCCGAATGGATTCCGGTTAAGCTGCCAGACACTTCCGGCCCGCGGAAATTGAGCTGGCCAAACCATGCGGCGGTGCCGGTAGTTACCCCTCGGTATGCAGAGACATCGTACTCGTACGCAAGAGAGGGGCGCGACCTTCCCGAGGCGGACGGAATTTCGGCAAAAACCCTGGCTCCATAGCTGGAGCGCACGTAATTGGTGAGGTCGTCCGGGTAGAACCCATTTAGCGGGCTGAAAACGCCGATATTCCGGTTGAACGAGAGGACCGAGGATTCGAGAAGCTGGTTGTACCGGTACGATTGTCCATAAACATCTATGCCGAACTCGACACGGCGTCGCGTCGTAGCGTGCCCCCGAATGCCGACTTCGATCCGCCGAAGGCGCATGCCCACCGTAGCACTCACGTGTGAGGTCTCGCCATCGCCCATAAGATTCTCAACCGAATCGGTCAGCCTAAGATAGCTGCCGGCATCGTAGGAATAACCGCCCGTGAGGCGCAGCGTGTTCGGGCCCTGGGTCAACCATGGTACGGCCAGATCAATCGCATCGGGGATTTGCGCGCTTGCATGGAGCGCCGGCGCAAAGCAAAGCACCAAAGGAAGCGCCTCATTGTATTTAACAATACAATAAACAGGAGGTCGCGGGCCGGAAGCGTTCATTGTGACGGTTCGTCGGCATCTCGCTGAACTGCCCTCGGCCCCCGCTGAAAACCCGTTGATATGTCGGGTAAGATGGATCTGCACTTCACCGCTAATCGTGGCCTGCGGAACCAACTCCCCTCCTTTGCGAGCGCCAAACGGGCCGGAGCCTGCACATTTCCAAAGCGGGCCTGAACCGAACGGGCCTGGCGAAGGCTGCTGTACGTCGTTTCACTCGGCACGGTTTCCTCGACGCCGACTCATTGGGAGTAATCTCGCAGCGCATTGGGCTCTTTCTGAATGGCCGACGTCTTTCCCCTTGGGACTAGCTCGCGGCGGATTGCTCCCCCAAAGCACGCATCGTAGCTGCGGGCAGTCTCACGGGCACAAAAAACTCTGACGGGTAAAGGTAGTCCTCGCCGCTCTCGTCGATAATGCGCAGATAGCCTTCGCTGGCCGTTTTCCGGTCCGGGCGGGCTTCATACACCTTCCTGACTTCCAGATCCTCCGACGCACCGGAGCGAACACAGAGAACGAACTTTGAATGGCCGGTAGATTTTTTCATTATCAGTCCAGGAAACGCTTGATCTTCCATCGCTTACGTCCCGCGCCATGGGCCTCATACCAATGGAGTTCCGCCCACTCGCCGATCCGCTCAATGTGCGGACACTGGCGAGCCCTTCATTTTCCGCCAGTTGTTGCCGCCATACCGTTTCATCGGAGTCTTCAGCCGCCGGATGCCATTTCCCCGCGCAATAACCTCGATATCGTCATCTCACCTATGACGGCGAAGTCCACGGCAGGGTCAGCGCCGCGATGGAGGCGGCGCGCACTTTCAGGATCAGTCGAATGTTGGCTCTGACGGTTCTGCCACTGCCAGCGCAAGCGCGACGTTTACCGCCGCCGAAAGTGGGGGCATATCGTCGCGCAGAGTTTTCCATACAACCGAAAGTTCAACGGCATCATATTGGTGGCGCAGCCAATTGCCAATTCCCCGAATCTCTCCCCAAGGCAAGCCCGGGCAAGAACCTCCGCGTCTTTGCCCAGGCGAATCGCTGCTTCACTAATGACCAGCAATTTGCGCTCGACCGCTGCGATGGTCTTGGGATCTTCCATAAAGCCATCCAAATCCATCCCCGCTCTGAATTTTTCGATCAGGTTGATGGTTTCCGCAATGTCCCGCAACGATCGGCTGAAATCCTTAAAAGGCAGGAACCGCCTGGCGCATCGCTCGTTCCCGGATTCCGTGCTTTCGCGTCCGCAGAGGAGCAAGGTCTACCTTGGCCCCCAGCATATCGGCGAGGCGGTTCTCCAACCGCACTCGGTCCAGGAGCGAATATTCGCGCCCGGCGTCGAATTCGGCAATGAGGTCAATGTCCGACAGGGACTGGACTGCGGTGCCGCGCGCCCAGGAGCCAAAGAGCAACAGGTGCTCCACTCCGGCTGAACGCAGCTCTCCCTCATGCTCGCGCAGTGTGCCGATGATTGTGAATTGGTCCATGATCAGGAACTCCGACACCGTCTGTGTTGTCGATTCATTTTCGCACTATGATCGGCGGAATGTCGGGCAACGACCTGGTCACCATTCGCCGATTCACTGTGACGCCTTGTCGGCTTTTCGTACCGGTGAGGGCTGTTTCCGGTGCCAATTATCGGCAAAAGATAGTAGCGCGTTACCCGTCAAAGCGGTCGCGCGTTGCGATTTTTCGGAATACACACTCCAGTGATGCCGCTTTGCGGGAACCGCCGGATCCTGAGATCGGCGACGAGACACTTTCGGGAATCGCTGGCACGTTCCCAGGAGAGCGTAAAAGGCTTCGCGTAAAGCGATGCGACGGGACAGCGAAGAATAAAATGAAGACCGGCATGGGATGAGCGGGAAGCCGGATGGAAGCACAGGAATGAGTCTGACGATTCTGAGTGAGTCAGCGCCCGCCGAAGACAAAGAGACGCCCCGGCGTTTCGGTTCGATCGCGGGCATTCTTTGCTTTTGTGTCTTCTTCGCGGGCGGCGTTTTATCCATCTCCCGGTCGAAAAGCTCTACTGCCGCCGTCGGATATATCTTCCTTCCTTTCTACGCGGCCTTCATGTCCCTGTTGGCTTTCCTGGCCGGATGGTGTGTCGGCTATTTCGTGGTTTGGTATAGGTCGCCTGCAAAAGCGGGCAGAACATCGGCAATCGCCGCGGCCATGGTCCCGGTAATTCTGTTGCTTGTCGGAGGCTGGCGGCTTACAACACTCAGCCATCGGCGCGACCAGCTTGCAGCAATACGTCTGGCCGCCAGAGACGGGAATGCCGCTCCGGAATCTCTGGAGAGGCTGGCGGCCAGTACCAATGAATATGTACTCGGCGATGTAGCCGGAAGCCCGAAGCTTTCCGAAGCGACTCTGCGCAAGCTGGCGGATCACGGCGGGTACCTCGTCGAATGGGGCTTGGCTCGCAATCGCAGTGTACCCGGGGACATTCTTTCTCGCTTGGCCGGCAGTCCAAACGAATACACGAGGGGGAATGTCGCAGCAAATCCGAATGCTCCGACAGAAGTTCTGGCTGTCTTGAGTAAGGACGTAGTGACGCATGTCCGCGTGAGCGTTGCTCAAAACCCCTCCACGCCCAGCAGCACTATCGAGGGGTTACTCGGAGACGCCGACGAAACTGTTAGGCGCTTGGCTAATGCCAGGAGGCGGCAGCACTGATTAGCGCGATCTCATACGTGGTCCCAAAGAGTCCCGCTACCGGAGTGTCGCCGCTTCGTCCCTCGGTCTGGCGACGCGAAGCCAGTCACTTTGACTTTGGGAGCCGAAGCATCGGCGTAAGAGAGGAAGGTATGGTCCCGCAGTGTAAGGTACGGCCCCGCCGGGTCGAATTTTATCATTCACATAAACTGCGTTGTGGCGGCACTTTCCGGAAACGGGACTTCGCGGGTTGAATGGTCGGATCGGCTATACTTCTCACCTAGGGGTGTGAAGCCATGGGAGCAGTGGCAGAGCAGCAGCAGCAGTGATCGCGGAGGCGACGAAGGCATCAGGTGTCATTGTGAAGCTCGAGCCGGTGGAGTTCCTGAAGGTGCTGAGCCGAGTTGCGGAGCCCATGGTCGTCATCGCTCGCGGCGGTCTTTTTACAGAGAATTTTCAATATCTGGTCGAGCTATAAGGGGCTGGCGTTCTTCACAAAATCGGAAGATGCGCTGGAACTCCCCGCTGACGCTGAAACGGTTGCGGCTGAGAAGATTTGGATCCCCGGGTAGTCTGGGGTGCTGAGCCTTCGCTGCATTCGGATTTTCGAGCGGCACCATCAATTTCGAGCGATAACCATTTGGCGGCAACGGAAGGCTGCCACTTCGAAGCCATTTGGAATCACAAGACGCGTCTGAGAAACTTTCCTCACTGCTCAGAGAAAGGCTTTATTGGAAACTGGCAAGACCGGCTGGGCGACATTCCGCAAACCGGACTCTTCAGGTGACCTGCCCGGCAAAACCGGTCCATTCATAACTGGAGATTCCGTTCATTTTCAGCTTTCTTCGTAGCTTTCCTTCGCCGTCATACCTAGGGCCTTTGGCATGGGGGCGAGGCCGGGTCAAGGCCGAGCGAAGCGAGCCCGCCAGGGTTGCCTTGACGCGGTTTCGTCCCCATGCTACTCATACTCCCGACGGCGAAGGAAGCGCTGCCCCAGGGCTGCGAACTCGGTCGGAGTCGCATAGTTCAATGCACTGTGAGGCCGCAGGTCGTTGTATCGGCAGCGCCATTGTTCGATCGTATTCTTCGCCTGTCTCAGGCTCGTGAACCAGTCCGCGTTCAGGCATTCATCGCGGTGACCTGACCCGCACGAAAACAACAGCGCTGCTATTCACCGGCCAGTCATCATCAGACACGAGTCCTCCTATTTGGGTTTTGCGATATCCTTTCCGGCTGGCAAAAGATACTCCCGCAATATCCTCAACCTGAATTCGATTGCGGACTCGTCATTTGGCGTTTGACTTAGACGGTCGTACTGAGCAGTTCGAATTTCGCAGTAGGAAGCTCGTGCTTGGCGGATTGCCTGTTTTGCTCAAGAGTCTTTTCAAAATGCTCTAGGCCGGTTCGTGTCACGAGATGCAGGGTTCCAGCGAGTCGTGGTTCTTCGAAACAGCAAAAAGTATATTACAACCGTTCCTGGCGATCTCAGAAGGCTGTCCCTGCTCTTGAATATATCTGCAAGCTTGACTAGCGTTTTGCGCACTTCGCCGGTGAGCGTCTCGGACCGCTTTACTAGCTTTTTTGCAAAATCTTTTACAAAATCATCTAAAGTCTTCTTTTTCGTCTCGGACGTCACGCTCCCCCTTCTTCGAGGTAGATGAACTTGCAGGCCAAATCGTGATGTCTATATCGCGCACGATGAAATCGCCACTCGGTCAGCAAAAAAGTCATCTTTTACTAGGTCTCTAATCAAGGGTGGCAGGGGGCCGCCAAAAGCATTTCTTTTCTCGGCTGCATTAAGAGGAACTGCCTCGTCGAGCCGCGAGAACATGTCCTCGATCAAATCGAGATCGTTTGTTCGGATTGTTATTATCGAGAGGGTGCGACCAGTGAATCGAGCGTGGATCTTGGGACGTTCAAAGCCGTAGCTGCTCGTAGTTGAGCCCTGCCAATTTAATACCTGGCTCCCGCATGTATTGGATCTCATCGCTAAGAGAGAGACCTCCATCCATAAACTCCCACATGGCCTGACAGCCGCTGCTTACCGTCCACGATGGCGTACTTAACCAGCTTGTTATTAATCTTTTTCGCTTTGTCATATTCGTGCAGGTAGAAGTTTCGGAATGTCGAATCCATTGATCAGAGAATCGATCAAGAGTTGCTCTTCTTGTAGCGCGTCCAGACCTCAGCCCTCCCGCTGATAGTCGGGAGTTAGAAGGATACCTCTCCTTCTCTAGATACATCATCATCGACCGCGCTATCGCTCAATTGATCGCACTCGAATTCAATCATTCCAGTTCGACCGACGATTTGATCAGCGACGTTTTCAAGTTGGGGAAACACGGCAAGCTTGGTGATCCCTAAAAGCGCGATCTCCCTGCTTAAACGATGAACCGAAGCGCGTGGAATTTTAATTTTCAGAAGGTGTGGGCGATTGCCCTTTTCATCTTTGAGCTCATTGAGCCGAACCGGCATACGGTGCAATATAGTGAACACGCCCTTTTGCGCGTACACCCTTGCAAATTTGCGCGAAGCAACGATCGCCAGCGGATTTTTCTTGGCGTTTCCTGACTGTACTTGTGAAGGGAGATAATCTTTCAACTCAGGCTCATCTCCGAACGCGGGGATATCGTCGGGTGGGCTCAAAACGATCCCCGAAATCGCGTTGAGCCGCTGCGGGTAGAGACACCAAAGCGCAGCGGCCGGCTGTCTGCTAGTCGTTGATGCACTTTGAAGCGCGAAGTACAGAGCAACCAGTGGACTCTCCGTCCAATCCAACAGTCGAGTGGGGATTGCGTAGTGCTGCATGAGAAAAATCCACTCCCATTCGTTTTCTGGCGGACGGTCGAGAAACTGAAATGCATTCTGCTTGAATTGCTTCATTAACTGCAATTCGGAAGTCAGTTTGCCCCGTCGGGCCAGAGTTGGCTCGAGGTGCCACTCGTGGTTGGCATGACCCCGAAACCACACGGTCTTGCTCTTTTTGTAAATTTCCGGAAGCACGGCAAGCAGTTCTGCGATGCTCGAAACTGAATATTCTTCAGACATTAAAAAGGCCGACTTCTCCAATGTGTTTACGGGTCCGACAACGCCAGATGCTCGCGGCAGAAGCTATCTCGTTAGGAATACCACATCTATATCTGTTGGCATCCCTCATGCATTCCTTTGTCCCGGTGCTCCATGCTTACGCGACATCCCGAGGAATCGGAGTTGGCTGACGTTCCTTTTTACAATCCGCTCACTGGAACTGGCACCGGTGCATCGACCTTTGATGGCGGATCCCTTCAGTCGCGCGCCGTTAATCGATCCGAAACGAAGAACGGAGTTCACGTCGGCTGGAAAAATTTGCGTCAATC